>JADCJE010000047.1 GCA_020247305.1 Phycisphaerales bacterium | reverse complement strand
CGACGACCACAAGAAGCCGGCGATGTGGCCGACGCTGCCGGCCGGCAGCACGTGGCGCACGTAGCACGTGGCGCCGAGCGCGGGCGGGCCGACGAGCACGGTGCTGCGGGTCTGGGCAGGGAGCGAAGCGGCGATCAGGACTGCGAACGACGCAGCAAGCGAGACAAGGGGGATGCGCGGCAGCATGCGGTACTTCGGTGGGGTTCGAGGACGCGACCCGGCGTAAAGGACTATCCGGAACGGACGCTGGCGTCACACCCCATCGGCGCGGCCACGACGCCGTGCCGGCGCGGCGGAACGGGGACCTGCGAGGCCAGCGGCGGTGCGCCACCCATACCCGACTTCGCGCACGCGCTCGGATCACTGCCGCGCTACCCTCTGCCCCCACATGGACTCCGCCACGCCGCAGAAGCGCTTCGCCGTACTGATCGACGCCGACAACGTCTCCGCCAAGGCCATCGAGGGCCTGATCGCCGAGATCGCCAACTACGGCGTCGCGATCGTGAAGCGCATCTACGGCGACTGGACGCTGCCAAGCCTCAAGAGCTGGAAGGACCAGTTGCTGGAGCACGCGATCCAGCCGATCCAGCAGTTCCGCTACACGGTCGGCAAGAACGCCACCGACAGCGCGCTGATCATCGACGCGATGGACCTGCTGTTCCGCGCCAAGCTCGACGGCTTCTGCCTCGTCAGCAGCGACAGCGACTTCACGCGGCTCGCCTCCCGCATCCGCGAGGAGGGCCTGATGGTCATCGGCTTCGGCGAGCGCAAGACGCCGCGCGCGTTCGTGACCGCGTGCGACCGCTTCGTGCACACGGACATCCTGCGCGGCGCGGGCCCGGGCGCTGACGTCGAGGACGAGCGCGCCAAGCGCAAGTCGGCGAGCGAGCTGGTGCACGACCGCAAGCTGGTCGACCTGCTGCGATGGTCCGTCGAGGCGAGCGAAGACGACGACGGCTGGGCCAACCTCGGCGCCGTCGGCGCCAAGATCATGTCGCAGCAGCCGGACTTCGACGCCCGCAGCTACGGCTATGGCAAGCTCAGCAGCCTCGTCGAAGCGACGGAGCTGTTCGAGATCGAGCGCGTCACCAGCCAGGGCGGCCGCGTCGACATCCTGCTGCGCGAACTGCCGCCGCCGTCGGCGCAGCGCCGCCGCTGAGAGCCCGAGAAGAATCAGGATACGGGCTCTCCAATTGCCCCTGTTGGCCGCTACTGCGGCCACGCAGATCCTGAGAAACCGATTGTCTGTCAGGCTCTGAGCCGCGCCCGCCGGGCGCAGCGGCCGTGGCTGCGCCCTCGGCGCGCACGCGCCCCGCGCGCCCCGCCCTGCGGTGGGCAACGCCGCCGGATGACCGTAACTCGCGCGCCATGATGCATCCCTTCGCCTGCGTTCTGATCGCGCTGCTGGCTACCGCCACCGCAACGGCCCAACGCGAGGGCGGACGTGGTGGCCAAGGCGGCGATGGCGCCGGACGGGGCGGCAATCGACCGGCCGCCGGCTCGCCCGCGAACCCCGCCCCCAATGACCCGGCGGCCGGCAATCCGGCTCAGGGCGCTCCGGCTCGGGGCGCCTCGGCCCAAGGCGCGGACGTCGGCAAGGCCAAGGACGCGCCCCCGCCGGCCCCCGCCGACCCCGAAGTCGCCAAGGCCGCGCTGCGCGACTTCCACGCCGGCTGGGCCAAGGCCTCGCTGCCGCTGAAGGTCGCCGCCGTCGAGAAGCTCGCTGCCGTCGGCGGCGAGGACGTCGCCAAGGCGCTGGCCGCCAAGCTGACCGACCCGAACGCGCTGGTGCGCCAGTCGATCGCCGAAGCGCTCGGCCGCCTGCGCCAGCCGAAGGCCGTCGGCGACCTCGGCGACGCGCTGGCGCGCGAGATCGACGACAAGGACGGTTCGCTGCCGGCAATCCAGGCGATGTGCACGGCGCTCGGCGCGATCGGCGACGCCAAGGCGGTGCCGGCGCTGACGCACGGCGTGTTCGCCGGCAACGACCGCGCCGAGAACTGGCTCGCCATCGTCGAAGCGCGGCTCGCCGCCGTCGGCCAGATCAAGGACAAGGCCAGCGTCGACGCGCTGATCGACCTGCTCGGCAAGGTGCCGACGACCGGTGGCCGCCGGGCCACCGGCGGCGGTCGCGGCGGCGGCGGCCGCGTGCAGCGCCTCGTCGAGAACCCGCTGCGCAAGCTGACGCGCGAAAACCACGCCGACGCCGACGCGTGGCGCGACTGGTGGAAGACTGCGCGCGCGAAGTTCACCTTCTGACGGCGAGGCGGCGCGCCCGCGCCGACGCGCAGAGCCTGAAAAGCAGTTCGTATCGCCGACTCTGCGTGGCCGCGAAAGCGGCCACCAGCAGCAGCCTGAACGCCTGAAGAGTCTCTTCTTCTCGGGCTCTCAGGCCTTGCGGTAGACGCCGAGCAGGCAGTGCTCGGGATACGGCAGCCCGAGCGCGCGGCAGCACCGCATCAGCCGCAGTTCCAGCTCGGCCATCGACCGGAAGCGCGCGAAGGTGCGGCAGTCGTCGAGCCGCAGGAACGCCTCCTCGACGAGGCCGTGGCCGGCGAAGAGCCGCTGCAGCGCCCCGCGCGTGTTCATGCGGAACCGCGTCGGGAACGTGTCCTTCGGCTGCGTGCCCCACAGCCACGACTTGACGACGTGGCGCAACCCCATCGGCGCGAGCCGCGTCAGCAGCGGCATCGGCGAGCCGGCGAACACCGTGTACACGACCGCGAGGCCGCCCTTGCGCAGCGCCCGCTGCACGCTGCGCGCGCAGGCGTCGGGGTCGTCGATGTGCTCGGCGACCATGCGCAGCGTGACGAGGTCGAAGGCGCCGCCGCCGTCGTAGGCGTCGATCGGCTGCGCCACCTTCTCGTGCACCCACGGGTTCTCCTGCAGCGTCGGGTCGGGGTCGACGCCGACGAGGCGCGCGCAGCGGCGCGACAGCGACGCCGCCAGCGTCGGGTTGTTGGGGAACAGCTCGCGGCCGCAGCCGACGTCGAGCCAGCACATGCCCGGCGCGATCAGACCGGCGACGAGCGCTTCGTAGACGTCGTCGGGCGTGACGTAGCCGTAGGCGTCGCGCAGCGTCGGGCCCCAGCCGCGCTGGCCGAGCGGGCCGTAGCGCAGCGCAACCATCTGCCGCAGCGCGGCGACGTCGGGCAGGCGCAGCAGCGGCGGCGGCAACAGTGCGGGCGCGGGTGGCGAGCCCAGCAGCGGCGGTGCGACGTCGTTCACGCCGGGAACTCCTGCTGCAGCGCGGCGAGCAGCGGCGCTGGCAATTCGACGTCGACGGCCGCGAGGCTGCCGGCGAGCTGGGCTTCGTCGCGCGCGCCGACCAGCACGCTGCTGACCTCGCGCAGGCGTAGGCAGAACGCCAGCGCAACCTGCGTCGCCGTCAGGCCGTGCGCCTGCGCCAGTTGCACGAGCCGCTGGGCCTTGCGCACGCGTTCGTCGGTCAGGAAGCGGCCGACGAACTGGTTGGCGCGCTCGTCGGCGGCGCGCGTGCCGGCGGGCGGCGGCTTGCCCGGCTCGTACTTGCCGGTCAGCACGCCCTGCGCCAGCGGCGAGTAGACCAACTGGCCCAGGCCGCAGCGCGCCGACGTCGGCAGCACGTCGTGTTCGATGCCGCGTTCGAACAGGTTGTAGAGCGGCTGGTTGCCGATCGGGCGGTGCAGCCCGCGCGCGTCGCACAGCGCGACGACCTCGGCGAGGCGCTCGGCCGGCCACTGGCTGGTCCCCCAATACAGCGCGAGGCCGCGCCGGATCAGGTCGTCCATCGCCATCGCCGTCTCCAGCACCGGCGTCTCCGGGTCGAAGCGATGGCACTGGTAGAGGTCGACGTAGTCGGTCTGCAGCCGCTGCAGCGAGGCGGCCAGCGACTCGTGGACGTGCTTGCGCGACAACCCGCGGTCGTTGGGGTCGTCGCTCATCGGAAAGAAGCACTTGGTGGCGAGCACCAGCTTGTGCCTGGGCAGGCCGCGGATCGCGCGCCCGAGCGCGCGCTCGCCCTCGCCGTCCTTGTAGACGTCGGCGGTGTCGAACAGGTTGACGCCGGCGTCGAACGCGGCGCGGACGAGGCGATCACTGTCGCCCGACCCGAGCTGGTTGCCGAACGTGAGCCACGAGCCGAGGCCGACGACGGAGACCTTGAGGCCGGACTGTCCGAGGGAGCGATACCGCACGGGCCGAGGTTGTAGCAGGAAGACCTGCCGCGCTCACGAACCCGTCGCGGCGGATCCATCGACCGGCGCGCGGACGCGGGCCTCGATGGCGAGCGCGTCGGCGTTGGTGGCGAACACCAGCAGCACGTCGCCGCCGGCGAGCGCCGTCGGACCGCGCGCGACGAGGTGGTGGCCGCCGCGGACGACGGCGACCACCAGTGCGCCGCCGGGCAGGCGGAGCTCGGCGAGCGTGCGACCGGACACCGTCGAGTGCGCGGGCACGGCGATCTCGAACAACCGCGGCGGCGCGACGGCCGCCGCGTCGCCGCCAGTGCCGACGCCCCGCACCGCGGCCTCGGCCTCGATCGGGCTGGCGCCGAGCGTCTGCAGCAGCTCGCGCGCCATGGCGTGGCCGAGTTCGCGTTCGCCGTGCACCGGCCGCGCGCCGACCACCGCCGCGCAGGCGGCAAACTGGGCGTCGGTGTGGACGCGCGCCAGCACGGCGAGTCCCGGCTGCACGGCGTGCGCGTGCTCGATGGCGAGGCGCTGCGTCACCGCGTCGGGGGCGGCGAGCACGAGCGCGCGGGCCCGCGCGATGCCGGCGCGATCGAGCAGCACCGGGCTGCCGGCGTCCCCGTAGAGCGCGCGGACACCCTGCGCCTGCAGCCGTTCGACGGTCGGCCGATCGCTGTCGATGGCAACGAACGGCACGCCGCGCGCGCGCAAGAAGCCCATCAGCACGCTGCCGACGCGGCCGCAGCCGACCAGCACGACGTGCTGGTCGAGTGCGCCGGCCACGACGCCGCCGTCGACGTCAGCGCGGCGCTGGCCGAGGCGCGGCCAGCGCCGCTGGATCAGGCGCTCGAGCGCCGGCACGCCGCGGAACAGCGCAGGGCTCGCCATGATGCTCGCCAGCGCCGACGCCAGCACGAGGTCGCGGCCGAGGGACGGCAGGATGCCGAGGTTCACGGCGAGGCCGGCGAGCACGAAGCCGAACTCGCTGACCTGGGCGAGGCCGGCCGCGACGGCGAGTGCTGCGCGCGGCGGCTGGCCGGCGCGCAGCAGGAAGCACACCGCGACCAACGGCTTGCCGACCAGCACGCACGCGAGCGCCGCCAGCGCCGCCAGCGGCGCTGCGACCAGCGCCGCCGGATCGAACAGCATGCCGACGGCGACGAAGAACAACACGGCGAACGCGTCGCGCATCGGCAGCGCGTCGGCGGCGGCCTGGTGCGCGAGGTCGGAGCGGCCGACGACCATGCCGGCGAAGAATGCGCCCAGGGCCAGTGACACGCCGAAGCCGGCGGCCGCGCCGTAGGCGACGCCGAGCGCCAAGGTCAGCACGGCGAGCGTGAACAGTTCGCGCGACTGCGCCCGCGCGACCACACCGAGCAGGCGCGGCACGACGAAACCGCCGCCCCAGACGACGACCGCGGCGAGCAGCGCCATCTTGCCGAGGCTCGCGGCCAGCGCCTGCCACAGCGGCACGGCGGCCGCCTCGCCGGCGGCAGCAACGTCGGCCGCGCCGTCGACCGCCATCGCCGGCAGCACGACGAGCAGCACGACCGTGATCAGGTCCTCGACCAGCGACCAGCCGACGGCGATGCGCCCCGGGGACGCCGACAGCAGGCCGAGTTCGGTCATGCCGCGCACGATCACGACGGTCGATGCGCACGCGATGCACATGCCGAAGACGAGGCCGGCGCCGAGCGACCATCCCAGCAGGAGCCCGAGGCCGGCGCCGAGCAGCACGACCGCGCCGCTCGCCAGCACGGCCCCCGGCACGGCGAGCCGCCGCACCGACCACAGGTCCGCGAACGAGAACCCGAGTCCGACGCCGAACATCAGCAGCACGATGCCGACGTCGGCGAGCTGCGCGGCGAGTTCCGCATTGCCGGTGAAGCCAGGGGTGTGCGGCCCGATCAGCACGCCGGCCAACAGGTAGCCGATCAGCGGCGACTGGCCGAGCCGGCGCGCGAGGGTGCCGAGGACCAGGGCCGCCACCAGACCCACCGCGACCGTCGGCGCCCACGCCATGACGCCACGGTTAGCACACCTGGGTCGGCACGCAAGGCCGGACGTGGCGATGGCGGGCCGCGCGTGCGATGCTGCGCGCGTGGCCAGCAAGAAGCGCATCGCCCTGATCTCCACCGGCGGCACGATCGAGAAGACCTACGACGAGCTGCAAGGCGTGCTCGACAACCGCACGTCGGTGCTCGACGTCATGCTCGCGAGCCTACAGCTGCAGGGCATCGACATCGTGCGCATCCCGCTGATGAACAAGGACAGCCTGCAGATGTCGCCGCAGGACCACGACCTGATCGCGCGCACGGTCGGCTCGATGGCCGAGGCGCACGACGGCATCGTCATCGTGCACGGCACCGACCGGCTGGCGGTCACCGGCGAGCGCATCGTGCAGCTGCTCGGGCAGGTGCGCGTGCCGGTGGTGCTGACCGGCGCGATGCGGCCGTACGTGATGCGCAACACCGACGCGCTGCAGAACCTGACCGAGGCGCTGCTCGCGGTGCAGGTGTGCGCGCCCGGCGTCTACGTGGCGATGCACAACCAGGTGCTGCAGTTCCCCGGCGTGGTCAAGGACAAGGACAAGGGCACGTTCGTGCGCGCGGGCAACTGATGGCGACCACTGCGACGACGTCACGGCGCGCGCCGCGGCGCACCGCCACCGCGTCCCCGCCCTGGGCGAACGGGCCGCAACGACGCCGCCCCCGCCGGCCCGCGACCACGCTGCGAGCGCGCCACGGGCGCAACGGCTGACGCCGCCGATGCCGCCGTTCCTCGCCAACGCCGCGCGCCAGTTGCCGCTCGCCCTCGTCTGGGCGGCGGCGCTGTGGCCCGTGCTGCTGTGGCTGGTCCACGCCCGCGATCCGGTCGCCGCGGTGCGCCTCGCCCAGGGCGCGGCATCGGCGTGGTCGGCGGCGTGGCCGTGGGCGCTCGGCAGCGCCATCGCCACGGCCGCGCTCTACCCGCCCGCGCCGGCGTTCGTGCGGCGCGCGCTGCACCGCAGCCGGCAGACGCTGCTGCTCGACCAGCAGGCGCTGCTGCTGCGGCTCGCCGACCTGCGGCAGTTCGAGACCGCCGCCCGCCACCTGGAGGTCGGCCGCATGCTGCGGCAGGCGCGCAAGCACGAACAGGCGATCCCCCACCTCGGCCGCGCCGTCGAACTCGACGAGACGATGGCCGGCGGCTGGCACCAGCTCGGGCTCGCGCTGTTCGCGCTGCACCAATGGCCGGCGGCGGCGCGCTGCTGCGAACGCGCCGAGGCGCTCGATCCGGGCCACGCCTTCGGCGACGCGCTGCTGGTCTTCGGCCGGTGCCTCTTCATGGTCAAGGACGACCGCGCACTGGCGACGCTCGAAGAGCACGCCCGCCGCCACGGCGGCGGCCCGCGCAGCTGGCTGTGGCTCGCCGAGGCGCGCGCGCGCGCCGGCGACTCGTCGGGTGCGGTCGCCGCGCTGCGGCAGGCGGCGCAGAAGCCGACGGTGGCCCTGTCGCCCGAGGACGGCTGGTTCCGCGCGCTCGCGCGCGTGCGCCTGTGGGGCAAAGGCGGCCGCGCGTGAGCCGCCAAGCCTCGCCCATCGACGCCTGTCCGGCGACCATCGTCGTCGCCATCGCCTGCGGCACGCTCGCCGTGCTGACGCGCATGTTCGGCCCGCCCGAGGAGTTCGAGGAACTGCTGCTGCAACACGGCCTGCTGTCGCCCGCGCTGGTCGCCGACGGCGACTGGTGGCGGCTGCTGGCGGCGGCGTTCCTGCACGGCGGCGCCGTGCACCTCGTCTTCAACCTGATGATGCTGTGGAGCCTCGGGCCAGCACTGGAGCAGTCGCTCGGCAGCCTGCGCTTCACCGCGCTCTACGTCGCCAGCGCCGTGTTCGGCAACGTCGCCGTCTGCCTGCTGTACGACCCGCGGCAAGCGGTGCTCGGCGCGTCAGGCGCGATCTTCGGCCTGATGGGCGCGGCCGTCGCGCTCAACATGCGCAGCGGCCGGCATGCCTTGGCCTTGCTCGACTTCGAAGGCCCGCGCCGCCTGCGCGGCACGATCGTCGCGAACCTCGTCATCGGCTTCCTGCTGCCGTTCGTCAGCAACACCGCGCACGTCGGCGGACTGCTGGCCGGCTTCGCGGTGACGTGGCTCTGGCTGCGACCGGGGCGCCTGCCGTCGCCGGGCCTGCGGCGCTGGCGCCTCGCCGTCGGCGCGCTCGCACTCGTGCTGCTGGGCTGGAGCGGTTATCCGGTGACGCGCGCCGACTGGCTCGCCGGCGCGGTCGGCCGCACCGCGGATCCGGGCCGCGTGCGGCAGCTCACCGAGGCCTTCATGGCGGCCGTCGGCGACGGCCCGCGCGACCGGCCGCGGCCGCGCGGTCGCTGACGGCAAGCAAAGCCGGCGGTCAGAGCGCGACGTGGCTGGCGGCGGCGCGCAGGCGCGCGACGCACGCGTCCTTGCCCAGCAGGAAGAGCACGTCGAACAGGCCGGGCCCCTTGTCGGTGCCGGTCAGCGCTGCGCGCACCGGGTGCACGAAGCTGCCGAACTTGACGCCGAGCGCCTCGACGAAGGCGCGGCTGTCGCGCTCGATCGCCGCCGGCGTCCAGAAGGCGCAGGCGGGTTCCGGCGCGTCCTTCTTCGACGGCAGCGGCACGGCGACGTCGACGCCCTGGCGGTCGGACGGCCAGCTCGGCGGCAGGTTGGAGCCCTCCAGGTGCTGCGCGTACGCCAGCAGCCACTGCTTGCCGGCCGGGTCCTTGGCGAGGTTCTTCGCCGCCGCTTCGTCCATCGCCGGCACGCCGAACAGCCAGCCGAGCTTGCCCGGCAGTTCGGACAGGATGGCGATGCGCTCCTGGTAACACGCGAGCGCGTTCTGCAGCCAGCCCGCGTGCGTCGTCAGCGCCGTCGCCGGCACCACCGGCTGCAGCCACGGCTTGCTGCGTTCGAGCAGCTGGGCCGGCGTCCAGCGCCGCACGTACTCGCCGCACATCCAGCGCAGCTTCTCCTCGTCGAACTTGGACCCGGCCTTGCCGATGGTCTCGATGCGGAACACCTGCACCATCTCCTCGCGCGAGAAGACGTCGCGGTCGCCGCTGAAGCCCCAGCCGAGCAGCGCGATGTAGTTGAACACCGCCTCGGGCGGGAAGCCTTTGTCGCGGTAGTCCAGCATGTTGGTGTCGGCGTCGCGCTTGCTGAGCTTCTTGCCATCCTTGTTGAGGATCAGCGGGATGTGCGCGTACAGCGGGCACTCGTGGCCGAGCGCCTCGAACAGCAGGCGCTGCTTGATGCCGTTGAGGAAGTGCTCCTCGCCGCGGACGACGTGCGTGATCTTCATGCCGACGTCGTCGACCACGCAGGCGAAATTGTAGAGCGGCACGCCGTCCGGCCGCAGCATCACCCAGTCGTCGAGTTCCTTGGTGTTGACCTCGACGTCGCCGCGGATCAGGTCGTGCACCTGCATGACGCGCGCCTCGGGCATCTTGAAGCGCACATTGGGCTTGCGGCCCTGCTGCTCGAACGCCGCGCGCTGCGCCGGCGTCAGGCTGCGGCAGCGGCGGTTGTAGCCGGCGAAACCGGCCTTCTGCGCCTCCATCTCCTTGCGCCCGGCGTCGATCTCCTCGGGCGTGCAGTAACACAGGTACGCGTGCCCATCGGCCAGCAGATGGTCGGCGGCCTGCCGGTAGAGCCCCAGGCGCTGCATCTGGAAGTACGGGCCGAAGTCGCCGCCCTTCTCCGGCCCCTCGTCCCAGTCGATGCCGAGCCACCGCAGGCCCTGCAGGATGATCTGCAGCGACGCGTCGGTGCTGCGCGCCTGGTCGGTGTCCTCGATGCGCAGCAGGAACGTGCCGCCGAGCGCGCGGGCAGCCGCCCAGTTGTACATCGCGGTGCGCGCGCCACCGAGGTGCAGCGGACCGGTTGGGGACGGCGCGAAGCGCAGGCGCGGCGTGGGGTGGATCATGCGGGGCGGAGAGGATCGCGCATCGCCGCCCGCGAAGGAAGGCCGCGCTGGCGCGCGGCGACGATCCCGACGATGGCCGGGCGGGGCAGACGCCTACGGCAACAGCGACAGCGCTTCGAGCCGCCAGCCGCCGACGTCGCGCACGACCGACACGCTGCCGAGCGCCACCGCGTACGGGTCGAGGCCGTGGCCGGACTCGCCCAGCAGCGCATGCAGTCCGTGGCGCACGATGCCGCGGTGCGCGACGACCAACAGGTCGCCCGCCCACGGCGCCGACGCATGCTCCAGGATGGCCGCCCGGACGCGCGCCGCGAAACCGGCGCGGCTCTCGCCGCCGGGGAACGCGTCGGCGCGGCCGGCGCGATGCTCGGCCCAGAACGCCGGATGGGCCGCCGCGATCTCCTCGGCGGTCATGCCCTCGCAGTCGCCGAAGCAGATCTCGCGCAACCGCTCGTCGACGCGAAAGCGCGCGGTCGCCAGGCCGAGGCGCTCGCCGAGGATCGCCGCCGACTCGGCAGCGCGGCGCAGCGGCGAGTGCACGACGTGCGCGAACTCGACGCCGGCCAGCAGCGGCGCCAGCGCGCGGATCTGCGCGCGGCCTTCGTCCGACAGCGCCACGTCGTTGCGGCCGTGGTAGCGGATCGACGACTGGCCCTCGGTCTCGCCGTGGCGCACGAGCCAGAGCCGGCGGCCGGCCGCGGCGCTCACGCGATCAGCCGCAGGGCCAGGACGCCGATGGTGAGGATCGCCAGCATCGCCAGGCCGAACAGCACGGCGCGGTTGCCGGCCGCCGATTCCTGCACGATGCGCTGCAGGCGGTTGCTCTGGTCTTCGTGGCTCTGGCGCAGCGACTGCATGCCGTCGGCGGCGGCGCGGTGCAGTTCGTCGGCGGCGCGCAGCTGCGTCACCTGAATGCCCTCGGTCAGGTCCTTGAACTCCTGGTCGCGCCGGGCGACGAGGCCCTGCGCCGCCAGCACGTGCTGTTCGCCGTGCGCGACCATGCGGCCCATGGCGTCCTGCACGCGATCGAGCGTGCCCTGGAAGTCGCGGACGACGGCGCTGGTGCGCTCGTCGGCGGCGGCGGCGCGGGCCAGCGCGTGCTCGACCGACTCCAGCATGCCCGGCAGCCGCGCCATCGCGTGCGCCAGCTGTTCGCCGAGCACGTTCTGTCGCTCCATCTGGGCGGCCAACGTGCGCAGCGCTTCGAGGTGCTGCTGCGAGAGCGTCGGCAGCTGCGGCAGCGCCGAGGTCGACGCCACGAGGCGCGCGAGTTGGTCGTCGACGCGCGCCTGCGAGCCGCGCAGCATCGCGGTCAGTTCCTGGAAGTGGCCGCCGACGGCGAGCAGGGCTTCCTCGCGCTCGGTCAGCTTGCGCGTCGAGCGCTGCTCGACCGGGCCGTCGAAGCCATCCGCGGCGACGCGCTCGGCCGCAACCATCTGCGGCGCGTCGGTGGCGCCGTCACCGGCGGCGTCGATTCGAACGGGACCGCGCATGCGTTCACGCAGACGCGTAAGGAACGAACCCTGCTTGACCATGTGCCCTCGCCTGGCGGCCTGCTGGGCCGCCGCAACCGCGCGTCCGCACCAGCGGCGACATCCCGCAGCGCGCGCCGCTGCGGTCGGTGCCACCGTGACCATCCGGCGTCGAACGTGAGTTGGAGCGTAGCGCGCCGCCGCGACGGCACCAGCCGCGGCGTGCACCGCGGCACGGGCGCGGGCAGCGCAGGTCGAGTTCGCGCTTGAACTTGCCGGCGTCGCCGCTAACTTCTCGCGGCCTTTCCGGCGCAGCCGCTCGCGGCGACGTCGGTTGGGGCCTGCAGCGGGCTCGCCTGCCGCAGGTCGGACTGCTGCCGCCGGAACGGGGGGAGTTAGCTCAGTTGGTAGAGCGCGACAATGGCATTGTCGAGGTCAGGGGTTCGACTCCCCTACTCTCCACCACCTACCCGCCGGCAGCGCAGCAGTCCCCCGTCCGCCGCCCGAACGCGGCGAGGATCGGCTACCGCGGACGCGTCGCGACCAGCAGGCCGCTACCAGCAGGCCGCCACCAGCCCGTGCATGGCATGCTGGCCACCGTCGGTGCGAGTGGTCTGGCGCCTGCGCCGTGACCCCACTCGCGCCTGCGGCTCACTTGCCGCGTTCGGCTGCGACCCGCGCGCGCTCCACGGACAAGCCCCGCCGGCCGACGATTGCGCCTTCGATGCGGCGGTGCAGCAGGATCGACGCCAGCGGGTGCACGAGCAGGGCTGCCGGTTGGTCGGTGAAGACGAGTTGGTGCATCGCGCGCCACAACCGCGCCCGGGCCTCGGCGTCCGGCTCGACGCGCGCGGCGTCCGCCAGCCGGTCGACCTCGGCATTGCGGTAGCCGCCGAAGTTCTCCGTGCCCTGGCTGTGCACCAGGTCCCACGGATCCCCCCACGGCCGGAACGACTGCAGCGCCAACAGCCCGTCCCATTCATCCGCCTGCTGTTCCTGCACGTAGGCCGCGAACTCGCGCTGGCGCAGGTCGAGTTCGACGCCCGCCTGCCGGCAGGCATCGGCGAAGAGGTCGGCGATGCGCTGCAGCACCTCGGTGCCGACCGGGGCCAGCAGCACGAGCCGCAGCGGCGTGCCGGCGGCGGCATCGAAGCCGGCCGCGCGCAACTCCGCGCGCGCAGCCTCGGGATCGAAGCGCGGCGGCGTCAGGTCCTTGGGGCACTCCGGCGCCGACGGCTTGCAGTGCGCCACTGCCACCGCGCCGAGCCCTTCGTTGCCTTCGCGCAGCGCCGCGACGTCGAACAGGCGCGCGAGCGCGCGGCGGACGCGCGCGTCCTGCAGCGGGCCGCGGCGGACGTTCCAAACCACGCGGTACACGCCTAGCGCGTCGTGGTCGTACGACAGCAGGCGGTAGTCGGCGGTCAGTTCCGGCCGCGCGCGCAGCAGCGTCGGCAGCGACTGGCTGCTGAACCAGTCGAGCGCGCCGGCGAACAGTTCGTTGGTGGCGGCGGCCTGGTCGCGGAACAGGATGCGGATGCCGCCGAAGGTCCACGCCTGCAGATCGGCCCGCCGCTGCCACGAATGCTCGTTCCGGCGCAGCAGCAGGTCCTGGCGCGGGCGCCAGTCCTGCTGGCCCGCCGGCGCGTTGTCGAGCCGGTACGGCCCGGTGCCGGGACCGCATTCGCTGCGGACCTGCGCCAGGAGCGCGGCGAACTCGGCGCTGCCGACCGCCGGCGGCGCGGCCGGGGCCGCGCGCTCGGCGACGCGCTGGACGAAGAAGCGCCGCGACACGACGAGCCACGCCTCGCCGACGATGCGCACGGCAGCGTAGTGGCGGTCGCGGAAGGTCACGCGCAGGGCGCGTTCGCCCGTGCGCTCGACGCCGGCGACGCGCGCCATCGCCTCGCCGACGAAGCCGAGCGCGAGGTGGCCGGCCTGCGCGAGTTCCCACGGGAACAGCACGTCGTCGAGCGTCACCTCGCTGCCGTCGGCGAAGCGCAGCCCCTGGCGCAGGGTGAACGTGCACGCGCCGCCGTCGGCGGCGACGTCGAAGCGCTCGGCCGCGGCGGGCACGAGGTCGCCGGTCGCCGGGTCGGCGGCCAGCAGCCCGTCGTGCGTGCGCGCGAGCACCAGCCGCCGGGCGACGGCGCTGGCCGCCGTCAGCGGATTGACGTCGTCGGGCGACTCGGCGCAACCGGTGTAGACGTGGTCGGACGCGACCGGAGCGACTGCGGGCGCGGCGGGCGACGCCGGCGCGATCGGGGCGATCGCGGGCGAAGCCTGTGCGGCGGGCGACGGGTCGGCGCGCAGCGCACGCGCGCCGAACCATGCGGCGGCGAGGGCAGCGGCGACGCACAGGCTGGCGCGGAGTGGGCGCATCGGCACGGATCCTAGCCCGCGGCGCTGCGCAACACGCCGCCGAGCCACAGGCCGGCGGCGAGGCCGAGCATGCCGAGGACGTTCTGGCCAAGGACGTCGAGACCGAAGGCGAGCCAGCGGCCGCGGGCGAGCAGTTCGACGCCCTCGTGCGCGAACGACGAGAAGGTCGTGAACGCGCCGAAGAAGCCCGACAACAGCGCCGCCGTCACGACCGGCGGCCAGCGACCGGACGCCAGCGCCGCGACGACGCCGAAGCCGAGGCACCCGAGCACGTTGACCACGCCGATGGCCAGCGGCGCATCGGGCGCAGCCAGGCGAACCTGTTCGACGAGCACGTGGCGGGACACGGCGCCGACGCCGCCAGCGGCGGCGACGGCCAGGAGCACGGCGATGGCCATGCGCCGGAGGCTACTTCTTGGGGTAGGTCTTCGTCACCCACTCGCGCCACGCGCGGTCGAACGCCGGGCCATCGAGGCCGTACAGTTCGGCCACCAGCTTCTGCGCCTGCGCGCGGATCCGCCCGCCCTGCGCCTCGTACGTGCCGTCGGGCGGCACGGCCTTCAGCTGCTTGAGCAGGGCGCCGAGCTTGGCGCGGTCGGTCTGCAGCAGGTAGTCGACGCGCGACCACGACTGCGCGTGCCCGTGGTAGCCGAGTTCCTCGGGGTTGCTCCACGCCGCCATGACGTCGAACGGGAAGAACGCGCCCTCGTGCTGCGCGCGCGCCCGCACCTTGGCCGGCCAGTTCACCTGCTGCTCCTGCGCCACCGCTTCGTCGTCGCGGATCTGGACGTTGAGGAACACGCTCTTGACCTTGCGCGCGTGCCAGTGCGCGACGCCCTCCGCGAGCCACGCGGGCAGAGGATAGGCGAAGCCGTTGTGGCCGTTCAGGAGGTTGTGCCACAGCGCGTACACCATGTGCCCGTGCAGGCCGCTCTCGTCGAAGCCCTCCAGGCCCTCGGCCGACATCGCGTGCACCATCTGGAAGGTCTGCGCGTGGTAGTGGCGCGTCGACGTGTCCTCCTTGGCGCCGCAGAAGCGGTCGACGTAGCGGGCCATGTCGGACTTCTTCTGGCACTGCAGCAGCAGGAACTTGCCGGGCAGGCCGAGGAAGGCGCCGTGCGGCGGCTGGCTGCCGTTCCTGGCGAAGTCGGCGTCGGTCACCCCGACCAGCTGCTGGTACTCGGCGTAGCCCTTCTCGCAGCGGTGCGCGGCGAGGTGCAGCCGCAGCCACGGGTCGAGCTTCTTCGGCCGCTCGGGGACCTTGGGCAGCTTCTTGCGCAGCGCCTTGATCTCCTCCTGCAGCTGCTTGCGCGCGTCGTTGTCCTCGGGCCAGCCGATCGACGGCATGCTGGAGCCGATGCGGAAGTGCGCGGTCTCCAGCCACAGGAAGCGCTTCTCGCCGAGGACGCGATCGACGTCGGCGGTGGTGACGTGGTCGGCCCACGCGAACGGCCCGTAGGCGACGACGCCGGCCTGCGCCATCGCTGTCGCCTCGCCGCCGGTGTACGGGTCGACGCGGCCGAGCTTCAGGATCTCGTCGTCGTCCTTCGGCGCCGGCTTGTCCTGCCCGGGAAGGAGCGGACCAAGCGCGATCGCCGCGAAGCCGAGGACCGCAGGAAACCAAGCGCGCAGCGACATCGCGGACATCATGCCAGGGGCTGCCGCGCAGCGGCGGCTCGCGTCACTTCGCGCTGCCGCTGTCGGCCGGGCCCGCGTCGGCCGCCGGCTTGGCGGCCGGCGACTTCGGAGCGCCCTTCTTCTCGCCGGGCTGCGCCGGGAAGCTCCGCAGCGCGAGCTGGCGCAGCTCCTGTTCGCGCGCCACGAGCTTCGCGCGCGTCGCGCCGACCTCGTCGAGGTCGCCGCGCAGCTTGTTGCCCTTGGGCGAGTTCGGGCCGTTCTTCTCGACCTCCTTGTCGAGCTTGCCCTTGATGAGCTGCTCCTCGGCGTCGAGCTTGTCGAACTGGCTCAGCACCTGCCGCAGCTCCTTGATCGCGTCCTTGGCGCTCTCGTCGTAGCAGCGGTCGAGGTAGCTGAACATGACCTTCCACAGCTCGGTCTGCGGCTGGTCGCCGGGCAGCTCCGCCTTGTTCGAGCCGTCGGGGTCGACGAAGAACAGGTGCGGGACCTTCTCGCCGTCCTTCTCCCGCTTGAACAGGTTGTAGAAGGGATGGTTGTCGGTGAGCACGTTCGGCGGCAGCTTGACGCAGCGGAACCAGTGCGCCAGCAGCACCGTCTGCTCGTTGTCGAGCGTGCGGCTGAGGAACGCGTGGTCCGTGCCCTTGCAGCGCTCGCACTCGCGCAGGATCAGCACCGGCCGCTTGTCGCCGTCGGTGACGAGTTCGTAGGCCTGCGCGAGCGGCAACGCGCGCTCGGTCTGCTTGACGACGGTGCGGCCGTCGCCCAGCGCCGTCGGCTGGTCGACCGGCTTCCACACCGGGTAGACCCAGTCGATCTCCAGGATCTTCTTGGCGGACTTGCCGCGACGGAAGTCGAGCGCGATGCCGCCACCGCGCGGACCACCACCGCCGCCGCCTGCGCTAGGAGCAGCGCCGCCTGCACCACCGGCCGGTCCCGAACTGGGAGCCGAAGAACCGCCTCATCATTGCGGCGCGGCCGGACGGGCGAGCGCCAACACCGCGAGGAACGTCAGGAGTGCGACGGCGAAACGTGCGAGCATCGGGGATCCCTGGAGCAGGAGAGAGAGGCCGCGAGGAGCGCAGCAGAGGGCCGCTGCGCCGCAGGCCGAAGCGTAGTCGGGGAAGGCGTCAACGCAACCACCGCGTCCCGCACGGTCGGGCATTCGCCCCTTGCCGCCGCCGCGATCGGCGCGCGCCGTTGACGATGGACCGCGGACTCGCCACGCTCTTCGACCCCCCCGCGCTGCGCTCCGACCTCCGGAGCAGCAACGCGATGGTCAGGTCCCCATCGTGAACGAACCCACTGCAACCGACGCCGCCGACTCCTGGGACGGCATCCTCGCGGCCTTGCGCCGCCGCTATCCCGACCAGAAGGACAGCGTGCTGTTCTGCATCTACAAGCTGCAGCAGAACCCGGACCTGACGCTGCGCGACTTCCGCGCCGAAGCGGAACTGTACGGCATCCCGACCGCCGGTCG
Organism: Phycisphaerales bacterium; assembly: GCA_020247305.1. Taxonomy (GTDB): domain Bacteria; phylum Planctomycetota; class UBA1135; order UBA1135; family UBA2386; genus UBA2386. The sequence continues at coordinate 153,435 of JADCJE010000047.1, read as the reverse complement.
CGCCCTGCACTCCGCCCGCGGCCTGCTCGGCCTGCAGACCCACGAAGCGAAGCCGCGCGCCAAGGCGGCGGCGCCTGCCGCGCCGGAGCGCGAGGAACTGACCGCCGACGCGCTGCCGCGCCTCGCGCGCGCCGAGCGCCGCGAGGCCCGCCAGCAGCGCACGGCGACGGCCGACGCCGGCGTGTCGGTCGAGACGCAGGTGCTCGCCGCGATCCGTCAGATCCAGTCGGCCGCCGGCTCGCAGGCCGACCACCTGCGGACGGCGATGCGCGAAGCGATCGCCATCCTGCAGCGCGCGCTCGGCGATTGAGGGCGCGCGCGTCGGCGCCGAGTCAGGGTTCCGCACTCTCTCAGGCGTCGACGCCGCGGTGGCGCGCCTGCCGCGCCGCCGCCTGACCGGCCTTGCGGCTGCGATCGGGCTTCGCCGCGCCGTCGACGTAGGGCCGCAGGAACTCGGGCCAGTCGTGGCGCGCGCAGCGGGCGTAGTCGACGGCCATGGCCGCGCCGACGGCGGCCGGCGCATTGCCGCGCTCGTCGACGAGCCAGCGCCACAGCAGCTCCGCCAGCCGGTGCAGGGCGATGCCGCTCGTGGCGCGCGTCGTGCCGTGCAGCCACGCGCTGAAGGCGGCGAACGCCGCGTGCGCCGACGGGCCGGCGAGCAGCAGCTGCAGCGTCGCGTTCCAGTTGCCGCTGTTGGCGACGACGTCCCAGTAGCGCGCGAAGCGCTTCATCGCCTGCATGGCCGTGAACGGCACCGCCGCGGTGCGCAGCACCTCGTACGGCGCCTCCTGCGCGTAGACCATGCCGTGCGCGTCGTCGTGGCGGGCGATCGGCGCGCCGCGCAGGCGCTTGAGGATGCCGACCTGGATCTCGTGCGGACCGGCGGCCCACAGCAGATCGAAGCCGCGCGCGAACGTCGCCTCGTCCTCGCCGGGCAGGCCGACGATCAGGTCGGCGTGCACGTGCGCCGCCGTCGCGTCGCGCAGCCAGCGCAGGTTGGCGAGGATGCGCGGCACGTCCTGCCGCCGGCTGATGCGCTCGCCGGTCGGGCCATCGAGCGTCTGCACGCCGACCTCGAACTGCAGCGCGCCCGGCGGAAAGGCGGCGATCTCGGCGCGCAACTCGTCGGGCAGGCGGTCGGGGATCAGCTCGAAGTGAACGAACAGCCCGGGCGTCCAGCGTTCGCGGAAGAAGCGCAGGATCGCCGTCGCGTGCGCGATGCCAAGGTTGAAGGTGCGGTCGACGAACTTGAAGCTGCGCAGGCCGCGCGCCAGCAGCCGCTCCATCTGGGCGAGGAACGCCGTGGTGTCGGCCTTGCGCACCGGCACGTCGAGCGCCGACAGGCAGAACTCGCAGGTGAACGGGCAGCCGCGCGAGCTCTCGACGTAGACGACGCGGTGCGCGACGTCGCGGTCGTCGTACTCGTCGTACGCCCACGCCAGCTGCGGGAAGTGCGGCAGCGGCGCGTCGATCGTGTGCGGCCGCGCCTCCCCCGCCAGCACGGCGCGGCACAGGTCGGCGAAGGCGAGGTCGGCCTCGCCGCGCACGACGTGGTCGGCGAGCCGGCAGATCGCCTGCGCCTCGGACTCGTGGCTGACCTCGGGGCCGCCGACGACCAGCGCGACCTCGGGCGCAAGCTGCTTGAGGATCCGGGCCAGCTGCAGCGCCGGCGCGGCGTTCCAGACGTAGACGCCGAGTCCGACGAGCCGCGGCCGCTCGGCGAGGATCGCCTCGGCGACGTCGACCGGCCGCTGGCTGATCTCGAACTCGCGGATCACGGCGCGCTCGCGCAGCTCGCCGAGGTTGGCGCGCAGGCAGCGCAGGCCGAACGAGGCGTGGATCCATTTGGCGTTCTGCGTCGCCAGCACGATGTCCGCCATCGCCGCCCCCTACCTGCCACGCAGTTCGGCCGACAGGTCGGCGGGCCTGACGACCGGGCCCTCGGCGAGCGCGGCGGCGCGCAGCATCTCGTTCTGCAGCTGCCGCACGTTGCCGGGCCACTTCGCCGCGCGCAGCGCCTGCTCGGCCTCGGGCGACAGGGCGACCACGCGGCCGGCCCGCGCCGCCGCCTCGGCGAGGAAGCGCCGCGCCAGCAGCACGATGTCCTCGCCGCGCGCGCGCAGCGGCGGCAGTTCCAGGCGCAGCACGTTGAGGCGGTAGTACAGGTCCTCGCGGAAGCGGCCGGCCTTGACCGCCGCCTCCAGGTCCTGGTTGGTCGCCGCGACGACGCGCACGTCGACCTTGCGCGCCTTGGTGTCGCCGACCGCCCGCACTTCGCCGTCCTGCAGCGCGCGCAGGAGCTTCGCCTGCATCGCCGGCTTCATCTCGCCGATCTCGTCGAGGAAGATCGTGCCGTCGGTCGCCGCGACGAAGTGGCCGGGGTGGTCCTTCACCGCGCCGGTGAACGCGCCCTTCTTGTGGCCGAACAGCACCGACTCCAGCAGCGACTCGGGGATCGCGGCGCAGTTCTCAGCCACGAACGGCCCCTTGCTTCGGCGGCTCAGCGCGTGGATGGCGCAGGCGACGCGCTCCTTGCCGGTGCCGCTCTCGCCGGTGACCAGAGCCGGCGCGTCGGCGGCCGCGAACTTGGCGATGCGCTCGCGCAGCGCGAGCATCGCCGGGCAGCGGCCGACGATGCCGTGCCAGGGTTGCTCGTCGTCGGCGCCGAGGTCGGCCTTCGGCGTCGCCGCCGCGAAGGCGCGCTGCGCCAGTTCCGGCAGCAGGTCCGGCGCCTCGGTCGCGGCGCGCGCCAGCAGCGCGTCGAACGCCGCGGCGATGTCGGCGCGCGGGCTCAAAACTGCAGGTCCTCGAGCAGCTTCAGGCCGGCGTACTCCAGCACGAACTCGCGCTCGACGCCGTCGTCGAAGCGCACCACCGCGCGCGCGTTCATGCCGCGGCCGGCGAGGCGGCGGATCAGGCCGTTGCCGTACAGGTCGTGACGGACGCGCACGCCCGGGCGCAGCGCTTCGAGCGCCTCGGGGTCGGGGCTGACGCTCCAGCCGGACGTCACGCTGCCGGCGTCGTCGGCCTCGTAGCGCCGCCACGACGGCGCGTAGTTCTCGACGACGTCGGGCGGGATCTCGCGCAGGAAGCGCGACGGCTTCAGCGACTGCATCTCGCCGTTGACCATGCGGTCGCGCACCGAGCTGAGCAGCAGCGTCTTGCGGGCGCGCGTCAGCGCGACGTACATCAGCCGCCGCTCCTCCTCCAGGCCGTCGGGGTCGTCGGCGACGCGCATGCTCGGGAACGTGCCCTCCTCGAGGCCGGCGACGGACACGTGGTCGAACTCGAGGCCCTTGGCGGCGTGCACCGTCATCATGCGCACCGCCGGCCCCTGGTCGGCGCGATCGGCCGAGGTCAGCAGGGCGACGTGCTGCAGGTAGCCGGGCAGGCCGACGGCGCGCTCGCCCTCCTCGGCGTCAGGCGGCAGGGCGGGCGGCGAGCGGTCGAACTGCACGGTGTCGCTGACCAGTTCGGCGATGTTCTCCTCGCGCGCGCTGTCCTCGGCGTCGCCGAAGCTGGTCGCGTGCTGCAGGTACGCGGTGCCGGCGAGGATCACCTTGAGCGCCGCGTGCGCGCCCTGCTCGGCGGCGCGCTGCGCCGCGTTCAGCGTCTGTGCCAGTTCGGCGAGGCCGCGGCGGGCCTTGGGCCCGAAGTCGCCGTGCAACGCCGTCTCGCCGATGGCCTCGCGCAGCGACATGCCCTGGTCGAACGCGAGCTGGCGCAGCTTCTCCAGGCCGGCCTTGCCGAGCCCGCGCGGCGGCACGTTGGCGACGCGCACCATGCTGACGTCGTCGAGCGGATTGACCAGCACGCGCAGGTACGCGAGCAGGTCCTTGATCTCGCGCCGCTCGAAGAACGACTGGCCGCCGACGATCTCGTACGGCACGCCGGCGTCCTTGAGCGCCTGTTCCATGCCGCGCGACAGCCAGTGCGCGCGGTAGAAGATCGCGATCTGCTCCGCCGGCTCGCCCTCGGCGATCAGCTGCCGCACGCGGTCGACGACGGTCGTCGCCTCCTCGTCGGAGCCCGACGCCTTGAGCCGCAGCAGCGGCGCGCCCGGCGCGGCGTCGGTGCGCAGGCGCTTGTCCTTGCGCTGGGTGTTGTTGGCGATCACCGACTCGGCGGCGCGCAGGATGTTGGCCGAGCTGCGGTAGTTCTGCTCCAGCCGCACGGTCGTCGTCGTCGGGTACTCGCGGTCGAAGTCGAGGATGTTGCGCACCTCGGCGCCGCGGAAGCCGTAGATCGACTGGTCGGGATCGCCGACGATGCACAGGTTGCCCGGCGGCGGGCACAGCAGCTTGAGCAGGTCGTACTGGACCCGGTTGGTGTCCTGGAACTCGTCGACCAGCACCCACGGGTAGCGCGCGCGGTAGCGCTCGGCCGCGTCGGGGTGCTCCTTCAGCAGCTGCAGGAACAGCAGCAGCAAGTCGTCGAAGTCCATCGCGCCGACCTTGCGCATGCGCTCGTGGTACGGCGTCCAGACGCGCTCGACGATCCGGCTGATGTCGTCGCGGCCGCCCATGTCGGTCGGCTTCAGCGCGGCGTTCTTCAGCTTGCTGATCCACTGCCCCACCGCGCTCGGCTTGACCTGCGCGCTCGACAGCCCGAGGTCCTCCAGCAGTTCCTTGATCAGCGCGTCACGGTCCTGCGTGTCGTAGATCGAGAAGTCGGCCGGGTAGCCGAGCAGCTGGCCGTCCTGGCGCAGGAAGCGCGCGCACGCCGAATGGAAGGTGGCGACGCGCACATAGCCGCCGCCGAGTTCCTCGACGCGCCGCGCCATCTCGGCCGCGGCCTTGTTGGTGAAGGTCATCGCCAGGATCTGGCCCGGGCGCACGCCGTCGCGCAGCAGGCGGGCGATGCGGCGCGTGACCACGCGCGTCTTGCCCGAACCGGCGCCGGCGAGCACCATCAGCGGGCCCTTGCCGTGGGCGACGGCGGCGGCCTGGGCGGCGTTGAGGTCGGCGTAGATCGGATCGTCCATCGCGGGCCGCGCAGCATAGGACCTGGGCGCGAGCGCGCCACCGCCGGCGCGCGCGCCTGCCGGCTGGCGCCGAGCGCCCCGCCGCGGTCTCCTTGGCGCGATGCAGACCACGCCGTCGCCCGGTCGCGCCGACACGCCGGAACCGCCGCCGCCGCTCGGGTCGTGGCGACGGACCTACGCGGCGACGATCGTCCTGGCGCTCGTCGTCATCGCGCTGCTGTGGCTGCTGACCGCGCTCGGCAATGTGCCGCTCGGGAGCGCGCGATGAACTGGCTCGCCTGGACCGTGTTTCTGCTGGCCACCGCCTACACCATCTGGGACGGCGTCCGCCGCACGATGGGCGCGCGCACGATGGAGGGATTCTTCGCCGCCGGCCGCAGCATCCCGTGGTGGGCCGCCGGCCTGTCGGTGATGGCGACGCAGCTGTCGGCGATCACGCTGATCGGCGGCGTCGGCATGGGCTACCAGGGCGGGCTCGAATGGGTGCAGTTCTACTTCGCGCTGCCGTTCGCGATGGTGATCCTGTGCGTGTGGTTCGTGCCGCTGTACCGGCAGCACCCGATCCTGACCGCCTACGAACTGCTGGAACGGCGCTTTGGGCCGGCGACGCGCACGCTGACCAGCGTCGCCTTCCTGGTCTCGCGGTGCCTTGCCTTCGCCGTCGTGCTGTACGCGCCGGCGGTGGTGTTCTCGGCGATGACCGGCATCCCGATCACGCCGATGGTGTTCGTCGTCGGCACGATCACGACCTCGTACACGGTCCTCGGGGGCGTCGGCGGCGTGGTGTGGACCGACGTCAAGCAGATGGTCCTCATCGTCGTCGGCATCGTCGCGTGCTTCGGCTTCTTGACGTGGGACACGGTCGGTGAACTCGGCGTCGGCGGCGTGTTCGCGGCGCTGGGCGCGGCCGGCAAATTGAACGCCGTCGAGGTCGCGAATCCGCAGTGGTCGCTCGCCCCCGCCTTCGAGCCCGCGGCCAAGGCCGGCTCGTTCTGGGCCGACGAGTACAACCTGTGGACCGGCCTGTTCGGCACGTTGTTCCTGTTCCTCAGCTACTTCGGCTGCGACCAGGTGCAGGTGCAGAGCCTGCTGTCGAGCCGCTCCGCCGACGCCTCGCGCCGCGCGCTGCTGCTGTCGGCGTTCACCAAGATCCCGCTGCAACTGCTGGTGCTGCTGCTCGGCGGCCTGCTGTACGTGCACCACGCGCTCGCGAAGGAGCCGCTGCTGTTCCACCCCGCCGACCCGGCCAAGGCCGAGGCGCTGGCCCCCGACGCGCGGGCGCGCTTCGACGCGGCGGCGGCGGCGCACGCGGCGGCGACGGCGCAGCGCGCCACGGCGATGCGGCAGATCGCCGCCGGCAGCGACGAGCCTGCGACGCTCGCCACCTACCAGCAGGCCGTCGTCGACGCGCAGCGAGCGCAGGCCGACGCGCGCGCGGCGCTCGGCAGCAAGAAGGACGTCAACTACGTCTTCCCGGACTACCTGTTCCGCGAGGTGCCCAAGCCCCTGCTCGGCCTGATGATCGCGGCGATCTTCGCCGCCGCGGTCAGCAGCGCCGCCGGCGCGCTGAGCTCACTGACCTCGGCGACGATGGTCGACGTCTGGCAGCGCTGGCTGCAACCGCGCCTCGCCGAGGAGCGGGCGCTGCGCACCAGCCGCATGGTGATGGCGTTCTGGGGCCTCGCAGCGACGTCGGTGGCGAGTTTCCTCGGCGATCGGCCGCTGCTCGAGCAGGTCAACCAGTTCGGCTCGCTGTTCTACGGCAGCATCCTCGGCGTGTTCCTGCTGGCGCTGTTCGCGCCGCGCGCCGGCGGCGCCGCCGCGAGCGCTGGCCTGCTCGTCGGCCTGTGCGTCACCTTCGCCGTCGACGCGACGATGCACGTCGCCTACCTCTGGTACAATCTGATCGGCGCGTTCGCGTGCGTCGGCTCGGGGTTGCTCGTGGCGCTGGTCGCGCCGCGGCGCGCCAGCTGACGGCTGGCGCGGCGCTGACGAGGCGCTGGCGAAGTGGCGGCCAGCGACGAAGTGGCGGCCAGCGACCGGCCGACGGTCAGTCGGCGACGGCGATCGACTCGGCGCTGCCGCGCAGCCGCGGCCGGCAGAAGCCGCGCTTGCCGCCGGCGAAGAACTGCAGGAACCGCTGACCCGGCTCCATCGCGCCGACGCGCTGCTGCTGCATGAGGCCGGCGACACGGGCGCGCAGGTCGCCGGGGCCGGCGTAGACGGCGTGGTAGCAGCGCTTGAGGTCGGCGATGGCGCCGTGCGCCATCTTGCTGCGGCGCAGGCCGACGACGTTGAGGCCGTGGATCTGGTTGCGCTCCGCGGCGATCGCGTACGGCGGCACGTCGTAGGAGATCGAGGCGTTGCCGCCGACCATCGCGCCGCTGCCGATGCGCACGAACTGGTGCACGCCGGCGCCACCGCCGACGAACGTGCCGTCGCCGATGTGGACGTGGCCGGCGAGCATCACGTTGTTGGCCAGCGTCACGCCATCGCCGATGGCGCAGTCGTGGCCGACGTGGCTGTTGGCCATCAGCATGCAGTCGGCGCCGACGCTGGTGACGCCTTCGGGCTGCGTCGGCCGGTTGACCGTGACGCCTTCGCGCAGCACGGTGCGCGCGCCGATGCGCACCCGTCCCGCCGCCGGCACGGCCGCGCGCATCTGCGGCGCGCCGCCGACGACCGCGAAGCTGTCGACGACGACGCCGTCGCCGAGTTCGCTGCCGGCGCGGACCACGGCGTGCGCGCCGATGCGGCAGCCGCCGCCGACGGCCACGCCCGCCTCGACCACGGCGAACTCGCCGACGTCGGCATCGGCAGGCAGGACGACGGACGGGTGGACGCAGGCCGTGGGATGGATCATCGGACGGGAGAGGCGGACGGAGACGTGCCGGGCGGGCAGGGCGGCGCGCACGCTACGCGGCCCGCAGCACAGCCGCGCCGGCGAAGGAGGAATTCCGCCGCGTCACGATTGCGCCACGGCGAGCAGGCGCGCCACGTCGCGCACCATCGCGGCGGCGGTCTGGTCGTAGCCGACGCCGAAGCCGACGTGCACGCGCAGGCCGTCCGGCAACTCGAAGCCGTAGGCGACGCGGTCGGGTGGCACCGCCAGCGGCGAACCGGCGGGCAGTTCCTCGAAGCGAACACACAGGTTGCCGACCCGGTCGCCCCGACCGACAAGGCGCGTGGTCGCGCCGCGGTCGGCGCGGGCGCGCAAGGCCGCGACGTCGAGTCCGCGCACGTCCTCGCGCGCGACCGCGGCAGCCACCGGCACCGGGCCAGCCGGCGCGCCGAACACGGCGCCCCACACGGCGCGCAACTTGGTGGCGGCGTCGCTGCCGTCGAGGTCGAGCGTCGGGTCGGGCTCCAGCAGGCCGCGCGCCTGCGCGTCGGCGATGCCGGCGGCCACCGACAGGCCGCGCTCGAACGCCAGCGCCAGCACGGTGGTCGTGACGTTGCCGACGATGGCGACGCCGCGGCAGCGGGCGCGCAGGTCGGCGAGGTCGGCGACGATCGCCGCGCCGGCGCCGCCGAGAACGCCGTCGACGCCGACGCGGTCGGCGAACGGGCCGAGCAGCAGCGACGTCGCCGCCGCCGCCAGCGCATTCTTCGCCGACAGCACGACGCGCCCGCCAAGGCGCAGCGCCAGCAGCGCGCGCGCGACCGCGGCGTCGGCTTCGGCCTCGCGCGTCGGCGTCGCGTCGGCGACGACGTCCGCGGCGACGACGCGCAGCGCGACGTCGGTCGGGATGCGCTCAGCGCCCGGCCAGTCGGCCAGCGAACGGCCGGCGGCCTTGTGCGCGCACAGCGCATCGAGCGGCAGGCCATCGCGGGCGTAGGCGGTGGCCGACGCGTCGCTGACGGCGACGACGCGCACCGGCAGCGAGGCGAGCTGGCGCAGGAAGCTGCGGCCGACGTGGCCCGGGCCGACGAGGTGCAGCGTCGCGCTCACTTCGTCGCCTGCGGCAGCTCGTCGAGCCGCTGCTGCAGCAGCTTGGCGACGCCGTTGTCGGGTTGCGTTCGCAGCGCCTGCGCGACGAGCGCGCGGGCGTCGTCGAAGCGCTGGCGGCGCGGATCCATGCAGTACGCCGCGAGCGCGAGGTTGGCCTCCGGCAGCCCGAGCGTCGGCGCGTCGCCGCGGATCGCCAGCAGTTCCTTCTCGGCGTCGACGTGGCGGCCCAGCCCGCGCAGCAGCAGCGCCCCAACCTCGCGCAGCAGCGGCTCGTCGCCGAGCGCAGAAGCGCGCGCTGCCTCGACGCCGGCGAGCGCGTGCTGCAGGTCGGCGGCGGCCACCGGTCCGGTCTGGTAGAACGACGCGCGCACGGGCTCGCGTGCGGCGTCGAGCGCCCCGTCGCGCAGATGCTTGCCCCAGCCGGTGTGGGCGGTGAACAGCAGCCAGCCGGCGATCGCCAGCAGCGCAAAGCGGCCGGCCGGCAGCAGCGCGCCGTGGCGCTTGAGTTCGCGGTGCTGGAAGGCGACGTCGCGCGCGCGCACGAGACGCCACGCCAGCAGGGCGAACACCGCCGTGATCGCGCCGAGGCCGACGGCCATCAGGAACGGCACGCCCTCGCCGAACCACGCGCCGCGGAAGCCCCACTGCGCGGTGGCGAACGCGACGATGGCGAGCGCCACTTCCTCCGGCCACGTGAAGTCGGCGCGGGCGGCGATGCGCTGCTGGCTCGTCGCAAAGGGCTTGGGCAGCGCCAAGCCGACCGACAGCGCGTCCTTCGGGCACACCGACACGCAGTCGAGGCACTTCATGCAGCCGGGGTCGACGATCTGGCCGTGCTTGGCCACCTCCTCGTGGACGCGCACGTTGCTGGTGCAGACGGCGGTGCAGTGGCCGCAGGCGTCGCACGACGTGCTGACGACGATGCGCACGGGCGCGAAGCGGTCGGCGAGCGCGAACACGGCGCCGTACGGGCAGCCGTGCGTGCAGAAGCCCTTGGCGCCGAGCCACCAGACGATCAGGAAGCCGACCACCAGGAACGTGCCGACGGCCATGACCGGGCCGGGGAACGTGCGCCACAGATCGTCGGTCTGCAGCCGCCACTGCCACGTCGACGGGTCGGGCAGTTCGCGGTGGCCGAGCCAGTGCTCGACGTGCGGCCACAGGAACATGTGGCCGGCGACGGCCCACGGCGCCAGCACCAGCAGGCGCGAGCGCAGCGGCCGCGGCCGGACGCCGAGCTTGCCGAGCCAGTGCGCGCAAAGGTCCTGCAGCGCGACGACGTGGCAGGCCCAGCCGCAGAAGAAGCGGCCGAAGACGAGCGTCAGGCCGATCAGCGCGAGGAACAGCACGAAGCCGGCGTTGATCGCGCCTTCCTCGACCGTCTGCATGGCCTCCGACGGCTCGACGGGCGTCAGCGTGCGGCCCGTGAGCAACCAGTGCACGACGTGGGCGCCGATCAGGACGTGCACGGCGACCAGCACGAGCGCGCGCCAGCGCGATGCGCGGGACGGCGCGACCGGGCCGCAGCGCGGCTTGTGGCGGTCGAGGCGCGGCAGGAACGCCAGCGGGTCGCGGGCCTCCGGTTGCTTGTGCGCGCTGCCGGCCGTCATCGGTCGGCGCGAGCATAGCGACCGCGCGGCGCCGGCAGCGGCCCGAGTCGCATTGCATTCGGCCGCGGCGCGGGCGATCGTGCGCGGCCGCGCCACGACCGCCGCCGATGACCAACGCCAACGACGCCGCCACCCCCGCCTCCGACTTCATCCGCGACCGCATCCGCGCGGACCTGGAGAGCGGCAAGGTGAAGCAGGTGGTCACCCGCTTCCCGCCGGAGCCCAACGGCTACCTGCACATCGGCCACGCCAAGGCGATCACCGTCGGCTTCTCGATCGCGCAGGAGTTCGGCGGCCGCTGCAACCTGCGCATGGACGACACCAACCCGGCCGCCGAGGACCAGGAGTACGTCGATGCCATCAAGGAAGACGTGCGCTGGCTCGGCTTCCAGTGGGACGCGATGTACTACGCGGCCGACTACTTCGGCCAGCTGTACGCGTGGGCCGAGCAGCTGATCGAGAAGGGCCTCGCCTATGTCGACGACCAGGACGCCGACGCCATCGCCGCCAGCCGCGGCACGCTGACGGCGCCGGGCACGAACAGCCCATGCCGCGACCGCGCGCCGACCGAGAACCTGCGGCTCTTCCGCGCCATGAAGGCGGGCGAGTTCAAGGACGGCGCCAAGGTGCTGCGCGCCAAGATCGACATGGCGCACCCGAACCTCAACCTGCGCGACCCGGTCATGTACCGCATCCGGCACATGCACCACCAGCGCGCCGGCGACGCGTGGTGCATCTACCCGATGTACGACTGGGCGCACGGCCAGAGCGACTCGATCGAAGGCATCACGCACTCGCTGTGCACGCTGGAGTTCGAGCACCACCGGCCGCTGTACGACTGGTTCTGCGACGCGCTCGGCATCTACAAGCCGCAGCAGATCGAGTTCGCGCGCCTGAACATCGAGTACATGCTGACCAGCAAGCGCAAGCTGCTGCAGCTGGTCGAGGGCGGGCACGTGCAGGGCTGGGACGACCCGCGCATGCCGACGCTGCGCGGCCTGCGCCGGCGCGGCGTGCCGCCCGAGGCGCTCGTCGCGTTCTGCAAGCACGTCGGGGTGGCCAAGTTCAACAGCACGCACGAGATCGGCCTGTTCGAGTTCTTCGTGCGCGACTGGCTCAACAAGCACGCGCAGCGCCGCATGGCGGTGCTCGATCCGGTCAAGCTGGTGATCGACAACTGGCCGGCCGGCCACGTCGAACGGGTCGAGGCGGCGAACAACCCCGAGGATCCGGCCGCCGGCGTCCGCACGCTGCCGTTCCGCGGCGAGCTGTGGATCGAGCGCGACGACTTCATGGAGAACCCGCCGAAGGACTTCTTCCGCCTCGCGCCCGGCCGCGAGGTGCGCCTGCGCTGCGGCTGGTTCGTCACCTGCACGTCGGTCGAGAAGGACGCCGCCGGCGCGATCACGGCGATCCACTGCACCTACGACCCGGCGACCAAGGGCGGCAACGCGCCCGACGGCCGCAAGGTTAAGGGCACGATCCACTGGGTGTCCGCCGCCGACGCGATCGACGCCGCGGTGCGCGTCTACGAGCACCTGTTCACGTCGCCCGATCCGGCCAGCGCCGACGGCGGCGACTTCCTGAAGCTGCTCAACCCGCACAGCGTGCGCACCGTGCGCGCCAAGCTCGAGCCGAGCCTCGGCGAGGCGAAGGGCGGCGAGCGCTTCCAGTTCGAGCGCATCGGCTACTTCTGCTGCGACAGCAAGGACAGTCGCCCCGGCGCGCCGGTGTTCCTGCGCACGGTCGGGCTGAAGGACAGCTGGCAGAAGGCGCAGGCGAAGGCCGCGCCGAAGGGCGCAGCGCCGGCGGCGAAGAAGGGCTGAGAGTCACCGCGAGCGCCGCGGCCAATTCACCGCGTCCAGCTCGCTGCGGCCATCTCGCCGCAGGCGCGCGGTGCGGCGCGCGGCCGATCGGACGCGATCAGAACGGGATGTCGCCGTAGTCGACGTCGCCGCCGCCGCCACCACCACCACCGCCGCCACCGCCGCCGCCCGCCGCGCCTTCCTGCTGGGCCGGTGCCCGGCGACCACCGCCACCGCCGCCGCTGCGGCGCTCGTAGCCACCACCGCCGCCTTCCTCACCGCCGCCGCCGGCCGCGCGGCCGCCGCCGACGAACTGGAAGTTCTCGACCACGACCTCGAGCTTGTTGCGCTTGCCGCCCTCGGGCGACTCCCAGGTCGAGTACTCGAGGCGGCCCTCGACGAACAACTGGCTGCCCTTCTTCACGTACTGCTGCAGCACTTCCGCTTGACGGCCCCAGGCGGTGAGGTCGACGAAGCAGGTCGACTCCTTCTGCTCGCCGTTCTGCGACCACTTGCGGTTGATCGCCATGCCGAACTTGGCGAGCGCCTGGCCGCTCTGGGTGTGCCGGAGTTCGACGTCGCGGGTCAGGTTGCCGAGGAGGATGACTTTGTTGAAGTTGGCCACGGGTGCTCTCGATGCTCGTTGCTGCGGGACCGCCTGCCTGTCCCAAGGCGGGAAGACGTTGAGGCCGCATCCTAGACCGCGGGGCAAAATACGCTAATCTCGTTTCCCGTGACCTCGCCGTCCCCACATGCCGAACGGCGCCGCGCCGCCCGCGCCGCCGCGAGTTTTCCGGTCCGGATCTCGAACAAGCCCGACGCCGAACCGGCGATGCTGCGGGACATCTCCGAGATCGGTCTCGCCTGCCTCTCCATCCACGAAGTGCCGGAGATGACCCTGGTCGGCCTCGACTTCGCGCTCCCCGGCGCGACCGAGCGCCACGCCGTCAAGGGCGCCGTGGTGCGCTGCGAGCCGACGACCGACGACAAGGGCAAGCGCGTCTACGACCTCGCGGTCTACTTCACCGACGTGCCGCCGGTCACCAAGGCCGCCCTGCGCAACTACGTCGCCAAGGGCAAGAAGGTCTGACCGACCGCGCCGGCGCGGCCCGCGTCGGCGACCCCGCAGGCAGCGCGCGTCAGCGGCGCTGCGCCACGAGGACGCGCCCGATGCCCGCGAGGTCGGGCAGCAATCGGACGTCCGCCAGGAACGGCTGGTCGCCGAGCAGCGCGAGCGCCGGCCCGCTGGCCCCGACGCCGGTCTCGGCGACGAACCACCCGCCGGAGCGCAGATGGCGCTCCAGGCCGGCGACGATCGCGCGGTAGCACGACGCCGCGTCGCCCGGCGCGCTGAACAGGGCCAGCGCGGGCTCGTACGCGGCGACGTCGGCGGCGAGGCCGTCGGGACGCTGCGGATCGATGTAGGGCGGGTTGCTGACGACGAGGTCGAACTGCTCGCCGTCGGCGACCGGCGCCCACCACGCGCCCTGGCGCAGCGCCACGCGCTCGCCGAGGCCATGGCGCGCGACGTTGCGGGCGGCGACGGCGAGCGCGTCGGCGCTGACGTCGACGGCGACGACGCGCGCGTCGGGGCGCGCGACGGCGAGCGACACCGCGATCGCGCCGCTGCCGGCGCCGAGGTCGAGCGCGACGCCGCCGGTCGGCAGGCGCTCCAGTGCGTGCCCGACGACCTCCTCGGTCTCGGGGCGCGGGATCAGCGTCGCCGACGACACGGCCAGTTCGAGCCCGCGGAAGCTCCAAGTGCCGAGCAGGTAGGCGACCGGTTCGCCTTCCCCGCGGCGCAGCAGCAGCGCGCGCATCGCCGCGCGCTCGCGCTCGTCCATCGGCCGATCGTGGGCGAGGTAGAGCTGCAGGCGGCTCAGGGAGAGCACGTGGCCGAGCAGCAACTCGGCCGAACGCTTGGGCGCGTCGACGCCGCGCTTGTGCAGCCACGACTCGGCGCCGCGCAGCACGCTCAACACGGTGTGCGCCGGCGCGTCGCCGGCGCTGCTCGGCGTCGGCGTGCTCACCGCACCGCGCTCACTTGCGCTTGCGCTCGGAGGAGGCCTGCATCTTGGCCTTGGTGTCCGCCTTGTTCTTCTTGGCGCCGCCGACGATGCCGCCGAGGAAGCCGAGTTCGGCCATCAGCGCGCCGAGGAACACGAAGACGTTGCCGACACCCAGCAGGCGCCAGAAGCCCTCGACGCGCACGCCGGCCGCGGCGTCCTTCATGATCGCGCCGCCCATGTCCTTGAACAGGCCGGCCCACGAGTCCGAACACGTGAACCCGTCCTTCTTGAGCCAGCCGGCCTTGTCCGCTGCTTCGAGCGCAGCCGTCGGGTCGAAGGCCATCAGGTGCATGACGCTGCCGATCAGCGGCGCCGCCGCGAACAGCAGCCACTTGAGGCCGACCGGGCGGTTGTTGGCGATCGACGCCCACCACGACCAGACCATCGCGACGGCGATCAGCGTGTAGACGCCGCCGCTCATCGTCGTGAAGCCGGAGCGCGTCAGATCGGCGCTGATCGGCATCATGCAGCCGGCGAACATGACGACGCCGGCGAACAGGAAGCGGTAGAAGCTGACGTCGCGGCAGTACGGGTTGTACGCCGGGGCGGGCAGGCCCGAGCGCATCGCCATCAGCATCGCATCCGCCGTGCCCGGACCGGCGGCCGCGTCCGCCGCGGGCGCGCTGATCGGCTCCAGGGGTTCGAGCGTCGTGAGGTCTTGGGGCGCGGTATCGGTCATCGTGTCGACTCCAGTCGGATAGCGAGAGGGTACGGGGTCCGAGGCTGCGGGATCGTGGCGCAAGCGACGCCGCCAGTCACGCAGGAATCCGGGCTGCGCCCGGCACTACGGCGGGAGCCGCGCGACGGTTCAGACGGGGCGGGGAATCCGCGGCGGCAACGGGCCAAGGGGCCCCGCCGGACCATGCCGCGCGCCGCGGTCGCCGACCTACAGCGACTCGATGCGGCGCTCGCGCGCGTCGGCCTGCAGGGCCTGCACCACCGGATCGAGCTTGCCCTCCATCACATGGGCCAGCGAGAAGTTGCGGTTGATGCGGTGGTCGGACAGCCGGTCCTGCGGGAAGTTGTAGGTGCGGATGCGGTCGCTGCGGTCGCCGCTGCCGACCTGCTCCTTGCGCTCGGCGGCGCGCGCGGCGTCGACGGCGCGCTTCTGCGCGTCGTAGATGCGCGAGCGCAGCAGGGCCATCGCCCGCTGGCGGTTCTTCAATTGGCTGCGCTCTTCCTGGCAGGCGACGACGGTGCCGGTCGGGATGTGCGTGATGCGCACCGCGGACTCGGTCTTGTTGACGTGCTGGCCGCCCGCGCCGCTCGACCGGTAGGTGTCGACGCGCAGGTCCTTGTCGTCGATGCGGATCTCGACCTCCTCGACCTCGGGCAGCACGGCGACCGTCGCCGCGGACGTGTGCACGCGGCCCTTGGCCTCGGTCTCCGGCACGCGCTGCACGCGGTGGCCGCCCGACTCGAACTGCATCGCGGCGAAGACGTTCCTGCCGCGCAGCGCGAACACGATCTCCTTGAAGCCGCCCTGCTCGGCGGGCGTGGCGTCCATCGGCTCGAACGACCAGCCCATGCGAGTGGCATAACGCTGGTAGAGCGTGCAGAGGTCGCGCGCGAACAACGCCGCTTCCTCGCCGCCGGTGCCGGCACGAATCTCGACGATGCAGTCGCGGCGGTCGTCACCGTCCTCGGCGAGCAGCGCGTCGACGAGGCCGTCGATGGCCGGCTGCAGGCGGGCGCGCAGGTCGGGCAATTCGGCGGCGGCAAGGTCGGCGAAGTCGCGGTCGGCGCCCGCCGCCATCGCCTCGCAGTCGGCGATCTCCTGCACCAGCTTCTGGTAGTCGCGGTAGAGCGCGACCACGGGCGTGGCGAGGCCGAGTTCCTTGTTGAGCGCGGCCAACCGCTCCGGGCGCTCCAGCACCTTCGGATCGGCAGCTTGCGCGAGCAGCTCTTGCACGCGGGCTGCGAGCCCGTCGAGCTTCTGCTGGATCTTGGGACGGAGCGCGGTCACGCCGATCCTGCCGCCGACGTACCGGCGGGTGCGGGTCGCGCGGCGGGAGGTCGCACAGCGGCGACCCCCTCACCCACCTAGGCCTTCGCCTCGGCCTTGCCGTAGCGCTTGCGGAACTTGTCGACGCGGCCGGCCGTGTCGACGAACTTCTGCGCGCCAGTGAAGTACGGATGGCACGCCGAGCAGATGTCGGTGCGGATCTCGGACTTGACCGAGCGGGTCGTGAACTTGTTGCCGCAGGCGCAGGTCACCGCGCACTCGACGTACTTGGGATGGATGTCGGCTTGCATGACGGGCGGCGACGCCGGGTCGGCGCGCCAAGTGGGGCGAGGAGTGTAGGGGCGGACGGCGGCCCGTCAACAGCCGGTGTGCGCCCATGCGCACGTTCCGCTGGCCCACCCCTCGCGCGCCGCTCGCGAAACGTCACCAAATCCAGGTGAGCAGGGCGGCGAGTTCGGCGGCGGCGATCGGGGCATCGACGACCTGCACCTGCCCGGCGGGCACCGGGCGGTCGGCCGCCAACGCACCGATGGCAGCGGTGAAGGCGGCGCGGGCGGCGGGCGACCAGGCGGCGAGTCGCCCCCTGGGCACGACGATCGCCGCCGCCCGCCGCGGCGCGAGCGGTCCGGCAAATGGCGTCGCCGGGCGCCGCAGCGCCAGCGAGCCGTCGCCGAGCACTTCGACCACGGGGGCGGCATCCGGCGCGAGCGCCTGCAGGCCGCTGGCGACGAGGATCGGCGCGGCCGATGCCGGCAGCGGGAAGCCGAGCTGCTCGACCGGATCGGGCGCCGACTCGCTGCGACGCTGTGCGGCCTGTGCCGCCGCCGCGGCGGCAGCCTCGGCCGCGCTCGCGCTCGCGGCGCGGTGCAGCGCGTACAACCCCACCGCCGCCATCACGGCCGCGCCGAGCAGGCGCAGCGCGAGCGTGCGCGCCGGCGCGTTCATCGGGCGGCCCGCAGGCGCGCCAGCAGATCGCGCACGGCCGCCACGGACAGGCCGACTACGGTGTCGAAGCGGCCGCTGACGACGCGAAAGAACGATTGCGCATCGTCCTGGACGCCGTAGCCGCCCGCCTTGCCCCGCCACTGTCCGGAGGCGAGGTAGCGCTGCAGTTCGGCGGCGGCAGGCAGCCCGCACTCCACTTCGGCGCTGGCGACGGCGAGGCCGGTGTGGCCCGAAGCGAGGTGGTGCAGGAAGTGCGCGGTGTGCACGCGATGCCGGCGGCCGGCGAGCACGCGCAGCATGGCCTCGGCCTCGGCGACGTCGCGCGGCTTGCCGAGTTCCTGGCCATCGAGATCGACGACGGTGTCGACCGCGAGCACCGGCAGGCGCGGATCGGGCGACGAAGCCCCCATGCCCTTGCGGGTCGCCCGCTCGACCGCGAGCCGCAGCGGCTCCCCGGGCGCGCCGACGTGCTCGTCGCCGCCGGCCTCGTACTCCGGCCCCGGCGCGCAGAGCGCGAAGCGCAGCCCCGCTTGCGTCAACAGGTCCCGCCGCCGCGGCGAGGTCGAAGCCAGGAACAGGTCGAGGTCGCTCACTCCGTCGCCATGGTAGCCGCGGTCGCTGGCGCGCCGCGCGCGAGATCCTGCGGGTCGCGCGGCGCGACGCCGACGGGTCGATCGGTCGCCGGCGCCCTGGCGGCAGCGTCAGCGACCACGCTCGGCGGTCGCTCGGCGCGGGTCGTTCAGTTCGCGGCGCGGCGCTTGCCCGCCGGCGCGAGGCGCATCAGCAGGCAGGCCGGCGACAGCTCGTGCGCGAGGTTGACCTTCTGGCCCGGCAGGTTCGGGCCGACGTCGAGCGACAGGTAGCCGTAGGGCTTGAGCAGCGCGCGCGCCTCGTCGACGAACTTGTTGGCGGCCGGACCTTCCCAGCCCAAGCGCTGCTGCGCGCGGACCGTCGACTTGTCCGAGAACAGCACTTCCTCGAGGTTCAGCACCGTCGTCAGGAAGTGCACGACGTGCGTCTGCAGCGCCGGCACGCGTTGGAAGAACGTGTTGCGGTCGCCGATGCCGGCGTCGCGCAGGAAGCCAAGTTGCACGCCGTTCTGGTCGTTGTAGATCTGCGCCACCGAGTCGCGGACGGCGAGGCAGCGATCGAACAGGCGCGGGATCGGCAGGTCGCGCAGCAGGTCCTCGACCTCGAAAGCCTCGGTGACGCGGAACTCGTTGCGATCGACGAAACCCTCCGCGATGCGGCGGCGCGCTTCCTGACCGTAGCCGCACGGCAGGCCGTCGGCGAAGTACATGTGCAGCACGGCGTCGACGAGGTCGAGCGCAGCGGGCGGCTGGCCCTCGGCGGGCGGCGGCGGCGGCGGCACGTCGGCGAGCACGGCCTTGAGGGCCATGAGCGTCGCGTCGAAGTGCTCCTCGGTCGGCGCCAACGGCTGGCGCGGGTCGGGCGGCGCCTCCGGTGCGTTCGCGGTTTTCGGCTTCTTCTTCGTCGTCACCGGGGCCTCATCGGGCATGCAGAAGGGTTGCAGGACGAACCGGCGTGGCCACGGCGCAGGCAGCGACCACGGCGTCGCCGCCGCGGTCGAAGCGCCGCGCGGCAGGTCACTTCTTGGCGGTCGCGGCGCGCGCGGCCTTCTCGGCGCGGCGCTGAGCCTTCGGCTTGCGCACCTTCTTCTTCGGCGCGACGAACGCCGCAGGCTTGCCCTTGCTCTTCGCGCGCTCGGCCTTCTTCGTGGTCGGCACCTTCATGCCGGCCTTCTCGATCATCTGCGCGACGGTGTCCGACGGCTTGGCGCCGACCGACAGCCAGTACTGGATGCGCTCCGCGTTGAGCTTGACCTGCTCCTGGGCGCGGGGCATCAGGGGCAGGAAGTAACCGAGCGCCTCGATGATGCGACCATCGCGCGGGAAACGCGGGTCGGTGGCCACCACGCGGTAGGTCGGGTGGTTGAGGCGTCCAAATCTCTTGAGGCGAAGCGTGACTGCCAAGGGAAACTGTCTCCGTACGTCAGGAGCGGCGAAAGGGGCGAGAATCCAAGCAGAGACGGCCGCCCTGCGCCAGCGGATTTTCCGTTGCCGGACGCGGTTTCGCGCCCGGCATCAGCGCCTGCGGCCGCCCGGAAACCCCGGAAAGCCGCCGCCGGGGAAGCCGCGCGGCGGCCGGCCGCCCATGCCGCCGAGCCCGCCCATGCCGCCCAAACCACCCATGCCGCCGCCCATCAGGTCGCCGAGCCCCCCCATGCCACCGGGCATGCCGGGGAAACCGCCGCCCTTGCCGAGCTTCTTCATCAGGTCCTGCATCTGCTTGAACTGCTTGATCAGGCCGTTGACGGCGTCGAGGTGGTTGCCCGAGCCGGCGGCGATGCGGCGGCGGCGCGGCAGGTCGATCATGTCCGGCCGCTGGCGCTCGCGCGGCGTCATCGACTGGATCATCGCCTCGATGCGCTTCATCGGCGCGTCGTCGAGGTCGACGTCCTTCATCATCGAGCCCATGCCCGGCAGCATGCCGAGCACCTTCTTCAGCGGGCCGAGCTTCTTGATCATGTTCAACTGCGCGAGGAAGTCCTCGAAGTTGAACTGGCCCTTCTGCAGCTTCTTCGCCGCCGCCTCGGCTTCGCGCTCGTCGATCACCGACTGCGCCTTCTCGACGAGGCCGACGACGTCGCCCATGCCGAGGATGCGGCCGGCCATGCGCGACGGATCGAACTCCTCCAGGTCGTCGGGCTTCTCGCCGACGCCCGCGAACAGGATCGGCCGGCCGGTGACCTTGACGATCGACAGCGCCGCGCCGCCGCGGGCGTCGCCGTCGACCTTCGTCAGGATCAGGCCGTGCAGCGGCAGGCGCTCGTGGAAGGCCTTCGCCGAGTTGACGGCGTCCTGGCCCAGCATCGCGTCGCAGACCAGCAGCACGCCGTCGGGCTGGCACAGCGCGTGCACCTGCTGCACCTCCTGCATCAGCGGCTCGTCGACGTGCAGGCGGCCGGCGGTGTCGAGGATCACGACGTCGTGGCCGCGCGCCTTCGCGAACTCGACGCCGGCCTTGCAGACGTCCGGCGGGCGCTTGTTGGTCGGTTCGGCGTAGACGGCGATGCCGAGCTGCTTGCCGAGGCTCTGCAGCTGGTCGACGGCGGCCGGACGCTGCAGGTCGGCGGCGACGAGCAGCGGGTTCTTCTTCTTGTTCTTGCGCAGCCACAGCGCCAGCTTGGCGCACGTCGTCGTCTTGCCGCTGCCCTGCAGGCCGCACATCATCAGCACGAGCGGCGAACGCGGCGACACCGGCAGGCCGGTCTGCTGGCCGCCGAGCAGTTCAGTCAGCGCGTCGTGGAAGCACTTGACGAACTGCTGGCCGGGCTCGACCGACTCGACGACCTTCTGGCCGAGCACGCGCTGGCGCACGTCGGCGACGAATTCCTTGGCGACCTGAAAGTTGACGTCGGCTTCCAACAGGGCCGTGCGGACGGCGCGGATGCCTTCGTCGACGTTGGCCTCGGTCAGGACCTTCTGGCCCACGATCGAGCGGTAGGCCTTGCCGAGCGCAGTGGCGAGCGAATCGAACATCGAACCCGCAGGATGTTGCACCGCGGGCGCTCGGTCAAGGAGCAGCGCCGCGCCGGGGGCGGTCGACAGGCTCGCGCCGGCCCCTACCATCGCGCCGATGCGGCGTCCCACCTGCCTTGCCCCCACCCTGCTCCTCGTCGCCGCCGCGCCTGCGCAGTGGCCGACGACCTCGTCTCCCAACCTGCCGATCGGCGACTTCGCCAACGACCAGGTCGTCAACAAGATCGCGGCGACGCCGGACGGCGGCTGCTACGTCGGCTGGTTCGACAACCGCAACGGCGGCTACGCCGTCTGGCTGCAGCGCTTCGACGCCGCCGGCGTCGAGCAGTGGCAGCACGGCGGCATCCTGGTCAGCAACAACCCGCAGTCGACGTCGTTGATCGACTGGGACCTGATCGGCGACCGCTTCGGCCACTGCGTGCTGACGTTCACCGACACGCGCGCCGGCGGCGACCTCGACGTCTACGCCTACCGCGTCACCCCGGCGGGCACGCAGGCGTGGGGCGCCAACGGCGTGACGTTGTCGAACAACGTCGACTTCGACGGCAACCCGCGCGTCTGCGAGGCCGGCGACGGCGACTTCGTGTTCGTGTGGTCGAACTCTGGCACGCGCACGATCCAGATGCAGCGGCTCGACGTCGCCGGCGCGCCGCGTTTCCCGGGCGACGGCGTCGCGATCCCGGGCGACACCGGCCAGTCGCCGGCGTGGGCGCGCCCGGTCGCGGCGTCGCCGCTCGACGGCTCGGTCGTCGTCAGTTGGGTGCGCGCCACGTCGTTCTCGGCCGCGAAGCATCTGCATGCGCAGAAGTTCGACGCGCTCGGCCAGCCGCTGTGGAACGGCGGCGTGCGCCTGCCGGTGTTCGACCAGGTGAGCCTGCCGATCGCCTTCGATCCGCGCATCGCCTCCGACGGCCAGGGCGGCGCCATCTTCGCGTGGCACTTCGCCGTCGGCACGGCGTTCTCGGCGCGCGTGCAGCGCGTCACCGCCGCCGGCGTCGAGGTCTTCCCCCACAACGGCGTCGACGTGTCGACGAACGCCAACTCGAAGTTCGACCCGGCGATCGTCTGGCAGCCGGCGACGCAGTCGATCCAGGTGGCGTGGAACGAACGCAACACCGCGCAGACGACGTGGGGCCTCGGCGCGCAGTCGATCGACGCGCTCGGCAACCGCCAGTGGGGCGCGACCGGCGTCAGCCTGCTGCCGATCAACACGGTGGTGAAGTTCGCGCCGGTGGCGGCGCGCGTCGGCGACGGCATGGCGGCGGCCGTGCTGGTCGAGGACCTGGGCCTGCTGCGCAAGTCGGTGCAGGTGTTCGGCGTCGACGCGGCCGGCGGCCAGCGGCACGCGCCCGTGGTCGCCAGTTCGTTCCCCAGCGACAAGCTGCGGCTCGGGGTCGCCAGCACGTCGAGCGGCACGAGCCTGCTCGCCTGGACCGACCAGCGCAGCGGCGCTGCCGACGTCTACGGCGCGGCGGTGGACGTCGCCGGCAACCTCGGCGTGACGCTGGCCACCGCGACCGCGATCGGGTGCAGCAACCCGGCCAACAGCCTCGTCGCCGCCGGCCGGCCGGCCCTCGGGACCACTGTGGCGCTCGCCGCCGACAACCCGCTGGCGTCGCAGGGCCCGGGCAGCACCGCGGTGTTCGTGTTCCTCGGCCTCGGCCAGGCGCCGGGCGCGCCATGCGGCATACCACTGCCGGGCTTCGGCATGGCCCCCGGCCAGCCGGGCGAACTGCTGCTCGACACCGCGCAGCCGAACGTCGGCCTCTACGCCGGCATGTGGACCGGCGCCGGCCCGGTGGCGCTGCCGTACGCGACGCCGTTCGCCCCGCCGTTGCTGGGCCAGGACCTGTTCGCCCAGGGCTTGCTGGTCGACCTCGCCCCCGCCGCGGCCGTACCCTTCGCGCTGACCAACGGCCTGCGGCTGCGGCTCGGTTCGTGAGTCGCGGCTGCCGGCACGGACCTTGCTAGCGCCACGCCATGAAGCACCCCGTCTGCGCCCTGCCGCTGCTCGCCGTCCTCGCCGCCTGCGCCGCGCCGCCTGCGCCGCCGCAGGCGCCGCCGCCGCAGGTGCAGGAACTGCGCGAGTTCCAGCACATCCAGAACGTGTTTCGCGCGCAGTACAACAGCCGCCAGACGCTCGACTTCGAAGGCCACGGTCGCGTCACGGTGCTGGACGTCAGCCTCGACGGCTTTCCCGGCAACACCTACGTGCGCTGCCGGTTCCAGTACCAGAACCGCACGCGCCGTCCGGTCGTGCAAGCCTGGATCTCGCTCGACGTGCTCGATGCCGAAGGCGACCCGGTCGACACGCGCACCTGCGTCGCGATCCTGCCGACGGCCAGCCCGATCGCCCGCGGCTCGTACTACGTCGACGAACTGATGACGCCGACGCTCGACGCCCACCTGCGGCCGGGCTGGTCGTGGCGCATCCGCTGCACGGCGCAGGAACAGGCGGCCGAAGAGCCGCTGGTGCCGCCGGCCGAAGAATGGGCGCCGCGCGCGCAGGAGCCGTTCATCCGCCGGTCGAACAACTGACCTGGGCGGTCGGTCATCGGGCAAGTCAGCTGGCGCGCAGGTCAGCGGCCGCGGCGCTCCAGCCGCTTGCGGCCGGCTTCGTTCCACTGCGGCCCCGCCTCGCGCGACGCGAGGTCGACGACGAACGCGCGCAGCCCCTCGATCACGCGCGTCATGTGGCCGATGTCGAGCTTCTCGACCTCGTCGCTCGGCTGGTGGTAGTCGGGGTGCAGCGAACCGGCGCTGATCGAGTGCGCGACGACGCCGGCCTTGGCGAACGACCAGTTGTCGCTGGCCGCGAACAGCTGTCCCGCCATCGGGAAGCCGACGATCTCGACGCCGGCCTTGCCCATCGCCGCGGCCGCCATCGCGGCGAAGTCCGACAGGTCGGGGCCGGTCACCCACGCCTTGCCTTCGCGCCCTGCCTCGGGCCGGCCGAGCATCTCGATGTTGACGTTGGCGACGACCTTGGCGAGCGGGAACGGCGGTTGCTCGCAGAACGCCTTGCTGCCGACCAGCCCGCGCTCCTCGCCGGTGAAGCAGACGAAGGCGACGCTGCGCGGCAGCGGCCCGGCCTTGGCGAGCGCCTCGGCGAGCAGGATCACGGCCGTCGTGCCGGTCGCGTCGTCGTCGGCGCCGTTGTAGATGGCGTCGCCGTCGACGGCGCGGCCCGTGCCGACGTGGTCGTAGTGGGCGCTGACCACGACGTACTCGTCCTTCCTGGCAGCGCCGGGCAGCACCGCGACGACGTTGCGCTGCGGCACGTCCGCCTTGGCCGGGGCGGCCACCTTCCACGTCGCCGACCACTGCGCGCCGGCGCCGCGCAACGCGTCGGGCAGCGCGCCCTTGCGCACGAGGAAGAGCGGACGCGAGCCCTGCCGGCGCGCGCCGAGCACCTGGTGGCTGCCCCTGGCGCGCTGCCAGTACGGATGGGACTCGTCGATCTCGCAGAAGATCGGTCGCCGCGCCGCGCCGGCGGTCAGCAGCCGCTGCAGCACCGGATCCTCGAGCAGGGCGACGGTGCAGGCCTCGTCGGAGCCTTCGACCGATTCGGCGACGGTCCACTGCCGCACGTCGACGTCGGGCGCGAGCACGTGCTCGCGCGCCGTCTCGCCCTCGCGGCTGACCAGCGTGACGGTGATCTGGCTCGCGTCGAGCGTCCAGCCGGTGAGCGGGAACTCGTGGTACCACGAGTCGGCCACCGCGCGGGCGAGGCCCGCCTTGGCGAAGCGATCGGCGATCCACTCGCCGGCGACCACGATCTCCGGACTGCCGGTGTCGCGGCCGGCGCGCGCGTCGTCGGCGAGCCACGCCACCGCCTCGCGCACCCGCGCCTCGGTGATGACGTCGGACTGGGCCGCGAGGACGCCCGCGAACAGCAGCGCGGGCACGAGACGGAGCATGAGTCGCATCAGTGGGTTTCCTGGCCGAGCAGGGCGTTGAGCGCCCCGTGGCGGTAGCCGAACACGTCGAGGGCCACGAACACGTAGCCTGCAGCCTGCAGCGCCTGCCCCAGCTGCTCGCGCAACGCAAACGCGCGCGCCATCTCGTCGGGACCGACCTCGATGCGCGCGACCGGCCCGTGGTGGCGCACGCGGAACTGCCGGAAGCCGTGCGCGCGCAGCGCCGCCTCGGCGAGCTCGATGCGCTGCAGCACCGCGGCATCGATCGGCGTGCCGTGCGGCACGCGCGACGACAGGCAGGCGAAGCTCGGCTTGTCGGCCGTCGGCAGGCCGCGGTCGCGGCTGTAGCGGCGCACGTCGTCCTTGCCCATGCCGGCGTCGACGAGCGGCGCGCGCACGCCGTGTTCGGCGGCGGCGCGCTGGCCCGGGCGATGGTCGCCGAGGTCGTCGGTGATGGCGCCGTAGACGACGACCCAGTCGGCCGGGGCGATCTCGGCGAGGCGCGCGGCGACGGTGACGAACAGCTCCTTCTTGCAGAAGTAGCAGCGATCCCCGGCGTTGGCCCGGTACTCGGCGCGCTCCAGTTCGTGCGTCGGCAGCACGACGTGGCGCGCGCCGAGCCGCTGCGCCAGCGCCTGCGCCTCGGCGAGCTCGGCGCGCGGCAGCGACGGCGAGTCGGCGGTCACCGCGACGACGCGCCCGCCGAGCGCTTCGACGCAGGCGGCGAGCAGCGCCGTGCTGTCGACGCCGCCTGAGAACGCCACCACCGCGCCCGGCAACGCGGCGAGGTCGGCGCACAGCAGGGCGAGCTTCTGCGCGTACGGGAGGCCGGCAGTGGCGGGCATCATCGCACGGTCCTTCTAGCGGTCGCGGCCGTCGTAGGCCACCTGCCCGCCGACCACCGTCAGCAGCACCTTGGCGCGCAGCAGGTCGTCCTCGGCGCAAGTGAGCAGGTCGCGGTCGAACACGGTGAAGTCGGCGCGTTTGCCGAGCGCGATCGTGCCGAGGTGGCGTTCGGCGAACATCGCATGGGCCGCGTGCAGCGTGAAGCCACGGATCGCCTGCTCGCGGGACAGCTTCTGGTCGGGTCGGTAGCCCTCGGGCGGACCGCCGCGTTCGCCCCGCGTGGTGACGGCGGCGAACAGCCCCTTCCTCGGATCGACGGATTCGACCGGGAAGTCGCTGCCGAACGGCACCGTGACACCGATGGCATGGAAGCGCCGCCAGGCAAAGGCGCGCAACACACGCTCGGGCCCGAGCCGCTCGGCCGCCCACGGCATGTCGGAGGTCAGGTGCGTCGGCTGCATGGACGGCAGCACCCCGAGCGCGGCGAAGCGGGCGAAGTCGTCTTCGGCGATCACCTGGGCGTGTTCGATGCGGAAACGCAGAGGCGCGATGCCGCCTTCGATCTTCACCGCCGCATACGCATCGAGCACGGTCCTGTTGGCGGCGTCGCCGATCGCGTGCGTGCAAAGCTGCATGCCGCTGTCGGCGCAGCGTTGGGCGACCTCCAGCAGCGCGCCCTTCGGCATGCTGACCAGTCCGCGCTTGCCAGGCATGTCGGCATACGGCTCCAGCAGGGACGCGCCGCGCGAACCGAGCGCGCCGTCGGCGTAGAGCTTCACCGCGCGCACGACGATGCGGGCGTCGGCAGTCTGCCACGGGCCGCGCGCGATCAGCTCGCGTTCGCTCGGCGCGAGCAGCACGTAGGTGCGCAGCAGCCACTTGCCCTCCGTGTGCAGGGCCACCATCGCGTCGAGCGTGGCGCGATCGACGCCGGCGTCGTGGACACAGGTGAGGCCGTGCCGCAGGCATTCGCGCTGGGCGGCCAACAACCGTTGGCGGATCTGCTCCGGCGACAGCGCCGGCAGCTTGATCGCCGCCATCGCGTCGTCGACCAGCACGCCGGTGGGCTCACCGGCTTCGTCGCGCAGGATCTCGCCGCCTTCGCCGGCGACGCTGTCCTTGCCGAGGCCGCCGAGCTGCAGCGCCAAGCGGTTGGCGAGCCCGGCGTGGCCATCGATGCGCGTCAGCCAGACCGGATGGTCCGGGATGGCCGCGGAGAGTTCCTGGTGCGACGGCATCGCCTTGGTCGACCAGTCGTTCTGGTCCCAGCCGCGGCCGATGACCCAACTGCCCTTGGGCAGCGTGTTGGCCTTGGCAACCGCGCGGGCGACGACTTGCTGGTAGGAGGTGGTGCCGACGAGATCCACCTCTTCGAGCAGTCCGCCGAGCCCGAGCAGATGGCCGTGGGCGTCGATCAGACCCGGAACCACGAACGCTCCAGGCAGGTCGAACTCGGCGGCGCGATGGTGCGCCGGATGCACCGAGCCAGTGAGCTCGAACCGGCCGTGGCGGGCCTCCAGGTTGCCGCGCCACGGGTCGTCCGTGCCGGTGTGCACGGTCACGCCCCGCACGACCACGGCGCCGGTGGGCGGCGGCTCCTGCTGGCCGGTGGCGGCTGCTGCGCAGACGGCTAAGGCGACGACACGGAACGCGGCGAGCATGCCGCGGACGATACTCAGGCGTCGTCGGGCGCGCAGCGGATCTCGGCGTCGGCCGTGAAGATGGAGCGGCGACGGACGCGCCCGGCGGGGACCTTCGCGCCGGGGAACAGCAGACACTCCGTCAGCACGCAGCCGTCGCCGACCTCGGCGCCGGCCATCGCGACGCTGCGCGCAAGCGCGCTGCCCTTGCCGAGCTTCACGTCGGGCGCGAGCCAGTCCGCATTGCCGCTCTGCTGCAGGAGCAGCAGGTTGAGGTCCAGCAGGTCGGCCGGGTAGCTGACGTTCATGTCGGCCTTGACGACCTCGGCCGCTTCGACCTTGTAGCCGTCGTCGAGGAAGATCTGGATCGAGTCCGTGATCTCGTACTCGTTGCGCATCGCGGTGCGCGGCGTGCGGCGCACGGCGTCGAAGAACGACTGGTCGAAGAGGTAGATGCCGCAGCCCTTGAGGTCGGTGCGCGGGAAGCGCGGCTTCTCGACCACGCGGTGGACGACGCCGGCGCCGTCGGTGTGCACGACGAAGTTGCGCTTGATCGCCTCGAGGTTCGGCTCGCGCTTGCACGCCAGCACGCCGCCGAGGTTGCCGGCGCGGAAGCGGTCGAGCATGTGCCGCAGGTTCTCGGTGACGAAGAAGATGTCGCCGAGAAACAGGAAGAACGGCCGGTCGACGTGGCTCTCCAGGCGCGACACCGCGTGCGCGATGCCGAGCATCTCCTCCTGCTCGACGTACTGGATCGACACGCCCCACCGGCTGCCGTCGCCGAGCGCGCGCACGACCTCGTGCCCGAGGTGGCCGATGACGACGACCACCTTGCGGATGCCCATCGCCGCCATCATCTCCAGCTGGTAGGCCATCAGCGGCTTGCCCAGCACGGGCAGCACCGGCTTGGGCCAGTGCTCGGAGAACGGGCGCATCCGGGTGCCCTTGCCGGCGGCAAGGATCACCCCCATCAAGTCGTCGCTCACGCGGGGCTCCGGGTTGGTTCGGATCAATTGCCGCTGAACGGCACCGAGATGTTCTGCACCAGCGACACGCGATTGGTCACGAGGCTGGCCAGGAACAGCTCCGGCTTGCCGTCGCCGTCCATGTCCTGCAGCACCGCGTCGGAGGCGCCGAGCGTGCCGGGAAACGTCGGCAGCAGCGGGAACCCGCCGGCGCCGTCGCCCACCATGACGCGGAAGTCGCCGCTCTGCAGCGAGGCGACCAGGATGTCCGGATTGCCGTCCTGGGTCAGGTCGCGCGCGAGCAACGCCGTCGGCGCGCTGCCGGCGGCGTAGTCCTGGCGCGTGAAGCCGTTGGCGGAACCGAACAGCACCGACACGGCGTTGCTGTTGGCGTTGCTGACGACGAGGTCGGCGCGGTTGTCGCGGTTGAAGTCGGCGCTGACGAGGTAGTTCGGGGCCTGGCCGACGGCGACGTCGAACAATTGCTGCCAGCCGCCGGCTTCGCGGCGCAGGACCAGGATGCTGGCGGTCGCGTTGCGCGAAACCGCGAGGTCGAGGACGCCGTCGCCGTCGAAGTCGCGCGCGACCACGTCGACCGGCGCGCCGCCGATGGCGAGCGTCTGCTTGGGACCGAACACGAACGGCGTGCCCGTGCCGGGCAGGAGGTGGATGTTGCCGCCGGCGAAGTCGGTCGCGACGACGTCGAGACCGGGCACGCCGTCGACGTCCGCGACCTCGATGCCGAACGGGTACTCGCCGGTGCTGACTTCGGGCAGTTCGCCGCCGACGAGCGTGAACGCGTAGGCGGCGGTCGTCGAGTCGTTGCGCAGCAGGCGCACGCCGCCGGTCACGGCGCAGACGAGGTCGAGGCGGCCATCGCCGTCGAGGTCGACGGCTTCGATCTGCTTGACGCCGGAGCCGACGGCGATCGAGCCCTCGACGACCATCGCGCCGGCGGCGTCCTTGCCGAGCACCGACAACTGCGCGTCGCCGTCGTTGCCGACGAGCAATTCGAAGTCGCCGTCCCCGTCGAGGTCGCCGCCCTCGATCCAGTACGAGCCGCCGAGGCCGCTGGCGTGGTTGCGTGCGCCGGCGAGCTGGGCGTCCGTGCGCGAGCGCCAGAGGTTGATGCGATCGCCGCCGCCGGACAGCGCAAACAGCGCGGTGCGGCCCGTGCCGTCGAGGTCGCCGACGAACGGGCGCAGCGGCATGCCGCTGGTGTCGAGCTGGAACTGCGGGCCGACGCCGCCGCCCGGCAACTGCGGCGCGATGCACATCGAGGCCTGGAAGGCGAGGCACCCGACGAGGTCCGGACGACCGTCACCGGTGACGTCGGCGATGGTCGCGAGCGAGGGCTTGCCGGCGACCGGCACGTCGAAGGCCTGCACCGCCGAGCCGCCGAGGCTCGGCGGCGCAACGAGCGAGGTGATGACGACGTAACGATTCGCGTCGAAGGCCGACACGACGAGGTCGGGCAGGCCGTCGCCGCTCAGATCGCCGAAGGCGCAGGCGCCCGCGGCGCCAGGAACCGGGAACTGGTCGACGATTTCGCCGAACGCGCCCTGCGTGGCGCCCGAGTAGACGACGAGCCGCGACAGCACCGGATCGCTGACGACGAGGTCGACGAGGCCGTCGCGGTTCGCGTCGCCGACAGCGAGATGGAAGGCCTGGCCGCCGGCAGGAGCCGGCAGCGCCAGCGGCAGCAGGCCGAGAAATCCGCCGGCGCCGTCGCCGCGGCAGTACATGACCTCGGGCGCTCCCGGCCGCGAGACCGCGACGTCGAGCTTGCCGTCGGCATCGCAGTCGCCCGCGACGACGGCGAGCGCCCCGGCGCCCACCGGCGCCGCGGCGCTCAGCGCGAACGTGCCCTGGCCGTCGTTGCGCCACAGCTCGGTGACGTTGGCCGCGCTGCGCACGACGACGAGGTCGATGTCGGCGTCGCCGTCGAAGTCGCCGCCCGTCATCCACACCGGCACGCCGCCGAGCTGGTTGGACTGGCCGGCCGGGAACGCCGCGCCATTGCCGAGGAGCACGCGCAGTTCGCCGGACAGGCTGCACGCCGCGATGTCGAGCCGCGAGTCGCCGTTGAAGTCGGCGACGAGGTAGTCGGCATGGATGCCGCTGCCCGTGGCGATCTCGGTGCGCGTCTCGAAGATGGGCTGATCGCCGACGAGCGCCGTCGGCGCCGTGCCGCTGTGGCGCGCGCAGGCGACGAGGGCAGCGGCGGTTGCGGCGAGATGGCAGACGTTGCGGAAGGGAGAGGTCATTTCGATCGGGGGATGGCGACCGCGAAACGGCGCAGCGATGGCTGTGCAAGCGTAGCACGCGCATGGCGTGCCAAGCGGTGAAGCGCCCAGGTGCCCGCCGGCCGCAAGCCGCGGCGGTGCGGCTTTGGACGATGCCATCGGCCGATCCACGACAAGACCGGACGCTGCCCGCTCAACCGGCCTCAGCCGAGGTCGTCGGGTCGCAGGTAGGTTCGCGCCCGTTGCACGTAGTGCCGGGCGCGCCAATGCAAGCCCTCGACCTCCTCGTCGGTGACCTGCCGCACGACCTTGCCGGGCATGCCGAGCACGACCGAGCGCGGCGGGACGACGGCGTTCTCCTTGATCAGCGCGCCGGCGCCGATCAGCGAATGCGCGCCGATGCGCGCCCCCGCCAGCACGATGCTGCCCATGCCGATCAGCGCGTAGTCGCCGATCTCGACGCCGTGCACCAGCGCCCCGTGGCCGATCGTGACGCCGCGGCCGATGCGCAGCGGGCAACCGACGTCGACGTGCACGCAGGTGTTGTCCTGCACGTTGGTCTCGTCGCCGATCTCGATCCAGCTGTCGTCGCCGCGGATCGTCACGCCGAACCAGATGCCGACGTCGCGGCCCAGGCGCACGTCGCCGACGACGACCGCGTTGTCGGCGACCATCGCCGCGCCGCGCCGCTTCAGGCGTCCGACCATGTCCGGGTGGACGGTGAACTCGCGCATCTCGGGGATCATCGCGGATACAGATAGTCGAGCGTCGCCGGCCACGCGATGGCGAGCGCGATGGTCGCGCCGTTGTGGACCGCGTGCGCGAGGATCGCCGGCAGCAGGCTGCCGGAGCGCATCGCCAGCCAGCCGAAGCCGGCGCCGAGCAACGCGGCGGGCAGCGCGAGCGGCGGCGGATGCACGAGGCCGAAGGCGAGCGCGGTCGCCGCGATCGCCCCCTTCGCGCCCAGGCGCGGACGCAGCGCCGGCTGCAGGAAGCCGCGGAACACGAGTTCCTCGGCGACCGGGGCGGCGACCACCGTGCCGAGCACGAACAGCCAGGTCATCGGCCGGGCGAAGTCGGCGTCGGCGAGGTAGCGCAACTGCGGTTGCGCCGCCGCCGGCGCGCCCGTGGCGGCAAGGGTCCGCACGTAGGCGACGAACAGACCCCACCACGGCAGCGCCAGCGCCGAGTAGACGCCGAGCGTCGGCAGCAAACGCAGCGGCCGCAGCGGCAGTCCCGGCGGCTGCCAGCGGGCGAACGCCGCCACGCCGGCGCAGGCGATCACCCACGCGACCATGCTCGCTTCGATGCGCCCGGCGGCGTCGGCGGCGAACAACGCGCGCCGCTGCAGCAGGTCCTGGACCAACGGGGCGCCGACCGCGAGCGCGAACAGTCCGCACAGGAAGCGGACGGCGAGCAGCCCCGGCGCGGGCACCGGTCACTCCCCGGCGATCACGCCGCTCGTCGGCGACGACGCGCTGGCGTACAGCTTCTTGCCGATGCGGCCGGCGAGGAACGCGTCGCGCCCGGCCTCGGCCGCGGCCTTCATCGCGCGCGCCATGCGCACCGGATCGTTGGCGAGCGCCACGCCGGTGTTCAGCAGCACGCCCTGGGCGCCGAGTTCGAACGCGATCGCGACGTCGCTGGCGGTGCCGACGCCGGCGTCGACGATCACCGGCACCTTCGCGCGCTCCAGGATGATGCGGATGTTGTTCGGATTGAGGATGCCTTGGCCGCTGCCGATCGGCGCGCCGGCCGGCATCACCGAGGTCACGCCGGCGTCCTCCAGGCGCTTGGCCAGCACCGGATCGTCGCTCGTGTAGCACAGCACGACGAAGCCCTCCTTGACCAGGACCTTGGCCGCGTCCAGCGTGCCGATCGGGTCGGGGAGCAGGGTCTGCGGATCGCCGAGCACCTCGAGCTTGACGAGGTCGCCCATGCCGAGTTCGCGGCCGAGGCGCGCGGTGCGCACGGCGTGGTCGGCGTCGAAGCAGCCGGCGGTGTTCGGCAGCAGCACGTACTTGTCGCGCGGCAGGTAGTCGAGCAGCGACTTGCCCGCCGGCGTGCCCGTCTGCAGGCGGCGCACGGCGACGGTGACGCACTGCGTGCCCGACACCGCCAGCGCCTCCACCATCGACTCCATCGACGGGTACTTGCCCGTGCCGAGGAACAGGCGCGAGGAGAAGCGGTGCGGACCGAGGACCAGCGGCGCGTCAGCGGGAGTCACGGCGGCGATCGTGCGCCGCCGCGCGGCCGGCCACAAGGGGACGCCGGATCGCCGGGCGCACGGCCGGACCGCGTCGCGGCACGCCGCGCGCGGTCAACCGCCGCCGAAGAACGTCACCACCTCGATGCGATCGCCGTCGGCGAGCTGCACGGCGGCGTGGTCGGCGCGGCGCACGATCTCCCGGTTGCGCTCGACGGCGACCTGGGTCGGTTTGCAGCCGAGCGCGGCGACGAGGTCGGCGACGGTGCTGCCGGCCGGCATCGTGCGCGGTTCGCCGTTGACGGTCAGGGCGAGGTCAGGGGTCATGGGTCGAGGCGCTGCAGGAGCACCACCTTCAGGTACTCGCCCTCCGGATGCGGCAGCAACACCGGATGGTCCGGGCCAGCGCCCAGCCGCTGCCGCAGCGCCACGCGGAAGGGCAGCCCGGCGGCGGCCTGCCGCAGCAGTTCCTCGAAGCGCGGGCCGTCGACGTGGTGGCTGCAGGTGCAGGTGACGAGGAAGCCGTTCGGGGCGAGCAGGCGCAGCGCCTGCCGGTTGAGGTCGCGGTAGCCGCGCTCGGCGCCTTCGACCTCGCGGCGCGACTTGGCGAACGCCGGCGGGTCGAGCACGATCAAGTCGAAGCGCACGTCGCGTTCGCGCAGCGCGCGCAGGTGGTCGAAGATGTCGCCGGCGACGGTCGTGAGGCCGGCGAGCCCGTTGCGCTCGGCGCCCGCGCGCGCCGCCGCCAGCGCGGCTTCGCTCTGGTCGACGGCGACGGCTGCCGACGCCCCGCCGGCGAGCGCGTTGAGCGCGAAGCCGCCCTGGTAGCAGAACAGGTCGAGCACGCTGCGGCCCTTGGCCAGCGACCGCACGAGCGCGCGCGCCGGCCGCTGGTCGAGGTAGAAGCCGGTCTTGTGGCCGGTGAACGGGCGCACGTCGTGCACGACGCCGTGCTCGCGGAACGCGACCTGATCGAGGCGCCGTCCGTGCAGCAGGCGCACTTCCTCGGGCAGGCCCTCGCGCCGCCGCGCCGGCACGTCGTTGCGGGCGACGACCGAGTCGGCGCCGAGGCGATCGACGAGGCACGGCACGATCGCGTCGAGCGCCGTCTCGACCCAGGCGCTCGTGACCTGCAGCACGAGCAGCGGCCCGTAGCGGTCGACGACGAGACCCGGCAGCAGATCGCCCTCGCCGTGCACGAGCCGCACGCCGTCCTCTGGACCGAGGCTGCCGGCGCGCGCGTCGATGGCGGCGCCAAGGCGCGCGGCGAAGAACGTCGCGCGGTCGGGCACGCCGTCGCCGGGCCATGGGCCGCACAGCCGCAGCGCCAGCTTGCTCGGGCCGGTGATGCCGAGTCCGAGATCGCGGCCGTCCTCGTCGCGCACGCGCACGAGGCGCGGCGGCGACGGCGCGCCGGCGAGCACGTCGTCGGCGTAGAACCACGGCTGGCCGCGGCGGGCGAAGCCGCTGGCGCGCGGAGTCAGCCGGACTTCGTGCAGCGCGACGGGGAGCGGGTCGGGCATCGGGGCGACAGACGGTAGTCGCCGTCCGCCCGCCGCGGAAGCGCCGCGATCAGCGCGCCGGCGCGGCCGGCACGCCGGCGACCGGCGTCGGCGGCGCGACGACCGGGTTCGCCGGCACGTTGCTGCGCGCGATGTTGCTGCCGTCGAGCGTGCTCAGCGCGCGCGCCATCACCTGCTGCAGGCCGCGGCACAGCAGCTTGTAGGGGCTCGGCGGGTTGATGTCGGTCGGCGACGCCTGCTTGCTGGCGAACGTCTGGTCGACCAGCAGCGTCCGGGCGCCGTCAGGCCCCTGCGGACCGAACGCCTGCAGGCGCAGCGCGACGTCGGCGAACGCGCGGCGACCGGAGATCGCCTCCGTGCTGCCGCCGAGGAAGGTCACGAGCGTCGGCTTCAGCACGATCGCGTCGGCGGCCGGCTGGTCAGACAGTTCGACGAACAGTTCGCTGCTCTCGATCTGGCGGCGCAGCACGTCGCCGAGCATCGCGGGCACCGGACGTTCCCAGAACTCGTCGTTGGTGTACGTGATCGGAAAGCCGCGCTCGTTGACGGGCAGCGGAACGGGCGTCCGGCCGTCGGTGGTCGGCGTGACGCAGACGGCGCGGTCGCCGGGCAATTGCGTCGCGAACGGCACGTCGACGTACAGGTTCTCGTTGTTGGCGAAGTCGGCCGTGTAGTCGGCCGTGCTGCACGCCGGCAGGGCGAGGAGGATGGCGGCGAGAAGACGACGGGGGTGCGTGGCCATACGGGCCATGCCATCGGCCGGACGGGGCGGCGGACTGAAGCCGGGACGGCGCGGAGGGGCGAGGCGCGCCGGTGCGCCGGCGCGGCGTGGCGCCGCCCACAGGCCCCCGCCGCCCCCGCCTGCGTCAGAACGTCCCGACCGTGAGCGCCAGCGCGTTGGTGCTGGTGTTCTGCAGCAGGTTGAGGCCGGCGTCGACTTCGAGCGCGACGAGCTGCTGGCGCAGCTGCACGCCGGCGAGCGCCGGCGCGTTGGGGATCGCCAGCTGCGCCGTGGCCGTGCCGCCCGCCACCAGCGCCGCCTGGACCAGGTCCGGCGTGACGTACAGGGCGCAGCCGGCGGGCGACGGGGCCAGCACCGACGACAGCGGCGTGTTCGCGGCCGAAAGGCCGGTCACCGTCGCCACGAACGCGTAACCCGGCAGGCCCGTGCCCACCGCGCGGTACGTCCCGCCGGTCCACGGCAGGCGCGTCGCCGCAAACGTGTTCGCGCCGCCCGAACTCGCGCACGCCGCACCCGTCGGCGTCGCCGCCGCCGGGCACGGGGTGGCGTAGCGGGCGAAGTAGGCGGAAACCTGGCCGGCAGCGGCCGTGAAGTCGCCGCCAACGGCGAGGGTGCCGGTGGGCAGTACAGCGAGGGCACTGACTGCGCCGTTCGTGCCAGCACCAAGCGACGACCATGCGCTGCCATTCCAGCGGGCGAGGCAGAGTGCGTTGGCGCCGCCGGCCGTCGTGAAGCCGCCACCGGCGAGCAGGTCGCCATTCGGCATGATCGCAAGCGCCTGGACAGCGCCGTTCACGCCGCCACCCAACGAAGCCCAGGCGGCGCCATTCCAGAGCGCAATCCGACTCGCAGGAAGGCCGCCGGCCGAGGTGAACGTGCCGCCGACCGCCAGGTCGCCGTTGGGCAGCGCGGCGAGGGCCGACACCACGCCGTCGGTGCCGGCACCGAGCGAAGTCCACAAAGTGCCGTCGTACCGGACGATGGTCGTCACCGCGCCGCCTGCGTAGATGTTGGAGCCGGCCGCAATGATGTGACCGTTCGGGAGCACCGCCAGCGCATTGATGCTGTACGAATAGAGCGACGAGGGGGTGCCGACGGTCGACCACGAGGCTCCATCCCACCGCGACACCGGATTCCCCGATCCTGGACCGTATGGATCGAACGGCGGCTGGCCGGCGATGAGTTCGCCGCTCGGCGACACGGCAAGCGCCGTGACGTCGTATGCAAGCCCCGTTCCAAGGGACGTCCAGGCGGTGCCGTCCCACCGTGCAACGTATCTGACTGACGATCCGCCGGCAGACGTGAAGGAACCGCCCGCGATAACGTCCCCGTTGGGCAACACCGCAAGCGCCCGGACCCACCCATTGGTGCCGCTGCCGAGAGGGGCCCACACGCTCCCATTCCACCTTGCCACGTAGTTCGCAGCAACCCCGCCGACCATCGTGAAGAGCCCGCCTGCAACGACGTCCCCGTTGGGCAACACGACGAACGCGGAAATGCGTCCGTTGGTGCCCGGCGCGAGTGCTGTCCACCCGCTGGCGTTGTAGCGGGCCACGTTCATGGCCGGAACGCTGCCGGCCAACGAGAAGCCGCCGGCGGCGTACACATCGCCGTTGCCGGCCACCGCGATGGCGGCAACCACTACATTCGTCCCGGCGGGGCCAAAGCCGCCCACTCCTGCCCCCAGCGCCGACCACGAACTGCCGTTCCAGCGCGCAATCCGGCCTGCGGGCACACCACCGATCGAAGTGAAGCCGTCACCTGCGACCACATCGCCGTTTGGCAGCGCCACGACCGAAAGCCCTTCGCCCAAGACCACGCTGATGCCACTGCCGAGCGCCGACCACCCTGCGCCATTCCATCGCGCGATCCGGTTCGCGGCGACGCCGCCGGCCGACGTGAAGTCGCCTGCGGCGACCACGTCGCCATTCGGCATCACCGCGACGGCAATCCCCGAGGGAATTCCCGGGCCGAAGCCACCGCCGAGGCTCGACCACGAACTGCCGTTCCACCGGGCGATCCGCTGGACGGGGACCCCGCCGGCCGTCGCAAAGTTGCCGCCGACGTAGACATCACCTGCCGCGTTGCAGGCCACGTCGGTGACCGTGTCACTCAGGCCGCCGCCGAGCGGCGACCATGCGAGGCCGTCCCAGCGGGCGATGAAGCTCGCGGGGGATCCGCCCGCCGACGTGAAGCTGCCGCCGGCGACGAGGTCGCCGTTCGGCAGCACGACCAGATCGCGCACCCAGGCATTGGTGCCGCTGCCGAGCGGCGACCACGAGGTGCCGTCCCAGCGGGCGATGTAGCTGGCCGCCGCACCGCCGGCCGTCGTGAAGTTGCCGGCCGCGATGAGGTCGCCGTTGGGCAGGACGGCCAGCGCGTCGACGAGCGCGTTCATGCCGCTGCCCAGCGTGGACCACGCCCCCGTCGCCGGGTCGTACACGGCGATGCGGTTGGCGGCGAGGTCGCCGGCGAACGTGAAGTCCCCGCCGATGACGAGCTTCGGCGTCTGCGGACCCACGCCGTCCGGGTCCCAGTGCACCAGCGCAGCGACGCGGTTGTTGACGCCGGGCAGCCCCTGCCCCGGCAGCCACTGCGGCGTGCACTGCGCGCGCGCGAGCGCAGCGAAACCGGCGAGCAGCAACCACGAAGAGACGAAACGCCAAGGCCTGTGGGCGATCATGAGCGGATCCTGAGGGGTCGGTGGACTTGCTCCAGCCGCCGTGGCAGTTCGGGGTGGAGCGGAACCGACGGCCTGGGAGGACCGGCGGTCATCGCCGTTTACGCCACGCCCAAAGGCACGGTAACAGCGCCGCCTGCCGCCGGCGCGGGTGCGACCTGCGCGGCACGGCCGCCCGGCGGCCCGCCGCCGCCCGCCGTTTTGCGCCCCGTCGGGGCCACGGGTAGAACCCTTGCCCCCCGCTCGCGGCCGGTCAGCCGCCTGCGGCCCACCCAACACGCCATGGCCGTCCGGAATCCGTTCTCGTCCCGCTCGACCCTGAAGGTCGGCAAGCAGACCTACACCTACTTCGCCCTGCCCGCGCTGGAGAAGGCCAGCATGGGCAAGCTCTCGCGGCTGCCGTACTCGATCCGCGTGCTGCTGGAGCAGGCGCTGCGCAACCACGACGAGTACGTGGTCGCGACGAAGGACGTGCAAAACATCGCCGGCTGGAGCAAGGCGACCGCCGGCCAGGTCGAGATCCCGTTCCTGCCGGGCCGCGTCGTGCTGCAGGACTTCACCGGCGTGCCGTGCGTCGTCGACCTCGCGGCGATGCGCGCCGCGATGAAGCGGCTGGGCGGCGACGCCCGCAAGATCAACCCGCTGGTGCCGTGCGACCTCGTCATCGACCACTCGGTGCAGGTCGACGCGTTCGCCAGCAGCACGGCCGAGCAGGACAACCTCAAGCTGGAGTTCGAGCGCAACCAGGAGCGCTACGAGTTCCTCAAGTGGGGCCAGCAGTCGCTGACCAACTTCCGCGTCGTGCCGCCGGGCATGGGCATCGTGCACCAGGTCAACCTGGAGTACCTCGCCAGCGGCGTGCTGACGAAGAAGGAAGGCAAGGAGACGGTCGCCTACCCGGACACGGTCGTCGGCACCGACTCGCACACGACCATGATCAATGGGCTCGGCGTGCTCGGTTGGGGCGTGGGCGGCATCGAGGCCGAGGCGGTGATGCTCGGCCAGCCGACCTACATGCTGCTGCCCGAGGTCGTCGGCATGGAACTCGTCGGTGCGCTGCCCGAGGGCGCGACGGCGACCGACCTCGTGCTGACCGTGACGCAGATGCTGCGCAAGCACGGCGTCGTGAACAAGTTCGTCGAGTTCTACGGCACCGGCATCGGCGCGATGTCGCTCGCCGACCGCGCGACGATCGCCAACATGGCGCCCGAGTACGGCGCGACGATGGGCTTCTTCCCCGTCGACGCCGAGACATGCCGCTTCCTGGAGAAGTCGGGCCGCAGCAAGGAGCAGGTCGCGCTCGTCGAGGCGTACTGCAAGGCGCAGGGCCTGTTCTGGACGCCGGACGCGCCGGTCCCCGAGTTCACCTCGACGCTGAAGCTCGACCTCGCGACCGTCGTGCCGAGCCTCGCCGGCCCCAAGCGCCCGCAGGACCGCGTCGCGCTCTCGGCGATGCAGCAGGACTTCCAGAAGGGCCTGACGAAGGACGTGGCCAGCCGCGGCTTCGCGCTGCCGGCTGAGCAGCTCGCCAGCAAGGCGACGGTCGCCGACGGCACCGGCGCGACGATCGGGCATGGCGCCGTCGTCATCGCCGCGATCACGTCGTGCACCAACACCAGCAACCCGTCGGTGATGCTGGGCGCGGGCCTGCTGGCGAAGAAGGCCGCCGCGCGCGGCCTGCTGCGCAAGCCGTGGGTCAAGACGTCGCTCGCGCCCGGCTCGCGCGTCGTCACCGACTACCTGACCAAGGCCGGCCTGCTGCCCGCGCTGGAGAGCGTCGGCTTCCACGTCGTCGGCTACGGCTGCACGACGTGCATCGGCAACAGCGGCCCGCTGCCAGCGCCGGTCTCGCAGGCGATCAAGGAGGGCAACCTCGTCGCCGCCGCGGTGCTGTCCGGCAACCGCAACTTCGAGGGCCGCGTCAATCCCGACGTGAAGGCCAACTACCTCGCGTCGCCGCCGCTCGTCGTCGCGTACGCGCTCGCCGGCACGGTCGACATCGACCTGCAGAAGGACCCGATCGGCGTCGACAAGGACGGCGCGCCGGTCTACCTGCGCGAGATCTGGCCAAGCCAGCAGGAAGTGCTCGACGCGATCGCCAGCAGCATGTCGCCGAAGGCGTTCCTGGAGCAGTACGGCAAGGTCGACCTCGGCCCGGCGCCGTGGCGCAAGATCAAGGCGACGAAGAGCGACCTGTTCCGCTTCCAGCGCACCAGCACGTACATCCAGGAGCCGCCGTTCTTCACCACGATGGGCAAGCAGGCCGGCACGATCGGCGCGATCGCCGGCGCGCGCGCGCTCGCCGTGCTCGGCGACTCGGTGACCACCGACCACATCAGCCCGGCCGGCAACATCAAGAAGGACAGCCCGGCCGGTCGCTACCTGATCGAGAACGGCGTGCAGCCCGCCGACTTCAACCAGTACGGCGCGCGCCGCGGCAACGACCGCGTGATGACGCGCGGCACGTTCGCCAACGTCCGCCTGCGCAACCTGCTGGCCAAGCAGGAGGGCGGCTGGACGACGCACCTGCCGACCGGCGAGGAGCTGGCGATCTACGACGCGTCGATGCGCTACCAGCAGGCCGGGACGTCGCTGTGCGTGCTCGCCGGCAAGGAGTACGGCACCGGCAGCTCGCGCGACTGGGCGGCGAAGGGCACGTTCCTTCTCGGCGTGAAGTTCGTGCTCGCCGAGAGCTACGAGCGCATCCACCGCAGCAACCTCGTCGGCATGGGCGTGCTGCCGCTGGAGTACCTGCCCGGCCAGACGCGCGAGTCGCTCGGCCTGAGCGGCCACGAGGAGTTCGCCGTCGCGATCGACGATGGCGTGCAGCCGCGCCAGAGGCTGACGGTCACGGCGACCGACCCGGCGACCGGCGCGAGCAAGACGTTCGAGGCGCAGTGCCGCATCGACACGCCGGTCGAGGTCGACTACTACCGCAACGGCGGCATCCTGCAGACCGTGCTGCGCAAGCTGCTGGCCCCCGCCAAGGCGGCGCCGGCTGCAAAGAAGGCCGGGGCGAAGAAGCCGGTCGCGAAGAAGCTGGCGGTGAAGAAGCCGGCGGTGAAGAAGCCAACTGCGAAGAAGGCGCCGAAGTCGCTGGCCAAGGCCGCGGCGAAGAAGCCGGTGAAGCCGGTCGCCAAGGCCAAGCCGGTCGCCAAGACCAAGCCGGTCGCCAAGACCAAGCCGGTCGCCAAGACCAAGCCGGTCGCCAAGACCAAGCCAATGGGCAAGCTCGCGGGCAAGGTCGCCGTCGCCAAGAAGCCGGCGAAGGCCGCGGCCAAGCCGGCGGGCAAGGGCAAGGCCGGCGGCCGCAGCCGCTGACCGCCCTCACGTCGGCCCACGACGCCGCGCCGGCGGCCGAGCGACCGGCGCGGCGCTGGCTCGTCGGCGGCGCGCGCGCGATGCTCGCGGCCATGCCGCGCCGCTTCGCCGCCGTGCTCGCCCTCGCCGTCCTGTCGTTCGCTGCCTGCACGACGCCGCGGCCGCTGGCTGGCGCCGAAGCCGAACTGCAGGCGCTCGCCACCAAGGTGCGCGGCACGGTCGGCATCTACGTGCGCGACCTGACGACCGGCGACGAGGTCGCGATCCGCGCCGACGATGCGTTTCCGACGGCGAGCCTCGTGAAGTTGCCGATCCTCGGCGCCCTGCTCGCCAAGGTCGACCGCGGCGAACTCGCCTACCGCCAGGAACTGACCTACACCAAGGACCGGCTGTATCCGGGCGAGGACCTGCTCGGCAGCTTCGCCGACGGCCAGAAGGTTGCGCTCGACAAGGTCGCCATGCTGATGATCACCACGAGCGACAACACCGCGTCGCTGTGGTGCCAGGAGCTCGCGGGCACCGGCACGGCGATCAACGACTGGCTGGCCGCGCACGGCTGCGCCGTGACGCGCGTGAACTCGCGGACGCCGGGCCGTGAGGCCGAGCGCGACCGCTGGGGCTGGGGCGTGACGACGCCCCGCGAGATGGCCGACCTGTTGGCGCAGGCCGTCGACGGGCGGCTGGGCAGCGCCGCCGCATGCGACGAGGCGAGGCGGTGCCTCGGCCGCATCTACTGGGACGACGAGGCGCTGTCGGCCCTGCCGCCCGACGCGCACGCGCTCAGCAAGCAGGGCGCGATCGACCGGTCGCGCAGCGAGGTCGTGCTCGTACACGCGCCGCGCGGCGACTACGTCTTCTGCGTGATCACCAAGGAGCAGCAGGACCGCAGCTGGGGCCGCGACAACGAGGGCTTCGTGCTGCTACGCGCGGTTTCGGCGGCGCTGTGGCGGCGCTTCGCGCCCGACCGGTCGTACGCCCCGCCGGCGGGCCACGAGCGCTTCTAGAAGCCCTCGCCGACGGCGGCCTCAGGCCAGCCGGCGCTTGAGCAACTGGTTGCGCCGCAGCCGCTCGTCCCCGACCGGCATGGCCGCCGCCACGGCCGCCGCAGCGCCCGCCGCCGCCGCCGCCGTGCGCGCGTGCACGAAGGCCAGCGCGTCGCCGACGTGCGCCGCGTCGCCGAGCGTCTTCGCCAGCACGATGCCGACGTGCGGGTCGACCGCGTCCTGCGGCTGCCGGCGGCCGCCGCCGAGGTCGACGATGGCGTGGCCGAGCGCCAGCGGATCGACGTCGGTGACGTAGCCGGCGCGCTGGGCCTCGACCGCGACGACGTGCGGGGCGCGGCCAAGCAGGCCAGGATCGTCGACGATGCGCGGATCGCCGCCCTGGACCTGCAGGTTGTGCTGGAACACCTGCCGCACGACGCCGTCCTGCCACAGCCCGATCAACGTCGCGCGGGCGGCGTCGAGGTCGGTGGCGACGCCGGCGAGCAGCAACATCTCGGCGCCGAGCGCGAGCGTGACCTCGCGCAGGTCGGTCGGACAGTCGCCCTCCAGGGCGCGCAGCACTTCGGCGACCTCGAGCGCGTTGCCGAGGCCGCGGCCGAGCGGATGGTCCATGTCGGTCAGCAACGCCGACACCTGGATGCCGGCGGCGCGACCGACGCCGACGATGGACTCCATCAACACGACGGCGTCGGACTCGTCGGCCATGAACGCGGCGCGGCCGGTCTTGACGTCCATCACCAGCCCGTCGATGCCCTCGGCGAGCTTCTTCGACAGGATCGAAGCGGTGATGAGCGGGATGCTCTCCACCGTGCCGGTGACGTCGCGCGTCGCGTACATGCGGCCGTCGGCGGGCGCGAGTTCGGCGTTGGCGCGCGCCATTGCGTAGCCGCACTGCTCCAGGGCCTGCTGGAACTCGTCGCAGGAGAGGTCCGTGCGATAGCCGGGGATCGCCGCCAGCTTGTCGATCGTGCCGCCGGTGTGGCCGAGGCCGCGGCCGCTGATCATCGGCACGGCGACGCCCGCGGCGGCGACGAGCGGCGCCAGCAGCAGCGAGACCTTGTCGCCCACGCCGCCGGTCGAGTGCTTGTCGATCTTCGCGCGCGGCACGTTGGGGTGGCGCAGGACGCGGCCGGAGTCGCGCATCGCCAACGTCAGCTCGGCGGTCTCCGCCGGCGTCATGCCGTTGCAGCAGACGGCCATCAGGAAGGCGCCGAGTTGCGCGTCGCCCAGCGTGCCGTCGACGACGCCGGCGACGAGGTCGCGGATCTCGTCGCCGGCGAGTTCGCCGCCGTCGCGCTTCTTGCGGATGAGTCTGGCCGGGTGGTTCCGCATCGCCCTTGCCCTATCGGTTGGTCGCTGCCGGCATCGCCGTCGCCTCGGGCGCAGCGCGTCTCACGGCGCGACCGGATGCCAGATGGTCTTGGTCTCGACGAACGGCT
Organism: Phycisphaerales bacterium; assembly: GCA_020247305.1. Classification (GTDB taxonomy): domain Bacteria; phylum Planctomycetota; class UBA1135; order UBA1135; family UBA2386; genus UBA2386. Next base: position 110,009 of record JADCJE010000047.1, on the reverse strand, counting down.
CCACCCACGCCAGTTGGCGCAGGCGGCGCACGTCGGTCCAGGCCGCCGGCGGCAGGTCGCAGTAGCGCACGCGCTTGCAGTTGTCCGCCGCGGCCGTCGTCAGCGCCGCGACCGGCGCGCCGGCGACCAGCAGGCCGTCGAGGTCGCGATGGCCGGCGAAGTGCGCCGCGAGTTCCTGGCGGCGGCCGGCCAACAGGTTGACGGCGCCGGCGGGCACGTCGCTCGACGCGAGCACTTCGCCGAGCGCGAGCGCAGCGAACGGCGCGCGCTCGCTCGCGAGGGCGATCACGGCATTGCCGCCGACGAGCGCCGGCAGAGCAAGCGCCAGCAAGCCGGCCAGCGGCGCTGCCTCGGGCGCGAGCACGCCGACGACTCCGGTCGGCTCGACCGTCGAGAAGTTGAAGAACGGCCCCTGCACGCTGTTCTGGCTGCCGAGCAGGCTCTGCAGCTTGTCGCACAGGCCGGCGTGCCAGACCAACAGTGCGATGGCGGCGTCGAGTTCGCGCTGCGCCTGGACCGGCGTCGCGCCGCCGCGCCGCAGTTCGTCCACCATGCCGGCGCGGCGCGACTCCAGCATCTCCGCGATGCGGTAGACGATCTGCCCGCGCAGGTACGCAGCACTCCCGCTCCAGGCGGTGAGGCCGGCGCGGGCGGCCAGCACCGCGTCGCGCAGGTCCTTGCGGCTGGCGCACGCGACGTTGGTCGCCGGGTGCGCCGCGGGCTGGTAGCTGCGCCCCGACTCGCTGCGCGGGAACTTGCCGCCGACGAAGAGCTTGTAGGTCTTGGGCACCGGGAGCGGCATGGCCAGAAGGTGCCGTTGGCCGGAAGCCGGCGCAAGGGTGCGGCGGCAGCCCGGCGATGCCGGCGCGCGGCGCCGGAAAAAGGCATTCCCGCGGCGTTGCGAGGCGCCGCGGGAGCCCGATCGCCAGCCAGCCACCCCCATGGCCAACCGGCGTTCTCGCACGCAGCCGGCCGGGCCCACACCCGCAACCGACCGCGCCGCGCAGACCCCCTGATCCCGCACAGTCTGCGCACCGCCGCGCGCGATCCCCCCAGACCAGCGCGGCGTGCACGCCTACTTCGATCGCCGCAGAGCACGAACTTGAATGACCCGCCAAAGCACCGATGCCACCGACCCGGACGGCCTGCGGCGGTCACCGCTTGACCTGCCGACGGCCGCCTGCCGAAGACCCGTGCGTGCCCGACGACGCGCGCCATCCCGGCATCCTGGCTCTGGTCGCTCGCCGGGATCACATGGGGGCGGCGCTGGCGCACCTGCGCGAGGCCGGCATGCCGGTCGATGTCGTGCACGATGCGGCCGGTGCACGCGGTTCCTTCTTCGCGTCGGGCGGCCAGGACTGCCTCGTGATCGGTCCCGAGGTCCAGCCGGCGCTGGCGACTGCGGTGGCCGCAACGCTGCAGGCCGTCGACCCTGGCCTGTCGGTCGCGAACTTCGGTCCGCCCCTCGGCGTCGGCGCACGGTCGACGCGCGTCGCGCGGCTGCACGGTTTTCACCCGGCCTCACGGGCCGGGATCGGCGCGCTGCTGCGCTTCCTGCGCGCCCTCGAGCGCCGCCAACTGCCGCCGCAACCCTGAGTCAGCGCCGGCCGCCCGACGCCGGCCGCCTGCGGACTGCGTGCCGGCGGCGCTGCGCAGGCGCCGCGCCGGGCAAAGAAAGTGGGGTGGCTGACGGGATTTGAACCCGCGACCCCAAGGACCACAACCTTGTGCTCTAACCGAGCTGAGCTACAGCCACCGTGCCGGAGTGCGTCCGTGCGGCGACCGCACGGACGTTCGGGGGCGAAGAGTGTGCCGGTCGATCCGCGCCGGGTCAAGGCTGCGACGACGAGTCGCATGCACACGCTTGCTTCGCGCTGACAGGATCGCTAGGTTGCTCGCCCCCAACGCGCCTCCGTAGCTCAGCTGGTAGAGCAGCGGATTCTTAATCCGCGGGTCGAAGGTTCGATCCCTTCCGGAGGTACCAATTGCCGCGGCCATCGGGTTCACGCCCGGTGGCCGCAGAGCATTCCGGGCGGCGCATTCCGGGCGGCGCATTCCGGACGGCACGTTCCGGACGGCACGTTCCGGACGGCGGCCCCGCGAAGTCCACAGCCTCATGCCGCCGCTGGCCCCGCGCGCTCGATCCGGACGCCAGATCCGAGCCTGACGCCGGCTCAGAAGTCGCCGCCTCAGCGATCGTACCGCTCGGCGACGGCACTCGTCGGCGAATGCGGCGCGTGCACCGGGGCCTTCGGCAGTTCGACGACGAACGTCGTCCCGACGCCGACCGACGAATCGAAGGCCACCTCGCCCCCGTGCCCGTGCACGAGTTCACGCACGATGTGCAATCCGAGGCCGGTGCCGCCGACGCCCGCCGCGTTGCTGCCCCGTTCGAAGCGGCGGAACAGGCGCGACCGGTCGTCGGCCGGGATGCCGATGCCGTCGTCGGCGACACGGATGCGCCACGCCGACTCCGTCGCCTCGGCAGTGATGCGCACCGTCGGGGGCTGGCCCGGCTTGGCGTAGCTGAGCGCGTTGCCGATCAGGTTCATGAAGACCTTGTGCAGCGCCCAACCATCCGCGCGCACGACCGGCAGGCGATCGACGTGGACCCTGGCGCCGGACTCGGCGACCTCGAAGCGCAGCAGTTGCACGACTTCGCCCACCAACGCACCAAGGTCGCATTCGGCGAACTGCAGCCGCACGCCATCGTGGTCGAGGCGCGAACTGTCGAGCAGATCGTGGACGAGCCGGTCCATCTGCCGGACGGCCTGCAGACCGGTCTGCACCGCCTTGCTCACCGGCTCGGCGACCGGACCGAACGCGCCCTTGTCGATGGTCGACAGCAGCAATCGCATCGCCGTGAGCGGCCGGTTGAGGTCGTGCACGGTCTGCTGCGCCGCCTCGACCAGTTCCTGCACCTTGTGCTCCAGCAGCAGGCGCTTCTCGTCGAGTTCGCCGAAGCGCCGCACCAACTCGAGGTTGGACTGGACGGTCTTGTCGAGCAGTTGCGGATCGACGTCCGCCAAGGTGACCGGGCTGCCGAGCGAGCCCTGGACGCCGAGCGGGCGCGCCGCGAGCCCGGGCCCTAGGTCGATCGCGAGGTCTTCGTCGCTGAGCACCTCGAAGCCGCGCGTCGACGCCAGGGCTGGTTCGCCGCGGATCGGTGCGTCGTCGTCGCTGCGCAGGCGCCCAGCGTCAGGCGCTGGGGGCGTGCGGTGGAAGCGCTGGTCCGACAGCACCTGCAGTGGCGCGTCGTCGCCAGCCGGCGGCGCATCCGACAGCGCGAGGCGCAACTGCGGTTGGTCCGCCGCGGCGACGACTTCGCGCGCACGCCGGACCTCGTCGCCGATCGACCAGAGCTTCTGGCGCACGCCGTCGGCGACCTGCCGCGCGTCCTCGCCGGCGCCGCCGAGCCCATAGGCCTGGACCTTGCGCGCGACGAGCAGCGAGGCGGCCTCGACGAACGACTCGAACACGCCCCGTCCCTCGGTGGCCACCGTCGGGAAGACGGGGACGTCGGCGCGGAAGCGGAAGTTGCGGTCGAGTTCGGCTTCGTCGAGCACTTCCGGCAGGTCGCGCTTGTTGTATTGCACGACGATCGGGATGTCCTCGGAGGTCCCCGTGGCCAGTCGCAGGTTGTCGCGCAGGCTCTGCAGCGCTTCGAGGTTCTCCTGCAGGCGGCAACGCTGGCTGTCGACCACGAGGACGACCGCGTCCGCGCCCTGCAGCACGTACCGGCGCATCCGCCGGTACTTCGGCTGCCCAGGCACCGTGAAGCCCTGGATCTTGATCTTGAAGCCGCCGACCTGGCCGAGGTTGATCGGCAGGAAGTCGAACAGCAGCGTCGAGTCCTCCTCGGTGTTGATCGAGACGAGCTGGACCTCGTTGCGCGGGCACAGGATGCCGTGCACCTGCTGCAGGCTGGTCGTCTTGCCGCCGACGCCGACGCCGTAGTAGACGAGCTTGGCGTTGATCGTGCGTTCGGCGACGTTGATGAAGCCCATCGGTGACCTGCCTCGGCGATCCGGCGCGCGCGCCCGTGCTCGCACAGGCTCATCGGCCAAAGCCGCGCCGCGGTTTCACCGCGGTCGCCAGCCGAGCGCCACCGACGGGGTCGGCAGCAGCGCGCGCCAGCACGCGGGCGCATCGAGCACGCGCGCCAGGGCGGCGGTCGCTGCCGCCGGTGTCACCGCGGCCACGGCGCCGGCGTCGATGCCACGGACGGCGCGCAGCAGGGCCTGACGCAGGGCGAGCGCGACGGTCGCGGGATCGGACGCATCGGCCCGGAGCTGGCAGCCGACCTCCGCCACCACCTGCGTGCGCGCGCCGGCGATCTCCCGTTCGTCGACGGGCCGTCGCAGGTCGGCCAGCAGTTCGCGCAGCTCAGCCGCCGTGGCGTCGCGTTCGGCAGCCGCGTCTGCAGCGGGCTCGCCGGGACGCAACCGCACGGGCGGCAACCCGCGGCGGTGGAAGGCGACGAGGGCGTCGCCGCGCAGCCACGACCAGTCGACGAAGGGCGTGCCGGCGCGCAGCTCGCTGCCGCGCAACTGCCAGCGCCGCGCCGCACGGTCGCGGGCAACGGCCAGCGCCACCGCCAGCGCGGCGCGATCGAGGTCCATCGGCACGGCGAACGCCGCCGCGACGAACGGCTGGTCGACCCGGCGGTGCACGGTGTCGACGAGTTCCGCTGCCACGGAGCCCGCGCCCGCCTGGCCGAACGCGAGCCGCGACGGCAGGTCGGTGCGCTCGGCAGCGCGCGCGAGCGCCCGCAGTTCCGGCCGTTCGTCGCCGGCGACGCCCGCGAGCGTGCGCCGCGGCGCGCCGGCGAGCGCGCGCACCGCCGTCGGCGTCAGCGCGAGCAGGCTCGCGGCGCCGGCCGGCGCCAGCGCCTGCGGGCACAGCGCTGCGCGCGCGGCAGCGGCGAGTTCGCCGCCGGGCAGGACGTGCCGTGCATCGTCGCACGCGAGCGCCGCCGCTGCGATCGCGCATGCGAGTTCGTCGTCGCTGCCGGGCACGGCCGCGAATGCCGCCGCGAAATCCGCGAGCGCCGCGGCATCGGCCGCCGGCGCTGCGATCGCAACGGCCGTGACGTCGTCGTCGACGTGCAAGCTGACGGCGACCCGCGGCGCGGCGGCCTTGGCGCGCGCGCAGCGTGCCTCAGCCAGCACGCGCGCCAGGTCCGGAGCGAGCGCGACGCCGGCCGCATCCGCGTGCTCGTGGACGAAGCCGATGGCGACGCACGGGGCACTCGTCGCAGGCAGCGCGACCGCCGGCCCCGCGGCCTGGGCCGGGAGGGCGACGGCGACGAGCCCGGCAGTGATCAGCACGGCGGCGACGGCAAGGCGATGGGACATGTCTGGCCTCCCCGCAACACGCAGGCCCGGTCGGCGACGGCCGCCGCCAGCGCTTCGTCGTGGGTGGCGAGCACGATGGCGAGCCCGCGGTCGCGTCGCAACTCCAGCAGCGCCCCCACCACCGCGATCGCCGTGGCGCGATCGAGGGACGCCGTCGGCTCGTCGAGCAGCAAGACGTCGGGCTGCACCGCGAGCGCGCGCAGCAACGCCGCGCGGCGGCGCTCGCCGCCGGACAACGCCTCGCGCGACCGGCCCAGCGTCGCCGCGGCGAGGCCGAGGGCCGCGGCCGCCTGCGCGCGGACGAAGCCGTCGGCGGCGACCTCGTCGACCAGGCGACCGATCGCAACGCCGGGCGTCAGGGAACCGTGCGCGTCCTGCGGCACCAACTGCACCGCCGTCGTGCGCGCCGGACGATCGACGGCGCCGGTCGCGAGCGGCAGACGGCCGGCGAACGCGTGCAGCAGCGTCGACTTGCCGCTGCCGGACGGACCGAGCACGGCCACCACCTCGCCGCGCCCGACCGCGAGGTCGCAGTCGCGCAGCACGACGTCGCGGCCGTGCGCGACCGCGAGCCCGCGCGCCGCCAGCACCGGCGCGGCCGGACCGACGTCGCGGTCGCGGCGCACGGGCCACGGCGCCTCCGCCGCAGCGGCGGGCGTGAACACGCCGTCCACGCCCGCGAGGACCTCGGCGTCGAGGGCACGGGCGAAGCGGCGGTCGTGCGTGGCCAGCAACAAGGCGGCGCCGTTGCGGCGCAGGACGCGCAGGTGGCCGACGAGCTCGGTCGCCATCGCCTCATCGAGATGCGCCGTCGGTTCGTCGACGATGCACACCTGCGGCCGGCGCAGGAAGGCGATCGCCAGGAGCGCCCGCTGCGCCTGGCCACCTGAGATCTGGTGCGGTCGCCGCGACGCGACGGCCGGCGCCGCCGCGACGCCGAGCCAGCCGAGCATCCGGGCGCACTCGACGGCGGTCTCGCCGGTCGCGTCGTGCAACTGGCGGCCAATCGTCGGCAGCGGGTCGAAGGCAGCGTGCGGATCCTGCGGCAGGAAGGCGGCGGCCCGGCGCAGCCACGCCCGCCGCGCCGCACCATCGCCGGTCGCCGCGCCCTCGCCACCGAAGTGGATCTCGCCGGCGACCCGCCAGCCCGGCCGCTGCAGCACGCCGAGCAGCGCTGCGAGCAGCGTCGACTTGCCGCAGCCCGAGGGCCCGACGAGCGCCACCGCGCCGCCGGCCGGCAGTTCGAGCCGCGGCAGCCGCACGACCGTGCCCGCCGCGGCATGGACGGCCAGATCGCGGACCTGCAGCACCGGCGGCATGCCGCCATCGCACGCCATCCGCCGCGGCAGCGCAAGCGCGTCGCTGCAACCTCGACCCGCGTCGTGGCGCTATGCTCGGCCGCATGATCCGCGCCGCCGCGTTGTCGCTCCTGCCGCTGCTCGCCGCCGCCTTGCCCGCCCAGAAGACGCTCGCCGAACTGCAGCAGCGCTTCGTCAAGGAGTCGCAGGCGCTCGACGCCGCCGCCGACCAGCGGCAACGCGACGGCGGCGACGCGTCCTCGGCGCGGGAACAGCGCGACGCCTTGCTGGCGCGCCACACCGAGGAGCTGCGCGCCTTCGTGACCGGCGTCGCCGCCGGCGACGACCGCTGGAACGGGCGCCTGATGCTGGCCGACCTGCTGCTCGCCCGCCGCGACCGCGAGGCGGCGACCGCCGCGCTGCGCGGCATCGACAGCAAGGAGGCGCCGGCGCTGCTGCTCGCCACCGCGGCGACCATGGCGCAGCACCTCGGCCTCAAGCCGCTGCGCGACGAGTGGGTCGCGGCCGCGCGCGGCAAGGACGCGCCGCTGGCCGACCGGCTGGCGATGGCCCGCCTGCTGATGACCGTGCTGCGGGAGATACCGGCCGGCGACGAGGTGTTCGCCAAGGCCTTGGCGGCGGCGGGCGACGACGAGCAGCGCGCCTTCGTGCGCTGGCACAAGGCCGACGCCCTGCGCGATCGCGAGGACCTGCCCGAGAACGCGGGCTTCGAGGAGCTCGACAAGCTGGCGCGCGACCTGCCCAAGACCTACTGGGGCGGCGTCGCCATGGACCGCCTGCGCGCGACGCAACTCGTGCGCGGCGACGCCGCGATCGACTTCCGCGCGCCGACGCTCGGCGGCGGCGAGTTCGCGCTCGCCGACTGCCGCGGCAAGGTCGTCGTCGTGGCCTTCCTGTCGGTTGGCGACCGCGACCTGCCGCAACTGCTCGCGCTGGTGCGGGAGCTGCGCGCCCGCCATGGCGACCGCCTCGCCGTGTGCGGCATCAGCCTCGACCGCGACGCTGCGACCGTCGCGGCGGCGCGGCAACCGCTCGGCCTCGACCTGCCGCTCGTCTGCGACGGCAAGGGCACGCAGACCGACGCCGCGCTGCGCTGGTTCGCCGAGGGCCCGGCGGTGCACGTGATCGACCGGGCTGGCAAGGTCGCCGCGCTCGGCCTGCACGCCGGGACCGAGGACGCGCGCGCGGAACTGGCGGCGGCGGTCGACGCGGCCGTCAAGGCGCCGTGACCGCGCGTCGGCGCGCGCCGGTCGCGCGCCATGCCAACGCCAGCACCGCGTAGGCGCCTTCCGCGACCAGCACCGCGACCGCGGGCGCCAACGGCAGACCATCGCGCTCGGGCGCGGCCTGCACGTGGGCTGCGCCGGTGATCGCGACGACTGCGAACAGGACGAGCCCGCCGGTGATGCGGCCGGTGCGCCGCAGCGAGCCGCCGACCTGCACGACCGCGACGACGGCCCCGAGCGCTGCGATCGCGCCGAACACAAAGCCGGCGATGCCGATCGGCAGCACACCGTCGCCCGGCAGCGAGGTCGCCACCGCGTCCGCCGGACCGCGAAGCGCCCGCCCGAGCATCGCCAGCGCGGCCGCGGGCGCGCCGAGCGTGAGGCACGTCCACGGCAGCAGCCGCTGGTTCATCGCCCGCACCGGCAGACGTAGCCAGCCGCCCCACCGCACGAGCCGCGCGGTTCGCAGGGCCATCTGGGCGGCGGCGACGAACAACACCGTGCCGGGCGCCAGCAGCACGGCGCCCTGCGTCGGCAGCATGGCCACGGCGAAGCCGATGGCGCAGGCGGCACAGGCTGCCAGCCCCCAGCGCAGCGGCTCGGGCGCCAGCAACCAGCGGCTGCGCCGCGCCCCGCCGCGCGCCGGCGCGGCGACCCCGACCAGAAGCAGGCACGCGAACGTGGCCAGCGCCGTCGCCGGCCCTTCCGCGCGCAGCACGTGGCCCGTGCAGGCGAGCGGCGGCAGCAGCGCGAACGCCGCGCACGCGAGCAGCGCGTGCAAGCGGCCGCGCGCGAGCACGACGGCGGCGTGCAGCGCAAAGGTCGTCGCCAGCAGCGTCGCCAACTGCCATGTGCGCGCGCGCACCACGGCCTGCTGCCGGGCGGCAGCCTCGTCGGGCAACGGCGCGAAGCCACCGGCGCGCGCGAAGAAGGCCCGCGCGGGCGCCGTCTCCAGGCCGGTGGCGTCCGCCCCTGCGGCGCGGGCGAGGCATGCAAGTTCCTCGGGCCGGGCCGGCGCGCCGAGGCCGCGCGCGGCCAACAGCGTCGGCAGCAACAGCACGAGCCACGTGGCGCAGGCGACGGCGATCCGCGCCAGGGCGCGGACCTGCCGGGCCGACGGGCCGCGGGTCACAGGCACGCGATGCAGTCGATCTCGACGAGGCCGCCCTTGGGCAGTTCCTTCACCGCGACGGTCGCGCGCGCCGGCTTGTGACCGCCGAAGTGCTTGCCATAGACCTCGTTGACGGCGGCGAAGTCGGCCATCGAGACGAGGTAGATGGTCGTGCGCGCGACGTGCGCCATCGACGCGCCGGCCTGGGCCAACACGGCGGTGAGGTTCGTCAGCACCTGCTCGGCCTGTTCGGCGGCCGTCGCGCCGACCATCTGCATGGTCTTCGGGTCGAGGGCGATCTGGCCGGAGCAGAACAGCAGGTTGCCGGCCTGGATGGCCTGGCTGTACGGGCCGATGGCGGCGGGCGCGTCGGCAGACTGGATGGGAACGAGCTTCATGGGGTTGCGGTACCGGGCCGCAGGCGCGCGCGCAGGGCGCGCTCGACCGGCGGCGGGAGGAACGAACTGACGTCGCCGCCGTTGCGGACGATCTCGCGGATCAGCGACGACGACACGTAGCTGTACTGGACGCTCGGCATCACGAACACCGATTCGATGCCGGGCGCGAGGTGGCGGTTGGTCAGCGCCATCTGGTACTCGTACTCGAAGTCCGACACGGTGCGCACGCCGCGCAGGATCGCGCCGATGCCCTGCTGGCGGCAGAAGTCGACGACGAGGCCGGTGAAGGTCGTCACCGTGACGCGCGGATCCTTCGGCAGCACGTCGCGCAGCATGGCCACGCGCTCGTCGGCGGAGAACGTCGGCTGCTTGTTGGTGTTCACCCCGACGGCGACCGTCAACCGGTCGAACAGCGGCAGGGCGCGCTCGACGAGATCGACGTGACCGCGCGTCACCGGGTCGAAGCTGCCGGGATAGAGGGCGGAAACCATGGCCCGGGAATGTAACCGCCGGCCGCGGCGAGGCACGGATGCAGCGATGCTTCCCGCCGCACCTTCGCCCGTGCTCGCCTGCTGCCTGTGGGCCCTGCCGACCGCCGCGCTCGCTGCGGGTCACTTCGCGCTCGGCGCCGTCGCCGCGGCGACCGGAATGCTCGCCGCGCTCGCCTCGGCCCGCCCCGGCCTGCGCGCCGGCGCGATCGCGCTGCCGGCGTTCCTAGCCGCCGCCCGGCCGGCGCTGCCGCCGCTGCCGCCGAACCCGCCGCCGGGGCCGGTCGCGATCGCGGGCGAGGTCGCGCGCATCGTGCGCACGCCCGTGCTCGGCGGTTGCGTCGTGCACCTTGCGCGCACGGGCGAACCGCTGCGGCTGTACTGCGACGACGACCTCGACGCTCTGCCCGGCGATCGGCTCGCCGGCCTCGCGTGCGCCGGCGCGCCCGCCGCACCCGGAGTCGCGCCGCCGCTGCGCGCCGTCGTCGGCACGCTGGCCGTGACCCCGGGGCCGGCTTCGCTCCGCCGCGCGGGCGCGGCGGCGCGCAGGGCGCTCGAACGGCAGTTGCTCGCCCTGCTGCCGGGCGAAGCCGGCGCGCTCGTCGGCAGCCTGGTGCTCGGCCGCGACACGCGCCCCGGCGACGAAGCGCAGGCGGCGCACCGCGCGACCGGACTCAGCCACCTGCTAGCCGTCAGCGGCGCGCACGCGGCGATGCTCGCCTTCCTGCTGGGCGGCGGCGGCGGCCGCGGCCGCCGCAAGCTGCTGGCCAGCCGCGCCCGCACGGTCGCCGTGCTCGGCGCGCTCGCCGTCTATGCGCTCGTGACCGGCGGCGAACCCCCGGTGCTGCGCGCGGTCGTCGGCTTCGGCCTCGCGGCGCTGGCCGTGCACCTCGGTCGGCCGTGCGGGGCCGCCGCGCTGTTGGCGGCGCCGGCGCTGGTCACCGTGCTCGCGCAACCGGCTGCACTGACGACGCCGAGTTTCCTGCTCAGCTACGCCGCCGTCGTCGGGCTGCTGCTCGCCGGCGCCGACGCGGGCCGGACGTTCACGCAGCGCTGGCTCGTGGCGCCGCTGCGCGCATCGGCGTGGGCGACGCTGCTGACCGCGCCGCTGACGCTGTGGTTCTTCGGCCAGATTGCGCCGTGGACGGTGGCGTTGACGCCGCTGCTGGCGCCGTTGGTCGGCGCCCTGCTGCTCGGCGGACTGTCCCTCGCCTGCCTTGGACTGGTCGCCCCGGTGACCGCCGCAGCCGTGGCGCCGGCGATCGGGCACGTCGCCGACCTCTACCTTGCGGCGGTGGTCGCCGGCAACGGCTTGCCGGGCACGCCTCTGCCGGCACTGTGCGCGCCGGGCCCCATGGCGCTGGCAGCAGGCCTCGCCGCCGCGCTCGCCGTGCTGTGGCGCCGCCCCGACCGCATCGGCGCGGCGCTGGCGGCCGCCCTGCTCGCCGCGCCGCACTTCGCGCCGCTCGGCTCGCCCGGCCCGAGCGGCCTGCACCTCGCCGCGGTGGGCCATGGCCAAGCCTGCCTGCTGCGCTTCGCCGACGGTCGGCAGGTCGCCGTCGACTGCGGCAGCCTGCAATCGCCGCGACTCGCCGCGGAACGGCTGGTCGCCGCCATGCCGCAGCGCCGCCTCGACCTGCTCGTCGTGACCCACGCCGACGTCGACCACCACGGCGGGGTTGGTCCCCTGCTCGAACGCACGCGGGTCGCAGCCGCCGTGCTGCCGGCGCGACTCGCCGGCTCGCCGCTGGCCGCGCTGCTCGCAGCACACGGCGCCGCGGTCGAGCACCTGCTGCCCGGCGAACGCGCGACGCCATGGCCCGACCTGCTGGTCGGCGCGCCGCAACTGCCCGCCGGAGCCGCCGACAACGACCACAGCCTGTGGGTGCGCGCGGCACTCGGCGCGACCAGCGTGCTGCTTACCGGCGACGCGCAGGAACTCGGCGTCGCCGCCGCGCTGGCACAGGGTCTGGCGCCGCCGGCCGACGCGCTGGTGCTGCCCCATCACGGCCGCGCCAACGCCAACGCCGCGCGCCTGCTAGCGGCCGTGTCGCCGCGGCTGGCGCTCGCTTCGGCGGCCACCGGGGACGGCGCGACGCGCCTTGGGGACATGCTGGCGGCGCGCGGCGTGCCACTGTGGACGACAGGGCTCTGCGGCGCCATCTGGCTGCCCGGCGCGCCGCACGGCGCGCAGCCGGTCGCGCTGGGACCTCCGCCGTGAGTGGCGCGCGCCGGCGCGGCGCGCGCTGGCGACGACGCGAGGCGTCAGCGACCGGCGGCGGGCGCGGCGACCGGCACGAGCTTGCTGATGCGCCCGAGGAAGTTCCAATCCTGCACGTAGATCGCGCCGTGCGCATCGACGCACACGCCGTGCGGCGACAGGAACACGCCGTCCTGCCACTTCTCGCGCGGCACGCCGTTCTGCGCGCGCAGGCCCGGCTCGGGGTTGTCGCCGAGGTGGCAGACGAGCTGGTCGTCCTTGTCGAGCAGCGTGATGCGGCCGGCGAGGTCGGCGACGACGAGGCCGCCGCCCGGCAGCGGCGCCACGTTGCACGGCCGCCGCAGGTCCTTGGCCACCGTGCGCACGTGCGCGCCGTCCATCGTGAACCACTGCAGGCGGTGGTTCTCGCGGTCGCAGACGAGCAGCAGCGGTTCCTTGCCGCGGCCGTCGAGCCAGATGCCGTGCGGCGTCTGCAGCTTGCCCGGCGCCGTGCCGGGGCCGCCGAACGACTTCACGTACTTGCGATCCTTGTCGTAGAGGTGGATCCACGAACGGCCGTAGCCGTCGGCGGCGAAGATGCGGCCGTCGGGTCCGACCGCGACCGCCGTCGGGTTGTACTGGCCTTCGTCTTGGTAGATGCCCGACGCCTCGGGCCAGCCGAGCGTCCACAGCACCGTGCCGTCGAGCTTCGTCTTGACGATCTCGTGGCGGCGCGTGTGCGCGAGGTAGAGCGCCTGCTCGCCGTCTTCGACGCGCAGGCACATGCCGTGCAGGCCGCCGTGGAACTCCTTGCCCCACGCGCGCAGCAGCTTGCCGTCCGCGGTGAACGTCATCACCGCGTGCTCGGTGTCGGTGTTGGCGAGCACGTTGCCGTCGCGGTCGACGACGAGGCAACCGTGCGTGTTGCCGAGGTCCTTGCCGCCTTCGAGTCGCCCCCAGTCCTTGACCCAGGCGTAGCTGGCGCCGGGGATCGAGCCGGGCACGAGTGCTGGCGCGGCCGCCGTCGGCGCGCCCCGCGGCGGCGCGTCGTTCTGGGCGGCGAGCGGAGCGATGGCCATGGACAGGACGAGCGAAGGCAGGAAGCGCATCGGCGGCGGTTGTAGCGCCGCCTGCGGTCAGTGCGAGTGACCGTGCTGCGGGTTGCGGATGTGGGACAGCGTGTGCAGCGCGCCGGCCTCGAAGGTGCTGCCGGTGCCCTCGGCCGCGAGCGCTTCCAGCACCGGCACGGCGCGGTCGTCGCGCTTCTGCTCGTGCAGGGCCTTGCCGAGGTAGAGCAGCGCCCGCTGGCGGTCGTCGCCGAGGTCCTGCCGCGCGAGCGCGCGCTCGAAGGCGGCGACGGCGTCGGGGTGCTTGCGTTCCTTGAACAGCACGTAGCCCTCGGTGACGAGCGCCGGCCCCGTGCGCGGCGCATCCTTGAGCCAGCGGCGCGCCGCCGTGAGGTTGCCGTCGAGCGCGAACAGGCGGGCGAGGCGGTGGCGCGCATCGACGACGCCGGCGACCGCGGCTTCCGTCAGCAGCGGCTCGCTCTCGACGCGGTTGCCGAGCCGCAGCAGCGCAGAGCCGAGCGCGTGCACGTCCTCGGGCGCGCCGGCACCGGCCTTGCGGCGCAACTCCGGCAGCGTCGCGCGCGCGGCGGCGCACAAGCGCAGCAGCGCGGCGACCTCGGGCGGATCCTGCGGGCCCGGTCGCGCCGCGTAGCAGCGCCCGTCGGCGTCGAGCACCGCGAGGCCCATGCCTTCGCCGCCGCCGATCCACGCGCCGTAGAGGCCCGCCCGCGCCTGCCCATCGACGACCACGGCGCCGAAGTCGCCGTCAGCGAGCGCGCGCAGCACCGCCGGGTCGTCGAGTTGCGCGCGCATGCGGTCGCTGGCGTCGCGGCCGGGCAGGTGGAAGTAGGCGACGAGGTCGCGCTGCTCGCGGCGCGCCTGCTGCAGCGCGGCCACGACGTCGTCCTGCCAGCGCGGCGGTGCGGCGCACGCGGCGAGCGCGGCGAGCGCGGCCAGCCACGCGCGCGCGGCGGTCACTTGGCCTTGCCCTCGCCGCACCAGCGCTCCAGCCAGCCGAAGAACTCGCGCTGCCACAGCAGGCCATTCTGCGCCTGCAGCACCCAGTGGCCTTCGTCGGGGAACACCAACAGGCGGCTCGGCACGCCCTGCACCTGCGCCGCGGTGAACGCCTGCAGGCCTTGGTCGTACGGCACGCGGAAGTCCTTCTCGCCGTGGATGACCAGCAGCGGCGTGCGCCAGTTCTGCACGTAGCGGTGCGGCGAGTGCTTCTGGTAGCCGGCGGCGACCTCCGGCGACTTCCAGTACGGGCCGCCGAGGTCCCAATCGACGAAGAACAGTTCCTCGGTGGCGAGGTACATGCTCTCCAGGTTGAACACGCCGCAGTGCGAGATCATCGCCGCGAAACGGTCGCCGCCGTTGCCCATCAGCCAGTAGACGGAGAAGCCGCCGAACGACGCGCCGACGGCGGCCGAGCGGCGCTTGTCGACGTAGGGCCGCGCCTGCATGGCGTCGGTCACGCTGAGCAGGTCGCGCATCGCCTGCCCGCCCCAATCGCGCGAGATCTGGTCGTTCCACGCCTGGCCGAAGCCCGGCAGACCGCGGCGGTTGACGGCGGCGACGACGTAGCCCTTTGCCGCCATCAGGTGGAAGTTCCAGCGGAACGAGAACGCCTGGCCGACCATCGACTGCGGTCCGCCCTGGCAGAACAGCACGAACGGGTGGCGCTTCGCCGGGTCGAAGCCGGGCGGCTTCAGGATCCAGCTGTGCACCTGCTTGCCGTCGGTGGCCGGAAACCACTCGGCCTCGCACGTCGGCAGTTCGAGGCCGGCGAAGACCGGGCCGTTGTGGTCGCTGAGCGGCGTGATCGCGCCGGACGCGACGTCAATGCGCACGACCTCGTTCGGCCGCAGCATCGTCGCGCGCAGCGCGTAGAGCGTTTGGCCGTCCGGCGCGACCTGCAGGCCGCTGAGCGCGTGCTGGCCGCTGGTCACCGGCGTCGCCTTCGGCGCCGCGATCGTCGTCGTGTAGACCTGCGTCGTGCCCGCCGTCTCGACGGTGAAGAACAGGCGCTTGCCGTCGGCGGTCCAGCGCAGTTCGTGCGCCGAGGCGTCGAAGTCGGGCAGCAGTTCGACGTTCTTGCCGGTCGCCCGTTCATGCAGCATCAGCCGCAGCTTGTCGGCCTCGAAGCCGGGCCGGGCCATGCTGCCGAAGGCGATCCAGCGGCCGTCGGGCGAGTAGCTCGGGTCCTGGTCGTAGCCCGGCATGCCGGGCGTGAGGTTGCGCGCGGGCCCGCCCGCCGCAGGCACCGCCCACAGCGAACTGTCGGTGCTGGCCTCGGGGTACGGCACGCGCCGGGCCGTGTAACACAGCTCCTGGCCGTCGGGCGACCATGCGATCTGCTCGCCGCCGCCGAACGGCGGCAGCGGCGTGTGCACGCGCTCCCCCGCCATCAGATCGCGCGGCGCGCCGCCGGCGACCGGCTGCACGAACAGATGGCTGTACGTGCCGTCGCTCCACGTGTCCCAGTGGCGCACCAACAGGCGGTCGTAGGCGCGGGCGTTGGCCTTCGGCAGGTCGGGGTGCGCCGCGGTGACGGGCGGTTCGACGGCGACGGCCTGGGTGAACGACACGTTGGCGCCGTCCGGCGACCAGGCGACGTTGCCGGCCCCGGCGGGCAGGGCGAGTTCCTGCACCTCGTCGGTCTGCAGCGAACGGATCAGCAGCTTGCCGCCCGCCATGACGGCGTACGCCGTCGCCGAGCGCCAGTTCGGCGCGGCCCCGGCGCCGAGCTCGATGGCGGCGCTGCCGGCGGCCGTCGGCAGCAGCCAGGCCACGGCGGCGCTCCGATTCTGCGCGAGGTCGGGCGTCCGCACCGTGTACAGCAGGTGCCGACCGTCCGGGCTGAGCGCCAGTTCGCCGACGCGGCGCAGCTGCGCGAGCGTCTCGGGCGTCAGGCGCGCTTGCGCCGATGCGAAGGCGGCCAGGGCGAAGACCGCGAACCAGCGAGGAACGGCGAGCATGCGTGGATCATCCCCAACCGGCGCGGCCGATGCCACCGCGCCGACGGCCCGGGAAGATCAAGGCTCGGCGGCCGTCGAAGCCGATGCTCCGGCCGCCCTGCTGCCGGTACACTGGGAGGACCCCACGACATGAACCAGAAGCACCCGCAGCTCCCCCGCCCGACCGAGTCCGGCTTCACCCTCGTCGAGATCATGGTCGTGATCGTGATCATCGGCCTGCTGGCGACCCTCGTCGTGCCCAACGTGCTGGGCGCCAGCGACGAGGCGCGCATCCAGACCGCGCGCAGCAACTGCAGCTCCCTGGCCGCGTCGGTCAAGCTCTACTACACGACCAAGGGCCGCCTGCCGGACAGCCTCGACGCGCTGACCAGCGAGGAGGAGAGGGAGAAGTCCTGGTACATCGAGAACCTGGCCATGGATCCCTGGGACAACGCCTACGAGCTCCGCGAAGGCAACAGCCGCAACGACTGGGAGGTCGTCAGCGCCGGCCCGAACGGCCAGATGGGCGACGACGATGACGTCTCCAGCAAGCTGAAGAAGGAGAACTGAGCGACCGTGGCGACACGGCCCGGACAGCAGCGCGCAGCCGACGGCTTCACGCTCGTCGAGCTGCTGGCGACCCTGGTGGTCGTCGGGTTGCTGTTCGCGATCGTGTTGCCCAACCTCGGCGCGCTCGTGCCGGCCGCCCGCCTGCGCGGCAGCGGCGTGCGCATCCGCAGCGAGCTGGAGTGGGCGCGCAGCGAAGCGCGCATCCAGGGCAAGCGCATGGCGGCCGAGTTCGACCTCGACCGCGGCATCTGGCGGCTCGTCTATCCGCCCGAACAGCGACTGACCCGCGACGAGGACGAGTCGACGCTGGTCGAGCGGCCGGACGATTGGGTCGAACTCGAGGAGGACGTGGGCTTCGCGGGCGCCGGCGACGGCAAGAGCGGCCTCGCGCAGAAGGGCCTCTACCGCGTCGCGTTCGACGAGTACGGCTTCACGGGCGACCAGGTGCTGGTGCTGCACCTCAAGTCGCAGCCAATGCGCACGTGGACGCTGCGCATCCACGGCCTCTCGGGCCGGGCCGACACCTTCGAGTCGGAGACGGGCGAGAAACCGCTGCCGCCGGTGCTCGGCGAAGGGGCGTTCTGACCATGGCGACCGCCCGCGACGAGCGCGGCTTCACGCTGATCGAAGCGCTGGTCGCCCTCGGCATCGTGTCGATGATCGTCATCAGCTTCATCGGCATCCGCACCACCGCGCTGGTCGACGCCACGCGGGCGCGCAACTGGCGCCTCGCCCGCGAGATCGCCGAGGAGACGATGTCGGTGCTGCGCGCCGGCGCCCGCGAGACGCCGCCGGTCTCGGGCGAGGCGGTGTCGCTGGAGGAGAAGTACCCCGGCTTCTCGTACAAGGTCGTCATCGGCGAAGGCGCCGTGGCCGACCTGGAGTCGCAGATCGCCTCCGAAGCCGCCAGCGGCGACGAGACGGCGGGCGAGCGCAACGACTGGCAGCGCAACCGCGAGGACTTCCGGCGCGCGCAGTCGCGCGGCCTGAGCGCCACCGAGTACACCGAGCAGCGCATCGCCGAGGAACAGGACGCCGCGCTCCGCTTGCAGACCGAGGCGCCGAGCCCGACCAAGTTCGAGGTCGTCGCGGTCGCCGTGTACTTCCCCAAGCTCGATCCGGAGTACGAAGGCCAGCAGGACACGCTGGTGATCAAGGCGCGCCTGTCGACGCTGGCGCTCTCCGGGCGCACGCCCGAGGAGGCCGAGCGGCTGGCGCAGGCGAACGGCGAGAACGGCGCGGGCGGCGCCGGCGGCGCAGCAGGCGGTTCGCCGGGCGGCAACCCCGGCGGCGCGGCATCCGGCACAGGAGAACGCTGACCATGCGGCAGACACCCCACGCACGCGGCTTCACGCTGATCGAGGCGCTGCTCGCCGTCTTCCTGACCTCGGTCATCATGCTGACGGTCGGCACCACGTTCCTGACCCTGCTCGAGGCGCGCGACACGGTCGACGACCTCGCCGAGTCGACCGAGGCCGGCCCGCGCATCCTCAACCTCATCGAGCGCGACCTGCAGGGCATCTGGACCTTCAACGTCGGCAACAACGCCGTCTTCCGCGGCCGCGACATGGACGTCGGCGGCCAGGAAGCCGACCGGATGGACTTCCTGACCACGACCGACGCCGTCGGCTTCGTGCTCGACCTGCAGAGCGTGCCGCGCAAGCCGTCGATCTGCGAGGTCGGCTACTGGTTCAAGCCCAACCCCCGCTTCCGCGACTGCTTCGAGCTGTGGCGCCGCGAGGACCCGATGGTCGACGACGACCTGCTGACGCAGGGCTCGTTCCAACTGGTGCACGACCGCATCAAGAGCTTCCACATCGGCTACTACCGGACGCTGGGCGCGACCGCGATCGAGGAGCAGGAGTGGGACAGCGCGGTCGAGGACGCGCTGCCGGCGCGCATCAAGATCGAGTTCGTGATCGAGCGCAAGCGCGGCGAAGGCAGCGTCGAGGTCGAGGACTTCGAGGGCGCCGACAAGACCTACGTGCGCCATATCGTGTTCGACCAGCGCATGCAGAGCGCCCTTGCCAACGGCTCGTCGCGCATCCCCGTGTTCCCGCCGGAGCCGGAGGCCCAGGGGGCCGGCGGTGGCGCCGGCGGCCCCGCAGGTCCGGCGGGCCCGGGCGGACCGGCGGGCGCGGGCGGCGGCCTACTCGCCGGCGACGGTCGCGGCGGCAAAGGCGATGGCGCGACCACGACGACGACGGTCGGGCGCTTCGGTCCGGACGGCCCGCTCGGCCCTGGCGGCGGACGACCGGGACGCGGCGGCACGGCCACCGGCACGCCGGGAGTGCCCGGCGGACTGCCCCCGGGCTTCGACCCGAGCCAGCTCTTCGGCCGCATCGGCGGCGGCCAGGGCGGCGGCGGCCTGGGCGGCCTGTTCGGCGGCGCGGGCGGCGGCGGCGGTCGCCGCTGAGCGCGCGCGCAACGCTCGCCGACGAGTTCTCGAGCACGCACTGCGCGGACAATGGTCCGCAACGACGGACGATCAGCGCAACGGCTTGCCGAGCACCGCGCGGCCGCCGAGGTAGGGCTGCAGGGCCGGCGGCACGCGCACCGTGCCGTCCTGCTGCTGGTGGTTCTCCAGCAGCGGAATCAGGATGCGCGGGCTGGCGGCCACCGTGTTGTTCAGCGTGTGGCAGTACGTCGCCTTGCCGCCGTCCTTCTGCCGGTACCGCAGGTCGAGCCGACGGGCCTGGTAGTCGTAGAACCGCGACGCCGAGTGCGTCTCGCCGTAGTTGCCGCGCGACGGCATCCAGGTCTCGATGTCGTACTTCATCGCCTGCGGCACGCCGAGGTCGCCGCCGCACACGGCGACGACGCGGTACGGCAGGTCGAACGCCTGCAGCATGTCCTCGGCGTTGCGGACGATCTCCTGGTGGCGCTGGATCGAGCGCGCCTTGTCGGCGACGTCGACGATGACCTGCTCGACCTTCTGGAACTGGTGCACGCGGTAAAGGCCCCGCGTGTCCTTGCCGTAGGTGCCGGCCTCGCGCCGGAAGCAGGCCGAGCGCGCGACGTACTTCTTGGGCAGGTCGGCCTCGGCCAACATCTCGCCGCCGTGCAGCGAGGTCACCGGCACCTCGCTGGTGCCGATCAGGTTGAGGCCGTCCTTCTCGCAGCGGTACGTCTGCTCCTCGCCGCCGGGAAAGAAGCCCGTGCCGTACATCGCCGCGTCGCGGACGAGCAGCGGCGGATCGACCGGCGTGAAGCCGCGCGCGACCAGCAGATCGACGGCGTAGCGCAGCACGGCGTCGTGCAGCAGCGCGAGGTCGCCGAACAGGATGTAGTTGCGCGAGCCGGCCATCGCCGCGGCGCGGTCGAAGTCGAGCCAGCCCTGGGCCTCGCCGAGCTCGTAGTGGGGCTTCGGCTGGAAGCCGAAGTCGCGCACCGTGCCCCACCGCCGCACCTCCACGTTCTCGGTGTCGTCCTTGCCCTCGGGCACGTCCGCGTCCGGGACGTTGGGGATCAGCGCCAGCTGCGCGTCGAGGTCGGCGCGCAGGCGCTTCTCCTTCTCCTCCAGGGCCTGCAGCTCGACCTTGCGCTCCTTCTGCTTGGCCAGGAACGCCTCGCGCTCGGCGGGGCCGAGCTTGCCCATCTCCTTGCCGGCGCTCTTCTGCTCGCTGCGCATGGCGTCGAGCTTGGGCAGCATCGCGCGCAGCTCGACGTCGACCGCCAGCGCCCGGTCGACCGCCGCGGCGCGGTCGGGCATCCGCTTCTTCATCGCCCCCGCCCGCACGGCGTCGGGGTTCTCGCGCAACAACTTGAGGTCCAGCATGGGGGCCGGAGTCTAGCCCGTCACCGGGCCGCGGCCAGCGTTGAGCCGCGGCCGCTGTGGCCTCACTGCCACGCCGACTTCACGTCGCCGAACAGCGGGTGCTTCTTGATCTGCAGCGACAGCTTCATGCCCGGCGCCGGCAGCTTGACCTGCAGCTTGAGCTCACCGCCCTTGTAGCCCTCGGGCATCGGGAACGACGCCGCCAGCAGGCCGATCTGGTTGTGCGCCGTCGCGGCCATGTTGACGAGCTCGGGGTCGGCGAAGCGCACGAACTTGCCGACGACCTTGGCCCCCTTGCCGTCCGCCTCCTTGGCGGCGAGGACCTCGCACGCGAGGTTGACGCCGTGCCACTCGGTGAAGACGCATCCCGACGACTCCTTGAGCAGGATCTTGAGCGCGTCGACCGTCGCCGTGTCGTCGCCGCGGCGGTTCCAGGCCAGCTCGAACGGGCCGCCCATCTTGAGCTCGAACGTCTTGCCGGCTTCGACCGTGAACGGCTTGCTGGCGCCGGCCTGGATCGTCGCCGCCTGCACGCGCGGGGCCTTGCCGATCAGCATGCGCCCCCAGACGACCTGATAGTCGCCGGCCGGCAGCTCGACCTCCTTGCCGCCCGCGACGTCGAACAGCGCCGCGGCGAAGTCGCCGCTGCCCTGCACGACCAGCTGCACGGGCGCCGTCGGCTTCGGACCGTTCCAGGTCAGCTTGACCTTGCCGGTCTTGAAGTACTCGGGATTGAGCGGGCGCATGGCGACCGCGTCGCCGTTCTGCTTCGCGAGGTGGACCCAGCCGGTCGACAGCTTGACGAACTCCGAGTACGGCACGCGCGGCCCCTTGCCGACGCGCATCGAGTCGAACAACGGCGCCAGCGTCGCCTTGTCGGCGTCGTGCTCGCCGACCAGCGGCGACCGGAACTCGGCGTCGTACGGCTTGGCGCCGCCCGGATTGCCGTCGCAGCTGTCGTCGTAGAGGGTGATCGTGTCGGCCCCCACCTGCGCCTTCCAGCTCGCCGCGCTGCGGTAGTAGACGTTGGCGACCTCGTCGCCAGGGGCGACGTTGCACTCGGCCTCGTTGACGAACTGGCGGTCGCTGCCGACCCAGAAGACCATCGCGTACGGGCGCTTCTTCTCGGCGTCGAGCCAGATCGTGCTGACCTTGCCCTTCGTCGTGGCGTCGACCTCCGTCGCGTCCTTGGCGTCGGTCGGGTCGAAGCCGATCGCGAACTTCGCCGCCGCAGTGCGGTGCAGGTGCAGGTCCTTGGCGCGGAACCAGCCGAGCTTGCCGCTGGTGCCGACCTTGGTCGTCGACGCCATCCACCAGAACGGCGGCACCGGGCCACCCTTGCTGCCATAGTCGAGTTCGTCCCAGCCGGCGAGCGCCTCGAACTTCAGCGGAATCACCTGCGCCGCCACGCCCGGCATGGTCAGCGCGTCGACGCCCTTGGCGTCGGCGCCGTAGCCCTCGGACTTGCGCTTGTCGCCCGCCTTCTCGGCGTCGGCGATCTTGCCGGCCTCGTGCTTGGCCCACTCCGCGCTGCGGATGAAGTGGTCGTCGAAGGTGAACTTCCAGTTGCGCCGCGCCGCCAGCATCTGCTCGGTGGCGAACACCACGTCGCGGCGCTCGGTCAGCGACTTCTCCGGCATCTTGCTGCCGACAACGCTGGCGAAGCCCCAGAGCGACGAGATCTCCAGCATGTGGCCGATCGACTCGGCCTGCCGCGCCAGCTCGGTGAACTTCTGCATCGTGTCGAGGTACGCCGCCTTCTCCAGGCCCTTGGCGATCTCGTCGGCGTAGACGCGGTAGAGCTTCCCCGAGCTCGTCCGGATCTTGGCGAGTTGCTCGCGCACCGGGGACGTCGAGCCCGACAGCCAGCGATCGAGCTGCTCGACCGTGTCGCTGCCCTCGAAGAGGCGCGACCACGACGACTTCAGCGCCAGCACCTTGACCGCGCCTTCGTCCTTGCCGGCGTCTTTGTCCCAGTAGACGAGCTCGTAGTAGAGCAAGGCGTCGTTGGGCGCGCGCTTGACCGCCTTGTCGACCTGCTTGTCGTCGTTGATGCCGAACGCCTGGTTGAACTCGGTGACGAACTGCGCGCTCGGGTTCTGCGCCGCGAGCGCGGCGCCGCCAAGCGCGACCAGGACGACGAGGAGGAAGGACGGGAGCGATCGGTGCATCGGCGTGGGCCTCGGGTCTTGGCGATGCTACCGCCCGATCCGTCGCCTCACACGCCGCGCTTGCGGCTGCGCTCGCTCTCCTGCTCCAGGAACCGCCGCTCTTCGGGCGTCAAGGCCGACAGCCCGGACGACTTGACCTTGGCGAGGATGGCGTCGAGCTTGCCGGCCGCCGCCGCGCCCGCCGCCTGCCGGCGCGCCTGCTGCCGCCGCCGCCAAGCCGCCGCCCAGCGCTGCCAGGGCCACTGCGGCCCGTCGCCGGCCAACTCGCGCCAGCCGACGAACCAGCCGAGGCGCCACGCCGCGTAGCCGAGCGCCGCGCCGCCGAGGTGGGCGCTGTGCGCGACGCCGCCGCCGTAGCCGACGGCGAGTTCGACGAACATCGCGTAGACGCCGATGCCGACGAGCAGCGCCGCGAGGGCCCACAACGGCATCTGCACGATGAAGAAGACGATCGTGGCCTGCGGCGCGACGCAGGCGGCGTAGAGCATCAGGCCGTAGCACGCGCCGCTGGCGCCGACGAGCGAGACGTGCGACGCGCCCATCCAGGCGGCGGCCGCGAGGTGCCCGAGCGCGCCGCACGCGCCGCCGGCGAGGTAGAGCTTCCAGGTCCCGGCGCTGCCGAGCCGCGATTCGACGATCGGGCCGAAAACCCACAGCGCCAGCATGTTCGTCAGCAGGTGCATGACGTCGGCGAAGCTGTGCGTGAACTGGTAGGTGACGACGCGCAGCGCGCCGAGGCCGTAGCCGGACCACATGCCGTCCCACGAGAACGCGAACCACCCGCCGCGGCCGGGATCACTGAGCTTGCCGACCAGCAGCGCGTTGGCGAGGAAGACCGCGATGTTGGCGAGGAACAGCGCCCGCGTCGCGGACGGCAACGGCAGGCGAAAGCGCTCCGGGTAGCTCATGGGCAATGCGCCGCAGCGGCGGCTTCGCTATCGTCCGGCGCGCCACCAACCCACGGAGCCCGCCGGTGCCCGCCCAAATACTCGACGGCCGACAGATCGCCCAGCAGATGCGCGAGAAACTGCGCGCCGCCCGCGGCCAACTGGGTCCGCAGCCGATCCGCCTGGTGTCGATCGAGATCGGCCAGAACCCGGCCGCCGCCGTGTACGTGCGCAACCAGCAGCGCGCCGCCGCCGAGGTCGGCATCGAGATGGAGGTGCGCAACCTGCCGCTCGCGGCCACCGAGGCGGACCTGTTGGCGGCGATCCGCGAACTCAACGGCCGACCGGAGGTCGCCGGCGTGCTGGTGCAGCGGCCGCTGCCGCCGGGCATCGACCCGCGCGTGGTGCAGTCGGCGATCGATCCGCACAAGGACGTCGAGGGCATGCACCCGGCGAACATGGGCGCGATCCTCTACCGCGAGCCCACCCTGCCGCCGTGCACCGCCGCCGCCGCGCAGCACCTCGCGCTGTCGACCGGCATGGACCTGCGCGGGGCGGAGACCGTCGTCGTGGGCCACAGCGAGATCGTCGGCAAGCCGATCGCCGTGCTGCTGCTGCACCGCCTGTCGACGGTGACGGTCTGCCACGTCGGCACGCGCCGGCTCGTCGACCACACGCGCCGCGCCGACATCCTGGTCGTCGCCGTCGGCAAGGCGGGACTCGTGCACGGCGACATGATCAAGCCGGGCGCCTGCGTCATCGACGTGGGCATCAACCAGGGCCCCGACGGCAGGATCGTCGGCGACGTCGACTTCGCCTCGGCCGCGGACGTCGCCGGCTGGATCACGCCGGTGCCGGGCGGCGTCGGTCCAGTGACCGTGGCGATGCTGATGCGAAACACGCTGCGCGCCGCCGGCGCGACCGTCTGACGCCGGGCGCACGGAGTCTGCGTCGATTGACGCGCGTCGGCCGACGTCGACCGCCGTGACGCAGGCTCCTAACGTCCGGCCGCCAGCGCGCCGCCGGACGGCGCCCGCTCGAATGGCGCCGGCTTCGGCCGCAGCAGCACGTCGACCGCGCCGACGGTGAAGAACACGCCGAGGACCGTGTAGCTGACCCATACGCCGGTCAGCAGTTCGCTGGAGAAGCCGTAGGCATGCAGGCCGACGCCGAGCAGGTTGGTGTGGAACCAGCTGAACACGACGATCGCGCCGGTGACGACGGTCCACAGCGCGAAGCCCGCGTCGCGGACCATGCCGCTCATGCGCGCGTGCAGCAGCGCGATCTGCGCGAGGCAGATCAGCAACGCCCCGTTCTCCTTCGGGTCCCAGCCCCAGAAGCGGCCCCACGAGTCGTTGGCCCACACGCCGCCGAGGATGGTGCCGACGACGGACGTCGCGAGGCTGAAGCAGGTGACGCCGTAGGCCATCCGGTACAGCGACTTGGCGAGCGGCGCGTCGGGGTGGTCGATGCGCAGCGCGCGCACGGCGATCCATGCCATCGCGACCAGCGCAGCGGCGACGCCGGCGGCATAGCCGATGTTCATCGTCGGCACGTGCACGCCGAGCCAGAAGTTGCTGAGCAGCACCGCCTGCAGCGGCTTCATCGTGTCCTGGCCGTCGGCGACCTCGAACAGGCGCGCGAAGAAGATGAACAGCGCGCCGCAGAACAGCGCCAGCACCAGCGCCACGCGCCGGCGCAGCAGCCACTCGGCGATCAGCAGCGTCAGCGCGCCGACGCCGCCGATGAACAGGAACGTGTCGTACAGGCGCGTGATCGGCGGATGGCCGGTGATCAGGCAGCGCAGCCAGACGTCGGCGACGAGCATGCCGACGGCCAGCGCGCCGAACCCCATCGCCAGCCCCCACAGCAGGCGGTTGCGCGGCAGCGCGCAGGCGGCGACAGCGAGCAGGAAGCCGGCGACGAACGTCATCATCGCGTGGAAGTGCCAGTTCGCGCCGTAGTAGTACGACTCCAGCGCGACCGTCTCGCCTTCGCCGCGCGCGGCGGCGGCCGCGGCCACGGCAGCGCGGTACGCGTCGAGCGATCCGACGCGTTCCTTCATGTCCTTGGCCAGCAGGCCGTCCTGCAGGCGCCCGATCATCGCCGCGTGCGGCACGTCGGCGCCGCCGCGCATGGCTCGGTCGATCGCCTCCGGCACCGTGTGCCAGGTGTCGGCCTGCGCGCGCGGCAGCAGCGGCGGCAGCAGCGCCGGGCCGGCGGCGGACGACGCCGCTTCGCTGAGGAACAGGAGCAGCTGCGACAGGTTGCCGTGCTTCTCGTCCTCGAACTGCTCGCCGGCCTGCTTGACATAGGCCCGGAAGGCGTCCGCCTTCTGCAGCAGGCCTTCGAGGCGCAGCTTCGTCGCGCCGTCGAACAGCGCGCGCAGCGCCTCGCCGTCGACCTGCATCTCGCCCTGCAGCGCGGCGAGTTGCTGGTGCAGGCGGTGGTAGATCAGCAGTTGGCGGAACAACCGGATCACGTGGTCGTCGACGGCGCTGCGGCGCGGCTGCGGCTTGCGTTCGGCCGCCTGCGCGGCGTCCTGCAGCTTCTGGCCTTGCGCGGCCAGTTGGCCGTACGGCAGGTACTCGAAGCCCTGCGTCTGGCCGTCGTGCTGGAAGCCGAGCACTTCGAGCACGCCGACGTTCTCGATGCGGAACAGCGGGTACCGCTCGGCCTGCCCGGGGAAGCACCAGACGTCGAGCAGCCACTCGGTCGGCGACAGCTTGACGGTGCGCAGCGTCGGGATCTCGCCATCGACCGCCGCCGCCGGGGCGACGAACTGCACGTCGCGGCGGCCGTGCACCGCGTACAGCGTCGTCGCCGCCAGCGTCGCGAACGGCATCACGCGGCCCTCGTGCTGCAGCGGCAGCGCGCCGAAGCGCGCGACGAAGTCGGCCGGCCAGGGCGCGGCGCGCTCGAGCTCGCCCTGCAGGCGCGGGGGCTGGCGGCTGCACGAGGCGAGCAGCGCGACGGCCGCCAGGACGACGGACACGAGGAACCGATGCATGGCGAAGGGCCTCATTGGTTGAGCGACGCGCGCGCCGAGGAGTCGAGGAAGCCGAGCAGCTTCTTGCCGAAGTGCAGGAACAGGCCGATCCAGATCACGATGCAGGCGATCGCCGGCCACACGTCCGAGGGGTTCCACGCCACCTCGAACACCGAGTACCACGGCGGCCCGCCCGCCGGCTGCGGCCCCCAGTTGGTCTGGTAGACGACGTAGCCGTCGCGCCGCAGCGGGTTGTTCATGAAGATCTGCGCCTCCTGGCTGCCGGCCGCGTCGGCGACCGTGACGAAGCTGCGGAAGTCGCGCGGCGACATGGTGCCCGGGTGGTCGAGCTTCTGGAACTTGTCGAGCCGCACCGCGAACGGCAAGTCGTAGACCACGGCGCGCAGGTCGAGGCCGTAGCGCTGGCCGCGCACCGTGAACGGGAACGGGTAGCGGTTGCGGTCCTTGGGCACGCGCGGGTCGCCGGACAGGATCGCCTCGAAGCGGTCGCCGGCGTCGCTGCGGACGGTGACGTAGCAGGCCGGGATCTCGGCTTCGCTCTTCGGTTGCACGCCCACCGGCCACGACTCGGCGCGCACGAACGCGCCGTCGACGACCGGCATGCGCGTCTGCACCATCGGGCCCTTCGGCAGCACCGACGCGTGGTCGACGAAATGCCGCACCTCGACGGTGAACGGCAGGCCGTCGGCGCGCAGCGTCACGGCGCCGTCGCCGCGCGCCGCCCACAGCGTCGACTCGGGCACGAGCCGCTCTTCGATCGACTCGCCGCGGTCGACCAGCAGCGCCAGCTCGTAGTCGTGGAAGCTGATGAAGTTCGCCGCCTCGTACTGCCGGCTGGCGAGGCGCTGGCCTTCGGCGGCGGGATGCTCGTACACCGCGAGCATGCCGGAGTACGAGGCGTGCAGCTTCACGGCGCCAGCCACCAGCAGCAGCACGATGCCGATGTGCGTCACCAGGATGCCGGCGTTGCGCCAGCTCCACTTCATGCGCAGGAGGCCGCCGACGATCAGGTTGACACAGAACAGCGCCATCACCGGGTAGGCGCCGGGCAGCGGGATGCGCAGCTGCCACGGCGTGCCGTCGTCGCGCAGGTACAGCGCGTGCCCCCATACCGACAACGGCAGCTCCGCGACCACGAACCACGACTCGAAGTACTCGCGCTGCACCTCGTGCGTGCTCTTGCCGACCTGGGCCAGCGTGCCGAGCCACGTCAGCGCCGCCAGCAGCAGCAGCAGCCAGACCGAGAGCTTCATCGAGCCGAGCAGCGCCAGCGCGCGCGCGACCGGCGACGAGGCGGCGGTGGCGGCGGTCATTGCGCCTTCCTCGCCGAGCGGCAGAAGGCCGCGAAGTCGGCAGCGGCGGCGCCAACGTCCGCGGCCGGCCCGACGAGCTTGGCGAACGTGATGGCGCTGTTCTCCTCGCGCGCGGCGACCAGCATGCGGGCGCCTTGGATCTGCTTGCCCGAGAAGCTGCGGAAGTCGCCGGCGAGGTCGAGCAGGACCGCGTCGTCGCCGAGGAACACCGTGCGCGGAAGGTTGGCGAACGCATCCGCCGCGAGCGGCGCCTGCCCCATCTCGCCGCGCCAGATGTCGAGCGTGTCCTTGAGGCCGCCGCCGAGCTGGCTGACGTACACCTCGGCGCCGGCGCCGAACTCGTGGTGGTGCCACTTGCTGCTGCCGGCCTTGGGCCGCCAGCCGGCGGCCGCACTGGCCTCGATCGGCCCCGTCGCCACCGCCGCCGGCGCGCCAGCCGACGGCGTCGCGCCGGGCTGCTGGCCGACGTCCGGATGCGTGCTCGGCATCGGCTGGCCGGGCTGGATCGGCGGCGCCTTCGGATCCGGGCTCGCCGTCGCGGCCCGCAGCGACTTCGCCAGCGCCAGGAACGTGTCGCGGTTGCCGTCGACGACCGCCGCGGGGCCGGTGAACTTGAACGACGTCACGCTGTCGCCCTCGGCATAGAAGGCGATCAACGCCCCCCACCCGGCCTTGCCGCCGAAGGTGCCCTTCATCTCGGCGAGCCGCGCCGGCTTGCCGGCGAGCTCGACGACCGGCAGCGCCTCGACGGCGGGAACCTGGGCGAGGCCGAACTGCTGCGTGTACCAGCGCGCCAGGTTGCCGGCGACGCCGCCACCGACGCCGACGGTCAGGTAGACCTCCGCGTCGGGCGCGCTCGGGATCGCCCACACCGCGTCGCGGAACTGCCGCGTCGGCCGCGTCTCCCAACCGGCGGGCGTATCGCCGACCCACACCTTCGCGGCCGCGGCCGCCGCGCCACCGGCGCCAGCACTGCCACCGCCGGCCGCTGGCCCCATCTCGGGCAGGCCCAGCCGATCCTTGGCGGGCGCGTCCCAGACCGTCGGGCGCTGGTCCTTGCGCAGTTGCTTGGGCGGCCCGAACTCGCCGGTGTTCGGCGGACTGCAGGCGGCGGAGAGAGCCAGGACGGCGAAGACGTGTTGGCGGAAGCGCATCGACCGGGACCGCGGGGAAGGGCTCAGAAGGTACGAGTTAGGCCGCTGCGGTACGACCCCGCAACCCGGTTCCTGGGCGTCGGTCCGGCGTGCGGCGGCAGGGATTGGCGGCACAACGCGCCGCAGCCGGCGACAATTCCACGCCGACGCCCCGCGTTGCGGGTTTGGCGCAAGAACGACGCCGACGCGCCGGCGTCAGACGCGGCGGGTCAGCACGAAGCCGGCGAGCTGGTGCAGGGCGTCGCGGGCGGGACCCGGCGGCAGCGACGTCAGCGACGCCTGCGCCTTCTTGATGCGCCGCTCGGCCTCCTCCATCGCGTAGGCGATGGCGTGCTCCAGCGGGAACTCGGCGCGCAGCCGCCGCAGCGCCTCGGCTTCGCTCTTGCCGAGCACGTCGCGCAAGCGCGCCGCGTCGGCCGCGCCCCGCTGCAGCAGCCACAGCATCGGCAGCGTGATCTTGCCCTTGCTGAGGTCGGTGCCGAGCGACTTGCCGACCACGCGCTCGTCGCCGTCGAGGTCGAGGCAGTCGTCGACGATCTGGAAGGCGATGCCGAGCTCGAGGCCGTACTCCTCGAGCGCCCGCTGCCGGCCCTCGTTGCCGCCGGCGTAGTGGGCGCCGAGCCGGCAGGCGGCCGCGTACAGGCTCGCCGTCTTCTCGGCGATGACCTGGAAGTACTTGGTCTCGTTCCAGGCGAAGTCGAAGCGGTGCAGGACCTGCGTGATCTCGCCCTGGCAGATGACGCGCACGGTCTCCGCGAGCCAGCGCGCCGCCGTCGGATCCGGCAGCTGCACGGCCATGTGGAAGGCCTTGGCGTAGATGTAGTCGCCGAGCAGCACCGCGACCTCGACGCCGGCCATCTGGTTGACCGTCGGGATGCGGCGGCGGACGTTGGCGCCGTCGAGCACGTCGTCGTGCACCAGCGTCGCGGTGTGCAGCAGTTCGACGACCTTGGCGACCGTGAGCACGTCGTCGCCGAGCCCGCCGCCGTGCGAAGCGCCCTGCGCCGCCATGCCCGACAGGAACGTCAGCACCGGGCGCAGCTGCTTGCCGCGGAAGCCGCCGACGTGCTCGACGAGCGGCAGCATCTCGCGGTGGCCGGGGGCCAGGTCCTGCAGCAGCTCGCGGTTGAGCCGCTCGATCTGCGGCCGGACCAGTCCGACCAGGTCCTGTAGCGGCAGCGCCTCGTTCACCGCGCCGACCCGTCGTTCTTGGTGGCGGCGTCGCCGCCGTCGGGCTTGGAGCCGTCCTTCAGGCCCTTCTTGAACTCGGTGATGCCCGAGCCGAGCGAGCGCATCATGCCGGGAATGCGGTTCCCGAAGAGCACGAGCACGATCACCACGATGACGATCAGCTCCCAGTGATTCACGAAGGCAAGCATTCGGGTTTCCTCGGCTTCGTCGGATCATCGCCGCCGGACGCAGCGAACGCCAGCCGCGGCGGCACTTCGCGGCGCTACTTCCCGCCGGCTTCCTGTTCGGCGATCCAGGCGAGCCACGGCCCCGGCGCATCGCCGAGGTCCTGGCCGGCGAGCCGCGCGAGGTTGTGCCGGCTCGTCGCGCGGATCGACGGATCCTCGGCCTGCAGCGCGGCGACCAGCAGCCGTGCCGCCTCGATGCGCGCCTTGGGATTGCGCGCGCCCTTCGGCGACGCGCCGGCCGCGGCGGCCTGCTGGTCGAACTGGCGGAACGCCGCCAGCACGCCGGTCAGGATCGTGTGCAGGCGGATCGACTCGCCCCAGAGCAGCAGCACGTAGCCGGCGAGCACCGAAAGGCAGGCGCGCAGGATCGCCTGCTCGCCGAGCTGCGCCTTGATCCACGCCGCGCCCGGCAACCACCGCTCGAAGACGATCGCGGCGATCACGCCGAGCAGCACGAGCGGCGTCAGCTGGCGCAGCAGCGAGTCGGCGCGTCCGGATGGGTTCACGGCGTCACTTGCCGAGGACCTTCTTCATCGTCGCGCCGAGGATCGACGGCGTGTCGCAGACGTGCACGCCGGCGCGCTGCATCGCCGCCTTCTTGTCCTTCGCCGTGCCCTTGCCGCCGCTGATGATCGCCCCGGCGTGGCCCATGCGCTTGCCGGGCGGCGCGGTCGCGCCGGCGATGAAGCCGACGACCGGCTTCTTGACGTACTGCTTGAGGAACTCGCAGGCCTCCTCCTCGGCAGTGCCGCCGATCTCGCCGATCATGATGATGCCTTCGGTGTCCTTGTCGTCCTGGAACAGCTTCAGGCAGTCGATGAAGTCGAGGCCCTTGATCGGGTCGCCGCCGATGCCGATGCAGGTCGACTGGCCCATGCCGTTGTTGGTGACCTGGAACACCGCCTCGTAGGTCAGCGTGCCGCTGCGCGAAACGATGCCGACCTTGCCCGGACGGTGGATGTAGGCCGGCATGATGCCGATCTTGCAGCCGGACTTGTCGGTGACCGGCGTGATGATGCCGGGGCAGTTGGGGCCGATCAGGCGCGACTTCGTGCCCTTCATGAAGTCCTTCACGAAGGCCATGTCGGCGACCGGGATGCCCTCGGTGATCACGACCACGAGGTCCATCTCGGCGTCGACCGCCTCGCAGATCGCGTCGGCCGTGAACGCAGCCGGCACGTAGATCATGGAGACGGTGGCGCCGCTGTGCTGCTTGGCCTCGCGCACGGTGTCGTACACCGGCACGCCCTCCAGCGTCTGGCCGCCCTTGCCGGGCGTGACGCCGGCGACGAGCTTGGTGCCGTACGCGAGCGAGTTCTTGCTGTGGAACATGCCAGCTTCGCCGGTGAAGCCCTGGCAGAGGATCTTGGTGTTGCCGTCGACGAGAACAGTCATCGGTGTGCTCCTGTGTGTGCCTTGGCGTCGCCGGATCAGGCCTTGATCGCCTTGACGATCTTCTCGGCGGCGTCGTCGAGCGACGACGCGGCCTGGATGTTCAGCCCCGACTCCTGCAGCAGCTTGCGGCCGAGGTCGACGTTGGTGCCTTCGAGGCGCACGACCAGCGGGATCGTCAGCTTGACCTCCTTGGCCGCGGCGATGACGCCCTCGGCGATGGTGTCGCACTTCATGATGCCGCCGAAGATGTTGACCAGGATGCCCTTCACGTTCGCGTCCGACAGCAGGATCTTGAACGCGTTGGTGACCTGGGTCTTGTTGGCGCCGCCGCCGACGTCGAGGAAGTTGGCCGGCATGCCGCCCTTGAGCTGGATGACGTCCATCGTCGCCATCGCCAGGCCCGCGCCGTTGACGAGGCACGCGATGTTGCCGGTCAGCGCGATGTAGTTGAGGTCGAACTTCTTCGCCTCGACCTCCTTGGGATCCTCCTCGTTGACGTCGCGCAGCTCCAGCACGTCCTTGTGCCGGAACAGCGCGTTGTCGTCGAAGCTCATCTTGGCGTCGAGCGCCTTGACCTCGCCCTGCGTGGTGACGATCAGCGGGTTGATCTCGGCGAGCGAGCAGTCGAGCGCCATGAACGCCTGCACGAGCGCGGCGATCAGCTTGCCGCCGGCCTTGGCCTGCTCGCCGTGCAGCCCGAGGTGCTTGCACAGCGCGCGCAGCTGGAAGGCCTGCACGCCCTTGACCGGGTGCACGCGGTGGC
This sequence comes from Phycisphaerales bacterium, assembly GCA_020247305.1. Lineage (GTDB taxonomy): Bacteria > Planctomycetota > UBA1135 > UBA1135 > UBA2386 > UBA2386. The sequence continues at coordinate 77,424 of JADCJE010000047.1, read as the reverse complement.
GGGCGATCGCCTCGGGCCGGTGCTCGGCGAGTTCCTCGATGTCCACGCCGCCTTCCTTGGCGGCGATGATGACCGGCGCCTGCGCGCCGCGGTCCATGACGATCGCGAGGTACATCTCGCGCTCGATGTCGCTGCCGGCCTCGACGTAGATCGTCTTGACCACGCGGCCCTCGGGGCCGGTCTGGTGCGTCACCAGGGCCTTGCCGAGCAGGTTCGCGGCGACCTTGTGCGCCTCGTCGGCCGACCGCACGAGCTTGACGCCGCCGGCCTTGCCGCGGCCGCCGGCGTGGATCTGCGCCTTGACGACGCCGAGCGGCACGCCCAGGTCGGTGTAGGCCTTGCCGGCCTCGTCGGCGGTCTTGCAGGCGATGCCCTTGCTCACGGGCACGCCGAACTTGGCCAAGAGCTGCTTGGCCTGGTACTCGTGGATGTTCATGGCGCGTGTGGGGCGAACAGGTTAGCGACGCCCCACGCCGCCGTCGATCGCGCCGACGGCAAAGTTGCCGGTGAACGCCGTCGACCGGCGCGCTTGCGCCGGACCGCCGGCTTGGCGACGCTTCCGGCGTCGGCGAGGCGGCCGACGCGGTCGCCCCCGCACCCGCGGGGGCGCGACGGGCCCGCAAGACGGGGCAGGAGGGCAGGCAGCCGCCGCAGCAGCCGCTCCCGATCGGTGCGACCATGACCAACTCCAAGTTCCTCCCCCTCGCTTGCCTCGGTCTGCTGACCTTCGCGGGCTGCAGCGGCATGCGCGAAGCCAACGGCACCTTCACGGTGCACGCCGAGAGCTTCCGCTTCTTCGGCCTGGTCATCCCCGGTGACGACCAGGCGAAGGCCACGTCCCTCGTGCCCGCGGGCGCGCAGGTGATCTCGGTGCACTCGACGCCTGCCGACTGGACGTCGGTCCGGGGCGTGCTCGGCAACCTGTTCGGGTTCCACACCACCCAGATCTCCGGCCAGAAGAAGGGCTGACCGGCCCCCCCGCGGCGCGCGCCGATGGCGCCGCCGCGGCGCTCACCGACCGTCAGTGGCAAGGAACTCGACGGCGATCGCCGGCGCAGCGACGGCGGTGGCGTCGCCGGCGAACAACTCGTCGATCTCGCGCACGATGTCGCGCGACGCGGTCGGCGCCGCCGCCGGCTCGCCGTGGAAGGCGAGGTCGTTCTCCAGCACGCGCTGCGCCACGTCGAGGCGCTTCTTGATGCCCGTCAGCGCCTCCTTGGCGCGGCCGAGCGCGCTGTCGTCGATCTCGCAGCGGGTGCTGGCGGCGGCGAGCGCCTCCAGGTGCAGGCGCTGGGTGCGCAGCATGTGCAACTGGTCGTCGAGCGCGGCGCGCTCCAGGCGCACCGCTTCGAGGCGCTCGCGCGCCGCGGCGACGGCCTTGGTCTGGCGCTCGACCAGCGCGCGGCGGGTCTTCAGCATCGCCGCGTCGTTGACATAGCTGTCCTTGGCGCGCTCCAGGCCCGCCTGCGTTCGGCGCAGCGCCTCGCCGGCGCTCGCGAGCGCGACGACCTTGGTGTCGCCCTTCAGGCGCTCGGCGCCCGCGCGCAAGCGCCGCTCGTCGGACGCGACCGACTTCTCCAGCCGGCCGACCGACTCGGTCAGTTCCTCCAGGTCGACCTCGGCGCGGGCGAGGTCGCGCTTGCAGTTCTCGATCTGCGGGTCGATCTGGCGGATCAGGCCTTCCGCGCGCCGGATCTCCAGGTCGACCGGCACGTGGTCGGCGACCGCCGCGCGCGCGCTGTCGACGGCGGTGCCGAGGTAGCTCGGGAAGGCGCGGCCGAACAGGAGGTAACCGATGGCGGCGAGCGCGGCGCCGCCGAGGAGCAGGGTACGGATCGTCTTGCGGATCATGGCTTGGCCGATTGGCGGAAGTGCGCGGGCGCCGATGCGGCGACCGTCACCACCCCATGCGCCGCGGGCTGGCGAGTATTCGCACGCAGCCGTGCGCGCGCAGGTTCAGCCGCGCTGGCTGCGCAGGGCCGTCAGCGTGCTGCGCAGCGCGCGCACGCCGGCAGCGTCGACCTCGGGCCGCCCGGCGCGGTCGTCGCGGGCGCGCAGGTCCTCGACCACGGCGTTGCAGGCCGGGCAATCGCTCTCGCCGAGGTGGAAGGCGAGGAAGCGCGCGGCGGCGCCGTCGACGCCGCCCTGCAGCCAGCTCGACAGCAGGTCCGGGTGCGGACACGACACCCGCGCCTGCCGCCAGACGGCGGCCACGGTGGCGGCGAGGGTCGGGTCGTCGTCGGCGTCGTCGCGCATGGTCAGCGGACTCCCGGGCCCCACAGGCCGCGGAACAGCGAGTGGTTCGGGTCGCGCTGCCGGGCCATGCCGCGCAGGCGCTCGACGGCGCGGAACTTGATGCCGGCGACGTGCTTCTCGTCGGCGATGCCAAAGCGCTCAGCGGCGTCCTTGTTGCGGCCGCCGAGCACGAACAGGAACTCCAGCACCATCAGCTTGTCGAACTCGCCGGCCTCCCACAGTTCGCCGACGAACGCGCGCAGGATCTCCGCCATCGCCTGCCGGCGGCGCGCCTCGTCCTCGTCGCGGACGACGGCGGCGTCGGGCCGCGGTGCGTCGTCGTCGACGACGACGTCCAGCCACGCCGAGCTGGCGTCGGGGTCGCCGCCCGTCGCCGGCGCCACGCGCGCGCTGCGCTGCCGGCGCAGGTGATCGACGACCCGGTTGCGGGCGATGCCGAACAGGAACTGCTCGGGCGTGAACGCCGGGTCGTAGCCGTCGATGCCGCGCAGCGCGCCGAGGAACACCTCTTGCGCGAGGTCCTCCGCGGTCTGGTGGTCGGCGACGTGGCGCTTGACGTAGAAGTAGATGCGGCGGAACCACGCCTGCTGGAAGACGGTCCACGCCGCGTCGTCGCGGGCGCGCAACGCAGGCAGGTCGAAGGCAGGGTCGGTCGAGGCCATGGCGGGAGGCGCGTGCGAGACTACATCGGCGCGGGTGGCGGCGAAGGAACTACCTCGTCGGCAGGACCGTCCAGGGCACGGGTTGCATGCCGTAGAAGATCGTCACGACGACCAAGACCACGAGCGCGAACGCCACGAGCAACCCGAGCAGCTTCGCCGAGGTCGCCAGGATGCGGAACGGCAGGGCGAACAACCAGCCGAGGCCCGGCCCGAACAGGAAGGCGGCGACCCGGACCGGCGTGTAGGCGAGCCAGAACACGCCCTCGACGAGGGTGAACACGCCGCGGGCGAACCAGGCGAGCGGGCTCGTCGGTTGCTCCTGCCGCCACGGCATGCCGTAGGGACTGTCCTTGGCGTCGCGCGGTCCCGCCGCGGCGGGCAACGGCGGTGGCGACGCGGCGGCGCGGCTCGCGCCTGCGATCGGCGCCGCGGCCGGAACCCCGATCGCAGCTGGCGCAGCCGGCGCGGCAGTCGCAGCCAACGCAGCGAGCAGTTCGCCGGCGGTCGAGAAGCGCGCCTCCGGCTTCTTCTCCAGGCAGCGTCGCAGCACGGCGACGTCGTCGCTCCGCGCTTCCGCCGGGAACGTCGGCGCGGCCGTCTCGTGCTGCTTGAGCACCTCCCACTCCGACTCGCCGCGGAACGGCACGGCGCCATAGAGGCACTCGTACAGCAGGATGCCGAGCGAGTAGACGTCGCTGCGCGCGTCGCCGCGGCGCTGCAGCAGCTCGGGCGCCATGTAGTACGGCGTGCCGCGGCTGCAGCTCAGCGTATTGCGCGACTCCGACACCAGCTTGCTGAGGCCGTAGTCGCCGACGCGCGCGACCTCGCCCTTGAGGAAGACGTTCGCCGGCTTGATGTCGAAGTGCACGAGGCCGTGGTCGTGCAGCGCCGCGACGCCGCGCGCGACCTGCTGGAACCAGCGCAGCGCCTCGTCGCGCGGCAGGCGACCGGCGCGCAGCCGGCCCTGCAGCGTCTCCTGGCCGGCGTAGTTCATCACCACGTACGGAATGCCGTCGACGACGCCGCGGTCCTCGATCGACACGAGGTTTGGATGGTCGACCTGCGCGAACAGCGACACGTTATCGATCTCGCGCAGCACCGCGTCGCGCACGCTGACGTCGTCGACCTTGAGGAACTTGACGGCGTAGTCCTTGCCGATCGACTCCTTGCGCGCCTTGTAGACGAGGCCGAACACGCCGCCGCCGAGCTTGCCGACGATCTCGAACCCGGGCAGGTAACCCGGCTTGCGGTAGTCGCGGTAGAACGCCTCCCAGTCGACCTTGGCGTTCGGGGCAGGCGTTGGGTTGCTGGGCGCCTCCATGACGTTGGTCCTCACATTACACCATGACCGCGGCGGCCAGCACGAGCGCCGCCAGGGCCGCGGCCGCGAGCCGCAGCCGGCCGGACATGTAGCCGCGCGTCAACCGGTCGAACCACGCTGCGCCGATGCCGAGCGCGGTCCAACCGATGGCAACGGCGCCGCTGCGCGCGAGCGCCGTGCGGCGCGCGCCGGCGAGCGCTGCGCGCAGCGACGCTTCGCCGGCGCGCACGTGCTCCGGCGCCTCGGCGATCCAGAGCGTGGTCTGATGGCTCGTGCCGAAGCCGTGGTCGCGGATGCGGTCGTCGCGGTCGACAACGCGCGACAGCTGATCGATCGGCAGTTCCTGCAGCCAGCCCGCCACCACGGCGTCGACGCACGGCTGCGGCAGCCAGGCCGGCGCCGCCGCGGCGGCGATGCGATCGGCTCGCTGCCGCCACGCCGTCCGCAGGTGCTCGCCCACCTGCTCGCGGGCCGCGGCCAGCGCTTCGGCCGCCGTCAGGCCGGCGGCGCCGCGGATGGCCACGGCGCCGGGCGCCGGCGCCGGATCCTGCGCGAGCAGGGCGAAGCTGCAGAGCGACCAGCAGGTCAGGGATGGCGGCAGGACCATGGCCCAGCGATACGCCGCCGCGGCCGACTATTCGGGAATGCGCGCGATTGCGGGCAGCTCGGGCATGGCAGCGCGCCGGGTTGGGCAGGATGGCGCGCAACGGGCGGGCTGGCCCGGCGCACTCCGCTGGCGCGCGGGGCGCGGCCCGTCAGGGGGCGGGCCGCCACGGCATCAGCCGCAGCGTCACGCCGGCGGCCTCGACGAACTGCCCCGCAGCGAGCGGGTGCTCGTCGTCGAACGGCACGCCGTCGATGCGGCCGCCGCCGCGGGCGGCGACGCGGATCTGGCCGTCGACCCCGGCGTGCAGTTCGACCTCGCCCGTGGCGCTGGCGACGCGCACGTGCGCCTCCGGCGACGGCCCGACGAGGATGCGGCCATCGCGGCCGCGGTCCTTCATCAGCAGGACCGCATCGGCGCCGCCGGCCTGGAAGCCGCCGAGCAACGCGAGCCGCGCCGTGAGCGACCGCGGCGACGGCCGTTCGTAGACGAAGCCGAACGCCGGCCCGAGTTGCACGCGGTCGCCGTGCGCCAGCGCGTGCCGCGGCGTGCTGGCCCCGGCGACGCGCACCTCGCCTTCCTCGGCGACGACGACGTCCTGCATGCCGCCGTGGAAGCTCATCGATCGCCGCACCGCCGCGTGGCGACCGGCGAGGTTGGCCAGGATCGGCACGTCGGCGCGGGCTTGGCGCAGGTTGCCGAACGCAACGGACTCGCCGCGCACGACCAGGAACTCGCCGCCCTCGTCGACGCGCAGCAGGAACGGGCCTTCGAGGCCCTGGGCACGCGCGAGTTCCCGCTTCATGTCGTGGATCCGGGTGCGCAACAGCAGCGAGGTCGCCGGCACGTCGGCAAGGCGCCGTTGCGCCTGCGACAGGTCGCCGCCATGCACCAGGCGGTCGACCTCGTCGAGCATGGCGCGCCGGCCGGCTGCGTCCAGCGGCGGCCGCACGGCGACCGGCGGCATGCGCCCCAGCGCGGAGTCGGCAGCGGCCAACAGCTTGAGGGCGACCCCGCCGCCGACCCACGCCTGCAACCGGCGGGCAAGCGCGCGGGCGCCGGCGGCATCGCCATCGGCGAGGCGCTGGCGGCCGCGCGCGAGCAAGGCGGCGACGGCGGCGTCGCGTACGGTCGCGGCCCGGCGGGCGCTGGCGACGACCGGGTCGAGCGCCTGCTGCAGGGCGTCCTCGAAGCGCTGCTCGCGCAGGGCCTTCTCGGCGCGGGCGATGCGGATGAAGCGGTCGAACATGCGGTGCCGGACGCGCCACTGCGGCGCACCGACCACCCCATGCGGCGCAGCGGGCGCACTATTGCGGATCGGTTGCTGCGCCGCCGCCCCACGACGTGCCGACCGTGCCGGCGCCGGCGCTGCGCGCCTTCGCAAGGCAAGCTTCGGCGATGGCGAGGAAGGCCCGGCGATCGGGCACGTCGCTCGACGGCGCGGCACACAGGCCGGCGATCGGGGCGACCTCACGGCGGCCGCCCAGGCGCTTCTGCAGCGACGCGAGGATGCGCTTGCCGAGGATCTCCGCGCCCTCCGGGCCGGTGCCCGGCAGCAGCAGCAGGAAGATCGTCGGGGCAAAGCGCGCCAGCACGTCGATGTCGCGGCACTCGTTGAGGAACACGCCGGCGGCCTCCGCGAACACCAGCTTGCGCTCGACGCCCTGCAGCGCCTCGACGCCGGCGCCGAGGTCGACGAGCAGCAGCGACAGCGGCAGGTGGAAGCGGTGCGCGCGCTTCCACTCTTCGTCGAGCTTGAGCGTCGCGTAGGGCCCGTCGAACAGGCCCGTCTCGGCGTCCTGAAGGCGCTGCAGCAACCCGTCCTCGCGCTCGAAGCGCAGCAGCCGCTGCAGGCTCGACTCGCCGCCGGACGTGCCGAGCTTGGGCTCCAGCTTGGCCAGCAGATCGTCGACGGGCACGCGCCGCGGCAGGCCGGCGACGCCGCCGAGCGCGGCGGCGTCGAGCTGGCCGGCTTCAGCGCGCCACGTGAGCACGCCGTCGGCGAGCACGAAGCGCGCCAACTGCGGGCCGACGCGGTCGGCGTCGTCGACGACGACGTACACGGTCAGGCCGCGGTGCTCCTTCAGGGCGCGCACGCCGCTGAAGACGTGGCCGTACGGCAGGCCGGTCGCGTCGGCGCCTCCAGCGAGGCTGTCGACCACGACGACGTCGCCGGCCTTCGCCGCAGCGACGGCCTCGCGGACCGGCGGACCGCCGAGCGCCTTGGCGGCGGCGTCGCGGACTGCCGCTCGGGAACCGACCCAGAACCAACGCTTGCCGTCGCCCATCTTCGCTCCCTGGGCCCGGCCTCAGGCCGCGGCCGCCATCGTGCTGGTCGGGAAAATCGTGCTGGTCGGGAAGTCCGGGCAACCGGCCCGAAGCCAACCACCCAGGCGCGTCGGCAGCACCGACGCGTGCGCCGGGCGCCAGCCCGAGCGCATGCCGAGGCGCAGGCGCCGCGGCTGCGGCGCGCAGCCACAGCGGCGGCTGACCCGCTGGTTCAGCGCTTGCTGAACTGAGTCGAGCGGCGCGCCTTGTGGCGACCGTACTTCTTGCGCTCGACCTTGCGCGAGTCGCGCGTCAACAGGCCGTTGTCGCGCAGCAGCTTGTCGAAGTTCACGTTCTCCTTGAGCAGCGCGCGCGCGACGCCGAGGCTGACCGCGCCGGCCTGGCCGGTCGGACCGCCGCCGTCGACGTTGGCCCAGATGTCGTAGTTGTTGCGCGTCTCGGTGACGACCAGCGGCTGCGCGGCGGCGCGGCGCGTGTCGTTGGTCACGAAGAACTGCTCGAACTCGCGGCCGTTGATGGTGAACTTGCCGGTGCCCGGCTTGATGCGAACGCGCGCCGTCGCCGTCTTGCGTCGGCCGGTGCCCCAGATGTACGGGTTGTTGACTGCCACGATTCAGGTCCTCGTCTCGAAGTCTCGGTTGGGGGTCTGCCGCAGCGATCAGCCGCGCGCGGCGGGCTTCTGCGCCTTGTGCGGATGCGCCGCGCCCTTGTAGACCTTGAGGCGGCTGATCATCTTGGCGGCGAGTTGGTTCTTCGGCAGCATGCGGCGCACGGCCAGCCGGACCAGCTCCTCGGGCGACTTCTTCAGGTAGTCAGCGAGCTTGACGCTGCGCAGACCGCCCGGGAAGCCGGTGTAGTACGTGTACTCGCGGGTCTCGGCCTTGTTGCCGGTCACCACGATGCGCTCGGCGTTGACGACGATGACCCCTTCGCCGACGAGCATGTAGGGCGTGTAGTCCGTGCGGTGCTTGCCCATCAGCAGCGTCGCGATCTCGGTGGCCATGCGGCCGAGGGTCTTGCCCGTCGCATCGACGACGTGCCAGGTGTTCATGGCCTTGTGTCGGTCGGCAACGGTGGCGAGGGTGGTCTTCGTCATGACGGTCAGCAATGCGCGACCGCACCAAGCGGCCGCAGAATGAGGGGCAGGAAGGTAGCGCGCCGCGAGCGCATGTCAACGACGGTCCGGGACCGGGAGACGGCGAACCCACCCCCCCGCCCGCCCGCGGCGGCGCCGGCGGGGGCTCACAACTCGCGAATGCACATGCTGTTGGTCAACCCAGACTGCCGCACGGTGCCGGCGATCTGGACGATGCGGTCGCCCGGCCTGGCCAGCCCTTCCTGGCGCATCAGCCGATCGCCGTCGAGCGTCAATTCGTGGCTGGTGCGGCCTGGCGGGATCTTGCGGGCGACGATGCCCCACACCAGGGCGAGTTGCTGCATCGCCCGGACCGACGGGGTGAAGGCGACGATGTGGGTCGGCGGCCGCTCGCCGGCGAGCAGGCGGGCGGTCGAACCGGTCTCGGTGTAGACGGCGATCAGCTTGGCGCGCGCCTCGTAGGCGGCGAAGGCGGCGGCGCGCACCGTCGCCGAGGTCACCGACGTCGACGACGAGCCCTGGTCGCGGCGGCGGCGCTCGCGCGCGCCGGAGTACACGTCGCGCTCGGCGGTGCGGATGATCTTCTCCATCGTGCGCACGCTGCGGACCGGGTGCTTGCCCGACGCGGTCTCGGCCGAAAGCATGACCGCCGAGGTGCCGTCGTAGATGGCGTTGGCGACGTCCGAGGCCTCGGCGCGCGTCGGCCGCGGATTGAGGATCATCGACTCCAGCATCTGCGTCGCCGTGATGACCGGCTTGCGGGCCTCGTTGGCCATCTCGATCAGGCGCTTCTGCACCGGCGGCACCGCCTCGGCGCCGAGCTCGACGCCCATGTCGCCGCGCGCGACCATCAGCGCATCGGCGACGGCCAGGATCTTGGCGGCGTTGCGCACCGCCTCCGGCCGCTCGATCTTGGCGATGATCTGCGCGTCCGATCCCGCCTTCTCGATGTGCTTGCGCAGGTCGACCACGTCCTGGGCCGTTCGCACAAACGACAGGGCGACGAAGTCGACGCCCTGCTTCAGCACGCAGCGCAGGTCGGCGAGGTCCTTGGCCGACAGGCAGGCAGCCGACACCGAGCTGCCGGGCAGGTTGATGCCCTTGAACTGGTGCAGCATGCCGCCGTACACGACGCGCGAGTGGATCGTCGGGCCTTCGACCTTGGTCACCCGCACTTCGAGGTTGCCGTCGTCGAGCAGGATGCGCTCGCCGGGGCGCACGTCGTCGGCGAGGCCGCGGTAGCCGGTGCCGATGCGCACGGCGCCCTGGCCGAGCATCTCGCCCACCACGCCGGGCGTGACGTCGATCATCAGCTTCGAGCCGCGCTTGAGGTAGATCGGCTCGGCGTTGCGCAGCCGGCCGACGCGGATCTTCGGCCCCTGCAGGTCGGCGAGGATGCCGATGGCGCGGGACTGCTTGCGGGCGATGCGGCGGATGCGCGCCACGGTGGCGGCGATCGTGTCGTGGTCGGCGTGCGCACAGTTGATGCGGAACACGTCGACGCCGGATTGGATCAACTGGCCGACGACGGCGTCGGTGTTGGAAGCGGGACCGATCGTCGCGACGATCTTCGTGCGGTTGTGCCAGGCCATGCCGATGCGAATGCGGGGTTGCGCCGAAGGCGACGCGCGCGGCTCACGCCGGCGCGAAGCGGGCGCAAGGTTGTAGCGCCCGCGCCGCGCCAGGAAAGCGCGAGCCGTCCGACCGCGCCGTCGACGCGGTGGCCCATCAGGTCGTCGCGCGCCGGCCTGCAAGTCGAAGCAAGTGGCTGCGCCGGCTCGGCGCAGCCGCGCGGTCGGCCCGCAGCGGCGCGCCGACCGCGACCTCAGAGCCTGAGAACCAAACGGTTTCTCGGGCTCTGCGTGGCCGCGCCAGCGGCCACCAGGGGCAATCTGAGAGCCCGTATCCTGATTTCTTCTCGGGCTCTCAGCCGCCGAAGCCCGCCTTGCTCTTGTCCCACCACTCCTGCCAGCGCGCCGCGGCGCGCGCGCGCGCGTCCTTGGTGCCCGCGCTCTCGAACGGCAGCTTCTGTCCGGTGATGTCCTTCAGCGACCGCCACGACGTGTCGCGCACGTACTCGTCGGCGTCGCCGAGCGCGCCGAGCAGGGCCTCGACGACGTCAGCGCGTTTGTGCGCAGCGAAGCCCTCGGCGACGAGCCGCCGCACGAACGGGTCGGGATCGCGCAGCAGCGGCAGCAGCAACGGCACGGCCGCGGCATCCTTGGTGCGCTGGAGTTCGTCGACGCCCTCGAAGCGAACGGCCGGATCCGCGACCGCCAGCTTGCGCATCGGCTCGGTGAACGCCGCCGGCAGGCCCGGCGGCGGCGCGCTCGGGCTCGCGGCCGGGGCCGCCGGCTCCGGCGTCGGCACGGCGGCCGGCGCGGCCGCGGCTGGCGCCGGCGCGATCGCGAGGCGATCGAGGATGCGCAACTGCCGTTGGCGCAGGTCCTCGAACAACGGCGCGTAGTCGACCGCGCCACTGCGCACCTGCTGGGCCGTCGCCGCCACGGCGGCCGCCAGTTCGTCGAACCGCTTGCCCGTTTCGGCGCGCGCGGCCTCCGCCTTCTCGCCGGCCGCGGCGATGGCGGCAGTGAGGGCATCGAGGTCGCTGCGTCGCGCCGCGGCGTCGAGCGCGACGGCCGCGCCGGCCAGCACCTCGCTGTCGGACTTCTGCGCCTCGCGCATCGCGTCGAGGCGGACGCGCAGGTCCGCCTCCAGGCGCTCGATGCGCCGGTCGAGGAACATGGTCGTCACCGCCGCCGCGACGAGCACCAGCATGGCGAGCAGCGTGCCGCGGCCGTCGGCGGGCGCGCTGCCAGCGCGCTGCGCCGGCGCGGCGGGCGCCGCAGCGGCGGCCGCCGCCTGTGCGTCGGCCGGCGCCGTCTGCCGCAGCGCCGTCAGGCAGCATTTGCCGACGGTGGCGCCCTGGTGGCGGACGGCGAGGCCGGCTGGCACGTCGCCGAGCGGCACCGAACTGCCGCACAGATCGCAGAACAGAACTTCGACGTCGCCTTGGTCCATGGTGCCTCGACGCGCGCCGCGTCTCGGCGAAAACGCGCCCACAGAGAATAGTCGCGCCGCCCGGCAGCGAAACCAGCGCGGCGGCAAGAAATCCCCCGCCACCGACCGCGGCCCCGGTGTCCGGCACTTCGCCGTGGACCGGGCGCGCCGGCGCGGGAGGATGCGCGCCATGCGCATCGAACTCGACGCCGGCCAGTTGGTCGCGACCACGACCGCCCTGCGCCGCCGGATCGACGAGCGCTTTCCCGGTTCCGGCCTCGGCGGCGTCGCCGCCAACCTGTGCGATCTGGCCGAACGCCACGCCGCCCGCAGCGCCGCCATCCGCGCGCCGATCTGGCCGCTGCGGCTGGCGTCGTGCCTGCTGCTCGCCGCCGGCCTCGGGGCCGTGGCGTGGGTGTTCCTGCAGCACCGCGGCGCGGCGCGCGCAGAAGCCTGGGAGTGGACCGACACGCTCGACGTGCTGGAGAAGAGCCTGTCGTCGATGTTCTTCCTGACCGCCGCCGGCGTGTACGTCGCCAGCATGGAGACGCGCGCGCGGCGGCAGCGCTGCCTGCGCGCGCTGCGCGAACTGCGCGCGCTGGCGCACCTCGTCGACCTGCACCAACTGACCAAGGACCCGGACCGCCTGCTGCGCCCCGGGCCCGACACGGCCTCGTCGCCCGATCGACCCCTGACGCCGTTCCTGCTGGCGCGCTACCTCGACTACTGCAGCGAGATGCTGGCGCTCGTCGGCAAGCTCGCGGCGCTCTACGCCGAGTTCCCCGACCCCGTCGTGCTCGATGGCATCGACGACGTCGAGGACCTGACAACCGGGCTGTCGCGCAAGGTCTGGCAGAAGATCGCCATGCTGCCGCACACGGCGCCTGGACCGACCGCGCCTGGCGCGCCGCCGACGGCGATCGCCTGATCGCACGCCGCGCTTGCCCGACCGCCTCCCGGCCGACAGAGTTCCTGCCCATGCGGCCACGGGCCGCGCCACGACATGGAACACGCGCTGACGCTGCACGGCGTCACCAAGCGGTTCGGCTCGTTCACGGCGGTGTCCGACCTCACGCTGGAGGTCCCCAAGGGCTGCATCTACGGCTTCCTCGGGCAGAACGGCGCCGGCAAGACGACGACGATCCGCATGGTGATGAGCATCTTTCGCCCCGACGCCGGGACGATCTCGGTCCTGGGTCAACCCGACGCCGCCGCGATCAAGGACCGGCTCGGCTACCTGCCGGAGGAGAAGGGCCTCTACAAGAAGATGAAGACGGCGGAGATCGTCGCCTACTTCGGCAAGCTCAAGGGCATGGACCGCAGCACGGCCAACCAGCGCGCCCGCGAGCTGCTGACCCGCTACGGCCTCGGCGAGTGGCTCGACAAACGCTGCGAGGCGATGAGCAAGGGCATGGGCCAGAAGGTGCAGGTGCTCGGCACCATCATCCACGAGCCCGACCTCGTCATCCTCGACGAGCCGTTCAGCGGCCTCGACCCGGTCAACCGCGACGTCATGCGCGACCTGATCCTCGACATGAAGCGGCAGGGCCGGACCGTCATCTTCAGCACCCACGGCATGGAGCACGCCGAGCAGCTCTGCGACTACGTGATGATGATCCACAAGAGCAGGCTGCAGTTCGCCGGCACGCTGGCCGAGGTCAAGCGCGGCCGCGACCGCGGCATCCAGCTCGACTACGACGGCGACGGCGCCGCGCTGCAGCAGCTGCCCGGCCTCGCGCGCCTCAACGACCACGGCAAGTCGGCGGAGATCTACCTCGCGCCCGGCCGCGACCCGCAGCAGGCGCTGCGCTGGCTGCTCGACCACGTGACCGTGCGGCGCTTCGACTACCGCGAGGCGTCGCTGCACGAGATCTTCGTGCGCACGGTCGACGACGCCAACCGCAAGCTCGCCGCCGCGGGCAAGGAGGGCTGAGCCATGGCCAACAAGACCCTGCTCGTCGCGCAGCGCGAGTACCTGGAGAACGTCCGCACCAAGACGTTCTGGCTCGGCATCTTCATCGTGCCGGTGCTGCTCGCCGGCGTCGTCGGCGTCTCGGTGCTGCTGGAGAAGCTCAAGGAAGTGCAGCGTTACAGCGTCGTCGACCTCGGCGGCGGCGACCTGCTCGCCCGCGCCGAACGCGAGTTCCGCAGCGCCGACGCCAAGGCGATGTGGCGGCTGGCGGCGAAGATGCAGGACGACCCGCAGATGCAGGATCTGCGCGACAAGGCCGGCCCGACGACGGCGGGCGAGCCGTCGGCCGACCAGCTGAAGGCGGTGCTCGACTGGGTCGGCCGCCAGGACGCCAAGGACCTCGCGCGCCTGGGCGAGCTCGGCGCGAGCCGGCGCTACGAGTACGTGTCGACGCAGCAGCTCGGCATCGCCGCCACGGACCCCCAGGAGGTCCAGCGCGAGCTCGGCCAGCGCGTGCACAAGGGCGAGCTGTTCGCCTACTTCGTGCTCGGCGCCGACCCCGCCAACACGGTCGACGACTTCCGCTACGTCTCCAACAACTTCACCGACGTCGGCCTGCGCACGAGCTACGAGTCGGCGCTGACGCGGGTCGTGCAGAAGGACCGCATCAAGGCGGCGGACATCGCCCCCAAGGTCGCGGCGCACATCCAGGAACAGGTCGTCTGCAAGCCGCTGCAGGCCGACAGCAAGGGCGGCACCGCCGACGTCAAGAAGGAAAACGTCGTCGACCAGTGGGCGCCGGTCGGCTTCGTCTACTTCCTGTGGATGGCGATCCTCGGCGTCGCCAGCATGCTGCTGACCAACACCGTCGAGGAGAAGAGCAACCGCATCATCGAGGTGCTGCTCAGCTCGGTCAGTCCGACGCAGCTCATGCAGGGCAAGATCTGGGGCATCGCGGCCACGGGCATGACCATGGTGCTGGTCTGGGTGGTGTTCGCGCTCGCGGCGGGGTGGACCGTGCCGACGCTGCTCGGCGTCTCGGGCGGCAGCGCGATCATGGCGGTGTTCATGACGCTGCAGAACGGCGGCTACCTGCTGTCGTTCGCCTTCTACTTCCTGTCCGGCTACCTGCTGTACGCCGCGGTCCTGGTCGCGATCGGCGCGGCCTGCAACACCCTGAAGGAGGCGCAGAACCTGACCCAGCCGGTGATGATGGCGCTGATGATCCCGCTGCTGTCGATGGTCTTCATCGGCCAGGAGCCGAACGGCACCGTCGCCAAGATCCTCAGCTGGATCCCGTTCTTCACGCCGTTCACCATGATGAACCGCGCCGGCGGCCCGCCGGCGACGTGGGAGTACATCGGCACCTCCGTGCTGCTGCTCGCCACCATCTGGCTGACCATGCGCGCGGCCGGCAAGGTCTTCCGCGTCGGCGTGCTGATGACCGGCAACCCGCCGAAGCTGCGCGAGATCCTGTCGTGGCTGCGCCAGTCGTGACGCGGCCGCCGGGACCGGTGCTGGTGCTCGGCGGCGGCCAAGGCATCGGCGCCGCCGTCGCTGCCGCGTTCGGCGACGACGCGGTGGTCTGGACGCGGCGCGGCGGCGTCGACGCGGCCGACCCGGCCGCCCTGCGGCGCGCCACTTCGGCGCTGCTCGCCGCCCGTGGCGCGCCCTACGCGCTCGTGCACACAGTCGGCGACTTCGCCGAGCAACCGCTGCTCGGCACCGACCTGCCGACGTGGCGCCACCTGTTCACCAGCAACGTCGACACCGCCTTCCACGCCGTGCAGGCGGTCGTGCCGGCGATGGCGGCGGCCCGCCGCGGCCGGGTGGTGCTGTTCGCCGCCGCCGGGGTCGACAAGGACCGCGGCATGCTGCGCGCGCCGGCGTACTTCGCCGCCAAGGCGGCGTTGGTGCAGCTCGCGCGCTCGCTGGCCCTCGAGGTCGCCAGCGCCGGCCTGACCGTGAACGTCATCGCCCCCGGACTGATCGACCACCCCCACAGCCACCGGGCGAGCCAGGCGCGCATGCTGCCGCGGGTCCCGGCGGGACGGCTCGGCCACGTCGACGACGTGGTGGCGATGGTGCGTTACCTGCTGTCGGACGCCGGGGCCTACGTGACCGGCCAGGTGCTGACGATCGACGGCGGCCTGCAGGCCTGAACCGCGACGCCGCGGCGCAAGCGCTTGGGTTGCTGCTGGCAGCAGCGACGCGGAAGCGGTACACCGCTGGCCTTCAAGGGTTTCAACCGCAGGACTACGACGATCGAACCGACGATCCTTTCCCCGACGGGCCTGGACCTGTCGTTGCTCGACGAGGACGCGGTCCGCGCCACCCAACGCCTGATCAAGTCGGGCTTCGAGGGCTACCTCGTGGGCGGCTGCGTGCGCGACCTGCTGCTCGGCCGCACGCCCAAGGACTACGACATCGCGACCGAGGCCCGGCCGCAGCAGGTCAAGCGCGTCTTCCCGCGCAACTGCCGCATCATCGGCCGGCGCTTCAAACTCGCCCACCTGCACTTCCACGGCAACACGAAGATCCTGGAGTGCTCGACGTTCCGCCGTCCGCCGGAGCCGTCCGACGAAGGCGAGGACGTGCTGATCACGCGGGACAACGAGTTCGGCACGGCAGAGGAGGACGCGCTGCGCCGCGACTTCACCGTCAACGCGCTGCTCCTCGACCCGACGCGCGACACGATCCTCGACTACTGCGACGGCCTGCGCGACCTCGAGGCGCGGCTGATCCGCACGATCGGCGACCCGCGCGTGCGCTTCCGCGAGGACCCGGTGCGCATCCTGCGCGCCGCCAAGTTCGCCGCGCGCCTGGGCTTCGCCATCGAGGACGAGACGTTCGCCGCAATGTGCGAGACGTCCGACGACCTCGTGCGCAGCGCCCCGCCGCGCGTGCTGGAGGAGATCCTGCGGCTGTTGCGCAGCGGCCACGCCTTCGACAGCTTCAAGATCCTGCGCGAGGTCGGCGCCCTGCGCACCCTGCTGCCGATCGTCAGCGACTTCCTCGACCGCGCCGACGCGGACGAACGCACGGACTTCTGGCGCACGCTCGACGCCCTCGACCGCTCGATCCAGGACGGCAACAAGCCGCAGAACGGCGTGCTGCTCGGCGCGCTGCTGGTCGGCGCCGTCGAGAAGCGGGCGGCGCGCCACCCCGACCGCAGCCCGTCGCTGGTCGCCGAGGACCTGCTCGGCCCGATGTGCGCCGCCCTGCGCCTGCCGCGCAAGGACGCCGGCTGCGTCAAGCGCATCTGCGGCGTGCAGCGGCGCTTCGTGCAGACCGACGACGAGAAGCGCTTCCGCGTCGAAGGCTTCCTGCACGGTCCGTACTTCCTCGAAGCGCTCGATCTGTTCAGCCTGCGCGCCGACGCGCTCGGCCTCGATCCGGCGCTGGTCGAGCGCTGGCAGCAACTGGCCAACGAGGCGCACGGCGGCTTCGAACGGCACGACGCCGACGAACGGCACGGTGATCGCGACGCGCGCCGCGGCCGCCGCCACGACGCGCATTCCGAACACGGCGAAGCGCGACACGGCGACGACGCGGCGAACGAGCCGATGGACGCCGAGGCGGCGGCGACCGAGACGGTGGACAGCGAGACGGTGGACGCCCAGCCCGTGGACGACGACGCGCCGCCGTACGACGAGGACCGCGCCAACACCGAAGCCGCGCTCGCCGCGGTCGATCCCGCCGACGGCGACGTCGCGCCGGGCAATCCGTGGCAACAGCCCAGCGAACCGGGCGAACCCGGTCGCCGCCGTCGGCGCCGGCGTCGGCGCCGCGGTGGCCGTCGCGACGAATCCCCTGCCGACGCCGCCGTCGGCAGCAGCGCCGACGACGAAGCACCGCCCGCCGCGGCGGGCGCGCTCGCTGCGCCGGACGACGAGGTCGCCGGTGGCGAATCCCCCCCCGAAGCCGATGTCTACGCGCCGGAAGGCGTCGAGGACGAAACCGATGTCGACGTCGAGGGGGACCTGCCGCTCACCGACGCAGCACCCGCCGCTCCGGCGGCGACCGACGCGGCCAGCGGCTCCAACGACGATGCCCCGCTCGGCCCCGACGATGGCGGCCGCAAGCGGCGGCGCCGCCGGCGTCGGCGCGGCCGCGGCCGCAGCGGCCCGGACAGCAGCGGCCCGGACAGCGGCGGCCCGGACAGCGGCGGCCCGGACAGCGGCGGCCCGGACAGCGGCGTGCACGGCAGCCCCGACGCGCCGAGCGACGGCGAAGACGCCGTCGCTCCGGACGCCCCACACGGCGCAGCAACGGACGCTGACACCGACCGCGACCGCGGTGGCCTGAGCGCGGCCGGCGCCGCCGGCCCCTGCGATGACGACGACGCCGAGGCCTTCGCGCCGACGGCCGACGCGCACGCGCACGGCGAGGGCGAGTCGGGCGACGACGAACCGCAGGCGCAGGGTGACCCGCGCGCACAGGGCGAAGGCGGCCGGCGGCGGCGCCGTCGCCGGCGGGGCCGCGGCCGTGGCCGCGACGACGGCGACCAACCGGGCCACGGCGGCGAGCATCCGGCGGAAGCGACGGCGAACGCCGGCGGGCAACCGCCGCGGCCGCAGCACGCGCAGCCGCGCCACCAGCAACCGCAGCGCCATGGCCAAGGCGGCCAGCAGGGTCCCAAGCAGCAGGGTCCCCAGCAGCAGGGTCCCCAGCAGCAGGGCAACCGGCAACGCCACGGCCAGTCGCAGCGCGGCCAACAGCATGGCCAGGGTGGCCAGCAAGGTAGCCAGCACGGTGGCGATCGCGGCTCGCGCCGCGAGCGCGGCGGCCGGCGCGGCCGGGACCGCGATCGCGGCCAGGGCCATGGCCGCCCGCGCGACGTCGACGTCGTGCCGCGCTACCGCGACCGCCGCGGCGAAGTCGACGTGATCGAACCGACGGCGCTCGACCTGTCGGCGTTCGACGTCGAACTCGACCCCAAGCGCGTGCCGACCTTCGGCAGCATCGTCGAGGGCAAGGGCCGACAGAAGAAGCGCGCGCCGCGCGTGCCGGAGGACGGGGTCGACGACTACCGTCCGCCGCCCCCGCCGGCCGACGTCGGCGGCGGACCCGCAGCGCCGCCGCCCCCGCCCCCCGTCGACACACCCGACACGTTCGGCGACTGGTGACCGTGAGCACGCGCCCGGCCAAGGTGACGACCGCGACGCTGCGCCAACAAAAGGCGCAGCGCCAGCGCATCACCGCGCTGACCGCGTACGACCATCTCTTCGCGTCGCTGCTCGACGAAGCCGGCGTCGACGTGCTGCTGGTCGGCGATTCGGTCGCGACCGTCGTGCAGGGCCGCGACACGACCGTGCCGGTGACGATGGACCAGATGGTCTACCACACCGAGATGGTCGCCCGCGGCTGCACGCGCGCGCTCGTCGTCGGCGACATGCCGTTCCTCAGCTACCAGATCGGCGTCGAGGACGCGCTGCGCAACGCCGGCCGCCTGCTCAAGGAAGGCCACGCCGAGGCGGTCAAACTGGAGGGCGGCGCGGAGTTCGCGCCGACGGTGCAGCGCCTCGTCGCTGCCGGCATCCCGGTGATGGGCCACCTCGGCCTGACGCCGCAGAGCATCCACCAGTTCGGCAGCTACCGCACGCGCGGCGCCGACGACGCCGAAGGCCAGCGCATCCTCGACGACGCGAAGGCGCTGGAGCAGGCCGGTGCGTTCGCGATCGTGCTGGAGAAGGTGCCCGCCGCGCTGGCGCAGCGCGTGACCGAAGCCGCGGCGGTGCCGACGATCGGCATCGGCGCCGGCCCGCACACCGACGGCCAGATCCTGGTGACGCACGACCTGCTCGGGATGTTCACGCGCTTCAAGCCGCGCTTCGTGCGCCGCTACAAGCAGCTCGGCGCCGAGATCGGCGAAGCGGTGCGCAGCTACTGCCGCGATGTGCAAGACGGCGCGTTTCCGGCCGCCGACGAGAGCTACTGACCGGGCTCGACGACCGCGCTGCGCCCACCACTGCGGTGCGCGCCCCCGGTGGGGAAAGTTCTCGCCAGAGTTGTGGAGAGCGTGCCGCGACGCCGCCGCGACGCGCGCTTGCACGTGCTCGCCGCGTCCTGCATCGTGCGCCGCTCGCGCGACGGCAAACGGACGCGCGCACGTCGGGCCGCGGCAAATGCCGCCGCGCCGGCCGTGCCGCGCCGCCGCCACCGCGACCACCGCATGCAAGCCTGGCGCATCGACGTCCTCGTCCGCCCCGAACACCAAGACCCGATGGGCAACTCGGCGCTGCGCGCACTGCGCGGGGCCGGCCTCGATGGCGTGACCGACGTGCGCAGCCGCCGCGGCTACCTGCTCGCCGCCGAGCTGCCCGAGGCGCAGGTGCGCACCTTCGCGCGCGCCGTGCTGTGCGACCCGGTCATCGACCACTTCGTCGTGCACGCGCCGGACAGCACGGCGCAGGTGGCGCCGCCGGGCACGCACATGGTGGCCGTCGTGCCGCGCGCCGGCGTGACCGACCCAGTCGCGCACTCGGTGCAGAAGGCGCTCGCCGACATGGGCCTGCCCGCCGTTGCCGCCGGCACCTACAAGGCCTTCGACGTGCGCGGCGCGGCTGACGCGGCCCGCCTGCTGCAGGCCGCCAGGAAGGCGCTCGCCAACGACGTCGTGCAGGACGTCCTGCTCGACGCGCTGCCCGCCGGCCTGCCGACCGCCGCGGCGCGCACCGACGTCGCGGTGCACCCGATCCCGCTCGCCCACCTCGACACCGCGGGGCTCGAGAAGCTGTCGAAGGACGGCGGCCTCGCGCTGGACGGCGTCGAGATGACGGCGATCCAGCAGCACTTCCAAGCGCTCGGCCGCGCGCCGACGCGCATGGAGCTGGAGACGCTCGCGCAGACGTGGAGCGAGCACTGCAAGCACAAGACCCTCACCGGCAACGTGCGCTTCGAGGGCCGGCTGATCGAGAACCTGCTGAAGAGCACGATCGCCAAGGTCACGCACACGCTCGACCGCGACTTCTGCGTGTCGGTGTTCGTCGACAACGCCGGCATCGTCAAGTTCGACGACGAGCACTCGGTCTGCATCAAGGTCGAGACGCACAACCGGCCGTCGGCGATCGAACCGTTCGGCGGCGCCGGCACCGGCGTTGGCGGCGTGATCCGCGACGTGCTCGGCACCGGCCTCGGCGCCCGCCCGATCGCCAGCACCGACGTGTTCTGCTTCGCGCCGCCGGACCTGAAGCCGGCGCAGCTGCCGCAGGGCTGCATGCACCCGTTGACGCTGCTCAAGGGCGTGGTCGCGGGCGTGCGCGACTACGGCAACCCGATGGGCATCCCGACGGTCAACGGCAGCGTGCACTTCGACGAGAACTTCGTCGGCAACCCGCTCGTCTACGTCGGCAACGTCGGCATCCTGCCGACCGCGCGCGCGCACAAGCAGGCGCGCACTGGCGACGTCATCCTGGCGCTCGGCGGCCGCACCGGGCGCGACGGCATCCACGGCGCGACCTTCAGCTCGCTCGAACTGCACACCGAGAGCGAGAAGGTCAGCTCGGGCGCGGTGCAGATCGGCGACCCGATCACCGAGCGCAAGGCGATGGACGCGGTCATGCGCCTGTGCGACGAGGACCTGTTCAGCGCCATCACCGACTGCGGCGCCGGCGGCTTCAGCTCGGCGGTCGGCGAGATGAGCGAAGGCCTCGGCGCCGTCGTCGAGCTCGGCGACGCGCCGCTCAAGTACGCCGGCCTGTCGCCGTGGGAGATCTGGATCAGCGAGGCGCAGGAGCGCATGGTGCTCGCCGTGCCGGAGGCCAAGCTGGCGCGCGCGCTGCAGGTCTGCCGCGAGGAGGCCTGCGAGGCGTTCGTGCTCGGCCGCTTCACCGCCGACGACCGGCTGGTGGTGAAGTACCAGGGCGCGGTGCACGCCGACCTCGACCTGAAGTTCCTGCACAAGGGCCTGCCGGTGCGCGTGCGCGACGCGGTGTACGTGGCGCCGCAGCTGAGCGAACCGGCGCTGGCGCCCGAGCAGGACTTCGCCGGCGCGCTGCGCGCCGTGATGTCCGACTACGGCGTCTGCAGCAAGGAGTGGATCGTGCGCCAGTACGACCACGAGGTGCAGGCGGCGTCCGCCGGCAAGCCGCTGTGCGGCGTCAAGGAGGACGGTCCGGCCGACGCCGCCGTGCTGGCGCCGAAGCTCGGCAGCCGCCGCGGCGTGCTGCTCGCCAACGGCCTCAACCCGCGCTACAGCCGCATCGACCCGGCGGCGATGGCCGAGTGCGCGCTCGACGAGGCGATGCGCAACATCGTCGCGGCCGGCGGCGACCCCGACTACACGGTCGTGCTCGACAACTACTGCTGGGGCAACACGCGCGACCCGCAGGCGCTCGGCGAACTGGTGCGCGCCACCGAGGCGCTGTGCGACCTCGCGTTGCAGTACCGCACGCCGTTCGTGTCGGGCAAGGACTCGCTGCACAACGAGTTCCGCGCCGGCGACCGCACCATCCGCATCCCGGGCTGCATCCTGGTGACGGCGATGTCGATCGTGCCGGACGTCGCGCGCACGCTGACGACCGACCTCAAGCGCCCGGGCTCGCTGCTCGTGCTCGTAGGCGCCACCAAGGACGAGCTCGGCGGCAGCGTCTACTACAAGGCCAAGGGCCACCTCGGCCGCAATGCCCCGCGCGTCGACAAGCACAACGCGCACGCGACACTGCGCGCCGTGCACCGCGCCATCGGCGCACGCGCCGTGCTCAGCGCCCACGACCTGAGCGAAGGCGGACTCGGCGCCGCGGCCGTCGAGATGGCGATCGGCGGCAAGCTCGGCGTGACGATCGACCTGCAGAAGGTCGTCGCCACCGCCGGCCTGCGGCCGGAGCAACTGCTGTTCAGCGAGTCGCAGAGCCGCTTCCTGCTGGAAGTGCCGCCCGACCGGTTGCCGGACCTCACCGCCAACCTCGCCGGCGTGCCGCACGCGGTCGTCGGCGAAGTGACCAAGGAACCCATCGTGGCGATCCGCAACGGCGGCGCGCAGCTGTGCGCCTCGCCGGTCGCCGAACTCGAAGCGGCGTGGAAGCGGCCGCTCGACCTCGACCAGACGCTCGTCGCCGGAGGTGCCAAGTGAGCTCGCCCAAGGTCCTCGTCCTGCGCGCGCCCGGCATCAACTGCGAGCGCGAGACGCACTTCGCCTGCCAGCGCGCCGGCGGCGCGCCGGAGTACCTGCACATCCAGCAGCTGCTCGGCAAGCCCGAGCTGCTCGACGGCTACCGCGCGATCGTCGTGCCCGGCGGCTTCTCGTACGGCGACGACATCAGCTCGGGCCGTGTGCTGGCGCAGGAGATGAAGGGTCGCCTCGGCGACCGCATCCTGCGCTTCGTCGAACGCGGCGGCCTCGTGCTCGGCATCTGCAACGGCTTCCAGGTGCTCGTGCGGCTGGGCCTGCTGCCGTGCACGCAGAACCGATTGGAGGAGGAGGTCACCCTCACCCACAACCTCAGCAACCACTACGAGTGCCGCTGGGTCACCCTGCGCACGCAGAAGTCGCGCTGCGTGTTCCTGCCAGCCGGGCTCACGCTGCGGTGGCCGGCGGCGCACGGCGAAGGCCGCCTCGTCGCGCGCGACGCCGCCATGCAGAAGCTGCTGCTCGACGAGGGCTACGCCGTGGCGCTGTACGTCGACGCGCAGGGCACGCCGACCGAGCAGTACCCCGCCAACCCCAACGGCGCGCCGCTCGGCATGGCGGGGCTGACCAACCACAGCGGCCGCGTGCTCGGCGTGATGCCGCACCCCGACCGCAGCTTCCTGCCCACCCACATGCCCGACTGGCGCCGCACGCAGCTCGAACGCGGCAGCCTGCCCGAGGACGGCGACGGCATGGTGGTGTTCCGCGAGATGGTGCGCGTCGCCAAGGCCGAGGGGTAAGCTCGGTCGCCATGCTGCCGCTGCGCGCCGTCGCCCTCGCCGGGTTGTTCCTGTTCGCCTCGTGCGGGCAGTGCCTGTGGATCGAGCGGCGGCCGGCGAACGTGCAGGTCCTCGGCGGTCGCACCGTCGATCTGGAGGCGATGGAGCGGCAGTTCGGCGCGCTGGAGGGCGACGACGACACGCCGCTCGTGCCCGCCCTGTTCAGCGGGCTGCTGCTCGACTGGGTCGACACGGTCTGGGCGCCGGTGCAGGGCGTGCGCGCCATGCTCAGCGAGGACTACGCCATCGACGGCGGCTTCGGCGGCTGGCTGCTCGCGTTCGCGACGCCGTTCGCCAGCCTGTCGCCGGGCGCGATGGGCCCCAACCCGCAGACCAACGGCGTCGACCCGCAGCAGATCGAGCGCCTGCGCACGGCGACCGGGGCGGAGCGCGCGGCGATCGTGCGCGCGCTGTTCGCCAACGACCGCGTCGTCGACGTGATCGTGCGATGAAGTTCGGCAAGGTCGGCGGCGACGGCGACGGCTGGGGCAAGGCCTCGCGCGACGTCAGCGAGCAGCGCTTCCTGACCGAGCCGCGCAGCCGGCTCGGCGAGCTGCTGCGCGTGGTCCGCATCGGCGTCGAGTTCATCAAGGGCTTCCGCGCGCTGCACTTCCTGCCGCCGTGCGTGACCGTGTTCGGCTCGGCGCGCTTGTGCGAGGACAACCGCTGGTACGGCATGGCGCGCGACGTCGGCGCCGGCCTCGCGCGCGCCGGCTTCACGGTGATGACCGGCGGCGGCCCCGGCATCATGGAGGCCGCCAACCGCGGCGCGAAGGAAGCCGGCGGGCTCAGCGTCGGCTGCAACATCACGCTGCCGCACGAGCAGCAGCCCAACCCCCACCTCGATCGCTTCGTCGAGTTCCGCTACTTCTTCGTCCGCAAGGTCATGCTGGTGAAGTACAGCTACGCCTTCGTCGTGCTGCCGGGGGGATTCGGCACGATGGACGAACTGTTCGAGGCGGCGACGCTGATCCAGACGCGCAAGATCGAGGACTTCCCGCTCGTGCTGATGGGCACGGAGTACTGGCGGCCGCTGCTGGCGTTCTTCCGCGAGTCGCTGCTCGCGCACGGCACGATCGACGCCGCAGACCTGGAACGGATCGTGGTGACGGACGACGTGGCAGAGACGGTGGCGCTGGTGCTGGCCGGCGCGCGCAATCATCTGGGGGAGCGGATCGAGACGAAGCGCAAGGCGAGCAGGTGGTTGGGGGAGGGCGGGGCGCGCCGGGGCAGCTAGGAGTCTGCGTCACGGGACGCGCGCCGATCCGGTGCCTGGATTCGCGGGTGGGGCGAAGCCGACGACCGCAGGCGAATCGGTGGATTCGCCGAGCAGTGGATCCGCCGACGATGGGCGGCGAGCTCCCGGACGCGAAGACGCGTGCCGGGCGGCGTGGCCTTACGTGACGCAGACTCCCGGGTCGAGAGCGCTCCATCTTGGTTGCCTTGTCGCCGCAGCGTCGCTCCATCTTGGCCCCCACTCGCACGCTTCCTCGCTGACGGCCTCCGGGGCCAGAGACGTTGCGGGCGCGACAGGGCAACCAACCGCAACGGGGAGGCTTCGAGAGGCTGGGAAGAAGGAGATCCGGCGCCGCTGAAGGGCAACGCCGCCAAGGTTCCCAACGGCCACGGCGCCAGGCAAACGCAGGGCAGGGCCGCCGACGTGCCGCGCCGCGCCGAACCCCAGACCGCAGCCGGCCTCGGACCATCTCAGGCGAAGCACCTGCAGGGACTGCCGGGACGCGCGCGCGCGCAGCATCGCCGACGCCATCTTCGGCACCAGGACAACTGGCAACGCAGGCCCACGACCACCGCCGCCAACACCACCGCCACCACCGCCACCCCACCACAGGTGCCGCCTCCTGCCAGAACGGAACGCACCGCACCGCACCGCAACGGAACGCACCGCACCGCACCGCACCGCAACGGGCCGGAACAGAGCGAACCCGACCGGACATTTGCCGAACGCTGGTTGCGTGGCGGGTTGCCGCGTTGTATTAGTGCGCATTCAAAGAGCGGTCGTTGGTTGAGACGTTCGAGGAGTGGCATGACTGTGTCGGGTGAATCGCCGAAGAAGCTGCGGTCGAAGAAGGCGCATGGGGTCTCGCGGAGGCCTTTGGCGCAGGCGTCGACGCGGTCCGCCACTCGGCCTTCGGCGCGGGCGGCGGCGCGCAAACCGGGAAAAGGCCGGGGCAAGGCCCGGGGGAAGGCTGGGCGGCGGCCGGTGCAAGGCGCGCTGCCGTTCCGCCAGCGCGGCGGCGCGCGGCCTGGGGCTGGGCGCAAGCCCAACGGCGCTGCGCCGTTGATGGCGCGCACGACGCGACCGGAGCACGCGGCCTACCACCCCGCACTGGTAACCGTGAAGCTGCGGCAGCACCTGCCGCGGCTGCGCAACCGCAAGGAGCGCGCGGCGTTGCTCACCCACTTTACGCGCGGCAAGGACCGGTTTGGCTTCCGGCTGCTGCACTTCGCCCTCCTCAACGACCACCTGCACTTCGTCGTCGAGGCCAAGGACCGCACGGCGCTGAGTCGCGGGCTGCAGGGGCTGCTCATCCGGCTGGCGCGCGGGCTCAACAAGCTCTGGGGCAGGAAGGGCAAGGTCTTCGCCGACCGTTACCACGACCGCGCGCTCAAGAGCCCGCGCGAGGTGCGCAACGCGCTGGTCTACGTGCTGGGGAACGGCCGCAAGCACGCCGCGCAGGGCCGCATGATCGCGGCGTTCGACGGGCCGGACATGTTCACTTCGGCGCCGTGGTTCGACGGCTTCGTCGAAGCCATCGAGGTGCGCGGCATCGACGGCATCCCGCCGCCGGTCGCGCATGCGCGCACGTGGCTGGCGGGTGTCGGCTGGCGGCAGCATGGGCGGATCGGGTTGGCAGAGGCGCCGCGGACGGGATGACGCCGCCGGTCTACACTGGCCCGATGCGCCGCTCCGCCGACGTCGCTCCCGCCTCGCCGACCTCCCCCTCCCCCGCGCCAGCCGCTGCGACGGGGCGTGCGCCGCGCCCGCCGCGCGCACCACGCCTGCTGCGCTCGCTGCTGCTCGCGCTGCTGGCGCTGCCCGGCCTCCGCGCGCAGGCCCCCGCTGCGGACACGGCCCCCGGTGGGCCGCCCGCGCCCCTGGCCCAACCCGCGGCCGACGCGGCGGCGACGTGGTCGGCGCGCACGGCCCGGCACGTCGAGGCCGCGCGCGAACGCACGCTGTCCGAATGCGCGCAGCGCGGCATCGCGCTGCCGGCCGACTTCCTCGCCTGGGTCGACGCCGACCCGATCCGCCGGACCACGGTGTACGGCTGCCGGCGCGAGCCGCTGCCGGTGCTGCTGGCGCTGCGGTCGCTCGACCTCGACCTCGGGCCGGCAACCGTGCGCGAACGCCACCCGCAGCTCGCCCTGGCCTTCGCCATCGAAGCGTCGTTCCGGCAGGAACGGCCGGCGGCGTCGCCGTGGAACGACGGCGACGAGGCGCCGGCGGCCGGGTTGCCGCACGTCGGGCCGCGGCCGCCGCTGCAGCTGGCGATCGGGACCGACCCGCGGCAGCGCATCGACACCCTGGCCACCGACCGGCCGCTCGACCGCGACGACCACATCGTCAACTTCCTGGAGTCGCACGCGCCGATCGAGGTCGAGGTCGAGACCCGCGAACTGCCGCCGCTGGAGTACGACGAGCGCGGCGTCGCCAAGCCGCGCGGCGCGGCGATCGCCGTGACGAAGAAGGTCGCGCGCGGCCTCTACGCCGCCGACGTCATCGCCTCGGCCGCGCTGCAGCGGGAGTTCAACGCCTACATGGCGGCGCACGGCCACCCCGAGGTGGCGATCGAATGCGGCGACGGCGTCGTGCACTGGCGGAGCACCGCCGCCGTCGGCGACGAGGCGCTGCGCGGCCGCATCGCCGCCGCGCACGATCTGTTCCAGACGGCGTACCGCAGCAAGGGCCGCATGCCGCGCGAACGCGACCGCGCGCCGACCTTCGCCGAGTCGATGGCCTGGTTCGTGCGCAACGACGCCCACCCGTTCCCGCCGGAGACGAAGGCCGCCCGCCAGTGGCCGCGTTTCCCGCTCACCGCGCCGTGGCCGGTGCTGATGATGCTGGTCGCCGACGACCAGCCGCTGCGCGAGCGCGAGGACATCTGGGCGCGCTTCCGCGACGACGGCGAGATGCGCACCTACGGCGAGTACATCGGCGACATCGCGCAGCAGTTCGACATGCAGTCGGCCCGGCGCTCCAGCCCGCTTGCCTTCGCCTACGGCTCGATCCAGATGATGTGGAAGGACGGCGGCGTGTGCGGAACGATGGGCAACATCGGCGCGCGCACGTACCGCATCTGCGGCATCCCGTCGTCGACCGCCGGCCAGCCGGGCCACTGCGCCGTCGTGAAGATGACGCACGACCCCAAGACCGGCCGCTACGCATGCGTCGGCGACCAGTACGCCAGCGGCGGCGACGAGGTCACCGCGGTGCACGCGCAATGGCGCTTCGACGACGACGGCGGCCGCAAGCCGATGGCGATCCACCAGTCGGTCGCCGCGGCAGTCAACCACGGCCTGCGCGACTTCGTCGACGCGCTGGCGATGCGGCGCGCGTTCGACGCGCTGTCGGCCGAGCAGCGCCGCGCCGAGGCGCTGGCGTTCGCCGAGGCCGCGCTGGCGAGCAACCCGTTCGCCGTCGCCGCGGTCGAAGGCGCGATCGCAGCGCTCGACGCGCCGGCCGCGCTCGTGCAGCTCGGCGACCTCGTCGGCCGCACGCTCGACGCGCTGCCCGACGCCAAGGCGCACGCGCTGCTGCGCAGCACGCTGCTCGGGCTCGTGCACGCGCGCATCGGCGCGCTGCCGGCCCCCGCCGACCGCGGCGAGGTCGAGACCCTGCTGGCCGCGCTCGACGCCCAGGACTGCCAGGACGCCGGCCTGTTGGCGCGCTGCTGGCGCACGCTCGGCGGCGAGGACGGCTTCGCCGCGCACTGCGTCGCCCTGGTCGCTGCGCACGTCGACCGCCCGGCCAAGGAACGCAGCAAGCGCCCCGGCGAGGAACTCAAGCGCCGCCTGCAGGCACTGGGCCGCACCGTCCGCGGCGCCGAGCAGAAGCGCGTCTGGGCGCAGAAGCTGCTCGCCGCCTTCGCCGGCAAGGAGTCCTACAAGACCAGGAAGGGCGAGGCGGTCGACCCGGCGGCGGCATGGCTGCGGCAGCAGGCCGAGCCGCCGAAGGAAGGCAAGGCGGGCAAGTAGGCGCCACCGGCCCGCGCCGCACGACCGGGTCGCCGCGCGCGCCAACGCGCCCGCCCGCACCCCCCAGCTCAGAGCCAGAGAGGCCAGCATTTCCCTGGCTCAGCGTGGCCGCGCCAGGAGTCTGCGTCACGGGACGCAGACTCCTAGCGGCCACCGGGAGCCATGTGCGCGTCTGCAGAACGTCCCGTTCGCAGGCGCTCAACCGTCGCGGAACCCGCTGCTGCGGATGCCGTGCTTCTGCATCAGCTTCTGGAAGGCGCTGCGCGTCATGCCGGCTTCCTCGCTGCAGTGCGTGACGTTGCCCTTGTGCTTCTTCAGCAGGGCTTCGAGGTAGGCGCTCTCCAGCGCGGCGACATGGCGCGCCTTCATCTCCTGGAAGGTGCCGCCGATCGACTCGCCGTCGTCGACCGCGACGCCGGCCGGCTGCTCGCGCAGCTCGGGCGGCAGGTCGGCGAGCTGCAGTTCACCGCGCTGGCCGAGCGCGCACGCGCGCTCGATGGCGTTGCGCAGCTGGCGGACGTTGCCTGGCCAGTGGAAGGCGCGCAGCGCCGCCAGCGTCGCCGCCGACAGGCCGGTGACGCCGACCTTGGCGCCGAACTTGCCGACGAAGTGCCGCGCCAGCACCTCGACGTCCTCGGGCCGATCGCGCAGCGGCGGCACGGCGATGCGCACGACATCGAGACGGTAGAACAGGTCGGCGCGGAAGCGGCCCTCGTCCACCTCCTTCTGCAGGTTGCGGTTGGTCGCGGCGACGATGCGTACGTCGACGACCACCTGTTCGCGGCCTCCGACCGGGCGCACGGCGCGCTCCTGGATCGCGCGCAGCAGCTTGCCCTGGAAGGCCGGCGGCAACTCGCCGAGCTCGTCGAGGAACAGCGTGCCGCCGTCGGCGACCTGGAACAGGCCGAGCTTGTCGGCGGTCGCGCCGGTGAACGCGCCCTTCTTGTGGCCGAACAGCTCGCCCTCGAACAGCTCGGCCGGGATCGCCGCGCAATCGACCGGCACGAACGGCTTGTCGGCGCGCGCGCTGGCGTCGTGCAGGCGGTGCGCCAGCAGCTCCTTGCCGGTGCCGCTCTCGCCGAGCAGCAGCACCGAGGCGTCGGTGCGGGCCGCGCGCTCCAGCATGTCGAGCGCCGCGCCGAACGCCGGCGACGCGTGCACGAGCTGCAGCCCGGCCTTGCCCGAGCGCAGGCGCTCGCGCAGGCCCTCGTTGCGGTCGCGCACCTGCCGATGCGCCGCCGCCTTGGTGACGCGCTCGACCAGTTCCTTCTCGCCGAACGGCTTGGCGAGGTAGTCGAAGGCCCCCTGCTTGATCGCCGCCACCGCCGCCTGCAGGTCGGGATGGCCGGTCATCAGCAGCACCTCGACGTCGGGGTCGCGCTGCTTGATCGCCACCAGCAGCTCGGCGCCCGACATCTTCGGCATGCGCACGTCGGTGACCACGACCGCGAACGGCTGCCGCTGCATCGCCGCCAGCGCGTCGGCCGCCGACGTCGCGCACTCGGCGGCGAAGCCGGCGCGCTCCAGGAAGTACGCCGTCGACTCGGCGAGGTCGCGTTCGTCGTCGACGACCAGCACCGCGGCCCGGCTCACGCGCCCCCCTTGCCGCGCTGGCAGTCGCGGCAGCGGCCGTACAGGCGCAGGCTGTGGCGCTCGATGCGGAAGCCGTGACGGCGCGCCGCCGCCTCCTGCCGCCGTTCGAGCTCGTCGTCGCGGAACTCGACGATGGCGCCGCAATGCAGGCAGACCATGTGGTCGTGGTGTTCATGGCCGAGCACGTGCTCGAAGCGGCGCTTGCCGTCGCCGGCGTCGAGGCCCTCGACGAAGCCCGCCTCCTCCAGCACGGCGAGCGTGCGGTACACCGTCGCCCGCGACAGCCGCGGGTCGTCGCGGCGGCACAGCGCCAGCAGTTCGTCGGCGGTGTAGTGCTCGTGCGTCGCCAGCGCGGTGCGCACGATGCGCGCACGCTGGTCCGTCCAGCGCAGGCCGCGCTGCCGCAGCGCCTGCTGCACGAGGCCGAGTTCGTCGTCGAGCTTCACGCCGGCGGGCACGATACCCGGCCGCAGCCGCTCACGCCCGCGCGCCGATGTCGGTGCGGTAGTGCATGCCGGCGAACTCGATCTGCTTGAGCGCCGCGTAAGCCTTGGCCCGCGCCGCCGCAGCGTCGTCGCCGAGCGCCGTCACCGCCAGCACGCGGCCGCCCGCGGTCATCAGGTCGCCGCCCGGCCGCTGCGACGTGCCGGAGTGGAAGACCTGCAGGTCCGGACCCTGCGCGACGCGGTCGAGGCCGAAGATCGGCACGCCCTTCTTGTAGTCGCCCGGATAGCCGCCGCTGCAGGCGACCACGCACACGGCGACGCGCTTGTCCCACTCGGGGGCCTGCTGGTTCTCCAGCTTGCCCTCGGCGGTGGCGTGCAGCAGCGGCAGCAGGTCGCTCTTGAGCCGCATCAGCAGCGGCTGAGTCTCCGGGTCGCCGAGGCGGCAGTTGTACTCCAGCACGCGCGGGCCCTGCGGCGTCATCATCAGGCCGCAGTACAGGAAACCCTGGTAGCGGCGGTTCTCGCGGTTCATCGCGTGCACCGTCGGGAACACGATCTGGCTCTCCACCTGCGTGGCGATGCGCGGCAGGATCTGCACCGGCGTGATCACGCCCATGCCGCCGGTGTTCGGGCCCTTGTCGCCGTCGAACACCGCCTTGTGGTCGCGCGCCGGCTCCAGCGGCACGATCGTGCGGCCGTCGGTCAGCGTGATCAGCGACACCTCGTGGCCTTCGAGGAACTCCTCGAACACCACGCGCCCGCCGGCCTCGCCGAAGCGCCGCTTCTCCAGGCACTCGGCGACGGCGGCCTTGGCCTCCTCGTTGTTCTTGCAGACGGTCACGCCCTTGCCGGCGGCGAGGCCCGAGGCCTTGACCACGATCGGGCCGTCGGGCCGGTTGTCGAGGAACGACCGCGCCAGCGCGAGTTCCTCGTACACCCAGAAGCTCGGCCCCGGGATGCGGTGGCGTCGGCACAGCTCGCGCGCGAACGCCTTGCTGCCTTCGATCTCGGCCGCCGCCTTGTTGGGGCCGAACACGAGCTTCTTCTGCTTCTGGAACTCGTCGACGATGCCGGCGCAGAGCGGCGCCTCCGGACCGACGACGGTCAGGTCGACCTTGTTGTCGACGGCGAAGCGCAGCAGGCCCGGGATGTCCTCGGCGGCGACGTTGACGTTCTCGGCGAGCGCGGCGGTGCCCGGGTTGCCCGGCGCGCAGAACAGGCGCTTCAGCAACGGCGACTGGCGGAGCTTCCAGCAGAGGGCGTGTTCACGGCCGCCTTGGCCGACGACGAGTACGTTCATGGGAAGAGCGTGCGAACGAAGGCGAAGAAGGTAGGCAGCGGGGCCGCGCGATGCGAGCACTCCGTCGTCGCCGGCGCGGGCTGGCGGCGCTACAACGACCCGCCGTGACGACCCGCCGCCGCCAGAGCCCAGCGCAGACCGCCCTGACGCTGGCCCCCGTGCTGGTGGCGCTGCTGTGGCTCGCCGGCGTCGCGCGCTTTCGCGGCTACGAGTTGAGCACCAACCAATGGGCCGCGCTGCTGGCCACCGGCTTCGCGCTGCACCTGATCCAGAAGCGCGCGCTGCGGCCGAAGCCCCTGCCGCCGTTGCCGGCGGGCGCCAATCCGGCCGTGCTCGCGCTGCTCGCCGGGCTGATCGTCGGCCTGCTCGCCAGCGTGCTGGGCGGCATGCTCGAAGCCGCCCTGCCGCCGGGAACGCCCGACGACACGCCGTGGGCGCTGCGCACCGTCTGGCATGCCGCGTGCGCCTTCGGCGGCAGCTACTGCGCCTTCCTCGGCCGGCTGTGGGACGCGATCGGCAAGGCGCCGAAAAAGGCGGGCGGCGCCGGATGAGCGCCCGAAAGGCATCCGTCCACAGGCCCTCGGGTTGCCGCTGGCAGCCGCATTCGCGACCGCGCACGTGCCACGCGCGGCGCGCAGGCTGCGGGCGGCGACACCGGGACCGGAACCAAGCTCGCGTCGCGGGGACAACAGCCCCCCCCGCTCACTCCGTCAGCAGCTTCATCCCACCCTGCGCCACGCCCATCTGGCCGGCGGCGCCGGTGCGCGCCGTCAGTGCGGCGGCGTCGATCGTGCCGGCGAGCAGTTCGCGCCACGCCGCCAGCGCGCGCTCGACCTCCTTCGCCGACTCGCGCACGAACTCGACGCGGAAGCGCCGGACGCCAGCCTGCCGCAGCCGCGCCGTCCACTGCGCGCTCTGCTGCGGCGCGTGGTGGAACACCGTGTTGCGGCAGCCGACGTCGACGATCACCGGATGTTCGCGGCCCTGGTGGTCCTTGAGCGCCACCTGATGCCGCTCGCACGGCCGTCCGCACGACCGGAAGTCGCGGCCGTTGCTGAGCAGGTGGCTGTAGACGCAGTGCTCGGTGTGGAACGTCGGGATGCGATGGTGCGCGACGACGGCGATCTGCGCGCCCGGCGCGTGCGCCAGCAGCGCGAACAGCTGCGTCTCGTCGAGGTCGAACGACGCCGTCACCGTGTCGAGCCCGAGGCCGAGCAGATGCCGCGCGGTCAGCGAGTTGGTGGCGTTGAGCGAGAAGTCGCCGTGCAGCGCGAAGCGGTCGCCGGCGGCGCGCCACTCCCGGCAGCGCATCAGCGCGCCGAAGTGCCGCACGAGGATGCCGTCGGGCTGCAGCTTGCGCAGCCGCTCGACCAGCGCCTCCTCGCCCGGCTTGCCGATGCGCGTCGTCGCGACGGTGACGCGCAGTCCGGCCTTGCGCGCGCGCTCGAACGCCTTGCCGAGCCCGACGAACTCCATCCAGTCGAGCTCGACCTCGGCGCAGCCGAGCGCGATCGCCGCATCGAGCTGCGCGTCGGTGCGCAGCAGCGGCACGAGTGCTGGCGCGCTGGCCGCGGCCGGCGGCAGCGCCGGCAGCGCGGCGCGCACGCGCGGCAGCGCCGGCGACGGCTCGACCGCGCGCACCGGGCCGCGCTCGACCTGCGGCAGCAGTTCGGCGAGCAGTTGGCGACGCAGGTCCTTCAGTTCGCTCGCCGGCACGTGCAGCCCGGGCTGCAGGCCGCTCGCATCGAGCGCGCCGAGCCGGAACGGCGTGCCGCCGAACGCGGCGAGCTTGTCGCGCAGGATCGCGTCGTCGAGGCCCGCACCGCGCGCCGGCTGCAGCAGCGAGGCGCTCGCCGCCTGCGCGACGAAGCCGCGCACGGTGGCGACGACGGCCAGCGGTTCGCCGATTGCCCCGCACACCGCGAGGTCGAGTGCTATGCGGCCCTCGGGCTCGGGCGCTTCATCGCGCACTTCGCGCTGCACGGCGCTGGCCACGGCGGGATCGCTGGTCGCGAACACGCGGTCGCCGATGCGCACGCGGGCGAGGTCGGGGCCGGGCTGGCCGAACGCCAGCACCCACTCGTCGCCCTGGCGCTCGACGGCGAACAGCGGCCCGCCCGGCTCGTCCTTGTCCTCGGGGTTGCCCTGGTCGAAGACGATGCCCATGCCCGGGCGCAGCTGCAGCGGCGCCGCGTCGCCAGCCGGCGGCAGCGCCACCGCGCGCTCGCCTTCGGGCCCATCAGGGCGGTCGCGCAGCGCGAGGCCGCCCGTCCACGGCCGGCCGTTGCCGAGGTCGCGCACGGCGACGCCGCCAGCGACCTTGCGCGTCACCGTGCCGACGAACACGCCGCGGTGCTTGGGGAAGCGCCCTTCGACGAGCGTCTGGTGGTCGCTGCCGCCGAAGAAGCCGTCGCTGAAGCCACGCGTGTAGCTCAGCGACATCGCCAGCAGGTCGCCGGCGAGCTGCCGTTCGGCCTGCTTGGGGTCGCCGCCCGTCGCCAGCGCGTCGACCCAGCGGCGGTAGCCGCCGGTCGCGGTCGCGACGTAGTGCGGCCCCTTCTGCCGGCCCTCGATCTTGAGCGTGTGCACACCGACCCGCAGCAGCTCGGGCACCGCGCGCGCGCCGGCGAGGTCCTTGGGGCTCAGCAGGTACTCGACGTCGCCGAGCGGCTTGACGACGCCGTCGACGACGAGTTCGTACGGCATGCGGCAGCTCTGCGCGCACTGCCCGCGGTTGGCCGAGCGGCCGCCCCACGCCTCGCTGGTCAGGCACTGCCCGCTCCACGACACGCACAGCGCCCCGTGCACGAACACTTCGAGCTCGGCGTCGGTGCCGGCGGCGAAGCGCTCGATCTCGGCGACCGACAGCTCGCGCGGCACGACGATGCGCGTGCAGCCGAGCCCGGTCGCAAAGGGCGCTGCCGCCGGTTCGGCGATCGTCATCTGCGTGCTCGCGTGCAGCTCCAGCTGCGGGCAGACGGCGCGCGCCAGCAGGCAGACCGCCGGGTCCTGCACGATCAGCGCGTCGACGCCCGAACTGGCGATGCCGCGCAGCACGTGCTCCAGCGCTGGCAGCTCGGGCTCGAACACCAGCGTGTTGAGCGTCACATAGGCGCGGGCGCCGGCGCGGTGGATGCGGCCGACGACGTCGGGCAGCTCGGCGAGCGCGAAGTTCGCCGCCCGGGCGCGGGCGTTGAAGCCGTCCTGCAGGCCGAAGTACACCGCGTCGGCGCCGTGCTGCAGCGCCGCGCGCAGCGACGCCATGCTGCCGGCCGGGGCGAGCACTTCGGGCTTGGCGGGTCGTGCGGCCATCAAGGGCGAGCAGTATGCAGCCGCAGGCGGCAGCGGCAAGGCGCGCGCGGGCGGCCGGGACGGTCAGGTCCGGATCGCCCGCCGGCACACCGCGACCGCGAGCAGCACGGCCAGCAGCGCGCCGGCAACCGCCAGGAACGTGCTGCGGGCAGCGCCGACCGCAGCGTCGCGCTTCTGCGCCAGGGCGCCAACCGCCGGGTCGTTCGCGGCCAGCGAAGGCGTCGCGGCGGCAACGCCCCACGCCTGCGCCAACACGTCGTGCAGCACCGGATCGTGCGCCAGCAGCTCGCCGCGCGTGAACGGCGCGAAGTCGTTGCGCGCGAAGAACGCCTCCGTGCCTTCGGCGAAGTACTCCATCGCGTTGGTCAGCGCGTACGCGGCTTCGGTCGTGTCCGGCCGGCCGTTGCCGTGCGAGCGCGCGACGCGGTCGTAGCGGCCGCCGGCCTTGGCCTGCGCGTAGGCCTGCAGCACCGCCGGGTTGGCGAAGCCGCGCGGCAGCACGCGGTCGTGGTACGCGTGCGCCAGTTCGTGCAGCGCAAAGTTCGGCATGCGCCGCATCTCCGCCTCGAAGTCGGCGACGCCGGAGAACTCGACCGCGCGCGCCATCGCCGGATCGCGGCCGTGGTCGCGCAGCCACGCGGCACCCGGGTGGTACTCCGCCCCGCTGCGCTGGCCGGGGTAGGACGGCGAGACGTAGAGCGGCACGGCGCGCAGCGCGGTGACGGCCGGCGCCGGCACGACGCGCACGATCTCGGCGAGCATCTGCCCGAGCAGTGCGAGCGCGTGTTCGGTGGCCGGGCGCTCGGTCGCGAACAGGCGCTCGTCGACGTGCACCAGCCAGCCGGCGAGGTCGCGCGTCGACCGCGCGAGCACCGCGGGCGCGGCGGCGGCTGCGTCCGGCGCGCCGCCTGCGCTGGCGCCGGCCTGGGCAGCGACTGGCGCACTGGCGAGCGCGACGGCGAGCGACAGGTCGACGCGGCGGATCATCACGATGGCGAGGGGGCGACGCTGCCGCGAACGCGCGCGGCCGCGGATCAGCGTAGCGGATCCCCGCGCCTCGACGCAGTCGCCCACCCGCGGCGACGGGACGAACATGCCACGCCCACTGCCGCCGAATGCGCGATGGCGTGCGTCGTGCCATCGCCCCGCGCCGATACGCTGCGTGCGCTCGCTTTCGGTCGCAACGGCACGACGACGCGTCGGCAGCGCCTCGTCCGCGTTCCTCGTCGCCCTGCCCCGACCGCACTCGGTCCGTCCCGCGCCCGCGCTCGTCGCACCGCGGTCCCTCGCGCCCGCTTGCTCCCAGCGACCTCCTGACACCAACGCCGTGCCCCTCGCTCGCTGCTCCGCCGCCATGCCACCTCGCTCGATGCGGCGCTTCGGGGCGCCGGTGCTCCTGCTCGTCGTGTCGGTGACGCTGCCGTCGTGCCGCGACGCCGCGAGCGAAGTTCCCGCCGCGCCACCGGTCGTCGCCGCCTTGGCGCGCCATGAGCTGTCGCCGCGCGTGCGGGCCCTCGTGCTGCGCGACGAACTCGGCTGCGCCGCCTGCCACGCCGACGCGCCGGCGGCGCCAGCGCCCCGCGGCCCCGACCTCGCCAGCGTCGCCGGCCGCGTCCGGCCCGCGTACCTGATCGCATTCCTGCGCGCGCCGCACGCCGTCGAACCGGGCACGGCGATGCCCGACGTGCTGCACGGCCGCGGCGAGCGCGAGCGCAGCGAAGCCGCTGCCAATCTCGCCGCCTACCTGCAGTCCTTCGGCGCTGCGACCATCGGCGCGAACGCCGCCGCGCCGGCCACCGACGCCGACGCCGTCGCCACCGGCCGCACACTGTTCCACGAGATCGGCTGCGCCGCCTGCCACGCGCCGCGCGCTGCCGACGGCCGCGAGCTGCCGCTGCCCGGCTCGACGCCGATGGCGCTGCTCGCCGCCAAGTACACGCACGCGACGCTGCAAGCGTTCTTGTTGGCGCCGCACGAAGCGCGGCCGGCGCGGCGCATGCCCGACCTGCGGCTGGCGCCGGCGGAGGCGCACGCACTCGCGCACTTCCTGCTGGCCGCGACCGACGACGCAGCGACGAACGGCGCAGCCGGTGCGGCGAACGCTGCCGCCAATGCGCGGGCCGGTGGCGCTGCACAAACCGGCGGAACGAGCACGGCGACGGTCGCCACGCCGAACGCCGCGTCGAACGCGCCGGCTGCGGACGTGGGGAACGCCGCACCGAAGGACCGCAGCCCTGCCCCGCCCGACCCCGCGCGCGTGGCCGCCGGTCGCGCCGAGTTCGCCGTCCGCGGCTGCGTCCACTGCCATCCGCTCGCCGACCCGCTGCGTCCGCCGTCGCCGGCGGCGAAGCCGCTGGCCGCGCTCGACCCGACGCGCGGCTGCCTGAGCGGCGCCGCCGGCTCGTGGCCGCACTACGCGCTGACCGAGGCGCAGCGCAACGACCTCGCCGCCACAGTCGGCGCGCATGCGGCACCGCCCACCGCGGACGAACACCTGCAGCGCCTGCTAACCGGCCGCGACTGCACCGCCTGCCACACGCGCGACGACTGGGCCAAGCTCGGCGACGCGCGCCAGCCGTTCTTCGTCAGCGCCGACCTGAGCCTCGGCGAGGACGGGCGGCTGCCGCCGACGCTGACGGGCGTCGGAGCCAAACTGCAGCCGGGCTGGCTGCATGCGGCGATCGCGCACGGACAGGCCGAGCGGCCGTACCTGCGCACGCGCATGCCCGGATTCGGTCCGCAACTTGCCGACGACCTCGCCGCGCGGCTCGCGGGGACCGACACCCTGCCGCCGATCCCCCTGCTGCCGCCGCCGGCCGAAGGGGATCCGCAGCGGGAGGAACGCGAACTCGGCCGGACGCTCGTCGGTGACAAGGCGATGAACTGCATCACCTGCCACACCTTCGCCGGCGACCGCGCCGGGTCGATGGCGGCGATCGACCTCGTCGCCACGACCGGCCAGCGGCTGCGGCCGGAGTGGTTCGCGCACTTCCTGCGCGATCCGGTGCGCGTCCGCCCCGACACGTTGATGCCGCGCTTCTTCGTCGACGGCACGTCGACGCGGCCCGAACACGCCGGCGGCGACGTCGACCGGCAGATCGCCGCCATGTGGCGCTACCTCGCCGAGGGCCGCAACGTCGGCAAGCCGAGCGGCATCCGCCGCGCGCCGATCGAACTCGAAGTCGGCGACGAAGCCGTGCTGCTGCGGCGCAGCGCCCCGCACACCGGCAAGCGCGCGATCAGCGTCGGCCTGACCGGCGGCGTGAATTTCACGTTCGACGCCGAACGGCTGGCGCTGAACCAGCTCTGGCGCGGCCGCTTCGTCGACGCCGCGCCGGTGTGGACCAGCCAGGGCAGCGGCGAGGTGCGGCTGCTCGGCGACGGCCGCCAGCAACTGCCCGCCGGCCCGGTGTTCGCGACGCTCGCCGATCCCGACGCGCCGTGGCCGACGGCGGACCGCCGTGAACTCGGCCACCGGTGGCTCGGCTACGACCTCGACGCACAACAGCGGCCGACGTTCCGCTACACCTGCGGCGCGGTGACGATCGCCGACGCGCCGGTCGAACGGCCGCCGACGCCGGGCAGCGACCAACCGCCAGGGTTGCGCCGCACACTCACCTTCGCCGCCGAACAACCGACGACGCTGCAGTTCCGCGCTGCGGTCGCCGCGCGCATCGACGAACTCGGCGCTGGCCGCGTGCAGGTCGGCGACGGGCTCGAACTGCAGTTGCCCGTCGGCAGCTACCGGTTGCTCGACCGCGACGGCGGCCGCGAACTGCGCGTCGCGATCCCCGTGCCAACGACCGGCGCCAGCCTGATCCTCGACTACACGCTGCGCGGAGGGGGCAAGTGAGCGCGCGCCCGGTCCTATCCCGCGGCGAGGTCCGTCGCGGGTTGCGTGGCGGCGCTCCCCGCGGCGCTCGTCAACGCACCGTGCTGGCCGCCGTCCTCGGCGCGACCCTGTTCGCCCCCATCGTCCCGGCGCAGGAACTCGGCGACGCCTGGGGCACCGCCGGCGCCGAGGCCGAGTACTACCGCCTCGTCGAACTGCCGATCCCGCCCGCGCTCGCGCTCGAAGTCGGCAGCATGTGCGCGCTGCCCGACGGCCGGCTCGCGCTCGGCACGCGCCGCGGCGAGATCCTGCTGGTCCGCGGCGCGGGCGACGCCGTGCCGAAGCTGACCATCGAACGCTTCGCCAGCGGCCTCGACGAAGTGCTCGGCCTCGGCCACCGCGACGGCGCGCTGTACGCGACGCAGCAGGCCGAGGTCACGCGCATCACCGACCGCGACGGCAACGGCCGCGCCGATCGCTTCGAGAACCTCAGCGACGCCTGGGGCTTCGGGCACTACCACGAGTTCGCGTGGGGCTCTCCGGTCACCGACGCCGGCAGCGTCTTCGTCGTGCTCGGCCTGTCCGACTCGTACCACTACAAGGCGCCGTTCCGCGGCTGGGCCTTCGAGGTCACCGCCGACGGCCGCTCGGCGCCGGTGGCGAGCGGCGTGCGCAGCGCGGGCGGCGTCGCGCCGAACGAGCACGGCGCGATGTTCTACGTCGAGAGCCAGGGCCCGTGGAATGGCTCGTGCTCGCTGAAGCACCTCAAGCAAGGCGGCTTCGTCGGCCACCCGATCAGCTTCCCCGCCTACGACCTGCCGCTCGCCGCGGGCATGGGCGGCAAGCCGCTCGTGCCGAACACGCCCTCGCGCCTCGCGACGGAGGCCGCGCGCATCCCGCAGCTCGTGCCGTACGCGGTGGTCTTCCCCTACCGCCGCATGGGCCAGTCGATCACGACCTTCCGCCCCGACCGCACCGGCGGGCGCTTCGGCCCGTTCACGGGCCAGCTGTTCCTCAGCGACTACAGCCTGAGCCTCGTGATGCGCGCGACGACCGAGCTCGTCGACGGCGTCTGGCAGGGCGCGTGTTACCCGTTCCGCGAAGGCCTCGGCAACGGCATCCTCGCCGTCGAGTTCACCGCCGCAGGCCAGTTGGTCGCCGGCGGCACCAACCGCGGCTGGCCGGTGCGCGGCAACCGCAGCTACACGCTCGAACGCCTGGAGTGGACCGGCCGGACGCCGTTCGAGGTCGAGCGCATCCGCATTCAGCCCGACGGCTTCGTGGTCGACTTCACCGCGCCGGTCGATCCCGCGCGCGCCGCCGATCCGGCGAACTACCGGCTCGGCTCGTTCACGCACGTCTACCAGGAACACTACGGCAGCCCCGAGGTCGACCGCACGACGCCGCGCGTGCTGCGCGCCGAGCCGACCGCCGACGGCCGCCGCGTGCGCCTCGTCGTCGAGGGCATGGTCCCCGGGCACGTGCACGAGTTCGACCTGCGCGGCCTGCGCGCCGCCGATGGCCGCGCGCTGCTGCACGCCGACGCGTACTACACCGTCAACGTCATCCCAACGAAGTGACCCCGATGCGCCTGCTGCTCCTCGCTGCCGCGTTGCTGTTCGCCGCCTGCGCCTCCCCGCCGCCACCGCACCCCGTGCCCACCGATCCGCGCTGGCTGACCTACGACGGCGGCGAGGGCCCCGGCCGCGGCAAGCACATCGTGCTCGTCGCAGCCGAGCAGGAGTACCGCAGCGAGCAGTCGATGCCGATGCTGGCCAAGGTGCTGGCGACGCACCACGGCTGCCACTGCACGGTGCTGTTCGCGCAGAAGGACGGCCTCGTCGACCCGACGCAGAAGACGCGGCAAGAGGACAAGACGATCGTGCACGACGTGCCCGGTCTCGAGCACCTCGCCAACGCCGACCTGCTGATCCTGTTCAGCCGCTTCCTGACGCTGCCCAAGGAGCAGCTCGCGTGCGTGCTCGACTACCTCGACAGCGGCAAGCCGATCCTGGCGCTGCGCACCGCCAACCACGGCTTCCTCGGCGAATTCCCGTACGAAGTCGCGGGCAAGCGCGTGCGCTTTGGCGAGGACGTGCTCGGCGGCACGTTCCTCGGCCACCACGGCAACTGGCACGCCGACAGCACGCGCGCGTACGCCGAGCCCACGCAGCGCGAGCATCCGATCCTGCGCGGCGTGGCCGACGTCTGGGGCCCGTCGGACGTCTACCGCACCTACCGCCAAGGCAGCAGCCTGCCGGCGGGCTGCACGGCGCTGCTGCACGGCCAACCGCTGGTCGGCCGCCAGCCCGGCGACGCGCCGAACAAGGACAAGGAACCGCTGCCGGTGGCGTGGACCAAGATCTGGACCGGCAACCGCGGCAAGACCGCGCGCGTGTTCCAGTTCACCATGGGCAGCGGCGCCGACTTCCAGAACGAAGGCGTGCGCCGCGTCACCGTCAACGCCGTGTACTGGTGCCTAGGCCTCGAGGACGCGATCACCGCCGACCGCAGTGTCGCCATCGTCGGCAGCTACCAGCCGCTCGACACCGGCTTCGACTATGCAGCGCTCGGCGTCATGCCGCGGCCGGTGTCGTACTACCGCTGACTTCGCGCGCGGCGCCGCCCCGCCGCCTCGCCCCGCACCCCGCACACCCGCTCCGCCATGCCCGCCACGCTGCCGCCCAGCATCTTCAACGACGTCGTCGGTCCCGTGATGCGCGGTCCGTCGAGTTCGCACTCCGCCGCGTCGGTGCGCATCGGCCGCCTCGCGCGCGACCTCTGCGGCGGCACGCCGGAGAGCGCGCTCGTCGAGTTCGACACCGAGGGCTCGCTGGCGACGACGCACGAGAGCCAGGGCTCGGACATGGGGCTGTTCGCCGGTCTGCTCGGCTGGGAAGCCGACGACGAACGGCTGCCGCGCAGCGGCGAGTTCCTGCGCGCGGCCGGCGTGGCGATGGAGATCCAGATCGCCACGCTGCACGACCCGCACCCCAACACCTACCGGCTGACGCTGGCTCGCGACGGCGTCGAACACCGCCTCGTCGCGCTCTCGACCGGCGGCGGCATGATCGAGGTCGTCGCCATCGACGGCGCGGCGGTCACGCTCTACGGCGACTACGCGGTGACCGTGCTCGACGTCGACGGCGACGGCGCGGCGACGGCGGCGGCCCTGCGCGCCCGCGGCGACCTCGACGACGTCGTCGTCACTGGCAGCTCGCCCGTGCGCGTCGTCGTTTGCGCGCAGCGGCCGCTCGGCGACGCCGAGGTCGCAGCACTGCCGGCCGTGCGGCGCGTGCGCCGCCTGGAGCCGGTGCTGCCGGTGCGCTCGCGCCGCGGCCTGACCGTGCCGTTCCTGCACGCCGGCGAAATGGCGCTGACCGCCGACCCGACGACCCGGCCGCTGTCGGAGTTCGCGCTCGAATACGAATGCGCGCGCGGCGGACTCGATCGCGACGCCGTGCTCGCGCAGATGCGCAAGATCCTCGCCATCGTGCGCGCCGGCGTGCAGCAAGGCCTCGCCGGCACCGAGTACCACGACCGCATCCTGCCGCGGCAGAGCCACCGCTTCGCCGCGCTGATGGAGCAGAAGCGCCTGATCGACGGCGGCGTGCTCAACCGCGCGATCCTCTACGTCAGCGCGCTGATGGAGGTGAAGAGCAGCATGGGCGTCATCGTCGCCGCGCCCACCGCCGGCTCGTGCGCGACCTTCCCCGGCGCGTGCCTCGCCGCCGCCGACGCGATGGGCAGCGACGAGCCGACGATCCTGCGCG
This sequence comes from Phycisphaerales bacterium, assembly GCA_020247305.1. Lineage (GTDB taxonomy): Bacteria > Planctomycetota > UBA1135 > UBA1135 > UBA2386 > UBA2386. Next base: position 34,902 of record JADCJE010000047.1, on the reverse strand, counting down.
CGATGCTCGCCGCCGGCCTGATCGGCGTGTTCGTCGCCACGCGTTCGAGCTTCGCCGCCGAGGTCGGCGGCTGCCAGGCCGAGACCGGGGCTGGCGCCGCGATGGCGGCCGCGGCGCTGGTCGAACTCGCCGGCGGCACCGCTGCGCAGGGCCTGTCGGCAGCGAGCCACGCGCTGCAGAACGTGCTCGGCCTCATCTGCGACCCGATCGCCAACCGCGTCGAGGCCCCCTGCCTCGGCCGCAACATCGCCGGCGCCGCCAACGGCATCGCCAGCGCCAACATCGCGCTCGCCGGCTACGACCACCTCGTGCCGCTCGACGAAGTGCTCGACGCCCACCGCCAGATCAGCGAGTCGATGGCGCGCGAGCTGCGCTGCACCGCGCTCGGCGGCCTGTCGATCACGCCGGCGTCGAAGGCGATCGAGGCGAAGCTGTGCGGCAGCGGCGGCTGCGGTTCGTGCGGGTGAGCACGGGCCGGCCCACGCGCCACCGCGTTGCCGCCGCCGGCGCCCCGGCGCGCGCCGCCGCGGATGGCAGTAGCATCCGCGCCATGCCCGCCGAACCGACGCTCGCGCAGTTGCGCCACGAGATGGACGCGCTCAACGCGCAGCTGGTCGAACTGCTGCACGCGCGCGGCCGCCTGTGCCGCGCGATCGGCGCGTGGAAGGCGCGCCACGGCCACGCCGCCGCCGACCCCCAGCGCGAAGACGCGATGCTCGCCGCCCTGCTGCAGGAAGCGCCCGCCGACGGCTACTCGCGGCCGCAGGTCGAGGCGATCCTGCGCGCCGTGTTCGCGGCATCGCGGGCGCGGGTGGCGGGGATGGACGGCGTGGCAGGCTGACAGCGGGACGAGCGCGCCCCACGCGGCGGCAGCGCGCTGCTCTTGCCACTACGCGTCGCGCCGCGCCACCCGGCCGTCCTGGTGGCCGCGCAGCCACGTCGAGTGCATGCGCACCCAGACGATGGCGACGACCAGCACGCCGAGGTTGCCCATCGTGCCGAGGAGCGCTTCGGCGTACTCCGGTTCGCCGCGCTGCGACAGTGCCATCAGCGGCCAGTCGTACAGGCCGTGGATCAGGATCGGGACCACGAGCGCGGGCAACAGGCCGCGGCCCGGCCCGGGCCCCAGCAGCTTCCGGCTCGCCAGCGCGAGCCCCATCAGCGCGCCGCAACTCGCGTGCAGCGGCACCGCCGTGAACGCGCGCCAGAAGCCGACGCTGAGCCCGCCCTGCAGCACGTACAGCACGTTCTCGGCCGCGGCGAAACCCAGCGAGACCAGCGCGCCGTAGACCATCCCGTCCATCGGCTCGTCGCAGTGGTGGCTGCGGATGTGCCGCCGCAAGAACAGGTACTTCGCCAGTTCCTCAGGGATCGCCGCCAGCGCAAAGGCGACGTACGCCCCGTGCGCCCACGGGTGCGCAAACGGCACCCCCAACCGCGCCAGCGGCACCACCGCGAACACCGCCACGGCGACGACGATCGCGCCGGCCAGGAAGGCCCACACCACCGCCCCCAGCGGCTCGCGCTCGCGGTCGCGCAGGTAGAACCACGCCGCCGAGGCTACCGGCGGACCGACCGACACGGCGAGCAGCGCGGGCAGTTCCATCGGGGCAGCGTCGGGTGTGGATCGGGCGATGGCAAGGCAGCAGTCGGGCTCGTAACGGCCCGCCGTGCGCAGAGTCCTCGGCGGCCCGCGCTGCCCCGCCCGCAGGCCCTGACACCTCCGCAACCGCGCGTACACTAGCGCCCCACCACCCCATGCGCCGATCCCCTGCCGTCCGCGTCGCCGCCCTCGCCGTCGTTGCTGCCGCCGTCGCCGTCGCGACGTGTCCGGCGCAGGACGTGCTGTTCTTCCGCCAGAGCAACCTCGCGGCGGTCGGGCCGTGGCACGGCGACGTCGGCAATGCGATCGCGCGGTTGTGCGCCGGGCCGACGGCGGCGGAGGCGCAGCTGGGCTACACGAGCCACGTGCCGCCGGGGACGCAGTTGCTGGCGTGGCGGGTGCAGAACGGCGAGGCGCAGCTGCTGTTCGACGCGACGTTGCTGCAGCTGCTGCCCGGCTGCTCGCGCGAGCACGCGATCGAACAGATCGACAAGACGGCGCTGCGCGCACCCGGTGTGGTCGGCGTGCGCATCGAAGTGCGCATGCCCGACGGCCGCGAGCTGCCGCTGCACGAAGCGCTCGGCGAACGGCCGCAGGCGCCGGCGCAGCCCGCGCGCGCGCCGGCGGTCGCCGGCCTCGTCAGCCCGTTCGGGGCGCTCGCCGGCAAGCGCATCGCCGTGTCGCCGGGCCACGGCTACTACTGGCACAGCACGCTCGGCTGGACGACGCAGCGCGGTGTGATCGACGGCCTGATCGAGGACATCCACACGGCCGAGATCGCCAACCAGTACCTGATCCCGTTCCTCAACAACCTCGGCGCCGACGTGGTGATGGCGCGCGAGCACGGCGAAGTGCCGAGCGACGGCGTCGCCGACAACGACGCCGGCGCGCCGGGGTACACCGAGACCGGCGGCTGGTCGCTGTCGGCGTCGGCGGGCTGGAACGGCGGCAGCTATCGCTTCGCCACCGTCAGCACGGTCGCCGAAACGGCGACGGCGACGTGGACGATCCCGGTGGCGCGCGACGGGCTCTACCCGGTGTTCGCCTGCTTCCGCGCCGGCGCCAACCGCACGCCGGCGGCTCGCTACCGCGTCGAGCACAGCGGCGGCACGAGCGACGTGATCGTCGACCAGCAGGTCGACAACGTCACCTGGGCGCACCTCGGCAACTTCTGGTTCACGCCGGCAGCGCCGGCGCGCGTCACGCTCAGCAACCTGGCGTCGGCGCCGGGCGTCGTCATCGCCGACGCGGTGCGCCTGGGCGGCGGGCTCGGCAGCCTCGTGCGCGGCGGCGCGACCAGCGGACAGGCGCGCTGGCGCGAGGCGGCGCGCTACTGGGCGCAGTTCGCCGGCGCGCCGAGCACGGTGTGGGACTCGATCAGCGGCGGCCAGGACAGCGACGACGACGTCACCGCGCGGCCGCGCTTTGCCGAGTGGCGCACGGCCGACGCCTTCGTCAGCCTGCACACCAACGCCGGCGGCGGCGCAGGCACCGACACCTTCATCTACAACGGCGGCGCCACCGCCGGCTCGTCGGCGCTCAGCGCCGCGGTCCACACGCAGATCGTCGCCGACCTGCGCGCCAACTGGAACGCCGCCTGGGTCGACCGCGGCCAGAAGACGGCCAACTTCGGCGAAGTGCGGCTGCTGAGCACGATGCCGGGCATCCTGGTCGAACTGGCGTTCCACGACACGCCCGGCTCGCTCGACCACGCCTCGCTGCACGAGCCGGAGTTCCGCTACCTCGCCGCCCGCGCCTGCGCGCGCGGCGTGCTGCGTTACTTCGCGCCCACGGCGCCGTTCCCGCCCGAGCCGCCGACGGCCCTGCGCGTCACCCAGGACGGCGCCCGCGGCCTGCGCGTCGCCTGGGACGCTGCATCGGGCGCGTCGTCGTACACGGTCGAGCAGTCGCTCGACGGCAAGGGCTTCGTGCAGGTCGCGTCGTTGGCGACCACGAACTGGTCCACCGGCCCGCTGCCCCACCACAGCCTGCGGTCGTTCCGCGTGCGCGCGTGGAACAGCAGCGGCCGATCGTTCCCGACCGAGGTCCTGACCGCCGGCACCGACCACCTCGCGCAGGCCCAGGTGCTGCTGGTGCAGGGCTTCGACCGCCTCGACCGCAACGTCAAGGGACCCGACAACACGCGCGACTACACGCGGCTCGTCGGCGACGCGATCCGCCGCGACGCCAACGGCTCGCGCGGCTTCGACGCCGCCAGCAACGAAGCAATCAGCCTGCTGCGCGTGTCGCTGCTGCCCTACCAGGCGGTCGTCTGGTCGCTCGGCGAGGAGAGCACCGCCGACGAGACGTTCTCGGCGACCGAGCAGGCGCTGGCGACGGCCTACCTCAACAGCGGCGGCAGCCTGCTGGTCAGCGGGGCCGAGGTCGGCTGGGACCTCGACGCGCAGGGCAGCGCGTCCGACCGCGCCTTCTACCGCAACGTGCTCGGCGCCACGTACGCGCTCGACGACGCCGGCGTGTACACGCTGCAGGCCGGCGTGCCGGGCACGGTCAGCGCCGGCCTGCCGGCGGGCGGTTTCGACAACGGCGCGGGCAGCACGTACGACGTCAACTTCCCCGACACGCTGGCACCGACGACGCTGCAGAGCGCCGTGTGCCTGCGCTACGGCAACGGCCTGACCGCCGGCGTGCAGCGCTTCGACCCGGCGACTGGCGCGCGCGTCGTCACGTTCGGCTTCCCGCTGGAGACGATCACCAGCCCGACGCTGCGCGCCGGCCTCCTGCAGCAGGGCCTCGAGTGGCTGCTGGACCAGGAGCCGCTGCGCGCGCCGCCGCGGGCCGTGCTCGGCACGCTGACGCCGTTCACGCTGGCGCTGCCGACCGAAGCGGGGCGCACGTACCTGCTGCTGTGCAGCGACGGCTTCGCGCCGGGCGCGTGGCTGCCGGGCGGCGGCCTGCTGCCGCTCAACCCTGGCTTCCTCGTCGAAGCGAGCCTGACGCCGGGCAGCCCGATCTTCCTCGGCTTCCAGGGCACGGTGCCGGCGGGTGGCGCCGTCGCCGCCAACCTGTTCGCGCCCAACCTGCCGCTCCTCGCCGGCTGGCCGCTGTTCTTCGCCGCCATCACGCTGACGCCGACGGGCACGGCCGAGAGCGCCATCACCAACTGGGTGCGCTGCACGCTGTCGCTGTAGTAGCGACGCGCGCCCCGGAAACGGCGACGGGGCCCCGTGGCCCCGTGCTCGTCCAGCCATCCCTGCGCGCGGCTCAGCCTTCGCCGATCGCCGCCGCCACGAGGCAGCCCTTGGCGACCGCGGTCAGGGCCTCTTCGCTGCGGAAGATGCGGCCGACGGGGATCGGGAAGTCGATCTTGGCGAACTCGTCGCGGAAGACCTCGATGAAGCCGCCGATCATCGACGTGCCGCCGGCGCACGCGATGTCGATCGGCTGGTTGAACGACGGCATGTTCTGGCCGGACTCGAAGCGCTGCTTGATGTTCTGCAGCACGTAGCTGATGAGGCTGCGGTAGTAGATCGACACCGCCTCCTCCTCGCGCGTCTTCGGGTCGCGGATGTCGATGCCGCGCTCCTTGATGTGGGTCGCCTTGCTGCGCGGGCAGCCGAGCACGTGGGCGACGTTTTTGTCGATCCAGTCGCCGCCGCGCGCCACCGAGAACGACAGGCACGGGATCGACTTGTAGGCGATGCAGGCATTGGCCATGCCGCCGCCGAAGCTCAGGCCGATGCCGGTGAAGTCCTGCTCGGCGAGCTCGGCGAAGATCACCGCGTGCGCCTCGTTGATGGCGTGCGCCTTGTAGCCGAGCTTGTTGATCAAGCTCTCGAACAGGCCCTGGTGGTAGACGACGTTGTTGTCGACGTCCAGCGACGGCGCCGGCACGCAGAAATAGCAGTTCTCGCCCTGCACGCGCGGCTCGCCCAGCAGCTTCTGGATGATCATCTTCATCATCGGCAGGGCGTCCTGCTCGTTCGGGCTGATCAGGCCGTCCTGCATCGGGCGGCGCGTCTCGCGGCCGAACACGTTGGCCAGCTCGAACGCGGCCTCGCCGATGACGACGAGCTTGTTGTTGTGCACCACGTACGGCACCTTGAGCTTCGTCAGCATGCTCTTGCTGTAGACGTCGCTCGGGATGTCGAGGAACGCATTGCGCTCGACGGTCACCGTGATACCGCCTTCGCTGTTCTGCACGGCCGCGGCCAGGTTGGCGGTGCCGACGTCAAGGCCCTTGCCGAGGGCGACGGTCGAATCGGCCTGATTCTCGTTGGTGACTTCGTTCTGGTTCTTGTTCATGGACTCTGATCCCCAGGGTTCGGGCTGGTGGTTTGTCGTGGCGCGCGGCGTCAGCCGCCGCCCTTGAGCTTCTTGAGGCGCGCGAGGTTCGCAGCGATGCCGCCGCCGGTCTTCTGCTTGGTCTCGACGTTGTTCATGTTGGACTCGAGGCCGGCGTCGGCGCTCTTGAACAGGCCGCCGAGGTCGACGGGCTGGTCGCCGCCGACGGCGGAGCTGATGCCCATCTTCTTGCCGAGCTTCTCGAAGCGGTCGTTGAGCGAACTGGCGAGCTTCTCGATGGCGGCCGAGACGTCGGGCGCGGGCGCGGCTGCGGCAGGAGCCGCCTGGACGCTCGCGGCGGCGGCGGCGGCGACGCCGGGCACGGCCGGTGCGCCTGCTGCGGCGGCAGCCGGCGCGAAGGGCACGACGGACGCAGCGCCCGGCGCGGCGACGACCGGCGGCTGCGCCATCAGGGCGGCCTTCATGCCGACCATCTCGTCGCGCAGCGACGCGAGCAGTTCGGCTTGCGCGTGGGCAGCGGCCTGGGCGGCAGCCTGCGCCATGGCCTGCGCGGCGGCCTCTTCGGCCTCGGCGGCGGCCGGCGCCGCAGCGGCTTGCGCGGCCTGCGATGCAGCCAGCGCCTCTTCGGCGGCCTGCTGCGCGGCCTTGGCCGCGGCGAGCTGGCGGCGCAGATCGGCGACCTCGCGCTCCTGCGCGGCCAAGAGGTCCGTCATCGCCTGGGCGCGCTCGGCCTCGGCCTCGCGCGCCTTCATCAGCGCGCGGAACTCGACCCGGCTGCGCTCGACGAGCTTCTCGACCTCGGACGCAGGCAGCAGGCCCGACTGTTCGACCGCGCGATGGACCGATTCCTCGATCATCTGGGTGATCTGGTCGGCCTTGACCACGCGCACGCGGCGCTTGCCTTCGCTGTGCAGCTCGTCGAGCGTCGCGGTGCGAGCTCGCGTCGTCAGCGCGGCCTTGATGTCGGTGGGCGATTCCATGCGCGGTCCCGTCGCGCACAGCGCGCGACCGCGGCGTCATCGACCAATCGCGCTCCCGACTTGAGCCGCGCTGCGCTCCGACCCCGCCGCAGCGGCGGCTGCGACGGCGACGTCGGCGCTACGGGATGTTCCCGAGGCCCGCGACCGCCGACAAGCAGCGACCGGCCGACCTGCCGTGGCGCAGACGCCTAGAACGTGACGGACATCCCGATGATGAAGTTGCGGCCGAGGCCGTTGCTGCCCGAGCCGTGCACGCGGTGGTCGACGTCGGTCACGTTCTCGCAGGCGATCTCCAGCGACGCCCGTTCGTCGAGCCGGAAGCCGCAGCGCAGGTGCCACAGCGTGTAGCTCGGCGTGCCGCCGGGCGGGATGCGCTGCGTGTCGCCCTGGTCGCCGACCGAGAGCTTGTCGGCGTCCTCGGCGCGCACGACCTCGGTGCCGCAGTGGAAGTCGCCCGGCTGGTTCTCCCAGCGCAGGCCGACGATTGTCGTCATCGGCATGATGCGCGACGTGTAGTCGGTGATCGGATTGCGGCTGGCGTCGAAGCCGTCGACGCGGCCGTACTGCCAGCTGTTGACCACGAACGCGGTGGTGCGCTCGACCACCTCGTAGGCCAGCTGCAGCTCGGTGCCCTGCACGTAGCCGTCGCCGGCGTTGCTCTTGGCGATCGCCGGCAGCGGCGGCGTCCCGACCGTCGTCCCAGTCGGCGTGCGCACGATCTGGTCCTCGATGTCGGTCCAGTACCAGGCCGCCTGCAGCTGCAGGTCGCCGGTGCGCACCTTGGAGCCGAGCTCGTAGCCGAGGAAGTGCTCGGCATCGAGGCCCGGCGAGGCGATCTCCTGCTCGCCGCTGCGCGCCACGGTGAACGACGTCAGGTCGCTGAGCGTCGGCGCGCGGAAGCCCTGGCTGGCGCCGGCGTAGACGTTCCAGCGCTCGGTCAGCTCCTGCCGCAGGTTGACGTTGGCGGTGACCTCGTCCCAGTTGTCCTTGACGGCGATGCCGGCGGTGTTGCTGGTCGGGCTGCGCACGCTGTCGGCGTCGGCCGCCGCGTACGTGTAGCGCACGCCGGCCTGCGCCGAGAGGCCGCCGCCGAGGTCGACTTCGTCCTGGGCGAAGACGCCGAACAGGTCGTACCTGGCGTTGTCGCCGACCTGACCCTGGAAGGGATTGGCGCCCACGCCGGTCGAGCGCGAGTCGACGTCGTCGCGGTAGTAGTCGACGCCGTAGGTCAGCGTGCCGAGCGCGCCGAGGTCGGACTCGAACTGGGCGAACATGCCCAGCGTGCCGACCTCGAACTCCTGCGCCCCGACGCCGCTGGTGCGCAGCCGCTCCTCGACCTCGCGCTGGGTCTGGAACGAGACCGAGTAGCGCGCCGAGGTGAACGCGCCGTCGAGGCCGCTCTGGTGCAACTGCACGTACGACAGGCGGCGGTCCTGGTCGAGTTCGCGCTGCAGGTCGGAACCCGCCGCCGAACCGCGCCAGCGCTCGGCCGACACCGTGGCGTGCGTGCGCGGCACGTTGTTCTGGCTCATCTCCTGGTGCAGGAACACCAGCTTGGTGTGCTTGCTCAGCTCGTGCTCGAGCTTGATGTCGAACGCAGTCTCCTTGTGCGAGGTGTTGGGCTGGGTGCCGGTGTCGGCGCCGCCCTCGATGTCGCCGATCGCGCGGGCGTCGCCGCCGATCAACGCCGCCGAGCGCAGGCCGCCCTCGCGCCCCCACGCCACCTGCGCTTCGCCGCGCGCCACCGGCGAATCCTCGGCGGTGGCGTAGCGGCCGTACGTCGCGCCGCCGTAGCGCACGCCGTCGACCGCACGCAGGCTCGGCCCCTTGGTGATCGCCTGCACGGCGCCGCCGACCGCGTCGCTGCCCCACTGCGTCGACGCCGGGCCGCGCAGCACCTCGATGCGGTCGAGGGACAGCGGGTCGACGGTCGCCCAGTACTGGTTCGGGCCCGAGCGGAACGTCGAGTTGTTGACGCGGATGCCGTCGATCAGCAGCAGGTTGTTGTAACCGGTGAAGCCGCGCAGGAACGGCGAGCCCTGGCCGGGCGAGGTCTCCTGGATCATCGCGCTCGGCAGGTACCGCAGCGCCTGCGGCGTCGACCGGAACTGGTAGCGCTGCAGGTCCTGGCTGGAGACCACGTCGATGGCGCGCGGCGCTTCGAACGGGTCCTGCTCGCGGCGCGACGCGGTGACGACGACGGTCTGGCCCGCCGCCGCACCCGCCTTGCCGGGCGCTTGCTGCTGGACCGGTTGTCCTTGCCCAGGCGCCGGGCTACGCGCCGCCGGCATGGCCGGGTTCTGGCCAGCCGGGTTTTGGCCAGCCGGGTCCTGGCCGGCCGGCGCAGCGCCCTGCGGCAGCTTGGCGGTCGGCGCGGCGGCTGCGAGCGCCGGGTCTTGCGCCGGCAGGCCGGCGGCGAGCAGGGACGAGGGCAGGACCGCCGCGAGCAGGGCGCGCGGCACGTGCGGTCGGGGGCATCGCATGCGGGAGGGCGGGATCGAACGCGCCATGCCACCGCGGGTTCAACGACTCGGCGAGGAAAACCGCCGGCAGGCGCGCGCTGCTCACCAGCGCCGCGGCGCCAACCGCCGGCGGACCAGCGCGATGTGCGGCGGCTCCGGCCGCAGCCGCCCCGCCGCGCGCAACGCGCCCGCCACCGCGGCGCCGGCGACGAAGCCGCCGATGTGCGCCCACCACGCCACCCCGCCGCCGGTCGCCGAGGCGAACGCGCCACCCGCGAGTTGCAGCACGAACCAGTACACGAGGAAGAACGGCGCCGGCAGCACGACGAAGTCGAGGAACGGGCCGAAGACGACCAGCATCTCGACGCGCGCCCGCGGGTACAGCAGCAGGTACGCCCCCATCACGCCGGCGATCGCACCCGATGCGCCGACGGTCGGCACCGGCGAGTGCGGAGCAGCCAGCAGGTGCGCCGCCGACGCAGCGACCCCGCAGGCGAGGTAGAAGAGCAGGAAGCGCAACCGGCCAAAGCGGTCCTCGACGTTGTCGCCGAAGATCCACAGGAACAGCATGTTGCCGGCGAAGTGCAGCAGGCCGCCGTGCAGGAACGTGCAGGTCAGCAGCGTGAGCCAGTCGGGGACGGCGGCGGCGCCGACCGCCGGCGCGAACCGGCCCGGCGTGTCTGGGTCCATGACCCGCGACGGCACCATCCCGAGGGCGCGGACGAGCCCGTCGTCGGCGTCGCCCAGTTGCAGCGCGAACACCGCCGCGCACACGACGACCAGGGCGCGCGTCACCACCGGCGGCCGGCTCGCCGGCACGTCGTCGCGCAGCGGGATCACGGCTGCTCCGCGATGGCGCGCTCCACCAGCAGGGCATCGCGCAGCGCGCGGACGTCGTGCGTGCGGACCCACGCCGCGCCGGCGCGCGCGGCCCAGAGTTCGGCGGCCAGCGTCGCCGCTCCGCGGCCTTGGACGTCGGCCCCGGTGACCGCGCCGAGGAACGACTTGCGGGACACGGAGACGAGCAGCGGCCCGCAGTCGCGGCCGAGTTCGGCGAGATGACGCAGCACGCGCAGGCTGTTCGCGGGGTCGCGGCCGAGGAAGAAGCCCATGCCCGGGTCGAGCACCAGCCGGTCGCGGCCGATGCCAGCGGCGGCGAAGGCGGCCGCTCGTTCGGCGAAGAATGCGCGCACGTCGGCGACGACGGTCGCCGGATCGTGGTCCGCGCGGTCAGCGCGCGGACCGTCACTGCGCGCGCACATGGCGACAAAGCGCACGTTCGCGGACGCGCTGGCCACCACCGCCATCGCCGCCGGCGAGCGGAACCCGCGCACGTCGTTCAGCCAGTCGACGCCGCACGCCAGCATCGCCGCCATGACGTCGGGCTTGCAGGTGTCGACGCTGACGGCGCAGCCGGCGCGCCGCAGCGCCTCGACCACCGGGCGCAGGCGGCGGACCTCCTCGTCGGCGGGCACGGCCTCGGCGTCGGGGTGCGTCGACTCGGCGCCAAGGTCGATGACGTCGGCGCCCGCCGCCGCGAGTTCGAGGCCGCGGGCAATGGCGGCGTCCGGCGCGAGCCAGCGCCCGCCGTCGGAGAACGAGTCCTTGGTGACGTTGACGATGCCGAAGATGCGCATGCCGATGCGGGGCGAGCATACGCCGCGACGGGCGCGCGAACCGGGCGCGTCGGCGGTCCGGCATTGGGACGGCCCGGCTGGGGACAATGCGGCGGAATGCCCTGGGCGTCGCGCCCAAACCCTGCCGAACTAGGTTCCAAGGAATGGCGGCCCCACCATCACGCACGACCGCGAGCGGCTTCACGCTGCTCGAACTGCTGATCGTGGTCGCGGTCATCGCGGTCCTGTCCAGCATGGCGATCCCGAACATGCTGGCGAGCCGGACGACCGCCAACGAAACCGTCGCCGTCGCGGCGCTGCGCTCGATCATCGCCGCGCAGTTGCAGTGCCAGTCGCTCTGCCTCGTCGACCGGGACGGCGACGGCCGCGGCGAGGCGCTCGGCCTCGACGAACTCTGCGGCACGCACGCGCTGCGCTCCGGCGCCCCCGCGCTGTCGCCCTCGCCGCTGCCGCAGTCGCTCGGGCTGCTCAACAACCTCGGCCACGTCGCCGGCCGCGGCTACCTGCTGTGCCTCTACTTGCCGGACGCCACCGGCAACGGCATCGCCGCGACCCCCGCCAACTCCGACGCGGTCGACGCCGACCTCGCCGAGACGTTCTGGACCTGCGTGGCATGGCCGCAGGCGCGCACGGTCACCGGCAACGAGACGTATTGGACCAACCACACCGGCGAGATCCTGCGCACGGTCGGCGGCCGCTACGACGGGCGCACGCTCGTGCCCGAGGCGGGCGCCGCCCTGCTCGGCTCGACGCCCAACTCGCTGGTGCAGGGCAAGCCGGCGGCGAACACCCTCGCGTGCGACGGCAACCGCTGGATGACCGTGCAGTGACGTTCGACGAGCGCGCGGCCGGCGCGGCGCGGGCCACGGCGCCACCTACCGCTGCCAGCGGCTGCGCAGGCACGATTCGCAGCGACCGCACGGCGAAGGTCCGCCCTCGTAGCACGACCAGAAGTCGGCGGCGGTGAAGCCGAGCGCGCGGGCCCGCGCGACGATCGCGGGCTTGTCGAGGTCGAGCGTCGGGCTGACGACCGCCACTGCGGTGCGCGTGCCCAGCCGCAGGAACGCCGTCGCCGCGGCGAGGAAGGCCGCCGAGTTGTCGGGGAAGGTCGCCGCTTCCTCGCGGTTGAAGCCGGCGAGCACGCAGTCGGCGCCCAGCGCCTCGGCGTGCGCGGCGGCGATGGCGACGAACGCCGCGTTGCGCGCCGGCACCCACACGCGCGCCGCGCTGGCGGCGTCGCCGGGCCGCGCCGCGGTGCCCTGCGGCAGGTCGCCGCCGCCGGGCAGCAGCGCCGAGCCCGCCGTCGCCGCACAGGCAGCCAGCCACGGCAGGTCGATGGCGTGGAAGGCGCCGCCGAGCCGGCCTGCGAGCGCTGCCGCAGCCGCGCGTTCGCGGGCGGCGGCGCGCTGGCCATAGTCGAAGCACAGTGACGCCAGCAATCGCCCGCCGCCGGCGACGAACGCCGCCGCCGCGACGCCTGAGTCCAGCCCGCCGGACAGCAGCGCCACGCCCGTCGCCGAGGCGACCGTCATTGCACGACGAACGTCCGGCTCGCCGAGCGCACGTAGTCGACTTCGAGGCGGACCCGCTCGGTGAGCACGGCGTCGTCGGCGCTGGCGGTCGCGGGGCCCGGCGTCAGCCAGAGGCGCGATTCGACCTGCACCACCCAGTCGCCGATGGCAAGGCCGCTCGCCGAAGGCAGCACCGGGAACTGCACCGTCCGCAGCCCGCCGGCGACGTCGCGGTCGGACACGAGCACGCGCCACACGCGGCCGGCGACGTCGGTCGCCGTCACGTCGTGCGTGGCGGCGACGTTGCCGACGAAGGTGGCGCCGTCGCACGCGTCGACGAAGGTGACCGTCGGCGCGGCGGACGGCCCTGCCGGCGCGTCGATCGCCGGCGTCGGCAGCGGCCCGAGACCGGGCGTCAGCGTCGGCGTCGGCGCGACCTGGAGGAGCGAGCGGGTACGGCAGACGCGGCCGGCGGCGTCGCGCGCTTCCAGCGTCGACCAGAACAGCGGCGCGAACGGCGCGAAGCCGGCGACCAACGGCAGACCGTAGTTGGCGTCGACGATGTAGCTCGGGGTCAGGAACAGCGACGTCGCGCGGCCGACGCCGACCAGCGCCTGCCCTTCGAAGCCCTGCAGCGACGCGGTGACGCGCGCCCTCGGGAAACCGGCGGCCAGGGCGGCGACGTCGAGGCCGGTGGTGGCGAGGTTGACGATGTAGGGCGCGGGCAGCGTGCCCAACTGCCCCGTCGCCGGGATCAGCGCGAGTTGCTGCTGCGAGACGGCCCCGGGGGTCGTCGGACCGGCCGGCATCGTCGGCGTCGTCAGCGTCGCGCCGAGCGCTGGCGCGCCGTGCGCGGCGTAGTAGGGCGACACCGTCGGTTCGAACACGCCGGCGAAGCCGGTGACGAGTTGCACGCGGTTGGGCGTGATCGGCGTGTCCGGGATCGTGGTCGCTGCCGTCGTGGCGGTGCGCACCCCGACGACGCTGCGATCGGCGATGGCGGTGTTGCCGACGATGGCCGTGGCGCCGGCGGCAGGCGCGAACGCGGCCGTGCCCTTCCACGTCGCCGTGCCGGCCGTGCGCGAGCGCACCGGCAGCGAGACGAAGGCCGCGCGCGTGTCGTACAGGGTCGTCAGGTCGTAGCCGGCTCGATCGACGGTCACGGTGTGCGATGGCGACGCCACTCCGGCGAACGTCGCGCGGCCGGCAGCGTCCGTGGTCGCGGTCAGTTGGCCGGACGCCGGCGAAGTCGGCGTGCCGGGGTCGACGACGACCGTCGCGCCGGCGACCGGCGCCAGCGTCGCTTCGTCGAAGGCCTCGACCGTGAGCGTGCCGGCGAGGACGCCGGTGGCGAAGCCGCGCTGCACGATGCGACCAGTGAACGGGGCGGCGGCCGAGTTGCCGGCCGCGTCGGTGACGGCGAGCGTGAACGGCCGCGGCGCGGTCAGGCGGTCGAGCCGGATCGGTCGCATCACGAACGAGCCGTCGGCGCCGGCGGCGTAGAGCTCGACGTTGGCGTTGACGCCGTCGCTGAGCGTGGCGGCGCCGAGCCGCTCGTTGGCGCGGCCGTGGAAGACGAGGGTCTCCAGGTCGGTGTACAGGTCGGCGCCGTCGGCCGAACCGGGCGGCCCGGCGAGCAGCACGGTGGGGCGCGTGGTGTCGAAGCGCGGCGCGGTGGCGGCGGCGTTCTGCACGTAGCCGGAGCGCTGCGTGCCGCGGCGCACCTGCACCGCGAACGTCAGGTCGCCGTCTTCGAAGCGCGGCGACGTCGCGCTGCCGACCACGCCGGCGAAGTCGATCGTCACCGTGATCGGCGTCGGCGTGGTCGCGGCGACCGTCGCCGAACGTTCGACGAACGTCAGGTCGCCGACCTGCGAGGTCTGGCGGTCGGCGCCGTAGATGCGCACGACGACGGTGTCGCCGACCTGCGCGTCGTTCGACAACTCGACGCGCACGCGCACCGTGGCGACATTGGCGAGGTTGATCTTGTCGGGATAGCCGGGGCTAGGGTTGTCGAGCGCGACGGCGCGCGCGGGGGCGGGCCCGACGGTGCGGAAGCGGGCGAACGGCGTGCGGTTGTTGAAGTCGAGCGTGCCCTCGGCGCCGAACGCGATCGCCGCGGTGACGACGAGTTCGTGGTCGATCGGGCCCGCCAGCGCGGCGTTCGGCGCGATGCGCGCGACGCGGCCGTCGCGCTGACCGGGCACACCGAGGCCGGGCAGCGGCAGTTCGAGCGTGCCGGCGACCGTCGCGCCGCCTTGCGGCCGCACGAAGCAGTTGGCGGCGACGACGGTCGCGGGTGTCGCCGGCCGGTCGAAAACCACGAACACTGCGGTCTCCCGCGGCGCATCGCGGAAGTTGTCGCGCGGGTAGACGGCGAGGATGCGGCCGTCGACGAGGGCGGCATCCTGATTGACCTGGAACTCCGCGAGCACCGAGCCGCCGGCCGGCACGTCGAAGCGCACGCCATCGCAGTCGCGGGCCTCGGGCAGCAACACCACCTGATAGGTCGGGTTCTGGTCGTTGGTCAGCCCGGTGAGCGGCCGCAACACCAGCAACCGGCCGTCGGCGATCAGGTCGTAGGCGCACGGCACCGGCGTCGTCGTGCCGCGCACGCGCAGGATCAGCTTGCCATCGGCCCCACCCGGCGTCGTCGGCACGATCGACGACTCGTTGATGCTCTCACTGAACTCCACCACCACCGGCACGGTGGTCGGCCAGCCCGAGCCGGACGGGTACGTGGCCCGGACGACCGGGCGACCGTCGCGCGCGTCGCCACCGACCGGCACGACCTGGATGGTCTGCACCGTCGAACCGGGCGGCGGCGCCGGCGGCTCGACGGAGGGATCGAAGGCGCGCCCGACGTTGTCGCAGCCGGCGAGCAACGGCAGCAGCGACAGCAAGGCAAGGCGAAGGAGGCTCGTCATCGGGCGGCGGGTTGGCGCGGGCGTTCGGTCGGCCAAGGCGGCGACGGACGGCGCGGGCCGGCGATTATTCCCCGCCGCCGGCCCCCGGGCCAGCCGCAGTTGCCGTCGTTGTCAGCGCCATCACGCCGGCGGCACGGGCCGCGGCCGCAGGCGGCCGGCGACGACGATGCCCGCGGCGATCGCAAGCAGGCCGACGCTCAGCGCCTGCCCCATCGTCATGCCGAGCACCACGCCGTCGCCGAGGTGCGCGTCCGGCTGGCGCACGAGTTCGAGCGACCAGCGGATCGCGGCGTAGCCGCACAGGAAGACGACCGCGAAGACCCCCGGCTGCCGGCGATGCGTCCACGGCAGCAGGTACAGCGCCAGCAGCACGAGTCCGAGCACGAGGCCTTCGCCGAGTCCTTCGTAGACTTGCGAGGGGTGGCGGAACGGCACCACGGGCGAGCCGTCCGGCAGCGCGGCCTCGCGGACCTTGACCCAGTCCAGGCGCGGCGCCACCGCCGACCAGTCGATCGGGCGGCCCAGCGCATCGACCTTGGTCAGCGCCGGCTCGACGTCGGCGAACGGGCGCTTGCCGAAGGCCGCCTGGATGCACAGTTCGCGGTCGCGCATGCTCAGCCCCGACGGCAGCCCGAACAGCCGCTCGGCCTGCGGATCGGTCGGGAATTGCATCGCGAACGGCGTGTCCTTGCCGGTGACGCGCCCATACAGCTCGCCGTTGACGAAGTTGGCGAAGCGCACGGCGAGGATGCCGGGCGTCACGGCGAGCGCGCAGCTGTCCGCGAGCCGCAGGCCGTCGAGCCGCTGCGCGCGCGTGAACAGCACGAGGGCGACGCCGACGCCCATCAGGCCGCCGTGGAAGGCGAGGCCGCCCTTCCAGACCTGCGCGAACTCGCGCGGATCGAGCAGCGACTGGTCGTAGAACAACGCGAAGCCGGTGCGCCCGCCCAGCATCACGCCGAGCACGCAGTAGAAGATCAGGTCGGGCACCTTCTCCGGCGCCAGCGGCAGGAAGCCCGTGCGGGCGAGGCGAGTGAGGATCCACTGCCCGGCGACGAAGCCGACGACGTACATCAGGCCGTACCAGCGGATGTCGATCGGCCCTGGCAAGTCGAACAGCACCGGATCCCAGGCGGGGAAGTCCATGCGCCCCATGCTTACCGCCTCGCCGCCGGTCGGCGCGAGCGGCTTCTTGGCGGCGGCGCCGGCGATGGCGCGCACGGTCGGCAGCGGTATCCTGCGCCGCCCGCATGGCCCTGCCCGAACTGCGCTCCCTGCTCGGCGACGCCGCCACCCTCGCCGACGCGCTGCTGACCGAGGTCCGCGCCGACCGCAGCCGCCTGCCGGTGGTCTTCCCCGGCCTGCCGCGCCGCGTCGGTCGCGATGCCGTGCGCGGCGGCCGGCGCGCGCTCGGCGCGGCGACCGTCGACCTCGACGCCTTCCGCCGCTGCGACGTCGCCGCCGCGTGGCTGCTCGGTTCGCTCGCCGCGACCGCCGACGAGGTCACCGGCCTGTACGCACACGGCGACATCGACGAACGGGCGATGGCACTGCGCAGCCTGCACTTCCTGCCGGTCGGCCCGGCGACGGTGGCGCTGTTCGGCGAGGTGCAGCGCACCAACGTCGTGCTGCACCTCGAAGCCGCGGTCTGCGACGGCGACCTGTTCGTGCGCACGCTCGGCCAGCACGGTTTCGACCAGACGGCGGCCAACCGCCTGCTGCTCAAGCTCGCCTTCCTCGATCTGCCGCTCGCGCGCGTGTTCGGCGCCGAGCGCACCGCCAACGGCGAGCTGTCGCGCATGCTGCGCGACCTCGCCACCGAGCGCGAGGCTGCCGGCCGGTCGGTCTGGCGCGACACCAACCGCCTGCTCGGCCGCGCGCCGTGCCCCGGCGCGGTCGCCCGCCTGATCGGCGGCCTGGAACACGGCGACGACGGCGTGCGCCTGGCCGCCGCCGAGGGCCTGCTGGCGCTGGGCCGCCAGGACCTCGCGCCGTTCGCCAAGGAACGCCTCGACCGCGAGCCGCGCGCCGACGTGCAGGCGCTGCTGCGGCGCCTCGCCGGCGGCTGAACCGCCGCACCCGCACGCCGCCCGCGCGCCGAACCCGAACCACCCCTCGCCCCGCCCAACGCCGATGCTGATCTTCGAACCGCACATCCACATGTACAGCCGGATCACGGACGACTACGAGCGCATGGCGCTCGCCGGCGTCCGCGCCGTGCTGGAACCGGCGTTCTGGCTCGGCCAGCCGCGCACGCACGTCGCCACGTTCGTCGACTACTTCGACACGCTGGTCGGCTGGGAGCGGTTCCGCGCGCAGCAGTTCGGCATCCACCACTTCTGCACCATGGGCCTCAATCCGCGCGAGGCCAACGACGACCGCGTCAACGCGGACGTGCTGGCGCTGCTGCCGCGCTACCTGGAGAAGGACGGCGTGCTCGGCGTCGGCGAGATCGGCCTCGACGACCAGACCGCGACCGAGGAGCGTTTCCTCGCCGCCCAGCTGGACCTGGCGAAGCGGCACGGCCTGCCGGCGCTGATCCACACGCCGCACCGCGACAAGAAGCGCGGCTTCGAGCGCTGCATCGCGATCGTCAAGGAGAGCGGCCTGCCGATGGAGCGCGTGCTGCTCGACCACGGCAACGAGGAGACGATCAAGATGACGCGCGACCTCGGCTGCTGGTCGGGCTTCTCGATCTACCCCAACACCAAGATGGACCCGGCGCGCATGGTCGCGATCGCGTCCGAACACGGCGTCGAGCGCATGATCGTCAACAGCGCCGCCGACTGGGGCGTCAGCGACCCGATGATGGTGCCGCGCACCGCGGTGAAGCTGGAGCAGGCCGGCTTCGCGCGCGCGCGCATCGAGCAGCTGGTGTGGAAGAACCCGATCGCGTTCTTCGCGCAGAGCGGTCGCCTGACCGAGGCGATGCTGCAGCAGCCCGCGCGCGCCAACCTGCGCGAGACGTTCGACGGCAACTCGGTGCTGCGCGGCCAGGACCCGGACAAGGTCTGAGGCCGCGAGAACGGCGAACGCACGCGCCATGCCCCCCGCCGCCGGAGCCGTCGACGACCGCCGCCCGCGGTGGCTCGCCGCCGCCGCACTGGCCGGGCTCGCCGCGTGCGCCGGCCCTGCGTCGGCCACGGGCGACCTGCGCACGGTCGTCGTCACCAACCGCAGCGGCGAACGGCTGACGCTGTGGACGGCGGTCCGCGACGGCTGGGCAGCGCCGACGCCGCTCGGCGACGCGGCGACCGCCACGCTGGCCCTGCCGCCCGGCCGCTACGCGCTGCAACTTGGCGCGAGCGAGCGACGCGTCCCGCTGCCGCTGCCACCGCGCGGGCTCGGCTTCGCACCGTCGGCGACGACCGCGGTGGCCGTCGAACCATGGCCCGCCGACGAAGCCGGTTGGGGCTGGATCCCCGCCGGTCCGGGGTTGCGCGGCGACGAGTTCGGCGTCGGCCAGGAAGACGAACGGCCGCTGGCGACGCCGTCGACCGACGGCTTCTGGCTGGCCACGCACGAGACGACGAACGCGCAGTTCGCCGCGTTCCTCACCGCCATCGGCAGGGAGCGCGTCGACGCCGGCTGGCTCGACCTCGGCGGCGCGCAGTGCCGCGTGCGCTGGGACGCCGCGCAGAACGCCTTCGCCACCGACGCGCCGGACCTGCCGGTCGTCACCGTCAGCTGGCGCGGCGCCGTCGCCTACTGCCGCTGGCTGACGGCCACCACCGGCCGCGCGCACCGGCTGCCGACCGAGACGGAGTGGGAGAAGGCGGCGCGCGGCCCCGGCTCGCGCGTCTACGCCTACGGCGACGTGTGCACGACGGCGGCGGCCAACCAGGAGAGCGGGCGGCTCCGCGCCGCCGGTTCGTTCGCGCCCAACGGCTTCGGCCTGTGCGACATGACCGGCAACGCCTTCGAGTGGACCGCGGACGCCTTCCCGCGCCGCGCGGACGGGCCCGGTGCTTCGCCCGCCGACGCCGACGGCGGCTCGTTCCGGGCGCTTCGCGGCGGCTCGTTCGTGTTGGACGGTATCTTCGTGCGCAACGCCATGCGCATGCGCTTGCGCGCCGACGTGCGGGCCGACGACGTCGGCTTCCGCGTCCTGCGCGAAGCCTCGCCGCCGGCGACCATCGCTGCGCAACCGCCACACGACGAACCCCGACGACCATGAGCCCGCTCCGCTCGCTGAAGAACGCGTTGCCCGCCCTGCTCGCGCTGCTCGCCCCCGTCGCCTCGGCCGGCGCGCAGATGGAGAAGCGGTGGATCGACCAGTACCGCGACAACGACTTCGCCCTGGCCAAGCCCGCGGTCGGCGCGCCCGCGGCGGACCTGCGCCTTTGGGACGTCGACGGCAGGCCGCGCAGCCTCGCGCTCGAACGCGGCCGCACGCTCGTGTTGGTCGCCGGCGCCTTCACTTGACCGCCGTTCCGCCGCAACGCCGCAGGTCTGCGGCAGCTCGTCGACGAACAGCGCAAGAAGTCGCCTGACGCCGTCCGCGTCGTCGTCGTCTACCAGCGCGAGCCGCACGCCGGCCAGCTGGGCTTCGCGCACATCGAACAGCCGCGGACGCACGCGGAGCGCGCCCGCCTCGCGAGGCGCACGATCGAGGACAACGGCCTCGACGTCGATGTCTGGATCGACGGGCTCGACGGCGCGAGCCGCTTCACGTTCGGCGCGCTGCCGAACTGGGCGGTCGTCGTCGATCCGGCGGGCCGCATGCGCTTGAAGCTGCCGTGGTTCGTGCCCGAGGTCGTCGATCGCGCCGTGGACGAGGTGGTGTGGGAGCAACGCAGGCGCGCACGTCGGGTCGGCGCGGCGCGCATCGCGGCAGCCGGCCGCACGGCGACCTTCCTCGCCGCGGTCGAGCTGCCGACGGCCGAGCCGGCGCTGGCGGACGCGGACGCGCAGGAGCGGGACCGCCACCACCGCGACGCGATGCTGGCCCACCTCGTCGCCGCAACGCCGGGCCATCGCCAGCGCGACCGCTGGCTCGCCGAACTGGCGCGCGCGACGGCGCCCGAGCAGCAGCGGCAATGGGCTCTGCGCCAGCCGCCGACGATCCCCGTCGGCGAGGACCCGCAGCGCTGGGCCGCCGAGGTCCAGCAGTTCGTCGACGCCGACCGCGCGAACCCGCCGCCGCCGGGCGGCGTCGTCTTCGTCGGCAGTTCGAGCATCCGCGGCTGGCGCTCGCTCGCCGACGACATGGCCGGCCTGCCGGTCGTGCGGCGCGGCGTCGGCGGCTCGCGGCTGTTCGACGCCTGCTACTGGTCCGACGATCTGGTGAGCCGCCACCGGCCGGCGGCCGTCGTGCTGTTCAGCGGCACCAACGACCTCGCCGGCGACCGGCCGAAGTCCGCCGCGCAGGTGCGCGACCTGTTCTTGCTGTTCGTGCAGCGCGTGCGCCGCGACGACCCCGAACTGCCGATCGCGTGGATCGCCATCACGCCGAGCCCGGCGCGGGCGCAACACATCGGGCTCGTGCGCGCGGCCAACGACCTCGTGCGCGCCGAATGCGCCGCCGATCCGCGGCTGTCGTTCATCGACCCGACGCCGGACCTCGCGCTGCCCGACGGCGCGCCGGACCCGCGCTTCTTCCAGCGCGACGGCCTGCACCTGAACGCCAACGGCTACGCGGTGTGGACGCGCCACGTGCGGCCGGTCGCCGAGCGGTTGCGCGCGCTGCGCTGACCTCTGGCGAGGGGCGATTTCGCCGCCGCGCCTGCCCCCGGTTGCGCACAAGGACGTCGGCGCGCGAAGATGCGGCGGTGTCCACGTCGGATCCCGAATTCGCCGCCCGCTTCGAACAGATGGGCAGGTTCTTCATGGGCACATCCGACGTGCATCAGGCCCTGGCGCGGGTGACGCAGCGATTGGAGGAACTGCGCATTCCGTACGCGGTATGTGGCGGCATGGCAGTCAACGCCCACGGCCTGCAACGCGCGACCACGGACGTCGACGTGCTGCTGACGCCCGACGGCCTCGCCCGCTTCAAGGCGGCATCCCTCGGGCTCGGGTTCCTCGAGAAGTTCCCCGGCAGCCGCGGCGTGCGCGACGCCACAACCCGAGTCCCGATCGACTTCCTGCTGACCGGCGGCGTGCCCGGCGACGGCACGCCGCGCGGCGTGGCATTCCCGGACCCGGCGGCCGTCGCGGTCGAGATCGCCGGCCGGAAGTACGTCTCGCTGGCGCGTTTGATCGAACTCAAGTTGGCGTCTGGCCTGACGGCGCCCGATCGCCCGCGCGACTTCGACGACGTCATCCAGTTGATCCGCAAGAACACGCTCGGCGCACACTTCGCCGACCAACTGCACCCGTACGTGCAGCCGAAGTACCACGAACTGTGGGGCTACGCGCAGCGGCCGAGCGACCTGCCGGAGTGACGCCGGCGCGGCCGGCCGCCCGCGCCGGCGCGCGGCGCGCTTCGCTTTCGCCGCCCCCCGCCGTAGGCTGTTTCCCCCGAAATGGCCGACCTCGCGCACGAGATCCAGCGCCGCCGCACGTTCGCGATCATCTCGCACCCGGACGCCGGCAAGACCACGCTGACCGAGAAGCTGCTGCTTTACGGCGGCGCGATCCGCGAGGCCGGCTCGGTCAAGGCGCGCAGGGGCGGCGCGCACGCGACGTCCGACTGGATGGAGCTGGAGAAGAAGCGCGGCATCTCGATCACCAGCAGCGCGCTGCAGTTCGAGTACCAGGGCCACTGCATCAACCTGCTCGACACCCCGGGCCACCAGGACTTCAGCGAGGACACCTTCCGCACGCTGGTCGCCGCCGACGCCGCGCTGATGCTGATCGACGGCGCCAAGGGCGTCGAGCCGCAGACGATCAAGCTGTTCAAGGTCTGCCGCGACCGCGGCATCCCGATCGTCACCGTCGTCAACAAGATGGACCGGCCGGCGCGCGCGCCGCTCGACCTGATGGACGAGGTCGAGAAGGTGCTCGGCATCACCATCGTGCCGGCGACGTGGCCGATCGGCAGCGGCGACAACTTCCGCGGCGTCTACTCGCTGCGCGACAAGGAGGTCTTCCTGTTCGAGCGCACGGCGCACAACGCCACCAAAGCGCTGGTGCAGACGACCGGCCCGGACGATCCCCTGCTCGCCGAGGCACTCGGACCGAAGGCGCACGCGCAGTTGCTTGACGACCTCGCGATGGTCGAGACCTGCGTACAGCCGTTCACGATGGACGCCTTCCTGCAGCAGAAGATCTCGCCGATGTTCTTCTGCAGCGCGCTCGTCAACTTCGGCGTCGAGAACATCCTGCAGCGCTTCCTGGAGATCGCGCCGCCGCCGGGCCCGCTGCCGACGCTGGAGGGCAGCGTGCCGCCCGACGCGCCGTTCTTCTCCGGCTTCGTCTACAAGGTCGCGGCCAACATGGACAAGATGCACCGCGACCGCATCGCGTTCCTGCGCGTGACGTCGGGGCACTTCGTCCGCGGCATGTCGGCCAAGCACCTGCGCCTGCAGCGCGAGGTGCGCCTGTCGCATCCGCACCGCTTCTTCGGCCAGGAGCGCATCTCCATCGAGGAGGCGTTCCCCGGCGACGTCATCGGGCTGATCAACCCGGGCATGTTCCGCGTCGGCGACGTGCTCAGCTCGGGCCCGAACTTCGAGGTGCGCAACTTCCCGCGCTTCGCGCCGGAGATCTTCGCGCAGGTCGCGCCGCGCGAGCCGTCGATGGCCAAGGGCTTCGGCAAGGGCCTCGAGCAGCTCGGCGAGGAAGGCGTCGTGCAGGTGTTCTGGCCGCGCTTCGGCGCGCGCGAACCCATCCTTGGCGCCGTCGGCGAGCTGCAGCTGGAGGTGTTCCAGTGGCGCCTGGAGAACGAGTACGGCGTCGATCTGAGGCTCGACCGCAAGCAGTGGACGCGCGCCCGCTGGATCGCCAACGTCACCGACGAGGTGCTGGAGATCCTGCCGATGGTGGTCAAGGACGAGGCTGGCCGCTTCGTCGCGCTGTTCCACTCCGACTTCGAGATCGACTACGCCAAGTCGCGCTACAAGGGCCTCGAACTGCTCGAAGCGCCGCCGGCAGAAGAAGACCTGGGCTAGCAGCCTGCGTCACGAATGGCCACGCCGCCCGGCACGCGTCTTCGCGCCCGGGGACTCGCGACCGATCCTCGGCGAATCCACCGATTCGCCTGCGGTCGTCCGCTTCGCCCCGGACGGCAATCCACGCGCCGTCGCCTACCGCTTGCTCGGCCGCACTTCGGCCGGTTGCTGCTCGCCCGCGGGTTTGTCCTTGTTGCGCGCGGCGGCGTCCTTCTCGCACTTCGCCTCGGCGGCGAGGCAGGCCTGCTGGATCGCCTCCCACAGCGGCACGAACTGTTGCACCGGCTTCGGCTTCTCGCCGCCGGACTCGACGACGAAGCGCGCGGCCGGCAGGTCGACGTCGCGCTCGAGCGCCTCGACGTCCACCTGCTGCACCACCTGCTCGCCCTGCAACTGCCGCATGTGGACCAGCGCGAGATCCGCCGTGCGCACGAACAGCTCGACGCGGTCGGCAATCGGCAGGTCTGGGTCGTCGGCAGCGAGGTCGCCGCGCCGCGGCCCGGCGAGCCACGTGCCGGGCTGGCCGTCGCGTTCGCCGCGCGGCTGCACCGCGAGGTCGAACTGGCGACGCACCGCCGCCAACAGGCCGCTGCCGAGCGGGCTCGCCGCGCGCCGCTCGGCCGACGACGCCGCCTTCGCGGGCATGCCGGGCAGGTCGTCGCGCTGCAGCACGCGGCCGGCCCATTCGAGGTCGGCGACCAACGCCGGATCGATCGCGACGAACATGTCGCCGAACGACGGATCGTCCTCGCGCAGCGTGATGCCGGCCGCGGTCTGCGCCGACTCCGCGGCGCCGCGCAGCCCGTCGCCGGTCGCATAGGTGAAGCGCGCGTAGGTCGCACGATCGTCGCCATAGCGCGCGCACAGCTCGCCGCGGACCGACATGACGAGGCCACCGGGCAGGCGGCCTTCGGTCGTCATGCGCAGCGAGACCGAACGCAGCTTCGCCTCGGCGGCGCGAATCGCCGCGATCAGGTCGTCGCTGCGCCGGGCGTCGGCCTTGGCCGTGTCGGCGGCGGACGGCACAGGGTCGACCGGCGGCTTCGGCGCCGGCTCCTGGGCCGGCAGCAACGCCCACGCAGCCGCGAACAGCACCGCCAGGGTTCTCGCACTGATCGTCATCGCGTGCCGGCGATGGTAGCCCGGCGCCCGCGCCAATGCTGTACCGCGCACGCCGCGCACGCCCGCGCCGGCTGGCCGCGGCGGGAATGCAGCGCCAGGGCCAAGCGCGGCGGCCCGGCGCACCGCGGGGTTACGCGCCCGCGGCTGCCGGCTATCGTGCACCGGCGGCGCGCTGGCCCGACGCCACGCCCCGCCGCGAGACCCAGACGATGATGCACCGCACGACCCCACGCCTTCTCCGCGGCGCCGCCGCGCTGCTGCTCACCCTGGCGGTCGCGCCGGCCGACGAAGTGCGCCTGCTCGACGGCCGCGTGCTCGTCGGTCCGGTGACGCGCAGCGGCGAAGCGCTCGTCGTCGCCACGCGCGATGGCGCCGTCACGGTGCCGCTCGCCGACGTGCGCGAACACCGCACCGACGAGCAACTGCGGCAGGCGCTGGCCGACGCAGCGCGCGCCGCCGGCGACACGCCCTTCGCCCACCTGCAGCTGGCCCAGCGGGCGCACGCCGCCGGCCTGCTGCCCGAGGCGTGGCGCCACCTCGACCGGGTCGCCGCAGCGCTCCCGCAACTGCCCGCCGACGCGGCCGTGCACACACGCGCCGTGGCGTTCGCCGCGGCCATCGCCGAAGACCTGCTGCCGGCGCGCCGGCGCGACACCACGCCGGGGCCGCGCGTCGCGGCGCTGCTCGACGCCGTGCACGCGGCCACCAGCCCCGGTCGGCTGCTCGCGATCGACGAAGCGCTCGCCCGCATGGCCGCCGCCGACGACGACCTGCGGGCCCAGGCGCGCCGCAACGGCAACGCGCGCCGGCGGCTGTGCGCGCTGACCGCGCTGCAGCGGCGCGGCGAACCGGGCGCGCAGCGCTTCGTGCTGCGCACCTGCGTGCTCGACGCCAGCGACGAAGTGCGCGCCGGCGCCGCCGCGCTCGCCGCGCCGGCGCTCGCCGCCGACGACCTCGCGTACGTGGCGACGGGGCTCGATCACCCCTACCCCAAGGTGCGCGTGCGCACCGCCGACGCCTTGGCGGCGTTCGGGCGCGCCGAAGCGCTGCCGCTGCTCGCCGCCGCCGGACCGAAGGCCGGGGTCGGGCTCGCCGCCGCCGGCGGCGACGTGCCGCGCGCCCACATGGCGGTCGTGACGCAGCAGGCGTACGTGCGCGACTTCGACGCCGAGGTGTCGCAGGCCGCGGCGATCGCCGACCCGAAGATCGGCGTCGTGCAGTCGGGCGTCGTGCTCGACGTCGCCGTCGCCGGCGTGTTCGAGGTGCGCACCATCGTGCGCTCGTACCGCGAAGCGATCCGCGCGCTGGCCGGCGCCGACCCGGGCGACGACCCGGCGGCGTGGAGCGCGTTCGTCGCGGCCCGACCGGCGCGGCCGGCGGCGGCGACGACCGGCCGCCGCTGAGCGACAAAGCCGTCGGGCGGCGGCGACGGTTCGGCTATGGTCGCGGGGCAACCGCTCCCGCATGCAAGCCACCTCCCAGATCGCCGTCGTCGGCCTCGCCGTCATGGGCCAGAACCTGGCCCTCAACATCGCCCGCAACGGCTTCCCGGTCACCGTCTTCAACCGTTCGTGGGACAAGACCGAGGCGACGCTCGCCCGGCTCGGCCCGGGCCAGCGCATGGTCGGTGCACGCACGCCGGCCGAGGTCTGCGCCTCGCTGGTGCGGCCGCGCAAGCTGATCCTGCTGGTCAAGGCCGGCCAGCCGGTCGATGACACCATCGCCGCCTTCCTGCCGCACCTGCAGCCGGGCGACCTGATCGTCGACACCGGCAACAGCCACCCCGACGACACCGAGCGGCGCGAGCGCGAGCTCACGGCGAAGGGACTGCGCTTCACCGGCATGGGCGTGTCGGGCGGCGAGGAAGGGGCGCTCAACGGCCCGAGCCTGATGCCGGGCGGCGAGCCGAGCAGCTACGGCGAGCTGGCGCCGATCCTGAAGAAGATCGCCGCGCAGGTCGACGACGGCCCGTGCGTCACGCACGTCGGCGCCGGCGCCGCCGGCCACTTCGTCAAGATGGTCCACAACGGCATCGAGTACGGCGACATGCAGCTGATCGCCGAGTGCTACGACCTGATGCAGCACGTGCTCGGCATGTCGACGCAGCAGATGGCCGACGCGTTCGCGGCGTGGAACAAGACGTTCCTGGAGTCGTTCCTGATCGAGATCACCGCCCGCATCCTGCGCGCCACCGACCCGACGACGCAGCAGCCGATGGTCGACGTCATCGTCGACCGCGCCGGCCAGAAGGGCACCGGCAAGTGGACGACCGAGATGGCGCTGCGCTACGGCGTGCCGGCGCCGACGATGCACGCGGCGGTCGAAGCCCGCTACCTGTCGGCGATGAAGGACCAGCGCGTCGCCGCCAGCTCCCAGCTGCGCGGCCCCGCCGTCGCCGCCGCCACGTCGGCCGGCCTGCTCGACGCCGTCCGCGACGCGCTCTACTGCAGCAAGATCTGCAGCTACGCGCAGGGCCTCGACCTGCTCGCCACCGCCGACGCCGACAAGAAGTGGGGCCTCGACCTCGGCGAGATCGCGCGCATCTGGAAGGGCGGCTGCATCATCCGCGCTCGCTTCCTCGGCCGCATCCAGGCGGCGTACGGCAAGCAGAAGCGCCTGCCGAACCTGCTGCTCGACCCGGAACTCGGCGGCTTCCTCGTCGAGCACCAGGGCAACTGGCGCAAGGTCGTCGCACTGGCCGCCGAGCGCGGCGTGCCGACGCTCGCGATGGGCAGCAGCCTGTCGTACTTCGACTCGTTCCGCCGCGCCCGCCTGCCGCAGAACCTGACGCAGGCGCAGCGCGACCTGTTCGGCGCGCACACGTTCGAGCGCACGGACCAGCCGGCCGGCGCGATGTTCCACCACGAGTGGCCGTGACCGCTGCCGGCCGGCGCCGGCCGGCGCGGCCCGAAAAGGGCTGCGGGTCCGGGCCGCGGCGCTGCTAGACTGCTCGCCCCTTTTTCCCGCACCGACCTCCATGGAACGCACCCTGATCCTGCTCAAGCCGGACGCCGTCCAGCGCGGCCTCTCCGGCCAGATCCTCGCCCGCTTCGAACAGAAGGGCCTGAAGATCGCGGCGATGAAGCTGATGAACATCTCGCCCGACCTCGCCGCCAAGCACTACGAGGCGCACAAGGAGCGCCCGTTCTACCCGGGCCTCGTCAAGTTCATGACCAGCTCGCCGGTCGTGGCGCTCGTGCTCGAAGGCATCGACGCGATCGCCGTGTGCCGCAACCTGATGGGCAAGACCAACGCGCGCGAGAGCGCGCCGGGCACCATCCGCGGCGACTTCGGCATGAGCCGCAGCTACAACCTGGTCCACGGCAGCGACGGCCCCGAGGCCGCGACGCGCGAGATCGGCCTGTTCTTCCCCGAGGGCGTGGTGTCGTTCGACTACGCCGCCTTCAACTGGATCTACGATCCGGTCGAGGAGCTGAAGAAGTAGTCCCCGCCGGCGGCGCGCGGGCCGCGGCCCGCGCCGTCGCGACGCCGCCATGGGCAATCCCGCCCCGCCAGCGCGCGGCCTGAGCGCCGCCGAACTCGCCGCCGCGTGCGGTGAGCTGCAGGCGCTCGCCGGCGCGCGCGTCGTCGACGCTGCGCCGCTGCAGGAACCGGCGGACGCCGACGACCTGCTGCTCGTGCTGCAGCCGCCGGGCGAAGCGGCGCGCAAGACGCTGCTGCACATCGCGCCGGGCGGCCCGCGCGCGCGCCTGTGCCCCACCAGCCGGCGCTTTGGCGCCGACGCCCATCGCCGCGGCCCGGCGCGCGACCTGCTGCAGCGGGAACTCGTCGGCGCCACGCTGTGGGACGTCGTCGCAGCACCCGGCGAACGGCGCTGCGAGCTGCGCTTCCGCACGGCGACCGGCGACCGCCGGCTAGTCGTCGAACTGTTCGGCGCGCGCGGCCTGTGGGCGCTGCTCGACGCCGAAGGCCGCGCGATCGCGCTGTCGCGCGCCGTCGCGACGGCGGTGCGCACGCTGCAGCCCGGCGACCGCTACGCGCCGCCGCCCGCCGCCGCCGAACCGCGCGAGGCCATGGCCGTGCGCTTCGCGCCGCCGGTGCTCGCCGCCATCGACGCGCACTTCCGCCCGCTCGACGAAGCCGCCGCCGCCGCCGCCGATCTCGACGGCCTGCGCCGCGCCGCCGCACGCGCGCGCCAGAAGGCGCAGGCGAAGGTCGATGGCATCGGCGCGCAGCTCGCCGACGCGGGCCGCGCCGCGGCGCTGCGCGAGCAGGCGGACCTGATGCTCGCCTACGCGCACACGGTCGCGCGCGGCGCCCAGGCGATGCGCGTGCCGGATCCGGCGCGCGACGGCGAGGAGCGCACGATCGAACTCGACCCGAGCAAGCCAGTCGTGCTGCAGAGCCAGCAGCTCTACGACAAGGCGCGCCGACTCGACGACGGCCGCGAACTGGCCGAGGCGCGCCTCGCCGCGGCGCGCGCCGACCTCGCGGCGCTGACGGCGGTCGCCGACGCCCTGGCCCCGCTCGCCGCCAACGCGCCGGACCTCGCGGTGGCGCTGGCGCCGCTGCGCGCCGAGTTGCAGCACCTCGGCGCCCTGCCCAAGGCCCCGCCACCGCCAAAGCCCGCGGCCGGCCAGAAGAAGCCGGCGCGCGACGAAGCGGCCGGCGAGAAGGTACGCCGCTTCGTCTCGGCCGAGGGGTACCCGATCTGGGTCGGCCGCAACAACGAGCAGAACGACCGCCTGACCATGCAGATCGCCAATGGCAACGACCTCTGGCTGCACGTCGGCGGCGGCCGGCCGGGTTCGCACGTCGTCGTGCGGCTGCCCAAGGGCAAGACCGCGAGCCTGGAGACCCTCCTCGACGCCGCGACGCTGGCCGTGCACTTCAGCAAGGCGCGCGGCGAGCGGCGCATCGACGTCGTGTACACGCAGAAGAAGCACGTGCGCAAACCCAAGGGCCTGCCCGCCGGCGCCGTGGTGCCGGCGCAGACGAAGACCGTGACGGTGCTGGCTGACGAAGCGCGGCTGCGGCGGCTGCTGGACGGTGGCGGTGACGGCGCGGCGGACTGACCGTCGGCAGCGCGTGCGGGGCGCCGGCTTCGCTCAACCGTATGGCGACCCTGCCCCGGCGCGGTCCGGGGGGACTGGACGATTCGACCGTTGGTGCGCACGCTCCTCGGCACGTTGGACGAGGTACCGTCCGACAGCCATTGCGCCCGCCGCAGCCCATTCCGACTGCAGGCGGGCAGTTTCACGCACCTCCGCCGTCTCCACGCCACAGTTCCGCACCGCCTCCCATGAACCGCGCCCTCTCCACGTTGCTCTCGCTCACCGTCGCTGCCGCCATGGCCGCGCACGCCAGCGCCCAGGTTTCGCTCACGCCCGTCGCCGGCTTCGGCAGCAACGGCTGGCTGGCGCCCGGTTCGATCCCGAACCTCGCCACCGCCAACAATGAGCGCGGCCTCGCCTACAACCCGGTCACCGGCAACCTCGTGCTGGTTTCGCGCACCGGCGGCAACAATGTGCGCATCCTCAATGGCGCCACCGGCGCCGACCTCGGCGGCCTCAACCTGACCGGCATCACCGGCGGCACCTTCGCCGTCAACATGCCCGGCGTCGCCGACGACGGCTCGATCTACGTCGCCAACCTCGCGATCTTCAACGCGACGACCAATCCGACGCCGCTGTTCAAGGTCTACCGCTGGAACGACGAAGCCAGCGGCCTGACGACGGCCCCGCTCGTCGCCTACAGCGGCACGCCCGGCGCGCAGCGCATCGGCGACTCGTTCGCCGTGAACGGCGGCACCGGCGTGACGCCGTTGCAGTTCGCCGCGGCGGGAGGCACGGTGCTGAACAACGCCAACGCGACGATCGGCAGCAACTTCGCGGTCGGCCAGCTCGACTTCAGCAACACGGCGGTGCAGTACGGCCTGATCGCCGGCACCACCTCGGCCGGCAGCAACGACTACCGGCTGGGCATCACGTGGCTCGACAGCGACACGGTGATCGGCAGCCAGGGTACCAACGGCCGCATCACCACGTTCGACCCGGTCACGCAGACCGCCGTGCTCGACAACACGATCGCGCTGAATGGCGCGCCGCGCCGCGCGCTGGACTTCGCGGTCATCGGCGGCCTGCCGCTGCTCGCCGTGCTCGACTCGAACAACTCCGTCGTGACGATCTTCGACATCACCAACCCGCAAGCCCCGCTGGTCATGGCGTCGGGCACGACGACGACGGGCACGCTGACCACCAATCTCAACGGCACCGGAGCGGTCGCCTGGGGCGCCATCAACGGCACCTCGGCGCGCCTGTACGCGATGAACAGCAACCAGGGCATCCAGGCCTTCGACTTCAGCTTCGGCCCGGTTGCGTCGGCGACGACCTACGGCGTCGGCTGCGAAGGGCTCACGCTCGGCAACACCGGCCTGCCGAAGCTCGGCAACGCCGGCTTCAGCCTGGACGTCGGCAACGTGCCGGTGTTCGCGCCGCTCGCCTTCGTCGCCTTCGGCAGCCTGCCGATCAACCCGGGCATCGACCTGACCGGCCTCGGCATGCCGGGCTGCTTCAGCTACACGTCGTTCGACCTGAACCTGTACCAGACCGGTCCGGTCGTCAACCAGATCGGCTCCTTCGTGCTCGCCATCCCGGCGAACACGGCGCTGGCAGGTTCGACGCTGGCCGCACAGGGCGTGTCGCTGTCGATCGTGACCTCGCTCGGCCTGAACACGAGCAACGGCCTGACGTTCACCGTCGGCTTCTGAGCCGGCGGATCGACGCCCGTTGAGGTTCGCTGGCGGCCCGCGCCGCCGCGGCGCGCCCGCACGCACGAGCTTCCGGGCTGCGGGGTCGAAGTTCGCGCAGCGCGACTGCGTCGACCCGGCCGCGGCCCACCGCAAGGGTGCGAATCAGAGGCCAAGCCGCGCGCGCCGTCTCGCGCGCCGCCACGCCGGTCGCTACCGTCGCGGGCCATGGACTGGATCGCCTCGCCCGAGGCCTGGATCGCGCTCGCGACGCTGACGTTCCTCGAGATCGTCCTCGGCATCGACAACCTCGTGTTCGTGTCGATCCTGACCGGCCGCCTGCCGCCGGAACAGCGCGGCAAGGCGCGGCGGATCGGCCTCCTGCTGGCGATGGCGATGCGCATCGGCCTGCTGTTCACGCTCAGCGCGCTGATGGCGCTGAAGGCGCCGTGGGTTCGCGTGCTTGGCCACGACCTCAGCGGCCGCGACCTGATCCTGCTCTCAGGCGGCGTCTTCCTGATGTGGAAGAGCGTCACCGAGATCCACCACAAGCTCGAAGGGCCCGACGACGGCATGTCCGGCGGCGGCGGCCGCATGACCTTCCGCAGCGCGCTGGTGCAGATCGCCCTGCTCGACCTCGTGTTCTCGCTCGACTCGGTGATCACGGCGGTCGGCATGGTGGAGCACGTCGCGATCATGGTGATCGCCGTGCTCGCTTCGGTCGGCGTGATGGTCGCCTTCGTCAACCCGATCTGCGCGTTCGTCGAACACCATCCGACGGTGAAGATGCTTGCGCTCAGCTTCCTGCTGCTGATCGGCTTCACGCTGGTCGGCGAAGGCACCGGCCTGCACGTCCCCAAGGGCTACGTCTACTTCGCCATGGGCTTCTCGATCTTCGTCGAACTGCTCAACCTCAAGCTGCGCAAGACCGGCAGGCCGATCGACCTGCACGGCCCGGAGCGACCGGCGCCGTGAGCGCCCGACGCACGCTCGCGGCGGTCCTGCTCGGCGCCGCCGTCCTCGTCGCCCAGGGCGCCGGCACGCCGCCGGCCGCCGGCGGCGCCACGGCGGCGACGCCGACGCTGCCCGACCTCGGCGCGCCGGCTGCACCGCCCGACGGCGCGCCGCCGCACGTCGGACGCATCGATCGCGCCGGGCTGCGCACCCACGCGTACTGGCTCGCCGACGACGCGCGGGCCGGTCGCTACACGACCAGCGCCGGCCAGCAGGCGACGGCGAAGTACGTCGCCGACCACTGGAAGAAGCTCGGCCTCAAGCCGCTCGGCGACAAGGGCTGGCTGCAGAGCTACCCGCTGCGCCGCACCGTGCTCGACGCGGCGACCGCGGTCGCGTTCGGCGCCGGCAAGTTCGACCGCGACCTCGCCGTGCTGGCGACCGGAGAGACGAAGGTCGCGCTCGCCGGCAAGTTCGTCTACTGCGGCAACGGCGCGGCGGCGAGCGTGCCGCCGGGGCTGGCCGGCCGCATCCCCGTGGTCGCGCTGGGCGCTGGCGGCGGCAGCGGCGTCGGCAACGACCTGCAGGCCGTGCAGCGCTTCGTCGACGTGTCCGAGCAACTGCACAAGCAGGGAGCGACCGCTGGCGTCGTCTGCCTGCTCGGCGACAAGACCTCGCTCGGCAACACGCTCAACTACCGCGCCCTGCTGCCCGACCATCCGCAGCTGCGCTACGGCAGCGGCGGCGGCGACCGCGGCCTGCGCGTCAAGCTGCCGCTGCTGGTGCTGTCGGCGGCGCAGGGCCGGTCGCTGCTCGCCCACTGCGGCGTCACCGTCGGCGACGACGGCGCGATCGACGCGGCGAAGCCCAACGACAAGGCCGCCGGCAAGCTGTCGATCGTCGTCAAGGAGGACGACAAGGGCGTCGGCAGCAACGTCGTCGGCGTCCTCGAAGGCACGACGAAGAAGGCGGAAGCCGTCGTGTTCTCGGCCCACCACGACCACGTCGGCCGCCGCCTCGACGGCGACGCCTTCAACGGCGCCGACGACAACGCCAGCGGCACCGCCGGGCTGCTGGAGATCGCCGAGGCGTTCGCGCTCGGCGGCCCGCGGCCGGCGCGTTCGATCGTCTTCCTGTCGGTCAGCGGCGAGGAACTGGGCCTCTGGGGCTCGGACTGGTTCGCCGCGCACCCGACGTGGCCGCTCGACAAGATCGTCGCCAACGTCAACATCGACATGATCGGCCGCGCCGGCCGCGACGGCGATGGCCCGATCACGATGCAGGTGACGCCGAGCCACCAGCACGAGAAGTACAGCTCGATCGTGCGCGACGCGGTGGCGCTGGCGAAGGGCTTCGGCATCGCCTTCACGAGCGGCGACACCTACTACGAGCGCAGCGACCACTACAACTTCGCCAAGGTCGGCGTGCCGGTGGTGTTCTTCTGCGACGGCGAGCATCCGGACTACCACCAGGTCACCGACACCGCCGATCGGCTCAGCTACGACCGCATGGAGGCGGTCGCGCGGCTGGCGTTCTGGACCGGCTGGAACGTCGCCAACGACAAGGGCAAGCCGACGACGCTCGGGCCGCAGCCCGGCTGGTGAGCGCGCGGATGCGCCAGACTCAACGACCGGCGGGCAGGCCGCCGGCGCGCGGCTCGATCACGACGAGGTCGTCGTCGGTGCCCATCGCCTTGTCCTGGCCAGCGCTCGCCGCCTCCCAGCGCGTGCCCTGCGGCCGCTTGCGGATCACGTAGTCCTGGCCCCAGGGATCCTGCGCCGGGCCGGCGCAGATCGGCGCGCCCTGGTCGTCGCGCCACGCCACCAGCTCGGCCGCGGTCGGCACGGCATCGGCGCCGCGCGCCGCGCGCACGGACTTCGCCGCCGCGATCAGGTCGGCGAGCTGCGCCTTGGCGAGCTGGCGGCGCTGGATCAGTTCGCGGTCGAGCTTGGGGTCGGGGCGCTTCCGGCAGTCCCACGCCACCAGCCACTCGTGCTCGGCCTTGGCGAAGCCGAGGTCCCCGACCAGCCGCCGTTCCATGTGCGGGAAGTGCGCGGCGCCGTAGTAGACGCCCAGGCGCTTCTTGCCGGCCTGCAGCTCACGCTGCAGCACCTCCAGGCACTTCTCGTTGCGGCCTTCGAGCAGCGTGCTGCCCTTGCCGCCCGCCATCATGCCTTCGACCTGCTCCAGTTGCCGGCCGAAGGTCATGCGCATCAGGTGGCGGCCCTCGCCGCTGCGGAACGCGGCGACGAGGTCGAACGCCTTCGCGGCCGGCGCGTCGTCGCCTCCGTCGCGCTCGGCGGCCTGCGCGCGCTGCTGGCGGGCCGTCTGCTGCATCATGTCGAACATCATCGACAGCATGCTCTCGCCGCGCTCGGACATGCTTTGCTCGAACTCCTGCGGCGTCATGTCGGCGTGCACGAAGTTGGCGGCCTGGTAGTCGATCTCGTCGAGCTGGAACGACAGCTCCAGCGACGTCTTCATGCCGCGCTGCAGCAGCGAGACCGGGCTGAAGCCGCGCTCGCGCTGGCCCTTGGCCGGCCGCGCGTCCGGCGCGGCGACCAGCTCGTACAGCAGCGCGTCGCAGGTCGTGAAGCGGTCGTTGAGCGCCGCGTAGCAGGCGGCGTCGGCGATGTGCACGGCGGCGAAGAACGCCACCTCGACGTCGCCCTTGCGG
>JADCJE010000046.1 GCA_020247305.1 Phycisphaerales bacterium | reverse complement strand
GCTTCACGCGCAGACACAGGCTTCATCAGCGGCGGAGCGAGCATCACGGCAGATCGCCAACTTCGTGTGTCAAGTTAATGGCATTGGATCCATGGGCGGCTTGCGGTGCCGTCGGACGCTTACCGTCCAACAGGCGCCGATCGGGATGCCGGGACCGATCTTGTCCGCCGCCGCGGCGTTGCCGCTGTAGCCGTCGCCGACGATCGTGCCGGCCAAGCCGGCCAGCTCGTCGGCGAGCAACCGGCTTCCGCGGCCGGCGGGGAACCGATGGACGGCGGCGTCCACTTGCGGATGCACGAAGGTCCAAAGGTAGGCGCGGAAGTTGGGCTCGCCGCGGCCGGCTTGGCACATCACCAGCGTGTCGTCGAGCTGCATCACGGGGCCGCATCAGACGATCCGCTGCAGTCGGTCGACGATCGGCCGCAGCGCTTCGCCCGACGCCAACGTCCAGTCGCACAGCGTCTGCTTGGGAATGCGCTTGCCATCGCGGCCGAAGATCGCCGCCTGACGGTGTAGCGGCAGGTGGTTGGCGAACTTCTGCACCAGCAGCCACGACAGCAAGCCGGCGCTCGCAGCACAGCCTTCGAGCGGGCGCGGAGGCAGGTCGGCCATCACCGGCGGGACATCGCGCAGCTTGCCTTCGTCGGCGGACGGGCCTTGGATCGGCCGCACGTGTCGGATGACGCGCAACTGCGCGCGCTGGGAGTCGAGATCCTCGAAGACCGTCTCGCCGATCTTGCGGAGCGGCTTGCCGGTCACCGGATCGAAGCGCTCGGCCGGTGCGTCGCACGCCGGTTGCATGCCGTGTCCGCCCCATGTGCCGCACGGTGGGAAGCGTGCCGGCGGCGAGCGGGCCAAAAAATCTCGGAATTCCGCTAAGACCGTCCAACACGGCAATTTAGGGCCGGGACTTGCCGCGCTGCGCCGCGGTGCCACGATCCCTGCGCACGGCTTCGATCACTGCCTCGCAACCGCGGCATCGTGCGCGCAGGCGCAGGACGGGTGGCCGGTGACCGTGCACGGAAGTTGGTCTCTGGTTGTCGAGGCAGGTGTCGCCCAGCCCTCGCCGCCGACGTTGCGCAGCGAATGCGATGAAGCAAGCAATCGAGGAGATGGACGGTGTGCCAAAGATGGCCGCGCACGGCTCGTTGGCCGAAGCACCGTCGACCCTGCGGCGACGCGCTGCGACGCCGGCCGCCGCAGCGCCGGTCGCCGCACGCGCACGCGCTCGCCAGCGGCTGCGTGCCGCGGGCGCGGACCGACTTCGGACCGGCGGCCGGCAATCGCGGGCTGCCGGGTGTTCGCGAGGTCTCGCATGAGCGGCGACGAGACGCGGTTGCACGCGATGGCGCAGGCGCTGGCGCGGATTGCCCGCGCTGCAGCGTTGCGCCTGCCGCGCGAAGTCGTCGACGACGCCGCGCAGGACGCCTGGGTGCGATGGATCGATGCCTGCGGCGGCGAGGACGAGGACGGACCGGCGGCGGAGCCCTTGGCGTTCCTCGTCGGTTGCTTCCACCATGCATGCGCCGATGCCGTGCGTGCGCACCGACGCCGGCAGCGCCTGCAGTTGCTCGCCGCCGACGCGAGCGGCGAGCCGATCGACGTCGCGGACGCGACCGGGGCGCATGCCTCGTGGGGGGGCATCGAACAGCTCCTCGACCAGGTCGTGCGACCAGCGCTCGCCGGACTGCCGCAGGCCGACGTCGAGCTGTGGATCGCCGCCAAGATCGACGGCGTCGGGTGGCGCGCGGCGGGCGCGGCAGCCGGGATGGACAAGGCGGCGATCGAGCGGACGCGACGAAGAATCACCAGATTTCTGTCCGCGGAAGACGTGCTCAGACGCCTACTCCATCGGCTGGACGACGTTCCGTGATGGGCACGGGGCGTGGTATGCGGCGGACTCGCGGCCTTTCACGGAGGCATGTCAGGTGTTGCATGCGTGCATAGCTATCCCACTCGTCTTGTTGTTCGCTTCTGCCGGTTGGCGTGCTTTCCTGCCGGAGGAGGTTGAGTGCCGCCTCAACGTTGGTTGGGCCCAAGTTGGTGTTCCGTCCATCTCTTGCTCGGGCCGATGCCCATCCGGCATCTGCGAGGACCAACATCTCGAGTGGACCGATCCCGCCGGATTCGATCACGTGGTGAGCATGTGCGGATGCGGCGATGACCTACCGCGCGTGGCATGCCAGGGTTGGGTTGAAGTCATCTACTCGAATCCCATCGAAATCGACGGTGGATGCCTTTGGCCAGAAGGGTGCATACTCCAGGAGTGTGTCGCACTTCCGCTGGGAAACTGGCCGATGCGACCCGCACCCAGGGTGCCGGCCTGCGAATGCCAATGAGCGGATTCGTCAAGTCCACGCGTGGCTCGGGGCATCGCTGGGCATCGCGCATGGCCGGGCTCGCCAGCATTGCCTTGCTGGCGTACTTGCTGTTGCGCCCGCATGGCGGCGATCCGCATTCCTCCGGCGCCGACCACTTGCTGCCGGAGCCGCAGTCGGGGCGATCAACTGAGTCGCACGAGTTTGGCTTGCCGGAGCGAGTGGCCGCCGAGGTTGGTCGTCGGATACGGCTGCTCGTCGAGAGCGAAGAGACCGGACAGCCGATCGCGAGCGCGTCGGTTCGCTTGGCTGGTCGCCGCAGCCGGCTCGTTCCGGACGGCGACGGACAGTTGCTGGGCATCACCGGACCAGATGGGGCGGTTGCATGCATCATTCCCGCGGACGAACCTGGGGCCGGCGGCCAGATCCTGCTCCGCGTCGAAGCGGGAGGCTTCGCCAGCGAAGTGGTTCTCGTGCACGCCGCAGCGGACGCGACGACGGTTCGTCTGCTGACCACGCGCGCGTTGCCGATCCGGTTCGTCGATCGCGACGGTGTCGGCGTTCCTGGCGTGTATGCGTTGGCGAGCGCGGCCCCGTTCGATGTGACGGCCGCAGTGTTCCGTTCCAGGGTTCAAGGCCGTGCCCATGGTCGCGATCCGCGCGCGATCTTCGCCGCCGTCTCGGATGCCGCGGGAATGGTCCGGCTCGAGCACCCTGCCGGCACTCGCCTGCACGTCTATTGTGAGCACCCCGGGTACGTCGCCCTCGACCAGGATTGGAGCCTCGGCGGGGTCGTCGAAGTCCCGGCATCGGGGTGCGTGGTTGCCATGGTGCGGCTGTCGGTCGCCGCAGCGCTCGTGCCCCGCGACCGCATGATCCGATGTCGGTGGGAGGAGCAGGATGACGATATGCCGCGCGAGCTGCGCGATGTCGTCGGGGTCCGCAAGCGGGCCTTGGCGAAGTTGCTCCAAGGACCGGACCGGGTGGCGGCGCTGCTCGTCAGGTTGGATGCCGCGGCGCCGCGTGCAGCTGCCGCGACGTTGCAGTTGACGAAGCTGGACGGATCCGAATCGCGAGCCGCAGTGCCGTTCCGTCCGGTGGCCGAAGTGATGCGTGATGGCGCCCTGGCCGTCGATCTCGACGAGGCGCTACCGGAGCGGATCGCTCGGGTAGCCGTCGAGATGCGGACCGCTGCCGGCAAACGCCTGGTCGGCGTTCCTTACCGCGTGTTCCGCGTGTCGCCGACGCCAGAGGACAGCGGCGGCAGTCGCGCGGCCCTCGCGATGCGCATGGATTCGCTCCAGGGACTCAGTGGCGACGGACCGCGTCCGATCGTGCCGGGGCACTACCGGGCAAGTGTCGCGGGACAGGTGGGTGCGCAGGCCCAGTCGTCGACGGTTGGATGCGAGGCGGGACGCACGACGACGTTGGAAGTGGTGCTCGACCCGCTCGCGCCGTGCCGCGTGAGCGTGCGCGGACCCGAGGCCGAGTGCGTCGGGGGTCTCGTCTACAGCGTGCACGATGCGCTGGGGCGGAGCATCGCGAGCTACGTAGGCAGCGTGGACGTGGATGCACAGGTCTGGCTGCCGAGCGGCAGCTACACGGTCGAGGTGCAACTCTTCGCGCTGGGTCGGCACAGCGTGCCCTTGGTCGTCCATGCCAGCGATGGACGACGAACTGTCGAGGTGTTTGTTGAGCCGCCCAAGTGAACTTGGCGTCCTTGCCGCGGAATCGGTGCTCATGCTCATGTTGGCCGTAGGGTGCGTCGCCAAGTTGACGGACCGTGGCTGGTGGACGGACGTCGTCGGTCTGGGCGCCGTGTTTGCGCAGGGCCTGGCGCTGGCGTTGCTGCTCGCTCGACGTCGTGTCGTCGGCGGCAGGATCGCCCTCGGGTTCTACGCAATCGCTGCGACCATCCACTTGGCTCTTCCGATGCGCGGCTGCTCGTGCCTGGGGGCTTTCGCGCACGATGCGATCCGGCTCGAACTCCTCGTCGCGGCAATCGGTGGATTGTGCGCCACGGTCGTGCTGTGGGTGGGCAACTGCTGCCGGGTGCCAGCGAACCACACGGCGGGCGTCCGTCCCCGGCGTCGATTCCCATGAGTTCCGCCGGCCGCGGCCATGTTCTCATGTGGCCACCGGGCCATCGGCGTCCGTGCTCCCGCGTCGCCGACTGAGGCTGCCGAATCCTCGACGGGCCACCATCGCGGCCCAGGAGAGTGCCGTGGATCCCCATCGTCCGGTGCTCTCGTCCCGTAGCGCCCGCCGCGCCGAGGGAGGTGGTACGCCCGGCGGGAGTCGAACCCACGACCTCCGGTTTAGGAAACCAGTGCTCTATCCAGCTGAGCTACGGGCGCGCGGCCGCGGACTCTAGCGGCAGCCGCGGCGGCGCGGCAAGGCAGCGGGACAGCAGCGGGACCGCAGCCGGACGGTCGGTCGATGCCGCGGCGTGCCGGTGCAGCGACAGGCCGCCACCCTGCTCGGCTACGCTGGCCGCCGCCCGCGTCCACCGCGGCGCGCCGACCAACCGCCAACCCTCCGCATGACGATCCGACTCCCCGTGCTCCTCGCCGCGTGGCTCTGCGCCGCGCCGGCCTTCCTCCCCGCGCAGAACGACAAGCCCGCCCCGAACGACAAGCCCGCCAAGGCCGAGGCGCCGGCGGCCGCCGACGCGAAGGACGCGGACGACGACGACGGCAAGGCGAAGAAGCCGCGCGTGCCGTTCCTCAAGCCGAAGGGCGCGTACGCCGACCTCGCCGAGATGGGCTTCGACCCGACGGCGCTGCTGCTCGGCGGCGGCGGCGGCGCGCCGAAGGCGTTCTACCCGTTCGTCGAGGCGGTGCGCGGGCTCGCCAAGGTGCCCGAGGCCGAGGTCGTGCTCGACCTCAGCGGCGGCGCGCAGTTCAACCTGCCGCAGCTGCGCGAGCTCGAGCGCGCGCTGCAGGCGGTGCGCGCGGCCGGCAAGAAGGTCACCTGCTACGTCGAGGGCGCCGACCTCGCGACCTACCAGCTCGCGGCGCAGTGCGACCAGATCCTGCTCGCCGACATGGGCGCGCTCGACCTGCGCTCGCCGGCGATGAACGTGATGCACCTCAAGGACGCGCTCGACCTGCTCGGCGTGCAGGTCGAGGTGACGCGCGTCGGCGCCTTCAAGGGCGCGGTCGAGCCGTACATGCTGCCGACGATGAGCGACCACCTGCGGTCGCACTACGAGGCCATGCTGCGCACGATGAACGACGACGTCGTGCGCAGCATCGCCGCCGGCCGCAAGCTGACGCCCGACGCCGTGCGCGCGCTGCAGGCGCAGCGCCTGTGGTCGGCCAAGGACGCGCTGCAGAAGGGCCTCGTCGACGCGCTGGTGCCGTGGAGCGGCGCCGAGCGCGCGCTCGCGGTCGTGCGCGGCAACGACGACTTCACGCTGAAGGACGCCACCGCCAAGAAGAAGGCGCAGAACCGCGACCTGATGGCGGTCTTCTCCAACATGCTGCGGTCGAAGAAGGAGGAGGCGATCGAGGACCCGATGGTCGTCGTGCTGCACCTCGCCGGGCAGATCGTCGACGGCGACGCCACCTCCGGCATGGCCAGCGGCCCGTCGGTCAAGAAGATCGACGAGCTCGCCGCCAACGAGCACGTGAAGGGCGTCGTCGTGCGCGTCAACTCGCCGGGCGGCTCGGCGACCGCGAGCGAGGCGATCCGGCAGGCGCTGATCCGGCTGGCGGCGAAGAAGCCGGTGGTGTTCTCGATGGGCGAGCTGGCGGCGTCGGGCGGTTACTGGATCACGGCGATCGGCCGGCCGATCCTCGCCGAGGCCGGCACGATCACCGGCTCGATCGGCGTGTTCGGCATGCGCTACCAGCTCGGCGCGCTGATGCGGCGCCTTGGCGTGCACAACGAGATCGTGCGCCTCGACGACGGCCCGCTGATGGACGCGATGGACCGGCCGTGGAGCGACGCCGCGCGCGGCCGCATGCAGGCGTTCGTCGACGACATCTACGGCCGCTTCCTCGCCGTCGTCGCGACGTCGCGCAAGAAGACGGTCGAGCAGGTCGACGCCATCGCCGGCGGCCGCGTGTGGTCGGGCCAGCAGGCGGTCGACAACGGCCTCGTCGACGCCATCGGCGGCGTCGACGACGCGGTGGCGATGATCCGCAAGGAAGCGGCGCTGACGGACGACGTCGAGGTGACGCACCAGCCCGAGCCGAAGAACTTCGCCGACTCGCTGTTCGGTTCGATGTTTGACGCCGCGGTTGCGTCCGGCGTCGACGCGGTGGCGCTGCGCGCCGTCTTGGCGCGCCACGGCCACCTCGCCGAGCTGTGGGGAGCGCTGCACGAAGCGCTCACCGGCAACGGCGCGGCCAAGGTCTACGCGCTGATGCCGCCCGGCCTGCGCGTGCGCTGAGCGCGCGCCCTCAGGTCGCTTCCGCGGCGGCCTCGGCGACCACTGCGCCGGCCGCCGTCGGCCGCGCGGCGGCGCTGGCGGTCATGCCGCGCAGCGTCGCCAGCACCGTCGCTGCCCACTGCACCGGCTCGTGCCGCCAGTCGAGCACGAGGTCGGCGGTGGCGCGCGCCGGTTCGACGAAGCGCTCGTGCATCGGGCGCACGGTCTGCATGTACTGGTGCACGACCGAGTCGACGGTGCGGCCGCGCTCGGCGATGTCGCGCTGCAGGCGGCGCAGCACGCGCACGTCCGCCGGCGCGTCGACGAACACGCGCAGGTCGAAGCTGTCGCGCAGCTCGGGGACCGCGAGCAGCAGGATGCCCTCGCAGACGACCAGCGGCCGCGGCTCGACCCGGCGCGTCGCGGCGGTGCGGCTGTGGGTCGCGAAGTCGTAGTTGGGCCGTTCGACCGCGCGGCCGTGGCGCAGCTCGTGCACGTGGCGGGCGAGCAGCGCGTTGTCGAGGCTGTCGGGGTGGTCGAAGTTGGTCTCGGCCCGGACCGCCGGCGGCAGGTGGGCGAGGTCGCGGTAGTACGAATCGTGATCGAGCCACGCGCACTCGCGCGGGCCGATCATGCCGACCAGGGCGCGGGCCAGGGACGTCTTGCCGCTGCCGGAGCCCCCGGCGATGCCGATCGTGAACGCGCGCGGCTTGCCCATCGGGCGAACACGCTAGCCCGGCCGCGCCGCCAAAGCTCCTGCGGCGTCGGGCCCGGGCGGTTGCGCCGCGTCGCAACGGCGGGCGCCCGCCCGCCGCCGGACGGCCGCGGGGCCGCTGCCACGGGCGCTGCGCGGCACAAGTCGCCCGCAGGCTTGCCATCGCCCGGCGGTGGCCTACGTTCCGGTGCCGGTCGTCCGCAGCGCCGGCTCGCTCCCCACTGCCTTGGCCTACGATCCGTCCAACGTGTTCGCGCGCATCCTGCGGCGCGAGATCCCGGCGCAGCTGCTGCACGAGGACGAACACTGCGTCGCCTTCCGCGACGTCGCGCCGCAGGCGCCGCTGCACGTGCTGGTGATCCC
This sequence comes from Phycisphaerales bacterium, assembly GCA_020247305.1. Classification (GTDB taxonomy): domain Bacteria; phylum Planctomycetota; class UBA1135; order UBA1135; family UBA2386; genus UBA2386. The sequence goes on along the minus strand of JADCJE010000046.1, from coordinate 16,412 downwards.
GCGCAAGGCGCTGGCCGGACTCGGCGACGCCGGCGCGGACGACGCCGCGCTGCTCGGCCACCTGCTGCTGGTGGGCCGCGCCGTCGCCGAGCGTCTCGGCCACCCGTCGGCGCGTTACGTCGTCAACCACGGGGCCCCGTCGGGCCAGAGCGTCTTCCATCTTCACGTGCACGTGCTCGCCGGCCGACCGCTGGCGTGGCCGCCGGGCTGAGCGCATGGACACGCCGCACGAACCCGGCGACGACTTCGGGCTCGACGCCCCGGAGGTCATGTTTCTGCCGCTCGCGGTCCGCGCGGGCGAGTGGGGCGACCGCGACGCGCGCCTGTACGCGCGGCGCATCCCCGACTTCGTGCACGTCGTGCTCAACGAAGGCGGCGGCGGCCCGACGGCGATGCTGGAGATGCAGTCGATGCCCGAGGACGGCGTCGCCGACTGGGTCGAACTCGACGAGCCTCCGGGCAGCGACGAAGCGTTCGCGCTCGTGCCGGCCGAACTCGGCGTGCGCGCGATCGTAACCGGCGAGATTGCGCCCGTGGACGGCGGCGGCCTGCGCGTCGAGTTCGTCGTGCACCGCGACGACGAGGAGGACGACGACGCTGCGGTGACGACGACGTTCCGGGGCGTGCTGCCGGCCGACGACCCGGTGCCGGCGCTGCTGCGGTTGGCGCGCCACCTCGCGCGTTTCCTCGAACTCGGCTGGCGCGAACCGCCCGCCGGCCTGCTGACGCGCAACGGCAAGGCCTTCGCGGCGGTGCTGCGCGGCCTCGACGGCGAGAAGCTGCTGAGCGGCGCGCTGGAGATCAAGGCGCCCGACGACCGCGCCTCGCTGGTGCAGCCGTTCGCCGAGGCGCTCGCGCTCGACCCCGGCTTCGGCCTCGCGCTGCGCCTGCTGAACGCCGCGACCGCGCAGGCGATCCAGGCCGCGCGCCTGACCGACGAGGCGGCGCGCCGCGTGTTCGACCAGTGCTTCGCGTCGAACCCCGGCGACAGCGACGGCTGCGTCGCCGTGGCCGAGCAGTTGCAGGACCTCGGCGACGACGTCCGCGCGCTGGCGTGGCTGGAGCACGCCGCGCGCCTCGACCCGCCGTCGCCGCGCGGCCTCGAGCACCTCGGCCTGCTGCTGGCGCGCCGCGGCGAGCGCGACGCGGCCCGCGACCTGTGGCAGAAGGGCCTCGACGTCGACGGCCACCCCGACTTCTTCTCGCACCTCGCGCAATTGGCCTTCGCCGAGGGCCGCGAGGCCGACGCGTGGGAGTTCACGCTGCACGGCCTGCGCCGGCTGCGCGAACGCACGGTGCGCGCCGACGAGTGGGACGACCCGACGCACGGCGGCGGCGTGCTGCTGGAGTGCCTGCACGCCAAGCTGGGCCGCGCAGCCGCGCCGCCGGCGCTGGCGGTGGCGCTGGCCAACCTGCGCGGCCTGCTCGGCGGCGAGGACCGTGTGACGCTCGGCCTCTGTCTGCTCGCCTGCGGCGACGCCGCCGCCGCGCGCGCCGAGATCGCCGCCGCGATCGACCACGTGCACGACCTCGATGTGCGCGACCAGGGCGTGCGCGCGCTGCTGCAGATCGACGTGCCCGAGTTCGAGCTGCGCTTCGCGCGCGCCTGCGAACGCGCCAGCCGCGGCCGCCGGCCGGCCGCCGCGCTCGCCGAACTGCGCGAGTGGGCCCAGGCGCAGCCCGAGTTCTGGCCGGCGATGTACTACGGCGCCAAGGCGCTCGCGCGCATGCGCCGCGCCGACGACGCGCTCGAACTGCTGCGCCGCGCGCTGGAGATCGCGCCGGGCCAGCCCGACCTGCTCGCGGCGATGGCCGAGTCGTTCGACCGCCGCCGCAACCCCAAGCGCGCGCTCGAACTGGTCGACGAGGCGCTCAAGCAGCGGCCGCGCGACGCGCACCTGATGGGCGCGCGCATCCGCTTCCTGCGCCACCTCGGCCGCGACGCCGAGGCGCGCCAGGGCCTGCGCGTGGCGCGCGAACTGGACGTCGACAGCCCCGAGTTGCGGCGGCTGGCGCGGCGGTTCGGCCGCGGCGCGTGAGGGTCGGCGGCGCGCCGCAGGTCACGGCGACTGTCGGAAAGCAACGGCCGCGACCGCGAGCGGCGCGCGGGCCGCACGTCACTTCGCCGGCGTCGCCGTCGGCGCCGGCGCGCCCGCGAGCAGGTGCTCGCACTCCTCGGCCGCCAGCCATTCGTAGACCGCCGCGATCGGCGTGCACAGGCCCATGTGCGGCACCACGACCGGCGCGTTGCGGCCGTGGGTGTAGATCTTGCTGAACACGCCGATCAGTTCGCGCGTGTCGGCGCGGTAGACGCCGCCGCCGCTGTTGCCGAAGTACGCCGGCGCGTTGATCATCCAGTAGTTGGCGCCGTTGAGCTCGTTGTGCAGCGAGCTGACCTCGCCGTGGCTCGGCACCGGATCGTTGCCGAGCGGGCAGCCGACGGCGCAGACGGGCTCCCAGACCTTGACGCCGCCGGCCTGCGCGCGCGGCAGCACCGTCGCCACGAACGGCAGCGCCCGCTGGCTGTCCAGCTGCACCAGCGCGGCGTCGATCTTCGGCTGGTGGGCGACCATGCGCCCCTTCACGACGACCTTCTCGCCGGGCAGGTAGATGGTGACTTCGAAGCCGTCGGCCTGGGCCTTCGGCGTGTCGGCCAGGATGTTGCGCACGACGTGGTACGACGTCAGCACGTAGTTCTCGACCTTCCCGTCCTTGCGCGGGTTCGGCCCCGAGAACACCAGGGTGCCCGAGCCGACCGTGTCGTCGCCGTTGAGCTGCACCGTCGGCAGCAGCATGCGCCGCGTGCGCTCGGCGGCGTCGGGCTGCAGGCGCGCCTCCAGCCGCTGCACGCTCGCCTGCGTCTCGGACAGGCGCACGGCGGCGTCCTGGCCCTTGGCGCGCAGCTCGGCGACGTAGGCGTCGACCATCTGCCGCGTGCGCTCGAAGTCGCTCGACAGCTCGGTGCGGATCGCCGCCGCGTCGCTGCGCGTGCGGGCCAGTTCGGCGGCGACCGCGCTCGCCTTCAGCGCGTCGGCCTGCGCGGACTCCAGCTGCGCCTCCAACTGCCGCACGCGCGCCTCGTGCGCCGACGCCAGTTCGCGCAGCGCCGCGAGCTCGTCGCGCGGGTCGCGCGTGGCGATCGTCGCCGTCGCTTCGGCGACGCGCTCGACCTTGTGCTCCAGTTCGGCGACGTCGCGCTGCTGGTCCTCCAGGCAGGCGACCTGCCAGTGCAGCGAGGCCAGCAGCCCGAAGGCCGCCAGGCCGCAGATCCCCTCCAGCAGTGTGCGCTTCATGCCCGTTGCTCGCGTGACGGGCGTCTCCGCTACGCCGCCGCCGGACTCTCGTTCGGCGCGCGGCCGCCGTCCGCTGGAGGCGTTCCGGCGGGTCATGGCGGGCTCGCCGCCGGGGTGTGCGCGACCCGGCCATGCCGCCGCCGCTTCCCGGCCAGCGGCGATCCCGGCGGGGCGGACGGCCGCAGCGGCAGGAAGCGCGGCGCGCCCGCCGGTAGACTGCGTGGCCCGGCGGCGCCGTCCGCCGCGGAACCCCGACATGACGTTTGCTCCCATCCAGGAACTGCTCGAGGAACTCCAGGCCGGCCGGCCGATCGTCCTCGTCGACGACCCCAACCGCGAGAACGAGGGCGACCTGTGCTTCGCCGCCCAGTTCGCGACCCCCGAACTCGTCACCCTGCTGTCGCGCGAGGCCTGCGGCCTGATCTGCCTCGCGCTCGACCCCGCGATCTGCGACCGGCTGCAGCTGCCGCCGATGGTCGCGGACAACACGTCGCGCTACGGCACCGCGTTCACCGTCTCGGTCGGCGCCGCGTCGGGCGTCTCCACCGGCATCTCGGCCAAGGACCGCGCCCGCACCGTGCAGGTCGCCGTCGACCCGCAGGCGAAGCCCGAGGACCTGACGCGCCCGGGCCACGTCTTCCCGCTGCGCGCCCGCGAGGGCGGCGTGCTGGTGCGCGCCGGCCACACCGAGGCGATCGTCGACCTGTGCCGGCTCGCCGGCCTGCAGCCCGCCGGCGTCATCTGCGAGGTCATCAAGCCCGACGGCGAGATGGCGCGCGTGCCGGAGCTGATCGCGTTCTGCCAGCAGCGCGGCTTCAAGCTCGGCTGCATCGCCGACCTCGTCGAGTACCGCCGCCGCCGCGAGCGCCTCATCGAGCGCGTCGCCGTCGCGCGCATGCCCACGGTGCACGGCGACTTCGACTGCCACACCTACCGCAGCGTCGTCGACGGCCGCACGCACATGGCGCTGACCGTCGGCATCCCGCGCGTTGGCGACAACGGCCGCTTCCCGCCGATCGAGGAGCCGGTGCTGGTGCGCGTGCACAGCCAGTGCCTCACCGGCGACGCCTTCGGCTCGCTGCGCTGCGACTGCGGCCCGCAACTGCAGTCGGCGATGCAGCGGGTGCAGGAGGCGGGCCGCGGCGTGGTGCTCTACATCAGCCAGGAGGGCCGCGGCATCGGCCTCGCCAACAAGCTCAAGGCCTATGCCCTGCAGGACACCGGCATGGACACGGTCGAAGCCAACGTGCACCTGGGCTTCCGCCCGGACGAGCGCGAGTTCGGCACCGGCGCGCAGATCCTGCACGACCTCGGCGTCCGCCGCCTGCAGTTGCTGACCAACAATCCCAAGAAGCTCTCCGGCCTGCAGGGCTACGGCCTCGAGGTCGTCGCCCAGGTGCCGCTGGTCGTCGCTCCCAACCAGCACAACCATAAGTACTTGCAGACGAAGCGTGAGAAGATGGGGCACCTGTTCGAGGCCCCGCGCCCGCCGTCCTGACGCGGCGGGAAGAAACCGCCGTCCGGTCCCTCCAAGGACCCCGTGTTCGCCTTGACCACGCGCCAAGAACGCACTGACCCCGAGCTGATCGAGGCCATCCTCGCCGGCAGCGAGGCGGCGTTCGCGACGCTGGTCGAGCGCTACCAGGACCGCGTGCTGCGCCTGCTGTCGCGCTACTGCCGCGACCAGGTCGAGTGCGAGGATCTCGCCCAGGAGGTCTTCCTCAAGGTGTTCCGCAAGCTGCACACCTTCCAGGGCGACTCGCAGTTCTTCACGTGGCTCTACCGCATCGCGGTCAACGCCGCGACCGACCACATCTCGCGCGCCAGCACGCGCCGCCTCAAGCTCGTCGAGGACGACAGCGCGCTCGAGGAGCGCAACGAGCGCGACGACAGCCCGCTGGCGCCGCTGCTGTCGGCCGAACTGGCCGGCGCCGTGCGCGCCATCGTCGACGCGCTGCCGGAGAAGTTCCGCACCGTGCTGGTGCTGCGCGAGTACGAGGACCTCTCGTACACCGAGATCGCCGAAGTGCTGGGCGTGCAGATGGGGACGGTCGAGTCCCGGCTGTTCCGCGCGCGCCAGCGCGTCAAGGAGGCGCTCGAACGCCTCCATCCCGAATTGCTGCCGGGCGGCGGCGACGCCGCGCCCCGCGGAGGCCCCCGATGACCCTCGAACCGAACGACCGCCTGCTCGCGCAACGCCACCTCGACGGCCAACTGGACGCCGCCGCTGCGGCCGCGTTCGCCGCGCGCCTGCGCACCGAACCCGAACTGGCGCGCGCCGTCGCCGAGGCGCAGGCGCAGCGCGACCTGCTGCGCGCCGCCGCCGGCCCCGGCCGCCGCGCCTCGCCGCGCTTCGCCGCCGGCGTGGTCGCCGCCGCGCGGGCGCTGCCCACCCGGCTGCAACTGCAGCAGGCCGACGCCGTGGCGGCGGCCGTGCGCACCTGCCGCCGCGTGCTGCTGGCGGCCGCGGCGGTCGCCGCCGTCGGCGCGCTGTGGCACGCGGGCCTGCTCGGCGGCAGCGCCCCGGCGACGCTGCAGGCGTCGGCGGGCGACGTCGACCAGGCGATCCGCCAGCTCGACGAGCGCATCCAGTCGGGCGCGGTGCCGCCGCCCGCGGGCGAGCGGGGCCGCTGACCGGTCGCCGCCGTGGACGCGCTGCGGGCATGGATCGTCGGCGTCGCTGCGGCGAGCTTCGCCGCCGGCTTGGCGACCGGCGTGTTCCTGGCCCCCGGGAATGTCGCGGCCGGCGCGCCGCCGGCCGAGCAGTCCTACGTCGACGACCTGTCGGCGCGCTACGTGCTGCGCCCGACGCAGCAGCGCCAACTCCGCTTCGTGCTGCAGCATCAGCGCGAGCGCGAGATCGCCATCCTGCTCGGCGCCGAGGGCAGCCAGCTGCCGCAGCCGCAGATGGGCGAGATGCTCGCGCTGCGCACGGCGACGGAACAACGCATTCGAGCCTTGCTCGACGACGAGCAGCGGGCACGCTACGACCGCGACAGTCGACCGTCCGGGGCTCCACCCGGGGCGGGCGACCGGCGCTGACCGCGTCCGCCGCGCGCGATCCGAAGCGGCGAAACGACAGGTGACACCATGAGGAGCATTGGCATCGATCCGGGCGACCTGGCCGTCAAGGTCGTCGAACTCGACGGCAGCTACAAGCGCGCGCGCTTGCTGCACGTGCACGTCGCCTCCGCCGGCGTGCCGACGGCGAATCCCGCGGTGCGCGCCGCGACGGTCGCCGACGTCGTGAAGGCCGCGGTCGCCGAGGGCATGAAGGGCGACGCGACGCTGGGCCACTCCTGCCGCGAGGCCGTGCTGCGCACCCTCGACCTGCCGTTCCAGGGCCGTGACGCCATCCGCAAGGTCGTCAAGGCCGAGATCGAAGGCGAGATCCAGAGCCAGTCGGTCGACGACATGGTCGTCGACTTCCTCGAACTCGGCCCCGGCCTCGAAGGCGGCACCCGTATCCTCGTCGCGTCGGTGCCCAAGCCCGGCCTGCGCGCCCAACTCGCTGCGCTGACGGCCGCAGGCGTCGATCCCGAGGTCGTCGACCTCGACACGATGGCGCTCTGGCGCGCCGCCCACTTCGCCGGCGTGTTCGCGCCCGCCGAGGGCGAGGCCGCCGGCGCGCCGCGCACGACCGTCGTCGTCGACGTCGGCTCGCGCAGCGTCAAGGTGCTGTTGGTCGACGGCGAGAATCTCGTCGAGATGCGCGCGCTGCGCATCGGCGAGAGCGCCGTCGCCGACGAGGTGGCGCGCAAGCACGGCCTGGACGTGCTCGCCGCGCGCGACGCCGTGCACCGCTGCCTCGCGGCCGGCTGCGACGTCGACGTCGAAGTCGCCGCCGCCGAGCTGCCGGCGGCCGTCGGCGAGGCGGCGGAACCCGCCGCCGGCGGCCTGCCGCCGCTGCCCGTCGCTGCGCGCGCCGTGACGATCGCGCACGCCGAGGTGGCCGCCGCGCACCGCGCGTGGCTGCAGCGCCTCGCCCGCGAACTCACGCGCTTCCTGACCGCGTCCGGCCGCGCCACCTCGCTGCGCGCCGTGCACGTCACCGGCGGCGCCAGCGGCATCCCCGGCACCAGCGACATGCTGGCCGACGTGTTCGGCATGGCGCCGCAGCCGCTCGACGTGCTCGGCAAGCTGCAGCACCAGCTCACGCCCGAGCAGGTCGCCGACCTCGGTCCCCGCATCGCCACGGCCGTCGGCCTCGCGCTCGGGCGGCTCGGCGGCCCGGACGGCTTCCAGCTGCGGCAGGAAGACCTCGTGCTGACGCGCGGCTTCGAGCGCGTGAAGTTCCCGCTCGCGATCGCCTGCATGGTGGCGATGCTGGCGCTGTTCGTGCAGTGGAACCGGCAGCAGCAGGAGCTGTCGAACCTCGGCCTGCGCATCGGCAGCAGCGCCCGCGACCCCAAGGACCCCAAGAAGGTCGCCTTCTACGGCATGCTCGGCGCGGTCATGCGCGGCGGCTGGTTCGACAAGGGCGACCACTTCCGCATCGAGCAGCAGAAGGGCAAGGACAGCAGCGGCAAGGACTACACCGGCAAGGACCTGATCGCCGAACTCGACGGCATGCCGGTGCAGGACCGGCTGCGCTTCGTGCGCGAGAAGCTGCGCACCGTCGCCAAGAACAAGCAGTCGCAGTCCGGCGTGTTCGAGGACGTCAGCGTCGAGTCGGGACTCGCGGTCCTGTCGCGCTGGGCCGCGCTGATGAAGGAGCTGGAGCCGACGCTCGGCCGCTTCCTCGTCACCCGCGTCAGCCTGTCGATGAAGGCGCCCAACCGCCAGCTGCAGTTCGTCATCGCCTTCCGCGGCGACGACTTCCGCAGTCGCCACACCGCGCTCAAGGCGGCGCTCGACGCCGAGATGGCCAAGCCCGACTCGCCGTTCGAGCCGCCGGACCCCAAGAAGCCGCCGCCCGGCAAGGAGGTCGAGCAGTTCCGCGACACCGCCAACTCCGGCGTCGCCGGCGCGTACTACACGGTGACGATGCCGATCAAGGACGTCTTCCAGGCGTTCGGTCCGGGCCGCGGCACGGTCGGCGCCGCGCCCGCGCGCGATGGACTCGAAGGCCGCGAGGTCGCGGCGACGGAGGGACGTAGATGAACCGCCTGTTCGCCAACATGGACCTTTACAAGGGCATCGTGCTCGCCGCCCTGCTGCTGATCCCGCTCGGCGGGTGGGCGGTGTACGACGGCGCGCAGCAACTCGCCGCCTGCAACGCGGCGATCGCCGAGGCGACGCGCGGCGGCGGCGTGCTCGAGGAGATCGGCAGCCTGCAGCGCAAGGTCGAGGTCGTCGTACAGAACAAGCGCGGCGTCTCCGACGCGATCGAGAAGCCGACGACGTACTTCGAGGGCCAGATCACGGCCGCCGGCGGCGGCAACCTCAAGGTCAGCGACTTCACCCTCGTCGGCCCCAAGGTCGAGGGCGGTACGATGCCTAACACCAAGCAGTCGATCAGCGACTACGTGCTCGACGTCAACTGGCCGCGCAACGACTTCGCGGTGCCGATGGACTTCGTCTACGCTGTGCTCTTCAACTGCGAGTCGGGCGCCGGCCTCGACCCGACCAAGTCGCAGTCGGTCTGGAAGCTGCGCAACATCGAGCTGGTCAACGCCACCGACGAGCGGCTGCTGCAGACGTATTCGACGCCGCCCGCCGAGCTGCAGGACAAGTGGAAGATCCGCAACATGGCGTTCGTGCGCCGCGAGCCGGCAGCGAAGGGCAAGTGAGCCCATGCGCGCGCGGGCCGGCGCACTGACGATCCTGGCGGCGGCGCTGGCGCCGGCCGGCTGCACGTCGGTCGTGCGCTACGGCGACGGCCTCGTCGACGCCGGCACGGGCCGCTCGCTGTTCACCCGCCTGCCGGCGACCGTCGGCGGCACCGCCGGCTTCGTCGTCGGCCTGCCGGTCGACGTCCTCGTGTTCGTGCCGGCGTGGGTCTACTACCAGTCGCTGCCGCGCGAGACCCGCGACCCGGTGTCGGTCTTCCTGTTCTCGTCGTTCGTGCTGTGGAAGGTCGGCGTGCTCGTCGGGGCGCCGTTCGACGCCGTCGAGTCGGCGCTGTGGCGGCCGCGCCGCGCCGCCACGGACGTGTCTGGCGCGCAGCGCGAGGCGATCGAGCGCGAGTGGGACGCCCGCGGCGCCTTCCCGATCTACCCGGTGACGCCGATCGTGCCGCCGCCGGACGAGCCGGACGGAGCGCCGCGGCCATGAGCGACCCAGCGCTGGCCCGCAAGCGCCTTGTCGAGCGCGTGCTCGCCGATGGCGGCGACCTGCCGCTGACGCTGCTGCTGGAGCACGCCGTGCCGGTCGCCGCCCTGCGCGAACTCGCGCGCGAGCTCGGCCTCACGCCCAAGGGCGGCTTCCGCCTCGCCAAGGCCCCGGCGAAGGTGCTGGCGGCGCTGTTCGCCGAACAGCGCGACGCCGAGGTGCTCGACAAGGTCCTGCAGCTGCTGCTCCCGGCCGCCGGCGCGCCGGCCGCCGCGCCGGCGGCGGAAGCGGACGGCGGCGCTGCCGCGGGGGCGGCGAAGCCCGATCCGCTGCTCGCGCTGCGCGACGCGGAGATCGCGCGCCTGCGCGCCGAGCTCGACCGTGCGCGCGAGGCGCAGAACCGCGCGCACGAGCGCGACACCGACCTGCAGCGGCAACTCGACGCGGCCAACGACGAGCTCGCCCGCCGCCGCGCCGAGGCGGCCCAGCCCAAGGTCCAAGCGCCGCCGCCGCTGGCGCGCGACGCCAAGGAACTGCAGCGGCAGATCAAGGAGGTCGCCAGCGAGAACGAAGGCCTGCGCGAGGCCGATCGCGCGCTGCGCCGGCAACTCGCCTTCGACCAGACGCGCATCCGCGAACTGGAGGCGGAGGTCACCGAACTCGACGCCCTGCTGCCCAAGGGCAAGCGCCGGCGCAAGCCGCAGCCCGAGCCGGCCGCCGCCGCCGAGCGCCGCTTCCGGCTGCCGCGCTTCCTGCCGTCGTTCTACAAGTCGCTGGAGGGCAAGGAGCGCAAGGCGGTCGAACGCGCTGTCCAGGCCGTGCTGCTGTTCTGCACCGAAGGCCACGGCTACCCGGGCCTGGAGGTCAAGCAGATGGGCGGCCAGGACACCTGGAGCCTGCGCGCGTCGCTCGGCCTGCGCGTCTACTTCCGCCACCGTGACGACGGCGACGTCGAAGTGCTCGAACTCGCCGACCGCGAGGACCAGCACACGACGCTGCGGCGGCTGAAGGAACGCGGATGAAGAAGCGCGCCGTCCAGCCGCTGCTGCTGCCGGCGCACCCGCCCGGCCGCTTTCCCGATCCGAACGACTACGACGCCGAGGGCCTGGTCGCCGTCGGCGGCGACCTGGAACCGGAGCGGCTGCTGCTGGCGTACCGCAGCGGCATCTTCCCGTGGTACGGCGAGGACACGGTGCCCCTGTGGTGGAGCCCCGACCCGCGCGCGCTGCTGGCGCCGGAGCGGCTGCACGTGTCCCGCAGCCTGCAGAAGACCATCCGCCGCGGCGGCTTCGCGCTGACGTGGAATCGCTGCTTCGAGCACGTGATGGGCGAGTGCGGCCGCGGCCGCGAGCAGGGCACGTGGATCCTGCCCGAGATGCTGGCGGCGTACGTGCGCCTGCACGAACTCGGCCACGCCCACAGCCTCGAGGTCTGGCAGGGCGAACGGCTGGTCGGCGGCGTCTACGGCGTGCAGGTCGGCGGGTTGTTCGCCGCCGAGTCGATGTTCCACCGCGCCACCGACATGTCGAAGGTCGCGCTGGTCGCGCTGGTCCGCTCGCTGTTCGCCGCCGGCATCGAACTGCTCGACGTGCAGTTCGTCACCGACCACCTCGCCACGCTCGGCGCCTTCGCCATCCCGCGGCGGGAATACTGCCGGCGCGCCGCCGTCGCAGCCGCGCGGGCCGTCGACCTGACCGCGGTCGCGACGACCCTCGCCGCCGCCAACGCCGGCTGAAGGACTCGGGACGTCACCGCCCTGCTGCGCGCGCGTCGCCGTGATACGTTCGCCGCCTTCGAGGACCCCATCGTCATGCTGAACGCCTCGCGCCTGCCCCTTCCGGCCGCGGTTGCTGCCGCCGTCGCCGCGCTCCTCTCGTCGTCGCCGCTGTCGGCCCAGCAGCCCGTGCCGGCGCGCCCGGCGATCGTGCTCCCGGCGCCGACGGGCGCCGCCACGTCCGTGACCTTGATCCGCGGCGCCCCGGTCGTCGGCAAGCAGGCGATCGAGGCGCTCGGCGCGACGACCGGCGAACCAGCGACCCTCGTGTCCTCGACGCCGCAGGATCCCGCCGCCGCCGCCGCCGCCGCGAGCGCGAACCTGCGCGTGCAGAAGTGGAAGCAGCTGCAGTGGGATCGTCGCCCATCCAGCATCCTGCAGGCGTGGTCGCTGCCCGAGCTCAAGCCGTATGACCCGGCGGAGGAGAAGGACAAGCCGAAGGACGGCGCCGCGACGCCGACGGCGGGCGCGCCAGCGCCTGCGCCTGCGGCAGCAGCGCCGGCGGGCGGCGGGGAAGCGGTCGAGGGCGAACTGTCGGCGGAGGAGATCGCGGCGATACTCGGCGGCGAAGCGCCGCCGGAGATGCGCGCCGAGCTCGAACAGGCGCTCGCCGCCGCCCGCGCCACGCCGGCGGCCGGCGCCGCCTCGGCGCCGGCCGCGGCCACGGGCGCGCAGCAGCTCGCCGAGAAGAAGCTGCAGCGCGAGTGCGAGATGGCGCAGCGCGCCGTCACGCTCGGTCGGTGGGAGCAGGTCGGCGCGTTCCTCGCCACCTTGCCGGAGAAGGAGCGCGCCGGCTGCTACGAGCACTTCCTCAAGGCGCTGCTGAATCCGCCGCCGCGCCAGGAAGACCAGCGCGTGCCGCCGAACCTGCAGGAGAAGAACCGCTTCGGCTTCGAGGACGCGCTGGCGCTCGCCGGCCTCGCGCCCGGCGGCTTCGACAAGAAGCTGGTGCCGGCGCTGGCGCCGATCCTGCAGCGCGCGCTCGAAGGCGGCAGCGTGCTGGAGGTTCTGCTGGCGCAGCTCGCCGCCGAGACGCAGAAGCCGGCCGAGCAGCAGCGGCTCGATCGCCGCGAGGCGGCGCTGCTGCTGTCGGCGATCGGCCAGGAGGTCGAGATGGGGCCGTTCCTGCCGCCGCTCGCCGAGGCCGAGCAGCAGAACGACCGCGAGGCGCTCAACCTGATGGCGCGGCACGCGCTCGCGCGGTTCGCGAAGGAGAAGCGCAACGAGCATCTGGAGACCGCGTGGCAGGTGACGCAGGCAGCGCTCGCCAAGGGCGACATCGGCGAGGCCGAGAAGGCCGAGGCGCTGCGGCGCGCGGTCGAACTGGCGCCGAAGGTGCGCGCCGACCTCGGGCCGGCGTGGCTGGCCGAGAGCTTCACGGCGCGGCCCGAGCGTGGCATGGAGATCGTCGCCACGATCGGCGGCCAGGTCGCCAAAGGCTTCAGCGAGCGGCCGGGCGACGTCGCCTACCGCGCCAACGGCCTCAAGCTGCAGAAGACCGCCGTCGAGGCGGTGCTGGCCAAGGCCCCGCAGCTGGCCGAGCAGTGGCGGCCGACGCTCGGCCTGCTGGCGTCGGGCTGGATCGTCGAGGCCTCGCACAGCTACGCCAACTCGCAGTCCGACAGCCTCGGCATGGTGCTGGAGCGCGACGACTTCGGCAACGTGTTCTACACGCAGCGCCGGCGCGGCGGCGGCGGCCAGGTGCAGCCGATCGAGCCCGCCGACCTCGTCGAGTCGCAGCCCGGCGCCGCCTGGGTGGCGCTGCTCCCCGAGGCGCTGCAGCCGCACTTCGCCACCGTCTCGGCGCAGCTGTACCTCAAGGTCAACGAGCCGGAGAAGGCCTTCCCGTTCATCGAGCAGCTCGGGGCCAGCAATCAGCGCTTGTGCAAGGAGCTCGCCAACGAGTTCCTGCGCGTATGGACGCGCATGCACGACCCGAACGCCGACACCAGCGGGCGCACCAACCGCTACATGTTCATGTTCGGCTTCGACCAGCGCGCCAACGGCATCCCACTGACGCGCAGCAAGCAGCAGCGCAACCTCGCCGAGCTCGGGCAGTGGGTCGAGCGGCTGCGCCGGCTGCCGATCGGCGGCGTCGACGAGCAGTTGCTGACGCAGGCCTTCGTCGGCGCGCACAGCGTCGCCGAGGTCTATCGCCTGGACACCATCCAGAAGGTCTTCGGCGACGTCGGCGCGATGGACCCGGTGCTGCTCGGCGAGCTGCTCGGCACGATGCGGCGCAACCTCGCCACCATCTGGCGCGTGCCGGCGGTGCAGGAGCAGCAGAAGACCAAGCGTTCGCAGAAGGAGATGCTCGCCGAGGTGCAGAAGGGCTACGCGACGGCGCTGAAGATCGCGCAGGACGCCCTGCAGGCGCGCGGCCGACACTGGTCCCTGCTCGCGGTCGTCGCGTCGCTGATGCACGACGGCAACAACTTCGCGAAGGAGCAGAAGCGCGACAGCGGCTTCGCCGAGGCGCGCCGCACCGCGTTCGACCTGTTCGCCGAGGGCGGCAAGCACTACGCCGAGACCGTCGGCTCGCTGCGCCTCGACCAGGAGACGATCCGGCCGTTCGACAACTGGTTCTACGCCGCGCTCGGCGCGTCCGACCTCGGCGCCGTCGACGAGGACACCGTGCTCGCGAAGTCGCAGCTGCCGCTGATCCGCGCCGCGATCGACGCGCTGCCGGCCGGAGCGCGCGAGCGGCACCTCGGCATGTTCGCCAACCAGCTGTTCACGCGCATGTCGGCGGTGAAGCCGCAGGTGAAGTTCCGCTACCTGGACGCGGGCTTCCAGGTCTGCGGCGACCATCCGCAGGCGATCGAGGCGAAGAAGGTCTGGGACTACTATCAGGACCTGCTCGGCGAGCTGAAGCTCGTCGCCGGCGTCGACGGCTCGACGCAGGTCGGCACGCAGCCGTTCGGGCTGTGCGTCGACATCGTACACTCGCCGGAGATCGAGCGCGAGAGCGGCGGCTTCCAGAAGTACGCCACCAACCAGAACAACCAGCCGTACGCCTACAACTACGGCCGGCCGCTGGAGAACTACCGCGACAAGTTCCAGGAGGCGGCGAGCGCTGCGCTCGACGAGCACTTCGAGGTGCTGTCGGTGACCTTCAACAGCGAGGGCATGGACAGCGCGCCGACGGACGATCCGGCGTGGCGCCGCAGCCCGTACGCGTACCTGCTGCTGAAGGCGCGCGGCCCGCAGGTCGACCGCGTGCCCGAGATCAAGTTGGACTTCGACTTCCTCGACACGTCGGGCTTCACCATCCTGCCGATCGCCAGTTCGCCGGTCGTGCTCGATGCGGCGGCGGCCGCCGAACCGCGGCCGTTCGCGGACCTGGAGGTCACGCAGTTGCTCGACCAGCGCAAGGCCGACGAAGGCAAGATCACGCTGGAGGTCAAGGCCAAGGCCAAGGGCCTCGTGCCGGCGCTCGACGCCATCCTGCAGCTCGACCTGCCCGGCTTCCGCGTCAAGAAGACCGACGACCAGGGCGCGTCGGTGTCGCGCTTTGCCGACGACCGCGACGGCGTCGTCAGCGAGCGCGTCTGGCTGCTGTCGCTGGAGGCCGCCGACGGCGGCGCGCCGCCGCGGACGTTCACCTTCGGCAAGCCGAAGGTCGCGGAATGCAAGGCGGTCTTCCAGCGCTACGACGACGCCGACTTGGCGACCGTCGGCCCTGAGGCTGCGCTGCTCCAGGTGGCGCCGCGCGATCCGGCCTGGGCCTACGTCGTCCTCGGCCTCGCGTTCGTCGCCTACTTCGCGTGGTTCTTCCTCAGCAAGGCCAAGGCCGGCGCCGCGGCGGCCGGCCCCGCGCTCGCGCTGCCCGAGCACGTCACGCCGTTCTCGACGCTCGCCGTCCTCGCCGCCGTCGCGTCGCGCCTGCGGCTCGACGACGCCGGCCGCCGCGAACTGGCGGACGACCAGGCCCGTATCGAGGCGGCCTGCTTCGGCCGCGCCGACGATCCCGCGCTCGATCTGCGCGCGGTCGCCGAGAAGTGGATCCGCCGCGTCGGCTGATCCTCGCCGCTTCCACATCCCATTCCGCACCGTCCGCCCGCCCCGCCATGACCTCCCCGCAAGCCGTCGCCGCCCCGCGCTTTCCCGAGACCCGGCAGTTCCTCGACCAGATCCGCACGCGCGTCGGCAAGGTCGTCGTCGGCCAGGACGTCGTCGTCGAGCGCGTGCTGATCGCGCTGCTGACGTCGGGCCACCTGCTGCTGCAGGGCGTGCCGGGCCTCGCCAAGACGCTGCTGGTCGCGGCCGTCAGCAAGACGGTCGACCTCGCGTTCGCGCGCATCCAGTTCACGATCGACCTGCTGCCGAGCGACATCGTCGGCAGCGAGATCCTCGACCAGAAGACGCACGAGTTCCGCACCCACAAGGGGCCGATCTTCACCAACCTGCTGCTGGCCGACGAGATCAACCGCGCCGCGCCCAAGGTGCAGAGCGCGCTGCTGGAGGCGATGCAGGAGCGGCGCGTGACGATCGGCAACACGACGTACCCGCTGCCGGCGCCGTTCCTGGTGATCGCGACGCAGAACCCGGTCGAGCAGGCCGGCACGTTCGAGCTGCCCGAGGCGCAGCTCGACCGCTTCATGCTGCTGCACCGGCTGGAGTACCTCACCGCCGAGCAGGAGAAGGAGGTGCTGCGCCGCAACACGCAGCTCGGCGTGCGCCGCGACGGCAAGGGCGCGGTCGCGCGCACCGAGTTCGACGTGCTCGGCGAGCAGACGACGGGCAGCAGCGAGCAACTGGTGCGCGCGATGGAGGACGTCACGCAGGTGCACGTCAGCGACGCGTTCCTGGAGCACTGCGTCGCCATCGTCAATCGCACGCGCAAGCACCCGAAGCTCGCGCTCGGCTGCAGCCCGCGCGCCGGCATCTCGCTGGTCAAGGCCTCGCGCGCCCGCGCGCTGATCCACGGCCGCGACTACGTGCTGCCCGAGGACCTCTACGCGCTGGCGGAGGACGTCGTCCTGCACCGCATCCGGCTCACCTACGAGGCGGTGGCCGACGGCTTCACCGGCCCGCAGGTGCTGCAGGAGATCCTGGGCGAGTCGGCGAAGTGAGCGCGCGCGTGGCCACGCCAGGAACCACCGCAGGACGCGTGCCCGCCCGGGACCTGC
>JADCJE010000045.1 GCA_020247305.1 Phycisphaerales bacterium | reverse complement strand
GCCGTAGCTACCTCGTTGCCGGCGGCGTCGAACAGCGACTCGGCTGCGAGGTTCGGATTGATGACGACGTCGCGCTCGATCAGCACGAGGTCGCGCTTGGAACGCTCGCGACGATCCGCCGCCGCGCTGTCCGTAGGACCGGTGTTGGCCCGGCGGTACGCGTACACGTCGACGATGCGGCCCACTTCGACGCTCACCAGCGACGGCCGGCCGGACTCGGCATCAACGCCGGCCTTGCCGCCACCGCAGGCAGCCAGCACGGCGAGGGACAGGGCCATCGGTGCGGCCCAGGTTCGGATCAGCGCGTTCTTCATCTTGGTCTGAGGCCCGCGGCCACCGCGCACGAGGCGATGGCCCACGTCGGGCAATGCGGATTGGGGGGGTGTTCGGAGCGCGAAGGGCGGATCAGAAGCGGAACGGCAACCGCAGCGATCGGATCTCCGGTCGCTGCGTGTTCGGCGACAAGCTCGGCGGCGCGTCGGCCGTCTGCAGCTTGAAGCCCGTGTCGAAGAGGATGTCGTACTGCACGAAGGCGGCGCCGAGTTGGCGCACCTGTTCCTGCACGGCCGGATCCTCGAGGTCGTACAGGAACTCGCCCGGCGTCGTCGGCAGTCGCTGCGCCGTCAGGCTCGCAGGATCCTGGTGGAACGCGAAGCCGATCTTCACGTTGGCGATCGGCACGCGGCTGCCGCCCGCGCCGATGTAGGTCGGTCCAGGGCCACGCGTCTCGCCGTTGATCATCTCGAAGAACGAGGCAAGCACCTGCGCCTTCGCCACGCCGCCCGGCATCGCCTGGCCATCGCTCGCGACGATGAGTTGCCGGTCGTTGTGCGAGAGCATGCGGAACGCCGCCAGACGCTGGTCGTTGGCGTCGAGCAACTCGACGAGGTAGTCCGTGTACCGATCCGCGACGGCGCCCAGCCCCGCCGCCGGGGCTACGAGGTCGATGCGATAGGCGGCGTCGCCCTGGAACGTCGTCGCGACAGGCTGCGCCAGCACGGCGCTGGCAGGCACGATCGTCGGGAACTTGGAGAACGCCGTGTTGCCGACGCGGCGGAAGCTCGCGTAGCCGCGGTTGGGTTGCGTCGTCTGCAGCGTACCGTCGAAGTCGCTGAGGCCGGCGAACTCGTACTTCGGGCCGCGCTGGGCGCCGCCCGTCTCGATGACGCCTCGCGGCAGGTTGTCGTCGACGAGCAGGCCGCGGCGAACCGTCGACCCGGTGTCGATCCAACGCGAGCGGACGCGCGTCTTCGTGCCGAACGGCACCGGCAGCAGGATCGGCGACGGACGGATGTCGCCTTCGTTGTCGCCGATGGTGATCACCGCGCCCGCGTCGTCGACGCCCTGGCCGAGGTTGTTCGGGAAACCGCGCCAACCGATGAGGTTTCGCTTGCCGGGTCCAGACTGCAGCGCGGTGGCGCGGAAGAAATTGATGTTGTCGTCGAGGCGCGTGTTGGTGCCGTCGGTCGCATTGGTGCCTGGCGGCGTCATCAACTGCACGATGCCCATGCCACCGAACCCGCCCAGCGGCACGGAGTCGTACGACGTCGCGTACGCCGCCTGGATGACGCCGGTGGCGTCGCCCTGGTACTTGCGCAGGATCGCCGGCGTCGACGTCGACGTCACGCACGCGCCGCCGTCGGCCGAGATCGAGAAGTCGTAGTCGTTCGTGTCGGGGCCCGTGGCGGCGCCGTACAGGAAACGACCGGCGCTGCCGCGCGCGTTGATGTCGATGCGCGTCGCGGACATCAGCACGACCATGCCGCCGGAGCCGCCGCCGCCGCCGCCCGCGCGCAGGGACGTCGCCAGGGAACCGGACACCTCGCCATCGCCGCCGCTGCCGCCGTCGGCCGTGATCCGGCCGGTGTCCGCGATGACGATCGGGCCGAGCGCCTTGACGATCAGGACGCCACCGCCACCGCCACCACCGCCGCCCGAGCGGTCCTGCTCGAAGTTGACGTCGTTGACGTTGCAGTTGCTGCTGGAGACGTCACCGCCACCGCCGCCGCCGCCACCGCCGATCGGGACAGACAGTTCGCCAGTGATGCGTAGGGCCGTGCCGTCGAAGCGCACGCCGACGCCCCAGAAGTTGTTGTCGCTACGCGCGTCGGCGAACACCGTCGGCCCCGGAACGGCGCCTTGGAGTTGCCGCGACGCCGCGCCTGCCACACCGAGGCACCCGTTGCCACCGACGCCGGTCTGCTGCTGGAAGATCGAGAAGACCTGGGTTGGCGACGGCGGCTGCGTCTTCTGCTTGAAGTTCGGATCGCCTTGCGTCGCGAGGCTGCCACCGCCACCGCCAGCGCCGCGGTTGCATCCGGCGATGCAGCTGAGGGCGCCGCCGATGCCGCCCCTGCCGGACGCCTGCAGAGGACCATTGCCGTTGCCGCCCTTGAGATCGCGCAGCGTCGTGCTCGGGGAACCAGCGCCGCCGTCACCACCGCCGCAAACACCGGCGCCGCCCGCCTTGGGCACGTTGGCGTTGCCTGACGTCGTGACACGCGTGCCGTCGCCGCCGCGGACCGACAACGTGCCCGCGACCTCGAAGCTGCCGGTCACGAGGAAGACGAGCGGATTGCTGCCGGTGCCGCGCACCGTCCGGCCCGCGGGGATCTTCACGTTCTTGAAGTTGAACTGACCGCCAGCGACGTTGAACGGTGCGCCTTCCTTCGGGGTGACGACCGTGAAGTTCGTGTTGAGGATCGTCTCCGGCGCCGTCGGCTCGAACTCGACGTTGGTCGCCGTTCCCTCGAAGTCGAAGCCCGCCTTCACGTAGCCCGGGCCGACTTCGGCGACCGGCTCGGGGAACGCGGCGGCAAGGTCGAGCTGGGACGTCGCCTGGAAGTCCTGCACGACCGCGTCGAACTGCTGGTCGTAGGCACGACGGGTGCGGAACGTGCCAAAGACGCGATTGAAGGCGGGGTTGGCGACGTTCGACTCGCCGGAGATGTCCTCCAGGGTGCGCTCGACGATGACGCGCACGAGGGCGTTGTTGGGCAGCACGCCGAGCGGCCGCAGAACGAGCGTCGAGCCGGAACTGGAGTTGGCCTCGAGTTCCGCGTCGGACGGCAACCACACGCTCTCGCCGAGGACGGGATCGTCGTACTCGAGGAACACGCGACCGCGGTTGTTCGGGCTGCGCGTCAACGGATCGGTCGGGATCGCGACCGGGACGTTCGTGCTGCCGGGATTGAGCGGCTGGTCGAAGCGCAGGCGGACCTCCAGCCCCTTCGAGCCGAGCTCGTTGAGCTGCACCGCCCCCGACTGGTCGGCCGACGGCGACAGCTGCAGCGAGACGCGGCGCGGACCGCCCAGGACCGTGTCCCGGAACAGCTGCGACGCCACCCCACCATTGGCGGTGTTGAAGCGGAAACTGACCGGCACCTCGAGCGGCCGCCCGCGGGTGTCGCGCAGGATCGTGCCGTTGACGGCGCTGCCACCGACCAGTTGGACCAAGTAGGTGCGGCCAGGACGGAAGCCGCCGTTGCTGAACTGGTCGTTCGTCGGCAGGCGCGGCTCGAACAGCAAGCGCCGACCGGCATCGGTGTCGCCCGGGCTGGTGCCGATCGCGAAGGTGCCGGCGACCGGTTCGGCGACGACGTTGCCGAACCCGTCGAGCACCTGGAACCCCACCGTCGAGAGGTTGACCGTCGCGAAGTCGACCGGCTGGCTGAAGTCGATCCGAACCGCGTCGTTGAGGAACAACGTCGCGTTGTCGTTGGGATCGGTGCGCAACGCCAGGAAGCTGCCGCCGGTGCTGGACGAACCCGTCGTGCCCCCACCACCCGAGCAGGCGGCGAAGAGCGCGAGGGACGACAGGGAGAGGAACCGGGAGGGTGTCACTCGGGTCATTGGGGCTGCGACGCGGTCGGCGCCGGGGGCGGCGCCGAACCTCGCCTCGGGGTCTGGGTTCACTGCGGCGCGAAACGGTATGCGAGGGCGAACGTGTCGATCACCGGCGCGATCGGCGGGTTGGCGTCGACGTTGTTGCTCGTGACGAACCGCCAATTGACGTAGCGGATATCACGCGGGGTGAACGCCTCGTTGGGACCGGCGAACTGCGCCGTGTACGACGGCGTCATCAGGGTGTTCGGGTCCTCGACGTACGTCGTGACGGTGCGATTGTAGAGGTAGGTCCACCAGTTCCGCGCCGTCGACGTGTTCGGGATCGTGCGCTGGTCCCACTTGCGCATGTGCGCGTCGCCCGCCTTGTACGGGTCGAGCGGGAAGTTCGCGGCCGTCGGCCGCAACTGCGTGCGCATGGTCGCGGTGAAGTTCGGGTTCGGGTAGACCGGCGTCGCCGCGCTCATCCACGCGTTCCAGTACCACGGCGTCGGATCGACGATGCTCGCGCCGCGGAACTGCGGCACCAACGACGTGCCGGCGGGCAACTGCGACAGCGGCGGATCGAACTGGTAGCTGAACCGCGGGAGCACGTTCGCCGGCACGGTCGACGCGCCGCCCGACAGGTAGAACGGCCCAAGGCGAGGGTCAGGAAAGCCCTCGGGAACGCGGTGCGGGTTGTTGAGGTCGATGAAGCCGTTCGTGATCACGCTCTGGCGCTTCACGACGTCCATCATGATCCAGTAGAACGTGTTGTCGCCGGGAGGCGTCGGCGCCGTGCTGCCGCCGACGAAGCCGCCTTGCGCGGTGGTCCACGACGGATCGCCGGGGCCGCGGCAGACTGCAGCCGACGCGCCAACCGCCGGACGACCGGCCGACACGACGCGGAAGTTCGGCTGCGGCGACGAGAGCAGGGTCACCGCGGTCTGCCACCCGTTCGTGCCGAGGGCAACATAGCCGCCGCCGGCGGGCAGTTCGGACGAGTCGCAGTAGGTCCAGAAGTCAGCCAGCAACGGCAGCGCGATGTTGCCCAGCAGGCCGCCGGTGAAGTTGTCGGAGCCGCTGGTGAGGCTCTGGTTTGTTGCGTCGTTCCAGTAGGCGTTGACGAACGTGACGCCCGTGCCGTCGACCCAGCGCCGTCCTTGGCCCATGTTGAACGGGCTCGCGATGTAGGGCGAGTAGGTGGCAGCGTTGGTGTCGGACGTCAGCCCCGAGTTGCCGCCCTGCTCGACGACCGTTTCGTCACGGAACACGAAGTAGGGCTTCTGGAACGTCGGCAGCGGCAGGAAGCGGTTGACCTGGTTGCTCTCCAGCACGACCGTCGCCGGGTCGATCGTCAGGGGCGTGTCGATGTAGGCCGCGCGGATCGGCGCTTCGGTCTGGACTGCCGTGCCGGTGCCCGTCGGGAGCGGGTTCCAGGCGAAATTGCGCTCGAACTGGGTGCCCAGGCCGCTCGAAGGCAGCGAGGGCTGCGAGCTGAAGTCGCCGACACAGGGCACCGGCCGGAACTCGGAGTGACCGAGGAACAGGCTCGTGCGGTCGAACTCGTCGAACGACAGGTTCGTCGCGGTGAATGGCGCCCAGTACATCTGCTCGATGTCCAAGTTGAAGTCGAACGGATCCGAGCGCGACAGGCTGAGGTCGACCTCGCGCCAGAGCGTCTGCAGGCGACAGCCGAACGGGTTCAGCGGGTTCTGGATGCCGGCGTTGACGACGTTCGTCGCCGAGTTGCTGGCGACCTGCTGTTCGGAGCCGACCGTCTGCGGGCACACCGCGAGCGGATTGAGCAACTGGCCCTGCTGGCTGTTCTGCGCGACCGGCGACTGGTTCAGGTTGTCCGCGACGATGCGCGACCGCGTCGTCGGCCGGGCTTGCAGCTTGCCGTCGAGGTAGACGAAGCCGCCGAAGAGGTCCTCGAGCGGATAGGCCTCGGCGATGTTGCCCTGCGTCGTACCCTGGACCTCGCTCGCGATGAAGTAGCTGGGCATCGCATCCTCGTCGCGCGAGGAGAGGCGCCGGACGACCGAGATCGCGATGTTGTCGGGGAACACCGGCAGGTTGCCGTTGACGCGGGTGTCGATCGTGAACGGGATGACGACGCTGTTGCTGCGGTCGGCCGTCGTACCCTGCAGATCGAGCTGGTTGCCGGCGAGGTCCCGGATGCCGCCGTCGTCCGAGTCCGAGATCATGTGCAGGAAGTAGCGGTAGTCCGCGCCGGCGGGCGGATTGCGCAGCGTGTCGTCGAGGAAGAACCCCGACGTCGGCTGCAAGCGCAACGACGTCTGCGAGCCGTCTTCGTCGAAGACGCGGGCCTCGATCAGGTACGGCGTGCGGTACTTGGCGAGGTTGAAGGTCGCCGGGTTCATGCCGACGCCACCCTGGGCGTTCGGCCGCGAGGCGATGAACTGGTCGATGCTCGCCGTCGTCACAAGGTCGCGCATCGCGAAGAAGAACGTGTCCGCCCAGCGCACGGTCGTCAGGTCGACGGGCTTCGTGAAACGGACGATCGCGCCGGCGTACGGCGAAACGAACTCGTTGAGCGGCGGTTGCACGCCATTCAGCGGCAACGGCGACGGCGAGAACTGCAGGAAGTTCCGCGGATCATCGCGCCCGGTGGCGTCGCCGGCAGTGAACTCCGCTACGCATACGGCGCGGGGCGCATTGGCGACGAGCCACGGCTCGCGCTCGCTCAGCACGGCGGGGTAGCCGGGCAACAACCGTGGATCGCGCTGCTCGAGCCCCGGGATGCGGCGGATGCGCATGCGAACGTGCTGCACGCCGGGGTTGTTCTGGTCGTCGACCGGATCGACGACGACCTCGGCGGTGCCGAACGCGACGCCGGAGGTGTCCACCAGGATGCGAATGACGTCGCCGCGGTCGATCTCGTGCGAGATGCCGTTCTTGTAGACCGTGATCTCCTGCGTGAACGAGTTGATCGAGTCGACGCGCTCGAGGAAGAACGGGATCTCGCCGATGACGCGCAGGGGCAGCTCGTCGCGGACGAAGCCGCGCGCGATTTCCGACGACGTGTCCGAAGCGTTGCCGGAACGGAAGTCGCGGATCACCGCCTGCCGGCGGCTGTTGTTGAGGCCCGTGAGGTCGTTGGGGCCGTTGCGCAGACTCGGCAGCGCGAGCGGCCCCTCGAGCGCCAGGGCGACGCGGATGTTCGCGCCGATCTGGTCCGGCGACTCGGGCAGGCCGGCGGCGTTGTTGACCGATTGGTACTGGGTGCCCTCGGAGCCGAGCAGCACCGGATCGAGGACGAGATCGCTCTCCCCCACGATGACGCGCACGGGCATCGGCACGAAGCCGTTCGGCTGCGTCGGGTCGCCGACGATCTTCAGCAACTGCACCGCTTCGGTGTTGCGCAGCCCGGTCACGAGACCTTGGGCGTCCCGTTCGACGAAGAAGTCGTCACCGACGCCGAGAGGCTTCGAGAACCGCAGCCGGATGCCGGCGTTGCGCGGCACGACGGTGAAGGGCGACGCCGGCGGCGTGGCGCTGAAGGCCTGCGGCGCCACCTCGCGAACCTCGTCGTCCAGCGCATCGAAGGCGGCGCGGAACTCGGCGCCGCTGACGTCGCGCGGGATGAACAGCCGAGCCTGCAGCGAATCGGGGTCCGTCGAGATGAAGTCGTAGGTGATCTCCTCGTCGCGCAGCGAACTGTTCGACGGCCGCTGGTCCTGGATGTCGCCACCGATGACGACGTCCTTGCGGAAGATGGCGATGGACGAACCTTCCGGAGTGACCTGGAGGCCGTAGACGTCGACCAAGCGGCCGTACTCGATGCGCACGAGCTCGGGAGCGCCGCCGGCAATGCCGCTGCCGGCGCCCGATCCCCCCCCACCACCGGAGCACCCGGCGAGCAGGGCGCAGACCCAGAGAAGACGCGAGCGCAGCCCGGTGTTCGCCCGGAAACCTCGACGCTGGAGGCTGTCGGACCGCGAGCTTCGTGACGCACGACGAAGATGAGCCATGGTTGTCGGCAACAAGGTCAGGGATCGCAGCACCACCTCGGTCCGGCCGAGGCAGTTCACAGACACACGCAGGTTTCGCCGTTGCGCGCCGCGGCAAGTCCGCTGCGGGGGGCGCCGCAACGGGAAGCCGGAACGTGCTGGCCAAAGCCACCGCGTCGAGGGCGCATGAGAGTGCGCGCCGACGCGGTGCGTTCCAAGAGGGGTAACAAACATCATGCCGGCACACCGGCATGCTTCAAGAACCCACAAGCAAGGAGGTTGCGGGCTTCCCAGCCGTCGGCATCCAGGCCCCCGAGCACCCGGGAGCGAGGTCGCCCTGCGGCCTGGGCGATTGCGCACAGCCCAACCCTGCCCGTGGCGGGGGGCCAACGGCGACGCTCCGCCGCCCGCCGACGTTCCGCTGCCTCGCCAGCGTTCGACGCCTGCCCGCCCGACCACCGCCGCCGCCCCCGCCCACCTCAGCCCGGCATGGTCGGGCAGGCGGCGCCGCAAGCGGTCCAGCGTCCGATCCGCCAGCCCCCCCCCCGCCGCCGCGATGGTGAGCAACAGCCCTTTGGGCGCCTTCCTCCGGGGCGGCCATGGCGCCCGGCACGCGCCTTCGCACCCTGAGGCTCGCCGCCCATCCCGGGCGAACGGCCGGCCGCATTGCAAACCAGGCCGTGCCGTTTCTACGCTGGAAAAACGCCGCGACGGGGTCCGCCACAGCACAGGACAGCGCGCGCAACCTGCTGGCCAGCTGGCTGCGGGCACGGTGCCGTTGCAGCCGACCGATGGACAGCGACGGCCGCCGCGATTGCTGCCGCTCGGGCGGATCGGTGCGGCGAGCGCCGTACGTCTGTGCTTCTCGTCCCCGTCAGGTGGCGGCTTGGCGGGCGCATTCGTGCAGATCGCCTGACGGGGACCGCGGCCGTGTGCACGGCATCGCCGTGGATCGCTGCCAGGCGAGCGGCGCCTCGCTTGCCGTCACGCCCGACGTCGCTTCACGGCGCCGGCGTGAAGCCGGCAGCGCGCGCCTGATCCTCCGACTCGAAGTAGACGCGCTGGTGCGGCGCCACGGCCAGGGCGAGTTCGCCCTGGTAGCGGTACACGGCCCGGCTGTCGCAATCGCCGACGAACCGCGCCTCGACCTCGCGCTCGCAGTACGCGCAGGCGAGCACCGGCGGAGCATCCTCCGACCGCAACCGGAAGTCGCGCGTCAGGTAGCGCACGCCTTCATTGTTGGTGATGCAGCGTTCGTTGCGGCACCGCAGCCCGGCTCCCGCCGTGATGCCCGGCGCCACCGTGAACGTCACCGGCGGAGCCGCCTGCAGCTGGATCTTGCCGAGCAGGAAAGCCATGAGCGCCATGCGCATCGGCACGCCGAGCTCGGCCTGCCGGAAGTAGACCGAGCGCGGGTCGTCGTCGACGTCGTAGTCGATCTCGTCGACGCGCGGCAGCGGGTGCATGACGCGGGCGTCCTTGGCGGCGGCGACGCCAAGCGTCGAACGCGACAGGCGCGGGTAGTTCTTCGTCTCCTCGCCGGAGTGCCGTTCCCGCTGGGCGCGCGTCATGTAGATCGCATCGATGCGGTTGACCTCGACGTGGGTCAGTTGGGTGAACAGCGCCAGTTGGTGCGGCTTGCTGGCCGTCAGGTAGGCCGCCGCGTTGCTGCTGCCGGCGATGCCCGGCAGGTCGGCGACCGAGGCGGCGGCGGCCTGCACGCCGTAGTCCCGGCGCAGGCGCTGCAACACGTAGTCCGGCAGTTCGAAGCCCGGATACGGCATCGTGACGATGTTGGCGCCGAAGCGCGCGAGCGCGTAGCAGAACGAGTGGATCGTGCGCGAGTAGCGCAGGTCGCCGCACAAGACGACCTCGAGGCCTTCGAGCCGGCCCTTCTCCTTCCAGAGCGTGTAGAGGTCGCACAGGGTCTGCGTCGGGTGCTCGTGGGCCCCGTCGCCGCCGTTGATCACCGGCACGCGGGCGTAACGTGCCGCCACGCGCGCGGCGCCGTCCTCCGGATGACGCACGACGAGGATGTCCGCGTAGCTGCCGCCGACGACACGAACGGTGTCCGCCAGCGACTCCCCCTTGGACCGGCTGGTGTTCTTCTCGTCGGCGGCGGTGATGACGCCACCGCCGAGGCGGTGCATCGCCGACTCGAAGCTCAACCGCGTGCGGGTGCTTGGCTCGAAGAACAGCGTCGCCATGATCGAACCACGGCCGACGTCCGACCAAGCCCGCAGGTCGGAGCGGTAGCGGTCGGCATGTTCGAACAGTTCGAGGATCTCGGCGGTGCTCAGGTCCTCGATCGACACGAGGTCGCGCTTCGCGGGTGCAGTCATCGGCG
Source organism: Phycisphaerales bacterium (assembly GCA_020247305.1). Classification (GTDB taxonomy): domain Bacteria; phylum Planctomycetota; class UBA1135; order UBA1135; family UBA2386; genus UBA2386. The sequence continues at coordinate 190,124 of JADCJE010000045.1, read as the reverse complement.
GCGCGATCATGCCGCCGCCACGGAGCGCGGACAATCGGCGCATCGGCGGCCGTTGCCGCATCCGTCAAGGCGCCGCGAGGGCCGCGAGTTGCTCACGCTCGGCGGCATCGAGCGCGGCGAACCCGCGCACCGGCCCCGCCGGCGGCAACCCCCGGCGTGAGCGCAGCAGCGCCCCGATCCGCTCGCGCAACGCTGCGGGGTCGTCGTGCTGCGGGGAGAACCGACCGTCGCACGCTACGTCGAGCGGCCAAGCTGGCGACGCGGGCGCGAGATCGACGCGGCTGGCCAGCACGACGTCTGCCTCCACTGCCATGCGACGATCCGCTGCCGTCGGCCCGGATGCGGCGTCGACCAGCAGGACGCGCAGGCCGGAAGCGCGCAACCGGCGCGACCGGGCGATCGCCTCGGCGTCGACCGGCGTCGCCGTCGGTCCTTCGCCGGCGTGGTCCCACAGCGTGTACGGGTAACCGTCGAGCACCGTCGTTTCGGCGACCGCGTCGCGGGTCAGCCCGGCCAACGGTCCGGCGAGTACGCGATCGTGGCCCACCAGACGATTGAAGAGGGTCGACTTGCCGACGTTTTGACGGCCGATGAGGTGCACGGCGACCGGTTGCGCCATCGCCATCGCAACGCGCGAACGTTCGAGCGCCGCTGCCACGGCGCTGCCACGCTCGGCCCATGGCAGCGCTGCGATGAGAGCGAGTTCGCGCCCGAAGTCGTAGCCTGCCTGCTCGAGCGCGAGTGCGAGTTGGGATCGATCGAGCGCATCGAGCAACAGGCTTTGCGCGGGCGATGGACGTCCGGCCGGTGTCGGCGGAAAGCAGGAGCTGATGGCCGCAGCGAGCGCTGGCGCGCCGTGCGCGTGCACCTCCAGGCTGCGATCCGCTCGCGCCACCACGAGCACGTCGTCCTGGGCGCCACCTGGCAACTGCAGCACCATGCGCACCGGACGATCGACCGGAGGATCGGCTTCGCAGCCGGTCGGCGAACGCAAGCAAGCGAGGATGCCGGCCCGCTCGGCGGACTCGAACCGGTAAACGGCGACCCCGGCGCGGCCAGGCGGCGTCAGCGCGCGCACGGCGGCTCAGCGGCCAGGAGACGCAGTCCGCGGTGCACGAGATCGGGCGCGCTGCGACCGCGCAAGCGGGCAAGTCGCCGGACCCGATCGGCGTTGCCGCCGGTCACGAACACCGTCGCGCCGCCGCGGGCCGCCGCGAGGACGCCTGCGACGAGGCGCTCGACGAGGCCGCAGTAGCCGTGGAGCACGCCCGCGTCGACGGCGTCCTGGGTCGTACGCGGCAAGGCCGGCGGATCGGCGTCGAGTCGGGGGGAAGGCAAGGCCGGCGTCGCGTGCCGCATGCCGAGTTCGAAGGCGCGCAAACCCGGCGCGATCGGCCCGCCGCGAAACGTGCCGTCCTCCTCGACGAGGTTGACCGTTGTCGCAGTGCCGCAGTCGACGACGATGGCGCGCCCGGCTTCGCGGTGGGCAGCGAGGCAACCCACCCACCGATCCGCGCCAAGTGTGGCAGGCGTCGCGTAGTCGAGGCGCAACGGACAAGGCAACTCGATCCCAGCGAACGCGACCGGCACGCCGCAGCGCTCGGCGACCATGCGCAGCGCCGCCAGGGATCCCGGGACAACGCTGACTGCGACGATGCGGCGGGCCCCGGCGAGGATCCCGCATAGTTCGTCGGACGCCTCGTGCGGCAACCGCGCGCGCGCCCCGTCGTCGTGGCGCAAGCAATCGATCGTCGAGTTGCCGCAGTCCACGGTGACCAGCCCCGACACGGCGGCGTCCTGCGAGACCTTCATCGCAATTGCGGCGCAGCAGTTGCGCGTCGGGCCGGCAGGAACCGGTCTCTGCGGCCTCGTTGGCGGCACGTCGACCAACGCGCGTCGTGGCCGCAACGCACCGATCGTCCCTCGCGCCGCGTCACGGACGGCGCGCGCTCGATCCGCAACCAACCGGCTGCGCGTCGCGAGGTCGTCGAACGCAAGACCCCCACGGTCTCAGCGATCGCGCACGGTGTACGAGCGCTCGACGACCTGGCCATTCGACATCCACTTGCTGACGTACGTGCGCACGCCGCGCTTGTAGTCTTCCTTGACGAAGGCGACGGTCTGCGCCTTCGACTCGACCTTGCGGCCGTTGACCTCCAGCAGGACGTCGCCAGCGACGACGCCGAAGCTGCCGGAGAGCTGCTCGTCGACCGCCTTGACGATGAGCCCGCGCACGCCAGAGCGCGACACGTAGGTGTCGGCGGTGATCTGCTCCATCACCTTGTCCTGGTCGTCGCGCCAGCGCTGCTCGTCCTTACGACCGACGTTGTAGCGGTTGCCATCGCGCGTCGTTTCCTCGACGTCGGTCCACTTGGGCGGCCCGTCATCGACGATCGTCAGCTTGGGCTTGTCGCCAGGATTCGCACCCTTGTCGCGACCTTGCAGGACACGCAACTCGCGCAGGATGTCCTGGGAGAGGTCCGCGATCGTCTTGATCAGCTCCTCTTCCTTGGCGGCGGGCGCCGGCTCGCCGTCCCGCGCGGGAGGCACGCGCGCGAAGAACGCCGACTGCGCATCCGGCGCCACGCGAACGAGGCGGATCGCGCCGAGTTCGCGCCCGTCGTTCGACTTGATCGGCCAGAGCTGCGCACCGCGGCGCGGGTCGCCACCATCCTGCACCCAGATCTTCTGCAGGACTTCGCGACCCGAGAGTCCGCCCGAGGACGGCATGGGCGTCGCCGACGCGGCCGGCTGGGTCGGCGGGCGGCCCCCCGGCGCGACGGCAGCTGCGCCGACTTGGTTGCCGCCGCGGCCGCCGCGGCCGGCGCCGCGCCCAGGAACCGTGTCGGCGGCGCCGGCCATCCGAGCCGGACTGCCCGCGCCCGGTTGCGCGACGTTCTCGCGGACCCACCACTCCGGCGGTTGCACGTTGGCCTCAGGCTTGAAGCGAACGATCACGTGCGAGTTGCCGCCCTTGCCTTCGAACTGGCCGTCGTAGACGAGCGACACCAGCTCGATCAACTGCTCGAGCGGCCGCTCGTCGGCGAGCACCACCGGCTTCGTCTCGGCGGCGGTCTGCGCCGGGTCCTTAGGCGGCGGAGGCGGCGGCTTGCCGGTCCAATTGGTGTTCTTGAGGCTGGCCCACCATGGCTCGGCCTCGCGCGAGTAGACCCAGTTCGAGGTCTTGGCGCCACGCGACCGGCCCTTCTCGACCGCTGCGCTGCCCTCCTTGTTGCCATCCGCCGTTGCCTTGTCGCGCACCGCCCGGTCGCGCAGCGGCACGATCTCGTAGACCATCAAGCCGGCGTAGCACGCGAGCCCCACCGCGATCGTGTAGAGCAGGAATGGAATGGGCAACTTCATCGGCTTCGGGGCAGCGTAGCAGACTGGCAGGGTGACGACAGCAGCCCCGCTCGACGATCAGACGCCCAGGGCGGGATCTTCTTCCGCGTGCCCTGCCGGGAAACGCGCAAGGCCGCCCTGCGGCGGCCTTGCGTTGCGGGCGTCGTCACGGCGCATCCGGACGTGTGACCCCGAGTCAGCTCGCCGTGCGTTGGCGCACCAGGCGAGGTGGACTCACCAGGCGAAGTGGCTGTAGGCGCTGTTCGCCTCGGCCATCTTGTGCACGTTCTCCTTCTTCGTGACGGCGGCGCCCTGGTTGTTGAACGCGTCGAACAACTCCTCCGCAAGCGACTTCGCCATCGGCTTGCCGCGCTTGCTGCGCGCAGCGTCGATCAACCAGCGAATCGCCAGGCTCTGCTGGCGACGCTTGTTGACCTCACGCGGCACCTGGTAGGTCGCGCCGCCGACGCGCTTGCTGCGCACCTCGACGCGCGGCTTGATGTTCTCGATCGCGGTCGTGAAGACGTTGATCGGGTCCGCCCCTTCGACCTTCTTGCAGACGGTGTCGAGGGCATCGTAGAACAGCCGCTGGGCGGTGTTCTTCTTCCCCTGCAGCATGATCTTGTTGATGATCTTGCTGGCGAGCTTGTTGTTGTACCGGGGGTCGCCCTTGAGGAAGACTTCGGTCGACTTGTAGGAACGAGGCATCGGGGACTCAGGCTGGCTTTGAAGGGACTAGGCGCCGGTGCGCGCCGTCGACTGCTTGGGGAATGGCTGCTGCGGTTACGGCGGAAACGACAATCACTTCTTCGGGCGCTTCGCGCCGTACTTGCTGCGGCTGCGGCGGCGGTTTTCGACGCCCGAGGCGTCGAGGCAACCACGCAGGACGTGGTACCGCACACCAGGCAGGTCGCGGACGCGGCCGCCGCGAATCAGCACGATGGAGTGTTCCTGCAGGTTGTGGCCCTCGCCCGGGATGTACACCGTCGTCTCCTTGCCGTTGCTCAGGCGCACGCGCGCGATCTTGCGCAGCGCCGAGTTGGGCTTCTTGGGCGTCATCGTCTTGACTTGCAGACACACACCACGCTTCTGCGGGCACGCATCGAGGATCGGCGACTTGCTCTTGTAGGTGATCTTCTTCCGACCCTTGCGGATGAGCTGGTTGATCGTGGGCATCTGGCAGTCCGGATATCGGGGGCGCGACAGGATAGAGATTGATTCGGGGTTTGCAACCCCACCAGCGAACCGGCGGGGATCAACCGCCGCCCGGAGAGGACGGCGGCCAAGGCTGCGATCAGACGTCGTCGGCCGGTTGTACGGCCGGGCTCGGCGGATCGATGCCTTCGAGGCGGATGACGGGACCGCCCTGGTCGAGGAAGCCCTGCTTGCTGAGCCGGCCGATTTCCTCGGCGGCGGCCTGCAGGTCGACGTTCTTGCGGACACGGGTCTTCTGGTAGTTGCGGAAGCCCGTACCGGTCGGGACGAGGTGGCCAAGGATGACGTTTTCCTTGAGGCCGACCAGTTCGTCGCTCTTGCCCGCGAGTGCGGCCTCGGTCAGAACCTTGGTCGTCTCCTGGAACGACGCGGCGCTGATGAACGAGTCGGACTGCAGCGAGGCCTTGGTGATGCCGAGCAGCAGCGGCGAGGCCGTCGCCGGCTTCTTGCGCTGGCCGCCCAACTGCGCGTTGGACTCGCGGAAGCGGAACTTGTCTACGACGGCCCCCGGCAGGAAGTCGCTGTCACCCGGATCCTCGACCTGCACCTTGCGCATCATCTGGCCGAGGATGATCTCGATGTGCTTGTCGTCGATGCTGACGCCCTGCGCGCGGTAGACCGTCTGGATCTCGCGCAGCAGGTAGTTTTGCACCGGCTTCTCGCCCTGGATCGCCAGGATGTCCTGCGGCACGAGCGGGCCGTCGACGAGGGCCTCGCCAGCGATCACGTGGTCGCCGCGCTGGACGCGCAGGTTCTTGCCCTGCGGCACGAGATGTTCGCGGTCGAGGCCGCCCTCGCCCTTGACGATGATCGTGCGCTTGCCACGACGCTTCTCGCCGAGGTCGACGACGCCATCGATCTCGGACAGCACCGCCGGGTCCTTCGGGCGCCGCGCCTCGAAGAGCTCGGTCACGCGCGGCAGACCGCCCGTGATGTCCTGCGTGCCCTGGATCTCGCGCGGCGTCTTGGCGAGCAGCTTGCCGGCCGCGACTTCCTCGCCGTTCTCGACGAGCAGATACGCCTTCTCCGGCATCTGGATGATGGCCAGGCGGTTCTCGTTCTTGTCGACGATGACGAGGTTCGGGTGCAGGTCACCCTTGTGCTCGATCATCACCTTGCGCTGGACCTTCGTCTCGGCGTCGCGCTCGGTGCGGAACGTCTTGCCTTCGAGGATGTCCTCGTAGCGGACCGTTCCCGAGACCTCGGCGAGGATCGGGTTGTGGTGCGAATCCCACGAGCAGAGGCTGGTTTGCTCCTTGACCTCTTGCCCGTCGGTGACGTGGACCTCGGCGCCGAGCGGCACGACGTGCCGTTCGAGTTCGCGGTCCTTGGCGTCGACGATCAGGATCTCGCCCTTGCGCTTCAGGGCGATGACCTGGGTCGTGCTCTTGCCCTTCTGCTCATCCGCCGCGACGACGACGGTCGTCAGGTTGGCGAACTGCACGCGGCCGGCGCGCTTGTTCTTGATCTCGGTGTCCTCGACCTTCTTCGAGGCCGTGCCACCGATGTGGAACGTGCGCATCGTCAGCTGCGTGCCCGGTTCGCCGATCGACTGGGCGCTGATGATGCCGACGGCGAGCCCCGGCTCGGCCACGGCGCTGCGTGACAAGTCCATGCCGTAGCAGCGCGCGCAGATGCCGATGCCGGCTTCGCACGTGAGCGGCGAGCGCACGCGAATGCTCTCGCTGCTGGCCACGCGCTCGATGCGCTTGGCGATGTCGACCGTGATCAGGCCGTTCTTCTCGACGATGACCTCTTCGGTCATCGGATCGACGATCGCCTGCAGGGCCACGCGGCCGCGCACGGCGTCCACGAAGCTGACGGCGACCTTGTCACCCTGGTACACGGTGCCCTTGTCGACGCCGTGGATGGTGCCGCAGTCCTCGATGCTGATCACGACGTTTTGCGCCACGTCCGCCAGTTTGCGGGTGAGGTAACCCGAGTCGGCGGTCTTGAGCGCGGTGTCGGCCAGACCCTTGCGGGCGCCGTGCGTCGAGGAGAAGTACTCCAGGACGCGCAGGCCTTCGCGGAAGTTGGCCTTGATCGGCTGCTCGATGATCTTGCCCGACGGCTTCGCCATCAGGCCGCGCATGCCGGCGAGCTGGCGGATCTGCTCGACCGAGCCACGCGCCTTCGACATGACCATGCAGAAGATCGGATTGACGTACAACCGACCGTCGCGGGTGTCGTTGCGCAGCGAGTGCAGCATGTCCTCGCCGATGCGCTCGCGCGCGTGCGTCCACGCGTCGATGACCTTCAGGTAGCGCTCGCCCTCGGTGATGATGCCGCGGCTGTGCGCGACGTGGATCTTCTCCACGTCCTTCTGGGTCTGCGCGATGATCTTGTCCTTCGTCGGCGGCACGACCATGTCGTCCTTGCCGAACGACAAGCCGGCGCGCGTCGCCGCCTTGAAGCCGACCTCCTTCATGCGGTCGAGGAGGTGCAGCGTCGCTTCACGTCCGAGCCGCAGATGGCAATCGGCGATGATGCTGGACAGGCCCTTCTTGTCGAGGTCGTGGTTGTAGAAGGGCATGCCCGGATCCAGGATCTCGTTGAACATGATCCTGCCGGCGGTCGTCTCGACGGGCTTCTTGCCGTCGGTGACCTCCGTGTTGCCCTGGTTGCGGACCTCGACGTCCGCCGCGAACTGCACCTTGATGCGGGCGTGGATGTGGATCTTGCCGGCCGAGTAGGCCATCCACACTTCGTCGCGGCTGGCGAAGCGCTTGCCCTCACCCAGCTCGTTGGGGCGCGACAGGCTCTGCCAATAGCAACCGAGGACGATGTCCTGGTTCGGCGCGATGATCGGGCCGCCGTGCGCCGGCGAGAAGATGTTGTTCGTCGACAGCATCAGCGTCGACGCTTCGATCTGCGCCTCGAACGACAGCGGCAGGTGGACTGCCATCTGGTCGCCGTCGAAGTCGGCGTTGAAGCCGGAGCAGACCAGCGGGTGGATGCGGATCGCGTTGCCCTCGACCAGCACCGGCTCGAAGGCCTGGATGCCGACGCGGTGCAGCGTCGGCGCGCGGTTGAGCAGCACCGGGTGGTTCTGGATCACCTCTTCGAGGATGTCCCAGACCTCCTCGTCCTTGCGCTCCAGCATCTTCTTCGCCGACTTGATCGTGTCGGCGTGGCCGAGTTCCTTGAGGCGCCGGATGATGAACGGCTGGAACAGTTCCAGCGCGATGATCTTCGGCAGGCCGCACTGGTGCAGCCGCAGGTCCGGACCGACGACGATGACCGAGCGCGCCGAGTAGTCGACACGCTTGCCGAGCAGGTTCTCGCGGAAGCGCCCCTGCTTGCCCTTGATCATGTCGGTCAGCGACTTGAGCGGGCGGTTGCTCGAGCCGAGGACCGGACGGCGGCAGCGGTTGTTGTCGAACAGCGCGTCGACCGACTGCTGGAGCATCCGCTTCTCGTTGCGGATGATGACCTCGGGAGCGTTGAGGTCGAGCAGCTTCTTCAACCGGTTGTTGCGGTTGATGAGGCGGCGGTAGAGGTCGTTGAGGTCCGAAGTCGCAAAGTTGCCGCTGTCGAGCGGGACCAGCGGCCTCAGGTCCGGCGGGATCACCGGAATCGCATCGAGGATCATCCACTCCGACTTGTTGCCGGAGTCACGCAGCATCTCGACGGTCTTGAGCCGCTTGATGTAGTCCTTGATCTTCTGCTTGCTCTCCGTGCGCTTGAGGTCCTCGCGCAGCTGCTCGCTGAGCGTGGCGAGGTCGAGGCGGCGGAGCAGCTCGCGAATGGCCTCGGCGCCCATGCCGGCCTGGAAGCCCATGCCGTACTTCTGGCGCGCCTGCCGGAATTCGTCCTCGGACAGGAGCTGCAGCGCCTTGAGCGGCGTGTCGCCCGGCTCGATGACGATGTAGTCCTGGAAGTAGATGACCTTCTCCAGGCTCGCGGTCTTCAGGCCCAGCAGCGTGCCAAGGCGCGACGGCATCGCCTTGAAGAACCAGATGTGCGCAACTGGAGCGGCGAGGTTGATGTGCCCCATGCGCTTCCGGCGCACGCGGCTGTGCGTGATCATCACGCCGCACTTGTCGCACGTGATGTTCTTGTGCTTGATGCCCTTGTACTTGCCGCACGAGCACTCCCAGTCCTTCTCCGGGCCGAAGATGCGCTCGCAGAACAGGCCGTCGCGCTCCGGCCGGTACGTGCGGTAGTTGATCGTCTCCGGCTTCTTGACCTCGCCGAAGGACCACGCCCGGATGTCCTCGGGCGAGGCCAGACGGATCGTCACGGAAGCGTAGTCGTTGATCTTGTCGTAGATGGGTTCGACCATCGTGCGCCTGCGTTGCTGGTGGCGTCGCGGCTTCGCCGCGGCGCGAGTGGACTCGGATTCGTTGTGTGCGGTACGGACGGTGCCGTGAGACGTCAGCCGGGCAGGACGGTCTCAGCGGCGCCGCGCTTGTGCAGCTCGATGTTCAGGCCAAGGCCCTTGATCTCGTTGCAGAGCACGCCGAAGGACACGGGCGTGCCAGGTTCGAGGATGTTCTCGTTCTTGACCATCGCCTCGTAGATCTTGGTGCGGCCGTCGACGTCGTCGGACTTCACGGTCAGCAGTTCCTGGAGGATGTTGGCCGCGCCGTAGGCCTCGAGCGCCCACACTTCCATCTCGCCGAAGCGCTGGCCGCCGAAGCGGGCCTTGCCGCCGAGCGGCTGCTGCGTAATCAACGAGTACGGACCGGTCGCACGCGCGTGCACCTTGTCGTCGACGAGGTGGTGCAGCTTGAGCATGTAAAGCGTGCCGACCGTGACGCGCTGCGTGAATGCCTCGCCGGTCCGGCCGTCGTACAGCGTCGACTTGCCGTCCTTGGCGAAGCCGGCCGTGTGCAGAGCCTCTTCGATCTCCTGCTCGCTCGCGCCGTCGAACACCGGCGACACCACCTGCCAGCCGAGCTTCTTGGCCGCCCAGCCGAGGTGCGTCTCCAGGATCTGGCCGACGTTCATGCGGCTCGGCACGCCGAGCGGGTTCAGCACGATGTCGACAGGGGTGCCGTCAGCGAGGAACGGCATGTCCTCCTGCGGGAGGATCTTGCTGATCACGCCCTTGTTGCCGTGGCGACCAGCCATCTTGTCGCCGACCGAGATGCGGCGCTTGGTCGAGACATAGACCTTGACCATCTCCAGCACGCCCTGTGGCAGTTCGTCGCCGCGCGACAGCCGGTTGACGAGCTTGTTCTTCTCGGCCTCCGACTCCTCGATGCGGTCGTTGAACGCTTGCAGACCCTGCATGAGCGCAGCTCGGTTCTTCGCATCCGTCGTCTCCTCCGCCACCTGGCGAACGCGGTCGCGAACCGTGCGCAGGTCGAGGATCAGCATCTCGTCGTTGACGCCGAGGCGCTTGCCCTCGGTCGACGCAACCGGCGCGCCGAGGATCTCCTTGGCGTCGTCCAGCAGCTTCTTCGTGCTGGCGCGGTACTGCTTGAGGAACTCGACCTCCGCGTTCTTGATCTCCTCGAGGTTGCGATTGCGCTCGATCTCCGTGAGGTTCACCTTGCGGCTGAACTTCTCGGCGCCGATCACGATGCCCTCGACGCCGGTCGGGACCTCGAGGGAGGCGTTCTTCACGTCCTCGCCAGCGCGACCGAAGATCGCGTGCAGCAGCTTCTCCTCGGGCGTCAGTTCGCTCTTGCTCTTCGGCGCGACCTTGCCGACCAGAATGTCACCCGGCTTCACGCGCGTGCCGACGCGCACGATGCCGGTCTCGTCGAGGTGGCGCAGCGCCTTCTCGGAGACGTTCGGGATGTCGCGCGAGAACTCCTCGCGCCCGAGCTTCGTCTCGCGGATCTCGATCTCGAACTCGTCGATGTGGATCGACGTGTACACGTCGTCCTTGACGAGGTTCTCGCTCAGGAGGATGGCGTCTTCGTAGTTGTAGCCGTCCCACGGCATGAACGCGACCGTGACGTTCTTGCCCAGGGCAAGCACGCCGTTCTTCGTCGCGGCGCCGTCGGCGAGCACTTCGCCCGCCTTGACCTTCTGGCCGAGCTTGACGATCGGCGTCTGCGTCTGGCACGTGCGCTCGTTGAGCGCCTCGTACTTGCGCAACTTGTAGACGTCGTCGCCGACCACGATGCGCGATGCATCGACGGCCGTCACCGTGCCGCCCTTGCGGGCGCGGACGACGAGGCTCGAGTTGCGCGCGACCTCGCGCTCCATGCCGGTCATGACGAGCGGCGCGTCCGACTGCAGCAGCGGGACGGCCTGCCGTTGCATGTTCGAGCCCATCAGCGCGCGGTTGGCGTCGTCGTGCTCGAGGAACGGGATCAGCGAAGCGCTGACACCCACCACCTGCTTGGTGCTGACGTCCATGTACTGGACGTCCTTGGTGTCGACGAGCGCCGGGTCGCCCTTGACGCGCGCGATGACTCGGCCCTGCTCGTCGCCGACGAGCTTGCCCGACTTGTCCACGTCCGTGTCGGCGGGCGCGAGGATGGCGTTGTTCTCTTCGTCGGCGCGGAGCCGCACGACATCGTCGGTGGCCTTGCCGTTCTTGATGACGATGTACGGCGTCGTCAGGAAGCCGTACTCGTCGAGGGCGCTGTAGATGGCGAGGCTGGAGATGAGGCCGATGTTGGCGCCTTCCGGCGTCTCGATCGGGCACAACCGGCCGTAGTGCGAGATGTGCACGTCGCGCACCTCGAAGCCGGCGCGCTTGCGGTTGAGGCCGCCCGGACCGAGGGCCGAGAGCCGGCGCTCGTGCGTCAGTTGCGACAGCGGGTTGGTCTGGTCGACGACTTGGCTCAGCTCACCGCGGGCGAAGAAGTACTCGATGGCGGACGAGAACGTCTTGCTGTTGATCAGGTTCCGCGGCGTGACCGTGTCGACGTTCTCCAGGTTCATGCGCTCCTGGGCAGTGCGCCGGAGCTTCAGGAAGCCCTTGCGGAACTCGTCGCCGGCGAGTTCGTGGATCGTGCGCACGCGGCGGTTGCCCAAGTGGTCGATGTCGTCGATCTCGCCTTCACCCTTGCGCAGGCCGAGGATGTAACGGATCGCCTGCACGAAGTCTGCGGCCTGCAGCGTCTGCTGCGTCTCCGCCGTTTGGGTGCCGAACTTGCGGTTGAGACGGAACCGGCCCACGCGCCCCAGGCGGTAGCGCGTCTCGTCGAAGAACTTCTCGTGGAAGAGCTCGCGCGCCTTCTCGATCTGCGGCGGGTTGCCGGGGCGCAGGCGCTGGTAGATCTTCAGCAGCGCCTCTTCGTGGCTGTTGGTCGTGTCTTCCTTGAGCGTGTTGAGGATCAGGTGGTCCTCAGGATCGCGCAGGACCTCGACCTCGCGCAGTTCGCTCGCGGCGATGGCGCGCGCCGCCTCTTCCGTGATCTCCTCGCCGCTGCGCACGAACGGATCGCCGCTGGCCGCGTCGACGATGTCGCCGACCGCGTAGGTGCCGACCAGCTGCTTGGCGAACTTCGCCTCGGGATCGCTCTTCTTGCGACCGACCTTCTCGACGTCGTAGAACTCGCGCAGGATCGCCGCGTCGGTCGAGAACTTCTGGTCCATCGCCCGCAGCAGCGTCGTGCACGAGAACTTGCCCGACTGATCGATGCGGATCGCGACGGCGTCCTTCTTCGTGACGTTGAGTTCGATCCACGAGCCGCGCTCGGGGATGATCCAGCACGAGTGCAGCTTTTTCTCGCCGGTGTGGAGCTCGACCGAGAAGTCGATGCCCGGGGAGCGATGCAACTGGCTGACCGTGACGCGCTCGCTGCCGTTCACGATGAACTCGCCGCCGCCGATCATGATCGGGATCTCGCCGAGGTAGATGTCCTCCTCGACGGGCTCCGGCTTGACCAAGCGAACGCGGATCTTGAACGGATAGCCGAACGTGACGCGCAGCTTGCGGCACTCTTCGACCGTGTACCGCGGCCGCCCCAGCTCGTAGCTGATGTACTCGAGGCTGAGGGTCTTGTCGTACGAGAAGATCGGGAAGACCTCGCGCAGCAACGCCTCGAGGCCTTCGACCTTGCGCCGGTTGGGCGCGATCTCGGGCTGCAGGAAGCTCAAGTACGACTTCGTCTGCATTTCGACGAGGTCGGGGATCTCGGCGACGGACCGGTAACGCCCGTAGACTTTGGTCTCCATGCAATTCAACCTGCGCGCCCGGGGAAGGCGCCTACATCAGCCTGGTGGGAGCGATCAGCCAACCAACGCGAGCGGCGGCACAACACCCTTGCGCCGTGGCTCGACGCAGAGGTGCGACGCGTCAGCCCGGAGGACGACCCGGGCCTCGACGCCTGCAAAAAGCGAACCAACTCGATCATGGAAGCGTAGCGGCCCCGCCCACCCACTCGCAATCGAAAACTGCGATGGGGCGACGGGGCCTACGCGGCAGCGCGGGCGAAGGAACGGACGAGCGCCATAGGCACTGCCAGCCCACCACCAGCCCGCCGCCAGCCCACCGGAGTCCTGCGACTCCGGCTCGGCGCACTACTTGATCTCGACCGTGGCACCAGCCTCGGTGAGCTTCTTCTTGATGTCGTTGGCCTCGTCCTTGTTGACGCCTTCCTTGACCGGCTTCGGCGCCTCGTCGACGAGCGCCTTGGCCTCCTTGAGGCCGAGGCCGGTGATCTCGCGGACCACCTTGATGACGTTGATCTTGTTCGCGCCGCCTTCCTTGAGGACGACGGAGAACTCGGTCTTCTCCTCAGCCGCCGGCGCCGCCGCCGCGCCGCCACCGGCCGGAGCTGCGACCGCGACCGGAGCCGCCGCCGACACGCCCCAGCGGGCCTCCATCGCCTTGACCAGCTGAGCGGCCTTGCCCAGGCTCAGGCCATCGATCTTCTTGAAGATGTCCTCGAGCTCGGCATCGAGAACCACGTTTGCATTGTCCGACATGACTGGAACGACCTTTAGGGTTGGAAGTGCAGGAAGGGTGAGAACTTACGAGGCAGCCGCGTCGCCGCCCTTGGACTGGGCGTCGACCTTCGCCTGAATGCAGCGCGCCAAGCCGCCGGCAACGGCGCTGACGATGCTGGCCAGCGACCGCGCCGGGCCCGACATGGCCGACACGATCTGGGTATTGACGGTGTTGCGATCCGGCAGATCCGCGATCAGCTGAGCGGCGGTCCCGACGTATGCAGCACCCTCCACGACGCCGCCCTTGATGACGATCGGCGCGTCCTTGGTCTTCTTGATCCAGTCGCGCAGGATCTTGGCCGCCTGGATGGCGCCTTCCTTTTGCGCGATGGCGATGCCGCAGCGGCCGCTCATCGCGGGCCCCATGTCCAGGTCGAGCGCCGCGAAAGCGCGCGAGGCGAGACGGTTGCGGACGACACGGTAGCGGATGCCGGCGGCTCGCAGCTGACCACGGATCTCGCGATCGTGCTGCGGCTTAAGCTTGCCGAACTCCACGACCACGCACGAGCCCATGCTCCGGAACTCGCGGGTCAGATCGGTGAGAAGGATCTCGTTGACGATGTTGGGCATGGCGGAGCTCCTTACTGGACGGCGAGGGCGACGCCCGGGCCCATCGATGCGGAGACGACGACCTTCTTGATGAACTCGCCCTTGGCCTGCGAAGGACGCAACGTGCGCAGGTGGTCGAGGAACGCCGTCAAGTTGGCGGCGAGGTCCTCGGCCTGGAACGACTTCTTGCCGATGGCGGCGTGGACGTTAGCACCGGCGTCGGTCCGGAACTCGATCTTGCCGGCCTTGAACTCGCGCACGGCGGCGGCGACGTTCGGCGTCACGGTGCCGGCCTTCGGCGACGGCATCTTGCCTTGGGGGCCGAGCACTTTTCCGAGCTTGCCGACGTACTTCATCATGTCGGGCGACGCGATCGTCATGTCGAAGTCGGTCCAGCCCTTCTCGATCTTGTCCGCGAGGTCCGCGGAGCCAACGAAGTCCGCGCCGGCAGCCAGCGCGTCCTTCGCCCGATCGCCCTCGGCGAACACGGCGATCTTCACCGACTTGCCGGTGCCCTTCGGCAGGCTGACCGAGCCACGCACGAGCTGGTCGGTCTTCTTGGCGTCGATGCCGATGCGAACGGCGACGTCGATCGTCTCGTCGAACTTCGGGCCGACGAGCGACTTGATGAGCGCGAGGCCTTCGATCACCGGATAGCGACGATTCCGGTCGACCTTTTCGGCGGCCTTCTGGTAACGACGGCTGCGGATGCGAGCCATGGATGTGTCCTGGGAAGTGTGCGGTTGCGGCGGTCGCGGCAACGGCGCTGGCGCGCCGCCCGCGGCTGCGCGGGAATCAGTCGACGACGCGAATCCCGCACGAGCGTGCGGTACCCTCGACCATGCGCATCGCGGCCTCGACCGACGCTGCGTTGAGGTCCTTCATCTTCAGCTGGGCGACCTCGCGCACCTGGGCGCGCGTCACCTGGCCGGCGACCTGGCTACCCGGGGTAGCCGCCGCGCTCGCGATCTTGGCCGCACGCTTGAGCAGCACCGACGCCGGCGGCGACTTGTACTGCAGCGAGAACGTGCGGTCCTTGTAGACCGTGATGACGACAGGGATGATCAGTCCGGCTTGGGCGCGCGTCTCGTCGTTGAACTGCTTGACGAACTGCCCGATGTTGATGCCGTGCTGACCGAGCGCAGGACCCACGGGCGGAGCAGGCGTCGCCTGCCCGGCCGGGCACTGCAGCTTGACGATTCCGGTTACTTCCTTGGCCATGTCGGTCTCTCAGCGGTCCAGGCGGATGCGCGCTCGCGCGGCGCACCCTCCCACAGGAGAAGTTCCTGCCCGCGAGGGCAGGCCGTGAACGGTTGACCACCGCTCACGGAAAGGGGCGAAGATTCAAGCAGATCGCGCGGTTTAAATCAACTCCACTTCCCAATATCCGAGCGACATCGGTGTCGGTCGACCGAAGAAGTTGACCGAGACGTCCAGCATGCCCTTCTCGGCATGGACCTCCTCAACCACCGCGTCGGTGTTCTCGAAGGCACCGGTCTTGATCTTGACCCGGTCGCCCTTCTTGAACGCGATCGCCGCCTTCGGCTGGTCCTTGCTGGCATCCATGTGCGCGAGGACCTTCTCGACGTCCTCACCGCGGGCCGGCGTCGGCTGTGCCGCGCCACCGACGAAGTCGCCGAAGCCGGGCGTCTCGCGCAGCACGAACCACACCGAGTCCGAGAGGTCCATCTGGACCATCAGGTAGCCCGGGTAGAGCTTGCGGCGCTTGACCGTCTTCTTGCCCTGGCGATGGTCGGCGATCGTTTCCGTCGGCACGACGATCTGCGGCACGAGATTTTCGATGCCAGCCTGCTTGAGGCGGCGAACCATGCTCTCGCGGATGCGGTCTTCGCGACCGACCTGCACGCGGAGGAAGTACCAGTCGAGTGCCATCAGGCGCCCCCCATCAGCATCAACATCACCTTGATCAGACCGAGGTCGGCGACCGTCAGGAACGCGAAAAGGATCACGACCATGGCCGTGACTGCGAGCGTGCCCTGCCAAGCTTCGCCCCAAGTCGGCCAGGTGACCTTCATCAGCTCGGCCTCGGTCTCGATCAGCGCGTCAGCGACCCGAGGCCGGTTCAGGATGCTGTGGATGGAAAACGCGATCGCCGCCAGCGCGCCGAGGGCGAGCAACGTCGACGTCTTCAGCGTCTTCAGGATCGGGAAGGGATCGACGAAGACCTGGTTGGACGCGCCGAGCCAGTTCTCGAGCAGGTCGGACAACCCGCCGCCGTGGAAGCAGCCGTACGCCGCGAGGGACAGCAGCGCCCAGAAGGCAGCCATGCGCGCGTAGCGACCTTGGTCCTTGCGATAGCTCACGAGACAACAACCTCTGCGGCGCGACACGGCGGCCGCACCAACGAAGCCAGACGATGCCGTCGCGGCGAGCGACCTGCGGCCGTTCGATCGCGACGGAAGACGGAAGCGGAAAACACTAAGGGCCGTGACGCCTCGGCGCCACGGCCCATCACCCGTCGGGCGTCCATGTGGACGACCGGTGCGGGCGACCCAGCCCGGACAGCGCCGTTGCCAGCGCAGGCTCCGAACCGGTCGATGATGGCAGGGCAGGAAGGAATCGAACCCTCAACCGGTCGATTTGGAATCGACTGCTCTACCAGTTGAGCTACTGCCCTTTGCCATGCCCCCGACGCGGCCGGGCCGCGCCAGGGACACGATCACGACGCCGAAGCGCCGTGCGGTCCGTCACCTGATCGGAATCAGGCGATGATCTTCGTGACGCGACCGGCGCCGACCGTGCGGCCGCCCTCGCGGATGGCGAAGCGCTGGTGCTCGTCCATCGCGATCGGGGTGATCAGCTCGACCTCGATCTCGACGTTGTCGCCGGGCATGCACATCTCAGCGGCCTTGAGCTTGGCCGTGCCGGTCACGTCCGTCGTGCGGAAGTAGAACTGCGGGCGGTAGCCGTTCATGAACGGCGTGTGGCGGCCGCCTTCTTCCTTCGTCAGGGCGTAGACCTGAGCATCGAACTTGGTGTGCGGCGTGATCGACTTCTTGGCCGCGAGCACCATGCCGCGCTCGATGTCCTCCTTCTTGAGGCCACGGAGCAGCAGACCGACGTTGTCGCCGGCGATGCCCTCGTCGAGCGACTTCTGGAACATCTCGACGCCCGTGATCGCGACATCGCGCGTGTCGCGGATGCCGACGACCTCGACCGTGTCGCCGACCTTGACGCGGCCGCGCTCGACGCGACCAGTCGCGACGGTGCCGCGACCTTCGATCGAGAACACGTCCTCGACCGGCATCAGGAACGACTTGTCGAGCTCGCGCTTGGGCTCCGGGATGGCCGCGTCGATCGCGTCCATCAGCTCGAAGATGCACTTGCTGTCGGGGTTGTCCGGGCCCGGGTTGGGCGTCTGCAGCGCCTTGAACGACGCGCCGCGCACGACCTTGGCCGTGTCACCGGGGTACTCGTACTTGTTGAGCAGCTCGCGGATCTCCATCTCGACGAGGTCGAGCAGCTCGGCGTCGTCGACGAGGTCGCACTTGTTCAGGTAGCAGACGATGGCCGGAACGCCGACCTGGCGCGCCAGCAGCACGTGCTCCTTGGTCTGCGGCATCGGGCCGTCGTCGGCGGCGACCACGAGGATGGCGCCGTCCATCTGCGCGGCGCCCGTGATCATGTTCTTCACGTAGTCGGCGTGGCCGGGGCAGTCGACGTGCGCGTAGTGACGGTTCTTCGTCTCGTACTCGACGTGCGCGGCCGAGATCGTGACGACGCGGGTGGCGTCACGGACGGTGCCGCCCTTGGCGACGGCTGCGTACTCCTTGTACTTGGCCATGCCCACCGACGCGAGCGTGTAGGTGATGGCCGCCGTCGTCGTGGTCTTGCCGTGGGCAACGTGCCCGATGGTCCCCACGTTCACGTGAGGCTTGGTTCTGGTGAAGGTTTCCTTGGCCATGGGATCTCGAAATCGGTGGGCCCGCGGTAGGGCCCGGACAGTCGAAAGGGGAAGCGAAGTTGGAGCTGCTAGCGGGAATTGAACCCACGACCTCCTCCTTACCAAGGAGGTGCTCTACCAGCTGAGCTATAGCAGCGAACGTTCAGGAACGAAAAAGAGCGAGCGACCTGGAGCGGGTGAAGGGAATCGAACCCTCACAGCCAGCTTGGAAGGCTGGAGCTCTACCATTGAGCTACACCCGCAGAACAACCCGGCCCACGGTCGGTGAGGCCGACCGCAGACCGCATCGTCTGCTGCAACGAACCATCTGCTGCCTACTGCAACTACCGAGCTACCGTCGCGCGTCCGCCGAGGCATCGCCGCAGCCGCCGAGGCGACCGAGACGAAGACTTGGTGGGCGGAGCAGGATTCGAACCTGCGAAGGCTGAGCCGCCAGATTTACAGTCTGGTCCATTTGGCCGCTTTGGTATCCGCCCGACTACGTCGTGCGCGCGTCCCTTCCAGTGGCAGCGCGACCGCCAGCCTCGCTCGACCGGAGGCACCTGCAACCTGGAGCTAGCGATGGGAATTGAACCCACAACCTCCAGATTACAAATCAGGTGCTCTGCCAGTTGAGCTACGCTAGCGAACTCGCTGCAACAGAAAGGGAGGAAGGACGATACCGACGCCCGGGGGCAGTTCAAGGCCGCCCGCGGCCTTTTTTTGCCGCGGCGGCGCCGGCTCAGGCCCCCTCCCCCGTCGCAGCGCCGCCCGCCGAGGCCTCGGCGATGCTGCGCACCGTGCGAGCGAAGGCGAGCAGGTCGAAGGGCTTGCGCAGGATCTCGCGCACGAACGGCAGGCGAGCGAGGCGTGCCCGCACGGCCTCGTCGATGTAGCCGGAGATGACGATCGCAGGCGGCGGGGCGGGCAAGTCCACCAGCGACTCCAGCACCTCTACCCCAGAGGCCCGCGGCATGTCGAGGTCGCAGACGATCGCCGCCAGCCCGGGCTCGCGGCCCTTGGCCTTCGCGTCCTCCCCGTCGTACACCGGCACCGCCGTCACGCCGAACCGCTTCAGCAGTTCCACCAGCAGGGAGCTGACGGCCCGGTCGTTGTCGGCCAGCAAGATCGTCGGCGTCGCCATGCCCGTGACGGTACGCCCCTCGCGGTCCGGCACAACCGGACGCGGGCCTGCGCGCTGCAGCGGCGCCGCGGCTCGCGCGACCGGCGCGCCGGTCGATGCGCTCACGAAGACTCAGCCACCAAGCGGCTGCAACCAGGAGA
Organism: Phycisphaerales bacterium; assembly: GCA_020247305.1. Lineage (GTDB taxonomy): Bacteria > Planctomycetota > UBA1135 > UBA1135 > UBA2386 > UBA2386. Next base: position 170,968 of record JADCJE010000045.1, on the reverse strand, counting down.
CGTCCTCGAACGGGACGTCCAGCTTCACGTTGCCGTACTCGACTGTCAGCTGCTCGCGGACGCGGTCGACCTTGTGCACGGTCGCCAGCCGCCGCCAGCGCGGCAAGAACACCTGGTCGCCCTTCTTGAGGGCCTGGCAAAACGCCATGCGCCGCCGGTGCAGCGCCGCCTGCTTCAGCAGGCCGTCGACGGTGCCTTTGAGCGCGCGCGCCCGCTCACCGTGGACGCCGGGCGCGCTCTGCAGCGCGGTCAGCGGCTCATGCAGCGCCGCCTGGGCACGCCGCAACTCCTGCTCCACCACGCCGTCCGCCTCTTCCTGCAACCACGTTTCCTTGCGGACCGCGTCAGCCAGCCGGCCCTCCAACTGCGCCTGCTGCTCGGCGACCGCGCGCGACAGGTCGGCGGTCTTCTGGCGATCGGCCTCGGCGTCGCGCCGCGCAACCTGCACGCGCTCGATCAGGTTGTCGAGCGTGCGATCGCGCGTGCCGAGCAGTTGCCTGGCCCGGGCGACCACAGCGTCCGGCATGCCGACGCGGCTGGCGATGTCGAGCGCATGGCTGTTGCCGGGGATTCCGAGGTCGAGGCGGTAGAGCGGACGCAGGCTCTCACCGTCGAACGCCATCGAACCGTTCTCGGCACCGTCGTGCCGGTAGGCGAAGTCCTTGAGCCGACCGAGGTGCGTGGTCACGACCGCAAAGGTGCGCGCTGCCAGCAGCTCCTCCAGGACGGCGTAGCCGAGCACGCCGCCCTCCTCGGGGTCGGTGCCGGCGCCGAGTTCGTCGAGCAGCACCAGCGCGTGCGGCGAGGCGTTGCGCAGGCAGCGGGCGATGCGCTGCACATGGGAACTGAACGTCGACAGGTTCTGCGCGATCGCCTGCTCGTCGCCGATGTCGGCCTGGATCGCGCGGAAGAACGGCAGCTGCGCGCCCTCGCTCGCCGGGATCGGCACGCCGCTGATCGCCATCAGCGCGAGCAGACCGATGGTCTTGAGCACGACGGTCTTGCCGCCCGTGTTCGGGCCGGTGACGACGAGCAGGCGATGCGGATCGCCGAGCGACACGGCGAGCGGCACGACGTGCTGCGGGCCGGCGTCGCGGCGCATCGACAGCAGCGGGTGGCGGGCACCGGCGATGCGCAGCGGCCCGTCGTCGCGCAGTTGCGGAATGGTGAAGCCGGCGCCGAGTAGCCGGGCCTGCGCCTGCAGCAGATCGGCGGCGGCGACGAACTCGACGCCGGCGAGGACGTCGCGGTCGTGGCGGCGCAAGCCGCGCGCGGCGTCGGCGAGCACGACGTTGATCTCCCGGCGCTCAGCCGCCTGCGCGTCGGCGAGCCGATCCGCGGCCTCGATCACCGCCTCCGGCTCGACGAACAAGGTCGCGCCGGTGGCGCTGCGGTCGTGCAGCACGCCGCCCACCTTGTTGCGGCTGTCGGACTTGACCTGCAGGGCCGGACGACCATGGCGCCAGACGGGTTCGGGCGCCTGCAGGTGCTTGCGCAGCTCGGCCGACGCCAACAGCGAACTCAAGATCGCGTCGACCTGGAGCTTCGCCTGCTCGATCTCTCGGCGGGTCGCCGCCAGCTTGCGCGAGGCCGAATCGAGCACCTCGCCGCGGTCGTCGACGATCTGTTCGAGTTCGTCGACGAGGTCCCCGAGGTCGGGCGCGCCGGCGGCGAACGCCGCCAGCGGACCGGCGGCCGCGAGCAGCCAGACGCGGCAGCGCTCGGCGGCCCGCAGCGCGCGCTTGCAGTCGGCGAAGTCGCGCGCCTGCACCACGTGCTCGCCGGCCAGGAACGGCAGCAGCCACGAACGCACGTCGATCGCCCCGGCGAGCGGCAACTCGATGCGCTCGGCGAGGCGCGCGGCCAGCGCCGCCGTGGCGGCCAGCCGCTCGTTGGCCGCCGCCGCCGAAGCACAGGGCCCAAGCGCGGCGACCGCCGAACGGCCGAGCGGCGTCGTCAGCCGTTCGGTCAACAGCGCGCGCACGACGTCGAACTCGAGCGCGTCGAGGTCGTAGGCGCGTGCGTGGTCGGCAGCTTCGGCGACGGACATATGGGCGCAGCATGTTGCCGGGGCGCGCGCAGATGTAAACTCGCCGCCCCGATGACGAGCGCGCCCGACCAAGGCTTCGGCACCAAGGCGATCCACGCCGGCCAGTCCCCCGACCCCACGACCGGCGCGATCATGACGCCGGTCTACATGACCAGCACCTACGTCCAGGCCGCCCCCGGCCAGACGAAGGGCTACGACTACTCGCGGTCGCACAACCCGACCCGCACCGCGCTGGAACAGAACCTCGCCGCGCTCGAAGGCGGGCGCTTCGGCCTCGGCTTCGCCAGCGGCATGGCGGCGATCCACTGCGTGCTCAACCTGCTGCGCAGCGGCGACCACGTCATCGCCGGCAACGACCTCTACGGCGGCACGTACCGCATCCTGAAGACCCTGTACGAGAAGTTCGGCGTGGCGACGACCTTCGTCGACATGACCGACCACGCGCAGGTGGCGGCGGCGTTCCAGCCGAACACCAAGCTGGTCATGCTGGAGACACCGACCAACCCGCTGCTGCGCTGCTTCGACCTCGCCGCCATCGCCGCGCTCGCCAAGCAGCGCGGCGCGCTGACGATGGCCGACAACACCTTCGCGACGCCGTACCTGCAGACGCCGCTGGCGCACGGCTGGGACATCGTCATCCACTCGTCGACGAAGTACCTGGGCGGCCACAGCGACGTCGTCGGTGGCGCGCTGGTCTGCAACGACCCGGCGCTGCACAAGGACCTTGCGCACTTCCAGAACAGCTGCGGCGGCACGCCCGGCCCGATGGACTGCTTCCTGGTCCTGCGCGGCACGAAGACCCTGCACGTGCGCATGGACCGGCACTGCCAGAGCGCGCTCGCCGTGGCGCGCTGGCTCGAGCGGCACCCGAAGGTCGAGCGCGTGCACTATCCGTGGCTGCCGAGCCACCCCAACCACGCGGTCGCCAAGAAGCAAATGCGCGCCGGCGGCGGCATGGTGTCGGTCGAACTGAAGGCCTCGGTCGCCGAGGCCATGGCGGTTTGCTCGTCCTTCCGCGTCTTCTCGCTCGCCGAGAGCCTCGGCGGCGTCGAGAGCCTCGTCGACCATCCGGCGTCGATGACGCACGCGTCGATTCCGGCGGCGACGCGCCGCGCGTCGGGCCTGCAGGACGGGCTGATCCGGCTGTCGGTCGGCATCGAGGACGAGGCAGATCTCGTCGGCGATCTCGAGCAGGCGCTCGCGCGCCTGCCGTGAGCCGCGCGCGGGGCTCGCGCACGCGCACGCCGTACCGTCAGGCCGGCGGCTTCTTGCCGTCGAGCGCGACCTTGCCGGCCTTCGGCGCCGGCGCGTCGTCGTCATCGTCGTCGTCGAGCGTCAACTCGCCGACGTCCTCGCCAGCCACCTTCTTGCGCATGAGGCGGCCGACCTTGAACTTGACGATGCGCTTCGCCGGCACCGGGACCTTTTCCAGTGTGCGCGGATTCTGCGCCAAGCGAGCAGCGCGATCGCGCGACTCAAACACGCCGAACTCGCGGAACTCCAGCCGGTTGCCTTCGGACAACTCGTTGATGATCGCGTTGAGGAAGGACTGGATCACGTCCTTCGCCACGACCTTCGTCACGCCAGTCTTTTCGGCGATGCGATGGACCAGTTCTTTCTTCGTGACGGTCTTCACCTGGCTCCTCCTGAGACGAAGTGCGCGCCGTATTCCTGGAAAGTCCAGGGGCGCATCAAGTCGCGGCGGAGTCTAACGTTGCGGCCATCCTGGTGACAAGGTTCCCCACCGCTCTCCACCTGCTTCGCACCGATGCTGCTTGGCCGGCGCGCAGCGCCGAACTGCCGCCCCTGGACGAGCTTGCGCGCCGCGATCGCGGTGCCACCGTGGTCGACGGCAGGACGTCGTTCGTTCGTCGGCACGCAACGCGTTCCGGCGAAGTCTACGTAAAGGTATACGAATACTATACTTGGGCATCCCGCCTGCGCGGCGGCGCGCGGCGCACGGCGCCCTGGGCGACGCCCCGCCCGGTGCGGGAGTTTGACGCACTGCAGTGGTTGCGCCAGCACGGCTTCCACGCCCCGGTGCCGCTGCTCGCGGCGGCCCAGCGACGCCTGGGGTTTGTCGCGCGGGCGGTCCTGGTTACCGCGGCTTGGCCCGGGCAGCCGGCCAGCGCGGTGCTGCCGACCCTGCAGGCGACGGAGCACCGCACGCTCGCCAATGCCATCCGGCGCCTGCTCCGCGAACTGCACGACCTCGGCTTCCGCGATCGCAACTTCGACCTGCGCAACCTGCTGGTGCAGCGCACGCCGACGGGTTGGCACATCGCCAAGATCGACTCGCCGCGGCATCGGCTCGTGCGCCCGGGCACGACCGGCGACCAGCTCGCCGCCGCCGACTGGCGTCGCCTCGAACCGCAGCTCGCGGCCTGCGCACCAGCGCCCTGAAGCCGTTCGCGCCGCGGCCTTCAGCTGCCCGCGGGCCAGCGCAGATCCGCGAGGCGGACGCCGGCCGGCGATTCCGCGCCGAGCCGCTGCGCGATGCGCGCGAGCCGGAACGGCACGCCGAGCGTGCGCTCGTACTGCTCGAAGCCGCCCGCCGGAGCGGGTCCGTCGAGGAACCAGCGGAAGGCGGCGCGCGCCGCCGGCCAGAAGCGCCGCTCGGCCGCAGCGTCCCCCGCCGGCGCGACCTCGTAGTAAAGCAGCCCTAGGTTGAGCGCGGCGCGGCTCGCCGCGGGCGCAGCCTCCAGCACCGACACGTAGGCCGCGGCGCTGCGCTCGAGGTCGCCGTTATGCCAGTGCACCGCGGCGCGGTCCATCCGCAGTTCGAGGTCCGCCGGCGCCTCGGCCTGGAGCTGTTCGAGCAGCGGCGCGGCCTCGGCCGCGCGCCCCAGCCGGTACAGCAGCAGGCGCACGAAGTCGCGCGCGGCGGGGCGATCCTCGGGCACGGCGGCGAGGTACAGGCGGTAGTCGGCCGCGGCTTCCGTGTCGCGGCCCAGTTCGGCGAGCGCCTCGGCGCGCTCGCGGCGCGCTTCGTGGAGTTCCGGATCGTCGCGCAGCGCCGCGGCGAGACCGTCGAGCGCCGCGAGCAACCGGCCCTGGCCGCGGGCGATACGGGCCTGCGACAGGCGCGCCCAGGCAAAGCGCGGCGCCCGTGCCAGCAGGGCGTCGAACGCCGCGCTCTGCGCATAGGCCGTAGGCAGCAACCGCGCCTTGCAATACGCCTCGCGCGGCGAGCCGTCGTCGCGAAAGCCTTCGTAGGCCGCGCGCATGCGCGCGGCCGCCATGCCGCCCAGGCGCAGTGCGACGTCCTGGTAGGCGACGTGGCCGCGCACAAAGTCGGGGCAACCGGCGACGACGACGGCGAGGTCGAGGACCGCCGCGGCATCGCCCTGGGCGAGCGCGGTCGCGTCCCCCGCCGCCACCGCCGCGGCCGCGTCGGCCAGGGCCTTGCCTGCCCGGCGCCACGCCAGCAGCGCGCGCTCGTCGCGACACGGTTCGCTGGCCGGCGCGGGCGCGGCCGTCGACGGCGCCGCCGCGCAGGCGGCGAGCCCGAGCGCTACGGCGAGCGCAGCCGGTCGGACCGCCGCGGTCATGGCCGCTGCACGACGCCGTCGGCGACGGCGAAGCCGGCGACCTCGCGCGGCGGGGTCGCGCCCTCGCGGACCAGCACGACCTTGCCGGCGGCAACGGCGCCGAGCGTCAGCGGCCGGCGGTCCTCGTAGACGCGCACGCGCACCTGATTGACGACGCGGAACCGCGTGCGCGGCGCGGCGGCAGCGCCGGGAATCTCCCCGGTCGGGCCGATCGCGAGCACGAACGCCGCGTCCGGCGCGCCGGACAGGTTGGTCCACACCGTCTCGACGTAGCCGTCGCCTTGCTCGCGGGTCATCGAGTGGCGCTTGGCATCGTGCGATGGCCGCCCGACGTTGCCGTGGAAATTGCTGGTCAGTTCGACGCGCAGCTCGGTGCAGCCGACCTCGCGGTCGACGGCGAAGGGCGCGAGCAGGCGGCGCTCGGCCTGGGCTCGCTGCTCGGGCGTGGCCGGCTCGGTCGCGCAGGCGGCGAACATGGCGAGGGGAACGAAGCGGAGGCGGTGGTTCATGGCTCGTAGTCGCTCAGCTGCCGGCGCGGTGACGCAGGCCGATGCGATCGCGCACGACCGCCATGGTCGCCTCGGCGGCAGCGCGCGCCTTGGCGGCGCCGGCCGTCAGGATGTCGTCGAGGCGGGCCGGGTCGCCGCGCAGCGCCGCGGCGCGCTCGCGGATCGGCCCCTTCACCGCCTCCATGTTCGCCGCCAGCATCTTCTTGCAGTCGACGCAGCCGAGCTGGGCGCTGCGGCAGCCGGCGGCGATCTCCTCGCGCTGTGCGGCCGGCGAGAAGAATCCGTGCCACGCGAACATGTTGCAGACCTCGGGAGTGCCCTTGTCCGACTTGCGCAGGCGCGCCGGGTCGGTCTTCGCCGCGCGCAGCTTCTGCATGGTCTCGTCGGCGGTCTCGAACAGCCCGACCTCGTTGCCCTTCGACTTCGACATCTTGGCCTCGCCGTCGAGCCCGATGACGCGCGGCGCCGGGCTGCGGACGGTCTGAGGGTCGGGGAAGGTGTCGCCGTAGACGAAGTTGAAACGGCGCAGGGTCTCGCGGGCGAGTTCGAGGTGCTGGTCCTGGTCGTCGCCGACCGGCACGCGCTCGGCGCGGTAGAGCGCGATGTCGGCGGTCTGCAGGATCGGGTAGGTGAACAGGCCGGCGTTGACGTTCTCGGGCTGCTGCGCGCTCTTGTCCTTGAACTGCGTCATGCGGTTCAGGTCGCCGAGCGGCGTCAGGCAGGTGAGGATCCAGCCGAGTTCGGCGTGCTGCGGCACGTCCGACTGCACGAACAGCGTCGCGCGCTCGGGATCGACGCCGCTGGCCAGCATGCCGATGGCGACCTCGCGCACGTTGCGCCGCAGGTCGTCGGCCTTCGGTCGCTGCGTCAGCGCGTGCAGGTCGACGACGCAGAAGAACGACTCGTACTGCGTCTGCAGTTCGACGAAGTTGACGAGCGCGCCAAGGTAGTTGCCGATGTGCAGGTTGCCGGTCGGTTGGATGCCGGACATGGTGCGGACCATGGCGACGGTATACAGGTACCGTCGGGCCGCCGACAAAGTTCGCATCGCCGCGCCGCGTCCTGCGCTGGGCGCTGCTTGCCCGCGCGCACGCCACGTTGGCGCGCCGCCCCCCTGCCCAGCTATCCTGCCCGACCGCATGCGGCTGCGTTCCGTCCTCGCCCTCGCGATCGCTGTCGCGTCGAGCGCCTGCGCCCTGGCGCCGCGGGAACTGAACCTCACCCCGATCTGGTTCCACCGGCTCGACGACGACGGCCGCCTGCTGGAGTGGGACGCCGCGTGGCCGCTGCTGCACTACGAACGCACACCGGCGGGCGGCGACGACCTGCGTATCCGCCCGCTCTGGCGCCGGGTCACGGAACCGGACGTCGAGGACGCGGTCGAGCACCAGTTCCTCTGGCCCTTCGGCCGCGTGCGCAAGTACCCGGACGAGACCGTGGCGCGGCTATGGCCGCTGTGGAGCTGGCGCAGCCGGCCCAACGAGGAGGGCACGCGCGACGTCGACTGGTACGCGCTCTTCCCGTTCCTCTGGGGCGGCGACTCGGCGGACGACCGCGAGGACTACTTCGCGTTCCTGCCGTTCTACGCCGACATCCCGGACTTCCTGACCTACGACCGGTTCCAGACGTTCCTGTTCCCGCTCTGGGTCGGCCTCGACAAGGGCGGCCACAGCCACGACCTGTTCTTCTGGCCGCTGGTCGGCACGAGCCACTGCGCCGAGGCCGGCCACCGCTGGTTCCGCGTGCTGCCGTTCTACGGCCTCGACGTCGAGCCCGGCCGCCACGACCGCCGGTCGTTCCTGTGGCCGTTCTTTAGTTGGAGCACCGAGAACGAGGACGGCGACAGCGGGCCGGTGCGCAGCTTCCTGTTCTGGCCGTTCTTCGGCTGGCGCACGGGGCCGTCGGTCTCGGGCTGGACCGCGCTCTGGCCGCTGTTCGCGTACACGAAGAAGCAGGACCACTTCGAGACGGTCACGGTGTTGTGGCCGTTCTTCAAGTACCACCGCGACCGCACCGGCGACGACCTGACGCAGTGGTGGCTGTGGCCGTTCGTCGGCCGCGTCACCAGCAAGGACCAACGGGCTTGGACGTTCGCGTGGCCGATCGTCTGGTGGCGCGAGTACGACGACCCCGACGTCTACGTCGACCAGCAGTGGATCGTGCCGTTCTTCGCCCGCATCGTGCAGCAGGCGAAGGCAGGCGATCGCGAGGACCACGTCAAGCTCTGGCCGCTGTTCCACCACACGCAGCGCCGCGACCGCAACGGCGGCCACGTCGGCGGCGAGTGGAGCGCGCTGTCGATCTGGCCATGGCGCGACGGCAACGCCACGGGCTTCCAGGAAGCATGGGGCTGGCTGTTCGAGCTCGTCCGCGGCGTCCGCCGCGGCATCGACGACCGCGCCGTCGACGTGCTCGGACGCGTGTTCACGCGGCGCGAGCGCAAGGGCGCAACGACCGCCAGCGTGCCGTTCCTCGGCAGCTACGAGCAGGATCGCACTGGCGCGCGGACGCTGCGCTTGTTCCAGTTCCTGCCGATCCCGCTGGGCGGCGGCGACGACGCCGCGGCCGGCGGCGACGACGCCCGGGCGGAGCCCAAGCGATGAACCCGCTCGCCCACATCGGCAGCTTCGCGCTGCAGCGCGCCGACCGCGCCGGCTACGTCTGCGACCTGCTCGTGCGCACGGCGATGTACCTGCCGCGGGTCCGCCGCCGCTGGCGCTTCCTGCTCGACACGGCCTACAACGCCGGCGTCCGCACGCTGCCGGTGACCATGGTCGTCGCCGCGTTCGCCGGCGCCATCCTGGCCATGCAGACGGGCATCGAGCTGCGGCGCTTCGGCGACACCGCCGTGCTCGGCACCATCACCGCGCTGTCGATGTGCCGCGAGATGGGCCCGTTCATCACCGGCGTCATCCTGGCCGCGACCGTCGGCAGTTCGATGGCCGCCGAGCTCGGCACGATGACCGTCAGCGACGAGGTCGCGGCGCTGGAGGTCATGTCGGTCGACCCGGTCGACTACCTCGTGCTGCCGCGCGTCGTGGCGCTGGCGATCATGTGCCCGATCATCACCGTGTTGTCGGACCTGATCGGCATCTACGGCGGCAGCGTCGTCGCCGAGTTCAACCTCGGCGTCAGCCCGACCCTGTACTGGGTCAGCGCCAAGGAGGCCCTCACCTCGTCGGGCATGCTGCTGCCCAAGGAGGTCTACGTCGGGCTGCTGAAGTCGCTGATCTTCGGCGTCGCGATCGCGACCGTCAGCTGCGCCGCCGGCCTGCGCGCGGCGGGCGGCGCGCTCGGCGTCGGCCTCGCGGTGCAGGCGGCCGTGCGCAATTCGGTGATCCTGATCATCGTGCTCGGCTTCATCATCACCTGGTTCTTCTACTTCCTCGCCGGATGATCGAGCTGCGCGACGTGCACAAGCGGCTCGGCGCCCGGCAGATCCTCGCCGGCATGACGCTGTCCGTGCCCAAGGGGATGAACTTCGTGCTGATGGGCCCGTCCGGCAGCGGCAAGAGCGTCACGCTCAAGCACGTCATCGGCATCCTCAAGCCCGACAGCGGCTCGGTGCAGGTCGACGGCCAGGAGGTCCCGGCGATGGACCGCAGCCAGCTGATGACGCTGCGCAAGCGCATGGGCTACCTGTTCCAGAACGGCGCGCTGATCAACTGGCTGACGGTGTTCGCCAACGTCGCGCTGCCGCTGGAGGAGCACGCGCGCCTGCCCAAGGGCGAACTCGACGACCGCGTGCACCAGGTGCTGCGGCTCGTCGGCCTCGACCACGCTGCCGCGCAGTTCCCGCCGAGCATCTCCGGCGGCATGAAGCTCCGCGCCGGCCTCGCGCGCGCGTTGGTCACCAACCCCGAGTACGTGCTCTACGACGAGCCGAACGCCGGGCTCGACCCGATCATCAGCCGGCAGATCCACGAATTGATCGCGCGCGTGCGCGACGAACTCAACGTCACCGGCCTCATCGTCACCCACTCGAAGGCCTGCGCCACCGAGTGCGGCGACCGCATCGGCATCCTCGACAACGGCAAGCTCGGCGTCGAAGGCTCCGTCGACGAGATGCTGCGCAGCGACCACCCGCTGGCCCGCGCCTTCCTGCGCGGCGGCGTCGACTAGCCCCGGCACACCCCACCATGGACCGCATCCGTCGCGACACCCTGCTCGGCTTCGTGTTCTTCGGCAGCCTCGCGTTCCTGCTCTGGGCGACGCTGAACCTGACCGACCAGGCCTACGGCAACGCCAAGCTGCTCGTGCGCTTGGCGCAGGCCGGCAGCTGTGAGGTCGGCACCAACGTCATGGTGCTCGGCAAGAAGATCGGCAAGGTCGGCGCCATCGACGTCGACTACGACAGCGCCGACCTGCCGATCGCGATGACGCTGCTGCTGCGCGAGCCGATCCCGCTGCGACAGGACTACGCCATCTCGATCAAGGACGCCGGAGTGCTCGGCGGCAAGCAGGTCTACATCGACCCGGGCCGCGCCGCGGCGCTGCCGGCCGACGCCGCCCTGCGCGGCGAGGTCGAGCCCGGCGCCTTCGACCAGATCGGCAACATCGCCAAGGGCGAGGGCAAGCTCGGCGGCAAGGCGGTCGACGCCGTCGAGGAGATCCGCAAGTTCTTCGCCAACATGAACGACCCGACGACGAGCGTCGGCAAGCTGGTGACCAGCAGCGCGCTGCACGACCAGCTCAGCGACGCCGCCGACAGCCTGGGCCGGATCCTCGACGCGGTGCTGGAGCAGAAGGGCGCGGTCGGCGACCTCGTGATGAACGCCGAGACCAAGGAGAACCTGCACGGCTTCCTGGCCAGCCTGCGCTCGCTCGGCAAGAAGCTCGACGCGGGCACCGACGGCGTGCTCGGCGTGCTGCTCAACGACCCCGACGCCGCGCGCAACGTGCAGTCCATCGTGCGCAACCTCGACGTCCTCGTCACCGATGCGCGCAACGGCGGCGGCATCGTCGGCAAGCTGCTGCGCGACGACGAGCTGGCGCGCCGGTTCAGCAACCTCGTCGGCAACCTCGACACCCTGCTCGCCAACCTGACCAACGCCGAGGCCGGCGCGCTCGGCGCGCTGACCAGCGACCCGGCGACCGCGCGCGACATCAAGACGACGCTCGCCAACCTGCGGTTCGTCAGCGAGCAGCTGGCGCAGAAGCAGGGCCTGCTCGGCGCCATGATCAACGACCCCGACCTCGCGACGCGCTTCCGCCGCATCCTGACGCAGGTCAGCCGCGCGATCGAGGACGCCCGTGAAGCGGCGCCGATCGGCAGCTTCATCCAGGTCCTGATCGGCTACTGGTGACCGGCGGCCGGCGCCTCGCCGGCGTCGAGGAACCGCGCGCGCAGTTCCTTCGTCGGCACCATGCAGCTCGCGCGCGTGCCGAACCAGCGCAGCCGGCGGCGGGCGATGAAGTCGTACACGAGGTCGCGCAGCGGCCGGGGCACGACGGCGAACACGCCGAGCAGCGGCCAAGGCCAGCCGAGCCGTCTCGCGACGGCGAGCGCGGCGGACGACTTCCACAGCACGCGGCCGCCCGCGACGAACGCGACGCTGTCCGGGCGCGGCCCGCGCCAACCTGCGGCGGCGAGCAGTTCCGCGGCCGCGTTGGACTGCAGCGCCGCGAAGCGGAAGCGGGCCTTGCGGTCGCGCCGCAGCACGAACTGCACGGCGGCGTTGCACAGGTTGCACACGCCGTCGAACAGCACGACCGGATGGGACGAATCCGCCACGCCCGCACTGTAGCAGGATCGCCCCCCTCGCCATGCGCGTCGCTATCCTCCGCCGCATGACGCTGCGCCCCGGCCTGTCGTTCTGCGCCATGCTGCTCACCGCCACCGCCGCCGCCCAGTGGCCCGCGATCGATCCCGCCGGGCTGCCCGGCACGCGCATCCTGGCCGGCGGCGGCAAGATGCCGGACGCCGTGTACGAGCGTTTCCTCGCGCTCGCCGGCGGCGCCGACAAGGCTCGCATCGTGCTGATCCCGACGGCGAGCGGCAGCGCCGACGAAGCCGCCGAGCGCGCCAAGACGCTGGCGCGCTGGCAGCAGGCGCACGCTGGCTACCGCTTCGAAGTGCTGCACACGCGCGACCGCGCGACCGCCGACCGCGAGGACTTCACCGCGCCGTTGCGCAGCGCGACGGCGGTCTGGCTCGGCGGCGGCGTGCAGCAGAACCTCGCCGACGCCTACCTCGGCACGCGCGTCGAGCGCGAGCTGCAGGCGCTGCTGGCGCGCGGCGGTGTCGTCGGCGGCACGTCGGCCGGCACGGCGATCCAGACCAAGGTGATGATCGCATCGGGCAGGGACGCGCCGGAGATGGCGACCGGCTTCGACTTCGTGCCGGGCGCGATCAGCGACCAGCACTTCCTCGCCCGCAAACGGCTGCCGCGGTTGCAGCAGGCGCTGGCGCTGCACCCCGACCACTTCGGCCTCGGCATCGACGAGGGCACGGCCGTCGAGATCGGCGGCCGCACGATCGCCGTGCACGGCGCCAGCAAGGCGCTGCTCGTGCTCGGTGCCACGCCCATGAACGAAGGCCGCGTCGTCGAACTCGCCGCCGGCGACCGCGCCGACCTCGTGTCGTGGCAGCGCGCGCCGCGCAGCCGCCTCGGCGTGCTGCGTCACGGCGACCCGCTGCATGCCCCGCGCGTCGACCGCGGCGCGCTGGTGCTCGTCGGCGGCGGCCGCATCCCGCCCGCGGTCATGGCGCGCTTCGTTGCGCTCGCCGGCGGCGCCAAGGCCAAGGTCGTGCTCGTGCCCGGCGCGATGCCGCGCGGCGAGGGCGGCGACGACGGCGACGAGCCGTTCGCGCGGCTGCTGCGGCAGGCTGGCGTCGCCGACGTGCGCACGCTGCCGTGCCGCCACCCGCGCGAGGCCACCAAGGAAGCGCTCGCCGTGCTCGCCGACGCGACCGGCGTGTGGTTTGGCGGCGGCCGGCAGTGGCGGCTCGTCGACGCCTTCGACGGCACCGACGCGATCGCCGCGTTCCACGGCGTGCTCGCGCGCGGCGGCGTGATCGGCGGCAGTTCCGCCGGCGCCACGATCCAGGGCGAGTTCCTCGTGCGCGGCAATCCGCACGGCAACGCCGAGATGTGGTGCCGTGGCTACGACCGGGGCTTCGGCTTCCTGCCCGGCGTCGCCGTCGACCAGCACTTCGTCGCGCGCAACCGCGAAGCCGACCTGCGCGCGCTCATCGCCGCCCAGCCGAACTACGTCGGCCTCGGCCTCGACGAAGGCACGGCCGCGGTCGTGCAGGGCGCGTTGCTGGAGGTCGTCGGCGACAGCACCGTGGCGGTGTTCGACGCGCGCCGCGGCGAGGCGTCGAAGTTGGCGGCGAACTGGCTGCGCGCGGGCGACCGCTGGGACCTGGTCGCCGGCGAACGGGCGAAGTAGCCGCCGCACGGCGCACGGCTGCGGCCTGCTCAGGGCAACCGCGTCAGCGCGCCCCGAGCCCGCGCGCCGCCAACATGCTCTCGACGTACTTCGCCAGGACGTCGACCTCGACGTGCAGCGGGTCGCCGACCCTTGCCGTACCGAGCGTCGTCCACTGCGCCGTGTGCGGAATCACCGCGATGCGCACCTTGCCGTCCTGCAGGCCTGCGATGGTCAGCGACACGCCATCGAGGGTGATCGAGCCCTTCTCGACGCAGTAGCGGCGCAGGTCGGCGGGCACTTCCGCCCAGAAGTCGCCACCGTGCTCGGGGTGGATCGCGCCGGCGACCCGGCCGGTGCCATCGACGTGGCCCTGGACGATGTGGCCGCCCAGCGGTTCGCCCGCGCGCAGCGCCCCTTCCAGGTTGAGGGCCGTGCCCGGTTGCGCCCGGCCGAGCCATGTCCGGTCCAGCGTCTCGCGGCTCATGTGGAAGTCGGCGATGCCGTCGGCGAGCGCCACCACGGTGCAGCAGACTCCCGACAGGGCGATCGAGTCGCCGAGGCGGAAGTTCCCCGGCAAGGCGGCGATCCGCACCTGCAACCGCACTTCGTCGCCAACCGCCTGTCGGCCGGTCACTTCGCCCTTGGCCTGCACGAGCCCCGTGAACATGTGCCGCAGACTAGGACGCGGCGCCACGGAAGGCCACGCCGCCCGGGTGCTGGACCACCTGCCGCCTTGACCGCCCCCGGCCGCGCCCCTAGTCTCCCCGCCCCTTGTTTCTGGCAAGGCACCGTTGCGCTGCGCCATCCTGACCCTCTTTCCGGCGGCCATCCGGCCCTACCTGGACGAGAGCATCCTCGGGATCGCGCAGGCCCAGGGCAATCTCCGGGTCGACCTCGTCGACTTCCGGAACTACGCCCTGGACCCGCACCGGACGGTCGACGATCGACCGTTCGGCGGCGGACCCGGCATGGTGCTGAAGCCGGAACCGATCTTTGCAGCCGTTGAAGACCTGGAGCGCGCCCACGGCGCCTTCCACAAGGTCCTGCTCTGTCCCCGCGGTCGCACCTTCGACCAGCGCAAAGCACGCGAACTCAGCCGCTCCGAGCGGTTGCTGTTCCTGTGCGGCCGCTACGAAGGCTACGACGAACGCATCCGCCAAGGATTCGCCTGGGAGGAGATCTCGCTCGGCGACTTCGTGCTGGCCGGCGGCGAACTCGCCGCCATGGTCGTGCTCGAAGCCGCGGTGCGCCTGATCCCCGGCGTCCTCGGTTGCGCCCAGTCGGCGGAACTCGAGTCGTTCGAAGGCGAACTGCTCGACTACCCGCAGTACACGCGACCGCGCGAGTTCCGCGGCATGGCGGCCCCCGACATCCTGATGTCGGGCGACCATGCGGCGGTCGCGCGCTGGCGGCACGAGCAGGCCAAGGTCCTCACGGCGAAGAAGCTCGCCGCAGCGCCGACCAACCCCCAACCGACTTCCAATCCCCGGCCGACCGGCCGGGGCCAGAGCCAAGACCCATGAACCGCCTCCTCCAGCAGCTCGAGTCCGAGCACAGCAAGCCGAGCGTTCCCGACTTCGGGATCGGCGACACCGTCGACGTCCACTACCTGATCAAGGAAGGCGACAAGGAGCGCGTGCAGCTCTTCTCGGGCATCGTCATCTCCCTGCAGGGCAGCGGCACCCGCCGCAGCGCGACCATCCGCCGCCTCGTGGCCGGCGAAGGCGTCGAGCGCACGTTCCCGCTGCACAGCCCGCGCGTGGCCGACATCCAGGTCAAGGAGCGCGGCATCATCCGGCGCGCCAAGCTGTTCTACCTGCGCGGCCGCGAGGGCAAGGCGACCCGCATCGACCCCAACCTCGGCGCGCGCCAGTACCCGCGGTCGATCAAGGTCAAGAAGGCCGACAAGGCCAAGTGACCATGGCAGTAGCGGCCATGGCAGTAGCGCTGGCAGTGGCGCTGCCCATGGCAGTGGCACTGCGACCTCGCGTCGAACAGCGCCGCCGCCCGCAGCGCGTCGTCGCGGGACTTGCGCCGGTCCGCCGGCTCCCGCCAATGTATCCTCCCGTGAGACCATTCGCGGCAGCCGCAGGGCTGCCGCTGTCGTGCCTGCGCACGACATCCTCCTTGCGTGTCCGCCGCGCGGTTGCCCCACGGGCCGTCCGGCGCACGCAGCGTCCTAGTTGAACGGACATGCTCGAGAACGCCAGTCGCCAGTTGTTCCTCGTCCTGCTGTCGGTCGTCGCCGGCCTCGCCTGCGCGCTCACGCTGGACGTGCCGTGGGGCCACGACCTCAAGGGCGGCACCCAGCTGCGCTACGAGGTGCCCGCCGACGTGCTGGAGCAGATGCGCCAGAAGGAGAACACGTCGGTCGGCGCGCTGATGGACGAGATCGTCAACATCGTCGCCGAGCGCATCGACCCGCAGGGCACCCTCGACCCGCTCATCACCAAGAGCGGCGACACCGGCGTGCTGATCGAACTGCCCTGGTTCGAGAACCCGCAGGACCTCGCAGCGGTGCTGCAGCGCATCCAGAACCTCGGCAAGCTGGAGTTCCGCATGGTCGCCACGGCGGAGTACGCCGACGGCGGCGTGCGCTTCAACCTCGCGGCCGAGAAGCAGCGGCTCGAAGCGTGGCTGAAGCAGCCGGCCAACAAGGAGCTGATCGCCAAGGATCCGCTCAACATCCGGCTCTACAACGACAACGCCACGATCGGCCCGATCTCCAGCGGCAACCTCGCGTGGTTCCCGCGTTACATCCGGCCCGACACCAAGGAAGGCCAGACGCCGCGCTGGGACTTCACCTACAGCCAGCTGCCGAAGATGGGCCAGGCGGTCGCCGCCGCCTACGAGGACGCCGACTACAACAACGGCGTCGTCCCCGAGGCGATCCTCAAGAAGCCGGCCGAGGAGCGCTTCCTCGTCGAGTACCTCGCGCTCAACATGCGCGAGCAGTCGTTCTCGGGCGAGCAGCTCGACCCCAACGGCGTCGGCCCGACGATGTACGAGGGCCGCGTGGCGGTCAGTTACGCGATGTCCCCGGGCCACTCCGGCGCGTACGCCGACTGGACCTTCAAGCACCGCGACGAGCACAGCGCCATCGTGCTGAACGGCGTCGTCAAGTCGGCCCCGACGATCAACGGCAAGATCACCGGCCGCGGCGTCATCTTCGGCGACTTCACCCGCGCCGACGTCGACGAACTGGTCAAGGTCCTCAAGACCGGCTCGCTGCGCGTCGAGCCGCTGCTCGTCAGCAAGGAGTCGATCGGCCCGACGCTCGGCGAGGCCGCCATCCAGCGCGGCTCGTTCTCGCTGCTCGCCGGCGCCGTCCTCGTGTTCACGTTCATGCTCGGCTACTACAAGAAGGCCGGCCTGATCGCGTGCGCCACGCTGATCCTGAACGTCTTCCTGCTGTGGGCCGCGATGCTCTTCCTGCAGGCGACGATCACGCTGCCGGGCCTCGGCGGCATCGTGCTGACGATGGGCATGGCCGTCGACGCCAACGTGCTCATCTACGAGCGCGTCCGCGAGGAACTGGCCAAGGGCAAGGACCTGCTGATGGCGGTGCGCGCCGGCTTCGACCGCGCGATGTCGGCGATCCTCGACTCCAACATCACGACGTTCCTCGTCGGCATGGTGCTCTACAACGTCGGCGTCGGCCCCGTGCGCGGGTTCGCCGTGACGCTGATGGTCGGCATCGTGACGACGGTGTTCACCCAGTTCTTCGTCACGCGCCTGCTGTTCCACTACGCGCTGGAGAAGAAGTGGCTGCAGGACTACCGGCCGCGCTCGCTGTTCGCCGACCTGAACGTCGACTTCGTCCGCTACATCAAGCCGTGCCTCGTGGCCAGCGTCGCCCTGATCGGCGCCGGCCTCGCCTACACGCTGTTCGTGGCGCCGCGCGAGGTCACGCTGGGAATCGACTTCACCGGCGGCGCCAACCTGCGCATGGTGCTGGCCACGCCGCTGAACGACGACGCCGTCAAGGCGAAGCTCAACGGGGACGAGCAGTTCCGCCGCGACTACCCCAACGTGCAGGTCAACCGCTTCGGCGAGCAGAACGCCGACGGCACCGGCAACCAGTTCAACCTGCGCATCAAGCTCAACGACGCGCAGCGCGCGCGCATCGAGGAGGAGCGCAAGCAGGACCGCCTCGCCCGCAAGGAGGCCGAGCAGAAGAACGACGCCCCGCCGGCGCTCTACGAGCCGCCGTACGCGCGCGAACTGCGCCGCCTGTTCGCCGAGCAGCTGGTCAAGCCGGCGTTCGGCACGCCGGTGACCGCGCCGGTGCCGAACGCGCCGAACCTGCAGTTCGCGCAGATCGACGTCTTCCTGACCAGGCCGGTCGAGCTCGCCAAGGCCCAGGAATCGCTGGCCAAGGCGCTGCCGGGCGCGAGCGTGCAGGCGATCGGCGACGCCGCCGCGGCGCAGTCGAAGGACCTGCGCGTCGAATGGCAGACGCAGGCCAACGTGCGGCCGTGGCAGATGCCCGAGACGGTCGAGGCCGGCCTCACCGGCCTCACCGGCGTCGACGGCAAGCCGCTGTCGCTCAGCGAGCCGTTCCCTGACGCCAACGAGATCCAGGGCCGCCTCGTCAGCGACCTGCGCAACCAGGCGATCGGCGCGATCCTGCTGGCCTGGGCGCTGATCGTCTTCTACCTGCGCGTGCGCTTCCACGAGTACAAGTACGGCATCGCCGCCGTCGTCGCGCTGATCCACGACGTGCTCGTCGCGCTGGTAGCCGTCGTGATCTGCAACCACCTCGGCGTCGTGCACGCCGAGATCAACCTGGCGATGATCGCCTGCTTCCTCACGATCATCGGCTACTCGGTCAACGACACGATCGTCATCTTCGACCGCATCCGCGAGAACGCCCACGACAACGCGCGGCTCGGCGTCGCCGAACCGTTCCGCGACCTGATCAACCGCGCGCTCAACCAGACGATGTCGCGCACGCTGCTCACCAGCGGCCTGACGCTGCTGGTCGTGATCGCGCAGTTCCTGGTCAACTGGGGCAGCGAATCGGACCTCGAGTCGTTCGCCTTCGCGATGATCATCGGCATGGTGTCGGGCGTGTACTCGACGATCTACATCGCCGCGCCGATCCTGATCTGGCTCGACAAGGGCGAGCTGAGCCGCCCGCAGGTCCCGATGACGCCGGTCGACGCGCCGGCCGAGACGCCCGCCCCGTGAGCCCGGCGCCGGCCGGCGGCAATCGCCGCCGGCCAGCCCCCGCCCGCTCCCCCGCCGCCGCATGCCGTCGAAGAACGCGACCCCCCGGTTCCCGACGCTGCTGGCGCCCTTCGACCTGCGCCGCACGCCGGTCCTGCGCACCGACGTCCTGGTGGTCGGCTGCGGCATCGCCGGCGCGTGCGCGGCGCTCCACGCCGCCAACGCCGGCGCCGAAGTGCTGCTGCTCGCAAAGGACGCGGTCGACGTCACCAACACGTCCTGGGCACAAGGCGGCATCGCCGTCGTCAAGCTGCCCGAAGACAGCATCGCCTCGCACGTCGCCGACACGCTGAAGGTCGGCGCCGGCATCGCCGACCCCGGGATCACCCGCACCGTCGTGCAGGCGGCCAACGAGGCGGTCGCCTGGCTGGAACGCCTCGGCGCGCGCTTCGACCGCGTCGGCAATGGGCCGACTGCCGCGCTCCAGCTCTCGCGCGAAGGCGGCCACAGCCACGCGCGCGTCGTGCACGCCAACGGCGACGCCACCGGCCGCGAGATCCAGCGCGCGCTCGCCGCGGCGCTGGCCAACCATCCGCGCATCACCCTGCGACCGGGCGTGTTCGTGCGCGACCTGATCGTCACCGATGGCCGCTGCATCGGCGCGGTCGCCATGCAGGACGGCGCCGACCTCGCCGTCGAAGCGGGCGCAGTCGTCGTCGCCTGCGGCGGCACCGGCCAGATCTACCGCGAGACCACCAACCCGACGGGCGCGTCTGGCGACGGGCAGGCGCTGTGCTTCCGCGCCGGTGCGCGCATGGCGGACTGCGAGTTCGTGCAGTTCCACCCCACCACGCTCTACATCGCCGGCGCCTCGCGCTTCCTGATCAGCGAAGTCGTGCGCGGCGCCGGCGCGGTGCTGCGCGATCGCACCGGCGAACGCGTGATGCGCGACGTCCACCCGATGGCGGACCTCGCGCCGCGCGACGTCGTCAGCCGGGCGATCCTCGATCGCATGGTGGCGACGAACGACACGCACGTCTACCTCGACCTCGCCGCGGTGCAGGGCGATCCGCACGCACTGTTCCCGTCGATCGCGCGCATCTGCTCGACGTTCGACCTCGACCTCGCCAAGGACTGGATCCCGGTCCGGCCGGGCGCCCACTACTTCGTCGGCGGCGCCGCCACCGACCACGACGGCCGCACGTCCGTGCCCGGCCTCTACGCCGTCGGCGAGGCCGCCGCGTCCGGCCTGCACGGGGCGAACCGGCTGGCGTCGAACTCGCTGCTCGAGGGCGCGGTCGTCGGCAGGTCCGCAGGCGTCGCGGCGGCGGCCGAAGCGGGCGCGCTGCGGCCGGGGCTGCCGCGCCAGGGCCAAGGTCCGCAGCTCGCCGACGACCCGCCGCGACTGCTGCAGGACGACCTGCTGTACTCGCTGAAGAGCATGATGTGGCGGCAGGTCGGGCTGCGGCGCGCCGCCGCCGGCCTCGGCGACGCCCGCGACCGCATCGGCTTCTGGCACCACTACCTCGTCAAGGCGCGCCTGGGCACGCGGGCGGCCTGCGAGCTCGCCAACATGCTGACGGTCGCGGCGCTGGTCGCCGAGGCCTCGCTCGCGCGCGAGGAGTCGCGCGGCACGCACTTCCGCGACGACCATCCGGCGCGCGACGACGGCCGGTTCTGCCGACGGATCTTCCTCGAACGCCTCGGGGATGGTGCAATACGCACGGCTCCTGGTCCGCTGCACGCGCCGACCGACGCCGCCATCTCTTGAGAACCGACTCGTCGCTCGACACCCGCCAGGGCCACGCGACCGAAGCCATCCTCTTCGGTCTCGTCCCCATGGGCGATCCCCGCACGGCAGCCGAGGCGCTGCACGAACTGCAACTGCTCGCCGAGACCGCCGAGTTCGTCGTGGCCGGCTGCATGGTGCAGCACCGCCGCCACGCCGACCCGCACAGCTACCTCGGCAGCGGCAAGCTGGAGGAGCTCGCCGAGGTCGTCAAGCTGGCGCACAGCTCGGCGGTCATCTGCGACGACTCCCTGACGCCCAACCAGGGCAAGGCGATCGAGACGGCGGTCGGCGTGCCGTGCATCGACCGCAGCGAACTGATCCTCCAGATCTTCGGCATGCACGCGCGCACGCCGCAGGCCAAGCTCCAGGTCGAACTGGCGGCGCTGCAGTACGAGATGCCGCGCCTGCGCCGCAAGTGGACACACCTCGAGCGCCAACGCGGCGGCATCGGTGTGCGCGGCGGCGCCGGCGAGAAGCAGATCGACGTCGACCGCAACCTGCTGAAGACGCGCATCGCCGCCATCAAGCGGGAGCTGGAGAAGATCGAGGAGCACAAGGTCCGCGAGGTGCGCGCGCGCCCCGATCTCTTCACCGTGGCGCTCGTCGGCTACACCAACGCCGGCAAGTCGTCGCTGATGAACCGGCTGACCGACGCCGGCGTTCTGGCCGAGAACCGGCTGTTCAGCACGCTCGACACGCGCACGCGGCCCTGGCGCCTGCCCGGCGGCCGCACCGTACTGCTCACGGACACTGTCGGTTTCCTGCGCAAGCTGCCGCACCAGCTCGTCGCCAGCTTCCACGCCACGCTCGAGGAGGCGCTGCACGCCGACCTGCTGCTGGTGCTGGTCGACGGCAGCTCGCCCGAGGCCGCGGAGCAACTGCGCACGGTCGACGAGGTGCTGGAGACGCTCGGCTCGCAGAACCTGCCGCGCATCACCGTGCTCAACAAGCTCGACCTCGTCGCCGACCGCGCCAACCTGACGCCGCTGTACCAGATGGACCCGAAGGCGGTCGCGGTGTCGGTGCTGACGGGCGACGGCATGTCGGACCTGTTCGGTGCGATCCTCACGCACCTCGCGACCGTCGAACAGCGCGTCGAACTGCTGCTGCCGCACGCCGCCGGCGCGCTGCACGGCGAGGTCCGCGCCAAGGCGACGGTGCTCAGCGAGTTCTACACCGAGGAAGGCTGCATGATGACCATCCAGGCCTCGCCGGCCCTGCTCGGCCGGCTGATGGCGGGCGGCGCGCGCCGCGCCGAGCCGAAGCCGGGCAACGGCGACCAGGCGTAAGCCGCCGCCGCGGCCCCGCCGCGGTCACTTCGCGGCGTCGAGCACGACCAGCAGGTCCTGGCCCTTCACCTGCGCCTTGACGTCGACGCAGAGTTCGCGCACGACCCCGGCAACCGGCGCGCGCACGATCGTCTCCATCTTCATCGCTTCGAGCGTCAGCAGGGGTTCGCCAGCCTGCACGGCCTGGCCTTCCTTGACGTGCAGGCCGATGACGCGGCCCGGCATCGGCGCGCCGACGTCCCCCGGTCGCGCCGCGTCGGCGCGGCGACGCTGCTCGCCTTCCTTGCGCAGGCTGCGGTCCGGCACGACGACCTGCCGGCTCTGGCCGTTGAGCAGGAAGTACACGGTGACGTTGCCGTCCTCGTCCGGCTCGCTGCGCGCTTCCAGCGACACCAGCAGCGACTTGCCAGGCTCCAGCTCGATCCAGACCTCCTGGCCCATGTCGAGGCCGTAGAAGTAGACCGGCGTCGGCAGCAGCGAGACGTCGCCGCAGCGCGACTGGAACGAGAAGAAGTCGTCGAGCACGCGCGGGTAGAGCGCGTAGCTGACGACGTCGCGCGGATCGGCGTCGCGGCCGGTGCGCGCGGCGACGTGCGCCCGCGCCTTGCCGAAGTCGAACGGCGCCATGCCGTCGCTGGGCCGGCCCTGCAGCACCGGCAGGCCCTTCAGCACGGCGGCGCGCAGGTCCTCCGGGTAGCCACCCGGCGGATGGCCGAGGTAGCCCTGGAAGTACTGCACGACGCTTTGCGGGAAGTCGAGCCGGCGAGCCTCCAGCAGCAGCTTCTGTCGCGTCGCCTCGACCGTTGCAGCGAGGTCTTCGCGCAGGACCAGCAGGTCGTTCTGCACCAGGAAGATCGCGAAGTCGCCGACCATCTTGCTCGACGGCGTGACCTTCGGGATGTCGCCGCAGAGCTTGTTGACCACGGCGAAGGCGTGGCGGACGTCGGCCCAGCGGTGCAGCAGCCCGAGCGACGCGACCTGCGGCCGCAGGTTGCTGTACTGGCCGCCCGGGATCTCGTGGTAGTAGACCTCGCTGGTGCTGCTCTTCAGCCCGCACTCGAACGGCGCGTAGTGCTCGCGCACGGCGTCCCAGTAGTCGCACAGCGGCTGCATGACCTTGTTGGTCAGCCCGGTCTCGCGCGGCGAGCCGCGCAGCGCCGCGATCAACGCATTCATGCTCGGCTGCGAGGTCAGCCCGGCCATCGGCGCCAACGCGGTGTCGACGATGTGCACGCCGCTCTCGATGGCGGCGAGGTAGGTGGCGATGCCGTTGCCCGACGTGTCGTGCGTGTGCAGGCTGAGCGGCAGCTGCGTCACCTCGCGCAGGCGCCGGATCAGCATGCGCGCCGCCTGCGGCCGCAGCAGGCCGGCCATGTCCTTGATGCACAGGATGTGCGCGCCCATGCCGTCGATGCGGCGCGCGATCTCGGCGTAGTACTCGAGCCCGTACTTGGGCCGCGCCGGGTTGTCGACGTCGCCGGTGTAGCAGACGGCGACCTCGGCGATCTTGCCGGTGCGCAGCACGCGCTGGACCGAGACCTCCATCGAGTCGATGTCGTTGAGGCTGTCGAACACGCGAAAGACGTCGATGCCGTGCTCGGCGGCGCGGTCGATGAACTCCTCGACGACGTTCTGCGGGTAGCTCGTGTAGCCGACGGCGTTGGCGCCGCGCAGCAGCATCTGGTGCAGCACGTTGGGGATCGCCTTCTTCAGCTGCGCGAGGCGGTCCCACGGGTCCTCGTTGAGGAAGCGGTAGGCCACGTCGAACGTGGCGCCGCCCCAGGTCTCCAGCGAGAACAGCTGATGCATGAAGTGCGCCGTCGCCGGCGCGATCGCCAGCATGTCCCTGGTGCGCACGCGCGTCGCCAGCAGCGACTGGTGGGCGTCGCGCATCGTCGTGTCGGTGACGAGCGGCTTCTTCTGCCGCTTGATCCACTCGACGACCTTGGCCGGGCCGCCCTCGGCGAGGATCGTCGCGGTGCCGGGCGGCGGCGTGCCCGGCGGCGACGGCGGCACGGGCGCGGCGAGGCACCTCGCCGGCGACAGGCGCTGGTCCTTCTTGAAGGTCGGATGGCCGTTGACGACGACGTCGGCGAGGTAGCCGAGCAGCTTGGTGGCGCGGTCCTTGCCGGGCTTGATGTCGAACAGCTCCGGCGTCTCGTCGAGGAAGCGCGTCCACGTCGCGCCGCGCAGGAAGGTGCCGTGCGCGAGGACGTTCTGCAGGAACGCGAGGTTGGTCTTGACGCCGCGGATGCGGAACTCGCGCAGCGCGCGCACGCCCTTCTGCGCGGCATGCGCGAGCGTCGGCCCGTACGTGATGCACTTCACCAGCAGCGAGTCGTAGTGGCCGCCGACGACCGTGCCGGCGAGGCCGTCGCCGCCGTCGAGTCGCAGGCCGAAGCCGCCGGGCGCGCGGTATGCGACGATCGTGCCCGTGTCGGGGAAGAAGTCGTTCTGCGGATCTTCGGCGGTGATCCGGCACTGGATCGCCGTGCCGCGCGGCGCGATGGCCGCCTGCGGCGGCACCCCGACCTCCGGATCGCCGAGGCGATGGCCCTGCTCGACGCGGATCTGCGCCTGCACGAGATCGATGCCGGTCACCTGCTCGGTGACCGTGTGCTCGACCTGCAGCCGCGGGTTGACCTCGATGAAGTAGCGGTCGTCGCCGGCGACCAGGAACTCGAAGGTGCCGGCGTTGTGGTAGCCGGCGGCGCGCGCGAGCTTCAGCGTGTCGGCGAACAGCGCCTGCCGCACGCCGTCGGCGAGGTTCGGCGCCGGCGCGATCTCCACCACCTTCTGGTGCCGGCGCTGCACCGAGCAGTCGCGCTCGTGCAGGTGCACGACGTCGCCGTGCTGGTCGCCGAGGACCTGCACCTCGATGTGGCGCACGCGCGGCAGGTACTTCTCGACGAACACCACCGGACTGCCGAACGCCGCCAGCGACTCGCTGCGCGCCTGGCGCAGGAACGGCACGAGGTCCTTGCGGTCCTCGACCACGCGCATGCCGCGGCCGCCGCCGCCGTGCGCGGCCTTGAAGATCGTCGTGCCGTTCGCGGCAAAGAAGACCTCGACCGCCGCGATCGCCTCGGCTTCGTCGGTCGGCAGT
Source organism: Phycisphaerales bacterium (assembly GCA_020247305.1). Lineage (GTDB taxonomy): Bacteria > Planctomycetota > UBA1135 > UBA1135 > UBA2386 > UBA2386. Next base: position 146,122 of record JADCJE010000045.1, on the reverse strand, counting down.
TCGCGGCCCGGCACCGTCGGAATGCCCAGCCGCTGCGCCTCGTTGCGCGCCAGCACCTTGTCGCCGAGCCCGGAGATCACCTCCGCGCGCGGGCCGATGAAGGCGATGCCGGCGGCGCGCACGGCGGCCGCGAACGACGGGTTCTCGGACAGGAAGCCGTAGCCGGGGTGGATGGCGTCGACCTTGGCCTTCTTGGCGACCGCCAGGATCTCGTCGGCGCCGAGGTAGGCGGCGACCGGCGTCTTGCCGCGGCCGATCAGGTAGCTCTCGTCGGCCTTGTAGCGGTGCTGGTTGGTCGCGTCCTCGTCGCTGAACACCGCGACCGTGCGGATGCCGAGTTCGGAGCAGGCGCGGAAGACCCGGATGGCGATCTCGCCCCGGTTGGCGCACAGCAACTTGTGGAATGGGCGCACGGTCATGGCAGAACCTCGAAGGGTCGCGACGGGACGACGGCCATCGGGTTTTCGGCGGCCTGTCCGCCGCCCTTGAGCGCATCGGCCTCAGGGTCACGATGCCACCGGACGCGCCGCCCTGTCGGCCGACGCCGCGCGTCAGCGCCTGAGAGACGATTCGTTGTCAGGCGCTGCGTGGTCGCGAAGGCGGCCACCACCGGCATCCTGAGATGCCAGCAGCGGCGCTTGTTCTCGGGTTCTCAGTGCCGGCCGTTCGGGTGGCACTGGTAGCAGTTCGCCGAGGCCCAGACGTAGCCCCCGACCTCGTCGTGCTCGTTCGCCATCGCCGACTGGCGATGCGCGTGGCAGTCGATGCACGAGAACGCCGCGTAGTTGCCCGGCGTCGTGTGGCACGTCGTGCACGCGAGTCCGCCGTGCGGGCCATTCGTGATCGGGAAGGAGTGGTTGAAGCTGCCGCTGCCCCACCGGGCCGTGCCATGGCACTGCGCGCAGTCGGTGCCGAAGCCGGCCGTCGCGTGGTTGGGCGCGTTGGTGGCGGTGTAGTCGTCCTGATGGCACGCGACGCACGCGGACGGCGTGCCGACGTACACGCCGCCCTGGTGGCATTCGGCGCAGGCACGGCCGGCGTGGCCGAGCGACAACGGAAACGACGCGACGTGCGGCCAGGACGAGCGTCGCCACGTCGACGCGTCGTGGCACTGCGCACAGTCGGTCCCGAAGCCAGCCGCCGCGTGCGGCGGGTTCGTCGCGGCCGTGTAGTCGTCGAGGTGGCACTGGCTGCAGGCCGCGCCGGCGAGCCCGGCGAAGCTGTTGGGCGTCAGGTGGCAGTCGCTGCAGCGACGGCCGCCGTGGCCCAGCGACAGCGGGAAGGCCGCCGGGTGGTCGAAGCGCGCCGACTGCCAACCGGTCGGCACGTGGCAGCGCTCGCAGTCCTGGCCGAACTGCACGGCGGCGTGGTTCGGCGCGGCGGTGCGCGCGTAGTCGTCGGCGTGGCACTGCGAGCAGACGACGTACGCGCCGGCGAAGTTGCCGACCTGCGCGCCCGGGTGGCAGCGGAAGCACGCGGCCGCGGCGTGCTGGCCGACCAGCGGGAAGCGCGTGCGATCGTGGTCGGCGATCGCCTGCCGCGGGAACCACGTGCGTTCCTCGTGGCAGTCCTGGCAGTTGGCGCCGAGCCGGCCGAGGTGCGGATCGGCGTGGCAGCCGCCGCAACCGCGCGCGGCGAACTGCTGCACCGGCCCGCGGTCGTTGTGGCAAAGCAGACACCCGGCCTGCGCATGCGCGCCGCGCAGCGCCACGCCGGCCTGCTTCTCGTGGTCGAAGACGAAGTCGGGGCGCAGCGTGCGCCAGTCGCCGCCGAGGTGGCACAGCGTGCAATCCGCCGGGAACGAATCGTGCGGCACAACCGGGCCGGCCTGCGGATCCCAGCCCTGCCGTGGCACGAGGTTGGCGCAGGCGACGACGAGCAGGAACGCGAGCGCCGGCAGCAATCGCCGCCACGCCACGCCGGAGGATGCACGCGGGTCGGGCACTAGAACCGCCATTGCAGGTAGAGGGCCAGGGCAAACGCGTCTTCGCGGTCGCCGAACCACCGTTCGAAGGACAGGTCGAGGTCGCCGTCGGCCGCGATGGGACATCCGGCGCCGAGTTCGACCGACTGACGCACGAAGTCCTCGGGGCCGGTGGCGAGGTCGCCGAGTTCGTAGCGATACCAGCGGTACCCGGCGCGCAAGCCGACGTCGCCGAGCCGCTCGCGCAACAGCAGGCGCGCGCCGGGTCCCGCGGCGTAGCCGCCATCGTTGACGAACATCGACACGGTGACGGCCGCGGTCGGCGACCAGACGCCGCGCCAGTCGACGTCGCCGCCGATCGTCGCGCCGTCGCGGTCCTGATCGCGCCACTGGTCGACGCGCGCGCGCAGGGCGACGGCCGCCGACGCGCGCCAGGAGCCGTTGACGCCGATGCGCTCGACGTAGCCGTCGGTGACCAGTTCGATCGGCAGCATCTGGTACTCGACCCGGCGCAGCGCCGGCCACGTGAAGCGCGTGGCCATCGCGCCGAAGCCGAAGTCGCCGGCGTCGACGCGGGCCTGCAGCATCGCCTCGGTCGGTTCGAACCCCTGCCCCTTGGGGTCGGCCGGCCGGCCGGTTGCCGGGTCGGCGTCCCAGTCGTCGCCGTCGTACCAGTCAACCTTGGCGCTGCCGAGCAGGGCGACCCGCTCCCAGGGCCGCCACTCGCCGCGCACCAGCAACAGGTCGCGGTCGGCGTCGCCGCGGTGCCAGGTCTTCTGCACGCCGAGCGCGGCCGCGACGGTGCGGCGATCGTCGGCCGTCCAGTCGACGAAGCCGTGCACGCCGACGTCGTCGCCGGCGTCGCGCGCCGGGAACGGCCGCGGATACGCGCCCGTGCCGCCGCCCACGCGCAGGCCACCCTGGTACCGCAGCACGCCCTCCACGCCGTCGACGAGGCCGATCTCCGGCAGGTGGACCGAGAAGAAGCGGCCGACCTCGACGCCGTACGGCGCATAGCCTTCGCTGCCGAACGCAACCGAACCGAGGTCGATGCGGCCCGTCTGGTCGACCGCGTCCGGCCGGTCCGCGACCGCTGCGCGCCGCTCGTCGAACTCGGCCGCGACGCGCACGCGCTCGGCGCTGCCGAGCCAGTTCGTCGCGTCGGCGCGCACGCCCGTGCGCAGCAGCGAGTAGTCGCTGTCGGAATCGCCGCCGCGGTCGCGGTTCCACAGGTACGACGCGAACAACCTGCCGTCGAGCGTGGCGTCGCGCTCCGCGGGCCGCTGGCCGTAGGTCGGCACCAGCAGCGGTTGGTCCGCCGCGCGCGGCGGTTCGCGGCGCGCCCAACCGGGATGCGCGGGTTTGTCGCCCTGGCCTTGCCCCTGGCCGACCGCCGGCTTGCCGTCGCCGGCAGGTCGCACGACGCGCGCCTCGCCGCGCGTGCCGACTGGCGGCACGGCGAGGCCGATCGGCACGTCGGCGCGCGCCGAGGTCTGGCTGACGACGCGCACTTCGACCTCGATCTCGCCCGCCCCGGGCGGAAACAGCCGCACGAACACGCCGGGCTTGAGGCCGACGTCGCGACCGTGGTCGAGGTACACGCTGCGATCGCCGACCGCGGTCACGGTGAGCGCGACCGTTGCTTCGGTGGTCGGCGCCTGTTCCTGCGCGAACGCCGGCGCGAGCGCGGCGAGCCAGACGACGGCGCGAGCCGCGCGCGCGGGCGCGACCGGGCTCACCGGCGCACCTGGCCGTCGCGGCCGAGCCGATGGCAATCGGCGCACTGCGTGCCGAGCGGCTTGTAGCGCACGACCGCGCCCGGGGTGGCGTCGACCGGTCGATGGCAGGCGCCGCACGGCACCTTCGCGTGCGTCGCATCGAGCGGAAAGCGGCTCATCGTCTGGTGGTCGAACGTGGTCGGCCGCCAGGCCGCTACCTCGTGGCAGCGCGCGCAGTCCGTCGCCGCGCCCGCAGCGACAGCGAACTGGCCGGCGTGCGGGTCCGCATGACAACCTGCGCAACTGCGGCCGACCGCCGGTCCGCGTTGCCGGCTGCCGTCGGCGGCGGGCGGATGGCAACCCGCGCACACCACCGCCGCGTGCGCGCCAACCAGCGCGTAGCCGGTCCAACGCGCGTGGTCGAACGGCGCCGTCGCCGGCGCGAACGCCGTCGTGTCGTGGCAGCGCGCGCAGTCGCGGCGGCCGTCGACGACCGCGGGCCGACCGCCGCCGTCGAAGGCGCCGCCGTGCACGTCGCGATGGCAGGCGACGCACGCGCTGGGCGTGCCGTGGAACGCGCGCGGCGCGCCGGCGGCCTGCGCATGGCAGCGGCTGCAGGCCACGGCTTCGTGCGCGCCGGTCAGCGGCCACGCCGTAGCGGCGTGCGCAGCGATGCCGAAGCGATGCGGCGCCCAATGCTCCGTGGCGTGGCAGGCGGTGCACTGCGCGTACTTCGCGTCGTCGGCGAACTGGCCGCCGTGCACGTCGCGGTGGCAGCTGCGGCAATCGCCGGCCGAACGCCCCGGGTATCGCTCTGCCCACGTCGGCGCCGTGTGGCACTTCGCGCATGCGACGTCGGCGTGCGGCGCTGTCAGCGGCATGCCGGTGGCGACGTGGTGCGCCGCCGTCATGCGGCCATCGGTCCAACGCGGGTCCGCGGCGCGATGGCAGTCGGCGCAGCCGTCGGCCGGACCGGCGACGGCGCGCGCGGCGGCGAGCACGGCGGCGCGGTGCGGGTGCTGCACGTGGCAACTGGCGCAGGCCGCCTCGGCCGGGGCCACGCCGGTCCAGCGCGGCGCGCTCGCCCCATCGCCGTGGCACGCAGCGCATGCAGCGGTCGCGTGCGCACCGGCGAGCGCGAAGCCACGCGCTGCGTGCGCCGCGACGTCAGGACGCGCCGCCGACCAGTTCGTCGCCGCGTGGCAGCGAGCGCAGTCGGCGGTCGCTGCCAGTCGCAGCCCCGTCGCCGTGCCGCCGCTGCCGCCGTGCGGGTCGGCATGGCAGTCGCGGCAGGCGCGCACCGCCGCGCCGCGCGGCCGCGTCAGGTCGCCGGCTCCGCCTACGGTGTGGCAGGCGCTGCAGGCTTTGCCCGCGTGCGCATCGGCGAGCGCAAACGCCGCATGGGTGAACGTCGCCGCCGCCGCCCACGGCTGCTCCTGGCCATGGCAGCTGGCGCAAGCGCCGCCGTACGCGCCGTGGTGCGCGTCCGCGTGGCAGGCGACGCAGTCCTGCCGCAGGCCGAGGAAGCGCCCGCCAGCCGGCGCGGCGGCATCGTCGGCGTGCACGTGGCACTCGCTGCACGGCAGGCGCGCGTGCGCGCCGCGCAGACCGAACGCCACGTGCGCGTGGTCGTACCGCGACGGATCGGCGACGCCGGCGCGTGCGAACGCATGCGGCGCGATCAGCGCCACGGCATCGCCGTGGTGCTCGCCGTGGCAACCATCGCACTGCGCGAGTTGCGCCGCCGGCAGGCGACCGTGCAGACCGGTCCCCGCCGCCCGCTGCGCGCCGATCGCCGCATGGCAGCGCACGCAACCGTCGGCGTCGATGCCCGCACCTGGACGATGGCAGGCCGCGCACTCCGCGCCCTGCGCCAGGCCGGCGACCGCCGCGTGCGCCGGATGCAGCGGTCCAGGCGCGGTCCGGCCGCCCTGCACGTCGCGCCACGTCAGCCACAGCACGATGGCAAGGGACGCCATCGGCAGCAGCCAGCGCGCCCACTTCATCGCGGCGCACTATCGGCAGCGAAGACGCCGAAGTCGACGGCGCCGTACCGGAACGCGACGACGACGTGGACCACCGTCAGCAGGAGCAGCAGCAAGGCCAACCACCGGTGCAGCCAGCGCCACGACGCGAGCAGGCCGCGCACCTCCTCGAAGTGCGCCAGCTGCAGGGCGAGCCGGTGCGATCGGCGCGCCAGCCCCACGGTGCGCTCGACCTCGCTGCGCGGCACGTCCGCCGCCAGCGCCGCCGCGCGGAAACGCCGCAGGCGCCGGCGCAACTGCCACTGGCTGCGCAACAGGCCGGCGACGCGCGCGCCGAAGCCGCGGCCCAACCGCGCGTCGGCGACCAGCGCTTCGATCGCGTCGCGCAAGTCCGCGCCGAGCCCGCGGCTGCTGCGGTCCCATTCCCCGGCGAGCGCAGCGACGGCCTGCGACACTTCGTCCAGGTCCTGCTGGCGGCCGTTGAGCGCGCGCGGCACGAAGGCGTAGAACCATCGGCCGACGGCGCCAGCGCCCACCACCACCGCCATCGCCAGCAACGCGTGCCCGCCCGGACTTTCGCGCAGGGTGAAGGCACTGTGCAGCGTCGCGCACGCGAGGGCGCCGATGCCGGTGGCGACGTGCACGTCCATCCACACGCGCAGCGAGCCGGGCAGGGCGCGCAGGTGACGACGCAGCAGGTAGGCGAGGTTGACGGCGAACAAGACGACGGCGAGCGCGCCGACAGCGAGCCCGAGCGCGCCCTGCGGCCGCAGCGCCGCGTGCAGCGGCGAGCCGCTGCGCAGCGCCGTCGGCAGGTCGTAGTAGCCGGCGAAGCCCGCGCGCACGGCGGCGAGGCCTGCGAGCGCGAGGCTTGCGAGCGCCAGCGCCGCGAGCAGGCCATTGCCGCGATCGACGGCGGCATCTGCTGCGGGCCGCGCCGCCGGATCGAACGAAACGCCCGCCTGTTCCAGAAGCGCGAAGGGCGGCGTGCCGCCGGCGAACACGAAGACGCGTTCGGCCGCGACCGCCGCGGCGGTCGCCACGCCGCCGCCCGCGGCGCCATCGGCCGGATGCAGCGTCACCGTCGACGGACCGATCGCGGCGACGGCGGTGCCGTAGCGCACGTCGATGCGGCCGTCGGCGATCGCGGCGGCGATGCGCTGCTCGTTGCGCGCCTTCAGCCGCGCGAACGCACTGCGCCGGTAGCTGAGCACGACCGCGTTGCCGGGTTGTTCGGCGAGCGCCAGCGCGGCCTCGATGGCGCTGTCGCCGCCGCCGACGACGAGGATGCGCTCGCCTTGGTGGCCGTGCGCGTCGAGCAGCGAGTAGGCGACGTGCGGCAGGTCCTCGCCGGGCACGCCAAGCTTCTGCGGCGAACCGCGCCGGCCGACGGCGATGACGACCGAGCGCGCGCGCAGCACCGAGCCGTCGGCGGCGGCCACCGCGAAGCCGTCGGGCGTGCGCTCGATGCGCTGCACGACCACGCCGGTGCGGACGGCGAGACCGTGCTGGTCGGCGAGGCGCCGCCAGAGTCCGACCAGTTCCTCCTTCTGGTACTCCAGTTTCGGCAAGCGGCCGTGCAGCGGCAGGTCCATCGGCTGCGTCATCACCATCTTGCCGCGCGGGTAGGCGGCGACGGCGCCGCCGAGCTCGCGGGCCTGGTCGACGCCGACGGCGGCGAGTCCGAGCGCCTTCGCTTCGAGCAGGCACGACAGGCCGGCCGGGCCGAGGCCGACGACCACGAGGTCGTGCACGCCCGGCGGCGCCGCACCGAGCGTCTCGCGGCGCCGCGCCGCGGCGCGGGCGACGAGGCGGCCGTGGGCGACGGCGGTGCGCACGAGGGCGAAGCCGGTGATCTCGCCGGCGAGGAAGAGGCCGGGCGCGCCGACCGCTTCGTGGTCGACGGCGATCGCCGGCAGGTCGCGGCGCTGCGACAGGTCGCCGAGCGTCAGCGCGATCGCCTCGGTCGGGCAGACTTCGGCGCAACGGCCATGGCCGACGCAGCGGGCGCCGTGCACGACGACCGCCTGCCCGTGCGACAGCGCCAGGACGCCGTCCTCCGGGCAGGCCTGGACGCAGGCGCCGCACCCGATGCACTTGGCGAGGTCGATGCTCGGGAACTGCAGCCGGGCGCGGTCGCTGCCGCGGGCGCGGGCGAGCGCCACTTCCCGCCGGCTGTCGGCGTGCGCCTGCAGTTCAGCGCGACGGCGCAGCAGCACCGCGGCGGCGAGCAGGACGGCCAGCAACACCGAGGTGATCGCGACCCAGTCCACGGTCTCTGCGTAACGTCCGGCGGCACAGATGCAACCGCAGCCCGACCCGCTGCGGCGAACGGTCGATGGCGCGTTCCCGTCGTTGGCTTTCGACCGCCCGCCGCTATCCTCCGCGCGCTGCATGGTCGCCCAGGCGTTGCTCCGCACGGTCCGCTCGCTCGCCACCGCCGCGCTCGCCCTCGCCGCCTGCCTCGCTGGCTGCGCCGGCGAACCGCCGCTGCGGCGCAGCCTCGCCCTCGCGCCCGGCCAGAAGACCGTCGTGCGCTACATCGATGTCAAGGGCACGCTCGCGCTGTCGCTGCAGAACGCCAGCGCCGCCGTGGCGACCGACGTCTACCGCACGGACTCAGGGGCGATCGACCCGGGCGCCAAGGTCGTCGCCGACGACGACCTGCAGGCGCTGCTCGACATCTTCAGCGAGCGCGGCCTGTTCGCCGCCGCCGCCAATGAAGTGCCGGCCGACGCGCTCGACGCGCTGATCGTGCAGCAGAGCGGCCAGCGCTGGGTGTTCCCGCGCCGGTTGCGCGGCGTGCAGCAGGCGGAAAGCGCCTTCCACGAAGGCCGCGCGTACTTCCTGGCGCTCTACAACGACGTGACCGCCTACCACGGCACCGGCGAAGACCGACCGGACTTCAAGTCGGAGCAACGCCGCGCCGCCGACGACGGCCGTGCCGCTCGCGCGAAGCTCGAACGCCTGCGCGGAGGCGCCCGCTGACCATGGCCACCGTCCGCGCCCTCGCCATCATCCCGGTCCGCGTCGGCAGCCAGCGCCTGCCCGGCAAGGCGCTGCTGCGCGAGAGCGGGCAGGAGCTGTTCCTGCACACCTGCGAACAGGCCAAGAAGGCGGCCAACATCGACCGCGTCGTCGTCGCCACCGACGACGACGTCGTCGAGGCCGCCGCGAAGCGCCAGGGCTACGGCGTCGTGCGCACGAGCCCGGCATGCCGCACCGGCAGCGAACGCTGCGCCGAGGCCGCCGCTGCGATCCCGTGCGAGGCCGTGCTCGACATCCAGGGCGATTGGCCGGAGGTGGCGCCGCGCGACCTCGAGGCGATCGTCGACCAGTTGCTGCGCGGCGAAGCGGTCTGCAACACGCTGTGCGTGCCGCTCGCCGACCCCGAGGCGATCGCCAACCCGAACGTGGTCAAGGTGGTCCGCGGCCGCAACGGCAAGGCGCTGTACTTCAGCCGCGCCGCCGTCCCCTACGTCAAGGACGGCGAGTTCGGCCTGCTGCGCCACATCGGCGTGTACGGCTTCGCGCGCGCGACCCTGCTGCGCATCCCGCCGCTGCCGAGCAGCGGGCTGGCCGAGGCCGAGAGCCTCGAACAGTTGCGCTTCCTCGAGAACGACATTCCGATGCATGTGCTCGACGCCCAGGGCGACCCCTGGGGCATCGAGACGCGCGCCGACTACGACGCCTTCCTCGGCCGACTCGCCCGCAAGCAGCCCCGACCATGACCAAGTACATCTTCGTGACCGGTGGCGTCGTCTCGTCGCTCGGCAAGGGCCTCACGTCGGCGGCGATCGGCTGGATGCTGGAGCGGCACGGCCTCAAGGTGTCGATGCAGAAGCTCGACCCCTACATCAACGTCGACCCGGGCACGATGTCGCCGTTCCAACACGGCGAGGTCTACGTCACCGACGACGGCACCGAGGCCGACCTCGACCTCGGCCACTACGAGCGCTTCACCCACGCGCGCGTCAACAAGGACAGCAACTACACCACCGGCAAGATCTACAAGTCGGTGATCCAGAAGGAGCGGCGCGGCGACTACCTCGGCAAGACCGTCCAGGTGATCCCGCACATCACCGACGAGATCAAGATGGCGATCCGCGCCGGCGCGGCGCCGTCGCCCGGCGAGCCCGCGCCCGACGTCGCCATCACCGAGATCGGCGGCACCGTCGGCGACATCGAGTCGCTGCCGTTCCTGGAGGCGATCCGCCAGTTCAGCCTGGAGCAGGGGCCGAACGACTGCATGTTCATCCACCTGACGCTGCTGCCTTTCCTGCGCGCGTCGGGCGAGCTCAAGACCAAGCCCACGCAGCAGTCCGTCGGCAAGCTGCGCGAGATCGGCATCCAGCCGCACGTGCTGATCTGCCGCACCGAGATCCCCATGGAGCCGGACATGGCGAAGAAGATCTCGCTGTTCTGCAACGTGCGGCCGGAGGCGGTCATCGAGGAGCGCGACGTCGCGTTCTCGATCTACGAGGTGCCGCTGATGCTGATCGACGCCGGGCTCGACCAGCGCGTGCTCAACCACCTGCAGATCGCCGCCAAGCGCAAGGCCGACGTCGCCGACTGGCACGCGCTGCTGGAGACGGTCAAGCATCCCAAGCACACGGTCGAGATCGCGGTCGCCGGCAAGTACATCGAACTGCACGACGCCTACAAGTCCATCTACGAGTCGCTGAGCCACGCCGGCATCGCCAACCAGTGCAAGGTCCTGCTGCGCAAGGTCGCCGCCGAGCAGATCGCGACCGACGGCGCGGAGAAGCACCTGGCCGGCGTCGACGGCATCCTGGTGCCGGGCGGCTTCGGCGAGCGCGGCTTCGAGGGCAAGATCGCGTCGATCCGCTACGCGCGGCAGAAGAACATCCCGTTCTTCGGCATCTGCTACGGCATGCAGGCCGCCGTCGTCGAGTTCGCCCGCAACGACTGCGGCATCAAGGACGCGACGACGACCGAGTACGACGCCAACGCCAAGAGCCCGCTGATCGCGCTGATGGAGGACCAGAAGCGCACCAACGAGAAGGGCGGCACCATGCGCCTGGGCGCGTTCGACTGCACGCTGAAGCCCGGCACCAGGAGCCACAAGGCCTACGGCACCGCGGCGATCAGCGAGCGCCACCGCCACCGCTTCGAGCTGAACAACGCGTACCGCCAGCAACTGGAGCAGAAGGGGCTGGTGATGGCCGGCGTCAATCCGAAGCTCGACCTCGTCGAGATCGTCGAGATCCCGGGCCACCCGTGGTTCGTCGGCGTGCAGTACCACCCCGAGTTCAAGACGCGGCCGCTGCAGCCGCATCCGCTGTTCCGCGACTTCATCGCCGCGGCGGTGGCGGAGCAGCAGAAGCGCGCCGGCGGCAAGTAGGCGGGAGGGAGGCGGGCGCGGGCAGGGCGTGGTGCTGCGTGCCTGGTTCGGCTCGGTGCGCTCGGTGGTCTCTGTGGTTTCTCTGCAACCGAAGCCGCACAACCACTGCGCCCACCGCCGTCCTCTGACCGCAGCCGGCGACCCGGGCACCGGCCGCGACGGCAGCCACCCCCGCCCCAATTCGCCGCCGTCCGCCCCCCTTCACCCCATGGGCACACCCGCCGCGCCGGGCCAACCTTGGGCCATGGCGCAATCCCCCGAACGGCGGCCGCTGCAGTGCCTGCTGGCGACCGATCTCAGCCCCCGCTCCCTGCCGCACGTCGCCTACGGCGCCCGGCTCGCCGAGCTGCTGGGCGCGCGCACGACGCTGTTCCACGCCGCGGTGCTGACGCCCATCGCGGTCGGCGAGTCCATGCCGGGCGTGGTCGGGGCGGCGCCGATCGAGGAAGGCACGCTGCGCAGCCAACTCGCCGAAGTGGCGGCGACCCTCGTTGTCGGCCGGCGGGTGCACACCGACCTCGCGGTCGCGGCGTCGGCCCGGCAGGCGATCCTGGACGCCGCAGCGCGCCACCACGCCGACTTCCTGGCCCTACCGACGCACGGCCGCTCGGGTGCGGCGCGCGCGCTGCTCGGCAGCGTCGCCGAGGACGTGCTGCGGCACGCGCACCTGCCGACCTTGCTGTTGACCGACGGCATGCTGGCAACCCCGCTGCCAGCCGCCGGGCTCGCCGTGCTCGCGGCCGCCGACGACGGCGCCGACGCCGCGGCGCTGCAACCGGCGGCAGACCTCGCCCGGCGCCTTGGCCTGCCGCTGGTCCTTTTGGCCGTGCTCCCCGCCCGGCAAGCGCCGCCCCACGGCGGCGGCGCACCGGTGGCGCCGACGCCGTCGCCCGCAACCCAGCGCGTGCACGACCGCCTGCAGGCCCTGCGGCCGCTGGCCGCCGCGCTCGGCAGCGACCTGCGCGTCGAAGCCGAGGCCGTCGTCGGCGACGACGTCGCCGCGGCCATCCTCGCGCGCGCCAGCGCGCCGGACATCGGCTTCGTGGTGCTCGGCACGCATGCCCGAACCGGACTGGCGCGGGCGTTCCACGGCAGCGTCGCCGAGTCGGTAGCGCGGCGTTGCCCGCGGCCGGTGCTGGTCGTGCCGGCGCGCGAGCCCGCTGCCGCCGCGGCGAACTGACGGCGGCGGCTCGCCGACCGTGGCGGTCGCTGCTGCGGGGCGCAGGCGACGATCTGCCGGAGCCCGCTCAGAGCCTGAGAGACAATCGGTTTCCCGGGCTCTGCGTGGCCGCGCGAGCGGCCACCAGGGGCGATCTGCGAGCCCGTATCCTGATTTCTTCTCGGGCTCTCAGCGCGCGAGGCTCACTTCGAACCGTCGAGCCAGCGGTCCTTCGCCTTCTTCAGGTTCTCGTCCTTCGGATTGAGCGCCATCGCGCGATCCATCGCGGCGAAGGCCTCCTTGCGCAGGTTGTTGACGATCTGCACGGACGCGTGCAGGTACAGCGCACTGGCGAGGTACGGGCCATCGGGCGAGGCCTTGTGGCGCTTCTCGACCTCGTCGAGCGCCTTCTTGCTGATCTCCAGCGCCTCCTTCAGCAGGCCCTTGTCGATCTTGTCGAGCGCTTCCCAGTTCTCGTAAGCCTTGCCGGCGAGGTTCTGGCCGTACGCCAGCACCTGGTCCGGCGGCACGTTCTTCCACGCCTTCCCGGCGGCATCGGCGGCGGCCTTGAGGTTCTGGCGGCGGTACTCGGCGCCGGCGACGCGGTCGTGGCCGAGGAACAGGACGCGCTTGTTCTTCTGCGCGTTGAGGAACGAGCGCAGCGGCTTGAGGTCGACGTCCTGCGGCGGCACGTCGACGCGGAAGGTCTGGTCGCAGATCTCCAGCAGCCTGGCCTCGGCCGCCGGCTCGCTGGCGAACTTCGGATCCTTGGCGACGATCGCCGCGATCACCGCCGCCGAGCCCTTGACGTCGCCGGCGCTGCGCAGCTTGCGCACCAGCCGCATCTGCAGCGCGAGGTCGGTCGGCGCGGCTTCGGCCTGCTTGCGCAGCGCCCCGATCGTGTCCTTGCCGTCGCCGATGCGCTTGAGCTCGCCGAGGAACTCGGCGACCGGCACGTAGCCGGTGACGACGTCGATCACCGCGCCGGCCGGATCGAGCAGCAGCACGGTCGGCACCGAGGTGATGCCGTACTTCGCCAGCGTCGGCTTGCCCGCGGCGTCGTCCTTCGCGGCGACGCAGACGTGGCCGGCGAGCGCGGTCGCGACCTTCGCGTCGGACAACGTGCCGGAGAACATGTCGGCGCACGCGGCGTAGCCGTCCTTCCAGCAGTACAGCAGCGCCGCCTTGGCCGGCTTCTCGGCCGCGGCCGCGAGCGCGCTGTCGAGGTCCTTCTGCCACCATTCGATCGCCTGCGCGCGCGGCGCAGCGGCCAGGGCGAAGACGGCGAAGAGCGCGAGGATGGCGGGCATGGACGACGGGACGGGAGCGGCCATGGCGGCGATCATGCCCGGCCCCGCCGCGGCGGCAAAGCGCCGCCGTCAGCGCAGCGCCTGGTAGACCGCCGTCCGGAAGCGCTCGATGACGCGCCGCTCGTCGAACGGCAGGTGCTGCGCGAACAGCACGGCGACGACGCCGCTCTTGGGGTCGGCGAGGAAGCTCGTCGTCGCCGCGCCGTTCCAGAACAGCGTGCCGGCGGGCATCAGTTCGGCGCCAGCGCCCGGGTCGACGACGACCGCGGTCGCCAGCCCCCACCCGTCGGCCGGCCGGCTCGTGCGCTGGCCGTCGCGCAGCGTGTTGGTCCGCAGCAGGTCCATCGTCGCGCGCGACAGCACGCGCACGCCGTCGAGCGAACCGTCGCCGAGCAGGAAGCGGCCGAAGCGCGCGTAGTCGTCGAGCGTCGAGAACATGCCCGCGCCGCCGGCGGGGAAGCCGACGCCGGGCTCGGCGGCCGCCGCGAACGACGCCGGCGCCGCGGCGAAGCGGCCGTCCTGCCGCTGGTGAACGACCGCGAGGCGCGGCAGCCGGTCGGCGGCGACGTCGTAGCCCGTGTCGATCATGCCGAGCGGCCCGGTCACCGCCGCGCGCACGTGCTCGTCGAGCGGGCGCTTGACGACGCGCTCGATCAGCACGCCGAGCACGTCGTCGGCGATGCTGTAGTTCCACGCCGTGCCCGGCTGCGCCAGCAGCGGCAACGTGGCGACGCGCTGCAGGAAGTCGGCGGTCGAACGCGCCTGCCACAACCCCGCCCGTCGGTAGAGCTCGTGCACCGGCGCGGTGGCGAAGAAGTCGTAGGTGAAGCCGGCGGTGTGGTTCAGCAGCATGCGCACGGTGATCGGGCGCAGCGCCGGCGCGGTTTCGGGCGCGTCGGCCGTGCCGCCGGTGAACACGCGCAGCCCCTGCAGCTCCGGCAGGAAGTCGGCGATCGGCTGGTCGAGCTGCAGCTTGTCCTGTTCGACCAGCGTCAGGGCCGCGACCGCGGTGACCGGCTTGGTCATCGAGTAGACGCGCGCGATCGCGTCGCGGCGCAGCGGCCGGTTGCGCTCGACGTCGGCGAGGCCGAAGGCGCCGTGCGCAACGCAGCGGTCGCCGTGGTAGACGACGTAGGACAAGCCGGCGTAGGCGCCGGAGCGGACCTCGCCGGCGAGCAGCTCGTCGATGCGGCCGGCGCGTTCGGGCAGCAGCGGGCCGTCCTGGGCCGCGACGGCGACGGCGAGGAGCAGCGACAACGGGAACACAGGGAACCTGCGCATGCCGGCACCTTGCCGCGCCGTGCGCACGGCGTCCACGCCGGCGTGCGTCAGGCGGCGTTGCGGCGGCGGCGGCGCTGCCAGGCGGGCCAGCCCCACATGACGTAGCCGCTGGCCGCCAGCCACGCCAAGGCCAGCGCGGCCGCCGGCATCGCAAAGCCGTGGACCGCCGCGCCGAACAGCGAGCCGTCGTGCAGGCGTTCGATCCAGTCGCTGCGGCGGACGGCCGGGCCGCTGGTGCGGAGGCTGATGGCGCAGACCTGCACCTCGACGTCGCCGCGCTTGCTGATCACCTTGTGCACGCGGTCCTGCGGGCGGAAGTCGACGCGGGCGATGTCCGCCTCGCTGCGCAGTTCCGGCGCACCGAGCGCGAACACCGCCTCGTAGACCTCGGCCAGCGGTCGCAGGGCAGCCGGCGGCCCCTCGGCGCCGCGCAGCACCGGCGGCTGCAGCCACGCGTGCTCCTTCTTGCGCAGCAGCAGCAGGCCGGTCCCGGCGCTGACGAGCAACACGAGGCCGGCAGCGACGCCGATCCAGCGGTGCAGCGACCAGACGGCGCGAAAGAGCCGCACGTCAGTCCTCGGCGTAGCTGCCCATGAGGTAGCGCGGCTCCAGGTCGGCGAAGCCGGCCGGCGTGAACGGCAGGCAGGGCGCCAGCAGTTCGGTGGCGACGATGCCGGCGACCTCGCGCAGTTCGGCGCCGCGGTCGGCAAAGGCGGCGCGCAGGGCCGGCGGCAGTCCTGCCGGCACGACCACCAGATCTCCCGGTTGGAGCGCAGCGGCCGCGACGGCGGCGGGCACCGCCGCAGCCGGCGCCAGTGCGCGCACCGCCGCCGGCCCGACTTCGAATGCCTGCGCGTGCACGCGCTCGCGGCGCGCATCGACCACGGCGTGCACGCGCCGGGGCGCGGCGGCGGGCGCGGCGGCGCGGGCGGCCAACAGCGCGAGGCTGTCCACGGCCTCGACCGCGACCCCGCCGAAGCGCTGCAGGCAGCGCACGAAGGTCAGCGCCACGCGCAGGCCGGTGTACGAACCTGGCCCGACGTCGACGCGCACGCGCCGCACGTCGGCGGCGGCGAGACCCGCGGCGGCGCACGCGGCGGCGACGAGGCCGGCGAGGTCACCGCGGCCGCCGGCGGGCGAAGCCAACGCGTGCACGCGGCCGGCGACGGCGAGCGCGACCGAGTACGGCGCGTCGCCGGTCAGGTTGCTGCCCGAGAGCGCCAGCAGCGCGCCGTCGCTCATGCGCCGAGCTCGCGCGCGACCACGTCGGCGAGCTCGCGGCACAGCCGCTCGCACAGCGCGGGGTCGGCGGCCTCGATCATGACGCGGCACTTCGGCTCGGTGCCCGAGTATCGCAGCAGCAGGCGGCCGTCCTGGCCGAGCGTGCGCTCGATCTCGGCGGCCTTGGCGGCGATGGCCGGGACCGTCTCCAGCGCCGGCTTGCGCGCGACCACGACGTTGACGAGCTGCTGCGGGAAGCGCTGGAACGCCGCGAACGCCGCCGAGGCCGGCTCGCGGCCGATCGCCGCAAGCAGGCGCATGCCCGTGTAGAGGCCGTCGCCGACGAGCCCGTGGTCGGCGAACAGCACGTGGCCGGACTGTTCGCCGCCGACGGCGGCGCCGAGCTCGCGCATCGCCAGCCAGACGTTGCGGTCGCCGACCGGGGTGACGTGCACGCCGACGCCGGCTTCGCGCAGCGCCTTGTGGAGCCCGAGGTTGCTCATCACCGTGGCGACGACGCGCCCGCCGGGCAGCCGGCCCTCGCGGTGCAGCCGCCGGCCGAAGAACGCCAGCACGTCGTCGCCGTCGCGCACGCCGCCCTTCTCGTCGACGAAGATGCCGCGGTCGCCGTCGCCGTCGAGGCAGATGCCGAGTTCGGCGCCGTGCTCGACGACCGCAGCGGCCAGCGCCTCGGGGTGCAGGGCGCCGCAGCCGTCGTTGATGTTGAAGCCGTCGGGTTCGCAGTTCAGCTCGACGACGTCGGCCCCGAACGCGCGCAGGATGCGCGGCGCCAGCTCGGCGCCGCCGCCGTTGGCGGCGTCGACGCAGACCTTGCGGCCGGTGAGGTCGAGGTCGGGAAAGGCCACGGCGTAGCCTTCGACGTAGCGCGTCAGGAGATCGCTGCGGTCGCGCGAGCGCCCCGGCCGCACGTCGGCCGGGCGCAGCTGCACGGCCAGTGCCGCGATCTCGGCCTCGTCCTCGTCGCGCAGCTTGCTGCCGTCGGCGGCGAAGATCTTGACGCCGTTGTCGTGCGCCGGGTTGTGCGAGGCGCTGATCATCACACCGGCGTCGACCTTCTCGCGCGCGACCAGCCACGCCAGCGCCGGCGTGGTGCACAGTCCGACGTGGCCGACGGCGACCTCGGCGGCGGCTAGACCCTGACCCAGCGCTTCGAGGATCCACGGCGCCGACTCGCGGCCGTCGTCGCCGACCAGCACGCGCTTCTGCGCGCCGCCGCCGCGCTGCAGCAGCACGCCGAGCGCCGCGCCGACGCGGCGCAGGGTCTCGGGGTCCATCGGGGACTCGCCCGCGCGGCCGCGGAGGCCATCGGTGCCGAACTGCGGCGGTGGGATCGACGTCATGTCTTCTGGCGCAGCTTGACCACCACCACTTCGTCGAGCAAGCACTCGTTGCGGTCGACGGTCGCGCTCAGCGGACCGAGCAGGATCAATCGGGCCTTGAGGTCGAGCTCCGGCCCGAGGACGACGCCGTTCGCCGGACGCGGCAGGTGCACGTGCAGCCGCAGGTTCTCGGTCACCCAGTCGGCGAGTTGCGCCTTGTCGACCGACTCCTGCAGGCCGACGAGGCGCGACCGCAGGTCGCCGCCGGCCTGCACGCGGACCAAGCGGCTCTGCGCCTCCGGCGACCACCGGCCGCGCAGCGCCTCGGGCAGGGCCCGGTCGTCGACGACGATCGGCACGTCGAGCTCGAACAGCGCCGTTCGCGGCCGCAGCTGGACGGTCAGCAGTGGCTGCGTCGCGAAGCGGATACCGTGCTTCTCGGCGTCGACGACGACGACCTCGGCGCTGGCCAGGCGGTCGTCGGCGCCGCCGCCGCCGGTCAGCACGGCCCGGAAGGGTTTGTCCGTGCGCTTGCCTAGCGCGTCGATCTCGGCGGCCTTGCCGAGCACGACCGGGCGGGCCGGCGTGAACACGACCGTGTCGCGGCGCCAGCGGCCGGCGAACGGCCCCTCGACGAGTTCGACCGAGTCGAGCGACAGGGTCACCGGCGTCGACGCGACGGCCGTGACCTCGATGCGGATGGCCGGCGGGCGCAACTCGACCGCGACGTCCTTGAACAGCACCTGGTCGAGGCGCAGGTCGGCGGCGGTGAACTCGGCGCTCCCGCGCTCGCTCCAGTCCAGCGCCAGGAACCGCGTGATCTGCAGGTCGAACGCCTCGCGTTCGAGCGCCGCGATGCGGAAGCGCGGCCCGCTCAGCACCACGTCAGCGCGGTCGACGGGACGTTCGCCGTCGAGGAAGCGCACGCCGACGACGCGGTCGGTCGGCAGCGCCACCGCCAGCCGGCCGGTCGGCATGCCGGCGGCCTGCTGCTGGCCGACGAAGGCGAGCGGCAGGGTGCGCTGGATGCGCTGGTTGATCCGGCTGTCGACGAAGGCCCACAGCATCGTCGCCAACAGGACCGCCGCCAGCTTGCGCCACGGGTCGGCGACGATGGCGGCGAGCCAGCCGCGTCGGCCTTGGTCCTTCATGCGGCCGTCCGGCGGCCGATCGCCGCGTCGAGCTGCTGCTCCAGCTGCTCCAGGGTCAGGTCGAAGCTCAGCGTGCCGCCGCTCGCCGTCGAGATCTTGCCCGTCTCCTCGCTGACGACCATGACGAACGCGTCGGTCTCCTCGGACAGGCCAAGCGCGGCGCGGTGCCGCGTGCCGAGGCTCTTGTCGAGCCCCGGGTCCTGGCTGAGCGGGAACAGGCACGACGCCGCGACGATGCGGTCGTCGCGCACGATCACGCCGCCGTCGTGCAGGGCGCTGTTGGGGAAGAAGATCGACTTGATCAGGTCGCTGGTCAGTTCGGCGTCGAGCGTCGTGCCGATCTCCGCGAACTCGGCGAGGCGGGCGCCGCGCTCGATCGCGATCAGGGCGCCGACGCGGTCCTTGCTCAGGCTGGCGACGGCGCGCAGCAAGCGGGTCATCGACTTGCCGTCGCGCCGGAAGAACGGCCGGAAGATCGAGCTGTCGCCGAGCTGCACGATCGCGCGGCGGATCTCGGGCTGGAAGACGATGACGAGGCCGAGCACCAGCGAGGGCGCCAGCTGTTCGATGACGTACTGCAGGCGGGTCAGCTCGAACGCCTGGATCAGCACCGCGAAGCCGACGACCAGCACCCCGACCAGCAGGCCGAGGCCGCGGATCAGCACCGAGCCGCGCGTCGCCCACAGGAACCGCAGGGCGACGTAGATCAGCGCCGAGAAGACCGCGATCTCAAGCAGCGCCGGCCCCCACTGCGCCGCGGCGCCGAGCGTCGGCGCGAGCAGGTCTTGCGGCAGCGTGGCGGTCGGACGGAGCATCGTGGTGGCGAGGCGGCGCGGCGGATGATGCCCGCCGGACTACGCGCCGGACAGGCCGACGTCCGGCTTCTTGGCGGCCGGGAGGACAGGGGCGTCGACGGCGGGACGCGGCGCGGCCTCGGCGCGCTTTGGCGCCGCCGCCTGCTGCTGCCGCGCCTGCGCCTGCCGGTACTCCTCCAGGTCGTCGCCGCGCAGCACCGCCGCGATCTCGTCGCCGCTGAGCGTCTCGTGCTTCAGCAGCGCCGCAGCGACGGCGTCGAGGCGCGCGCGGTTGTCCTGCAGCAGGCGCGTCGCCGCCTGGTACTGCTCGTCGACGATGCGGCGGACCTCTTCGTCGATCGTCTGCAGCGTGCGCTCGCTGACGTTGCCGGCGAGGCGGAACTCGCGGCCGAGGAACGGGTTCTCCTCGTCAGCCGTGTACTTGATCGGTCCGACCTTGGGGCTCATGCCGAGCTCGCAGACCATCACGCGGGTCAGGTTGGTCGCCTGCTCGATGTCGTTCTGCGCGCCGGCCGAGACGTCGCCGAAGACGATCTCCTCGGCGATGCGGCCGCCGAAGCAGACGGCGATGCGGCCGAGCAGCTTCTTGCGCCAGTGGTTGTACTCGTCCTTCTCCGGCAGCGAGAGGGTGACGCCGAGCGCGCGGCCGCGGCTGACGATCGTCACCTTGTGCACCGGGTCCTGGTCGGGCGTCAGCATCGAGACCAGCGCGTGGCCGGCCTCGTGGTAGGCGGTGACCTTCTTGTCCTCCTCCTCGATGGCGCGCGACTTCTTCTCGCGGCCCCAGCGCACGCGGTCGCGCGCCTCCTCGAGGTCGGACATGTCGACGGCGTCCTTGTTCTTCATCGCCGCCAGGATCGCCGCCTCGTTGATCACCGCGGCCAGTTCCGCGCCGGAGAAGCCCGCCGTCGCCTTGGCGATGATGTGCAGGTCGACGTAGCCGGCCATCTTCACCTTGCGGGCGTGCACCTTGAGGATCGCCTCGCGGCCCTTGACGTCCGGACGGTCGATGACGACCTGCCGGTCGAAGCGACCCGGGCGCAGCAGCGCCGGGTCGAGCACGTCGGGGCGGTTGGTCGCGCCGACCAGGATGATGCCCTTGTCGGAGTCGAAGCCGTCCATCTCGACGAGGATGGCGTTGAGCGTCTGCTCGCGCTCGTCGTGGCCGCCGCCCATGCCGGTGCCGCGCTTGCGGCCCACGGCGTCGATCTCGTCGAGGAAGACGATGCACGGGCTCGCTTCGCGCGCCTGCTTGAACAGGTCGCGGACGCGGCTGGCGCCGACGCCGACGAACATCTCGACGAAGTCCGAGCCCGAGATCGAGAAGAACGGCACCTCGGCCTCGCCGGCGATCGCCTTGGCCAGCAGCGTCTTGCCGGTGCCCGGCGAGCCGACCAGCAGCACGCCGCGCGGGATCGAGCCGCCCAGGCGCGCGAACTTGCCGGGGTTCTTCAGGAACTCGATGATCTCGCGCACCTCCGCCTTCGCCTCCTCCATGCCGGCGACGTCGTCGAAGGTGATGTTGGTGCGGTTCTCCTTGGTGTAGAGGTGCGCGCGGCTGCGGCCGAAGCTCAGCACGCCGCCGGCCCCGCCGGGCGAGCGCATCTGGCGCAGGATGAAGAACCAGACGATGACGAGGACCAGCAGCCAGGGGCCGACGGTGCCGATCACGTACAGCAGGGCGGTGTTCGGCTCGCTGATGCGGAAGTCGTTGCCGAGCGACAGCACGAACGTGCGCACCTTGACGCCCTTCTTCGCCAGCGCCGCGACGCACTCCTGCAGCGGCGCGGCCTCGCCGGCCGCCGGCGCGTCGAGCCGCACGTAGTGCAGCTTGGAACCGCGCTGCAGCAGCGCGGTGAGGTAGGACCCCGCTTGCCGTGCGTCGGGGGCGCCGGAACGCGCCAGCGCCGGCGTCTTGCCCTCGGACTCCTGCACGAGGAAGGCGCGCAGCACCAGCACTTCGCCGGCGTCGACCTGGTTCTTGAAGTCCGTGGTCGGCGTCGGGCTCCGGAACAACGTCGGATCCAGCCGCTGGGTCGCCAGCGTGCTGTACAGCTCGATCTCGTTGTCGCCTTCGGCGCGCAGGAACTCGCGCACGACGACCTCCACCTGCCGCACGCCTTCGCCGACGCGCACCTCGGCGGTGGCGACGCCGTCGGCGACGGACAGGCGCTCGACCCGGCCGTTCAGCAGATGGCTGTAGAAGGCGTGCACCGAGTTGACGCCGTCGCCGCGCGCGCTGGAGACGACCAGGAACAGGGCCATGAGCAGCGCCAGGATCAGCACCACGCCGCCCATGCCGCGCGGCTTGCGCGCGCCCTGACCCTCGCCCGATTCCTTGGGTTGGTTGCTCGTCATGTCGTTTCCATGCTTCGCCGACCGGCTCCGGTACGGTCATCGGCGGGTCGCCGATCGCAGCCGAAGCCGGCTTGCCATCGCGCGCTCGGCCCGACGGCCGGATCGCGGCAAGCGAGGCAAGATAGGTCGCGGGCGCGACCGATGCCAGGAGGCCGATGGCGGAAGCAGGAGTCGCCCCGTTCCTGGCGCGACGCCGCGGCGGCACCTAATCTCCGCGCGCCGGCGCCTGCGGCGACCGGCCCCACCGCACCCGTGAAGAACGACTCCGTCCTGCCGCGCGGCCAAGGCCGCCGCCGCGGCCCCGAGTTCCCGCCCTACGACACGGCCACCGTCGCGGCGATCCTCGACCGCTGGCGCGACCAGCCCGGCAACCTGCTGCCGATCCTGCACGAGGTGCAGCAGGCGCTCGGCTTCGTGCCGCCGGGCGCGGTCGGCCAGATCGCCAAGGCGATCAGCCGCTCGCGCGCCGAGGTCCACGGCGTGATCTCCTTCTACCACGACTTCCGCACCAGCCCGCCCGGCCGCGCCGTGCTCAAGGTCTGCCAGGCCGAGAGCTGCCAGGCCTGCGGCAGCCGCGAACTCACGGCGCACGCCGAGCGCACGCTCGGCTGCAAGCTCGGCGAGACGTCGCGCGACGGCGCGGTGACGATCGAACCGGTGTACTGCCTGGGCAACTGCGCCTGTTCGCCGGCGGTCCTGCTCGACGGCGCGTTGCACGGCCGCGTCACCCCGGCCGCGCTCGACCGCTTGCTGGCGCAGGCGCGGAGGCAGCCATGACGATCAAGGTCTGTGTGCCGCGCGACGCCGCGGCGCTGAGTGTCGGCGCCGACGCCACCGCCGCCGCGATCGCCACAGCGGCGCAGTTGGCCGGCCAGACGATCCAGCTGGTGCGGACCAGCAGCCGCGGCATGTTCTGGCTGGAGCCGTTCGTCGAGGTCGAGACGGCGTCCGGCCGCGTCGGCTACGGGCCGGTGACCGCCGAGGACGTGCCCGGCCTGTTCGCCGCCGGCTTCCTGCAGGGCGGCGCCCACCCGCTGGCGCACGGCAAGGTCGAGGCGATGCCGTTCCTCGCGCGCCAGGAACGCCTGACGTTCGCGCGCGCCGGCCTCACCGACCCGCTGTCGCTCGCCGACTACGAAGCGCACGGCGGCCTGCGCGGCCTGCGGCGCGCGCTCGGCATGGCGCCGACGGCCGTCGTCGAGGAGGTCGTCGCCTCGGGCCTGCGCGGCCGCGGCGGCGCTGGCTTCCCCACCGGCATCAAGTGGCGCACGGTCGCCGGCGCGCCGGCGCAGCCGAAGTACGTCGTCGTCAACGCCGACGAAGGCGACTCCGGCACCTACAGCGACCGCATGGTCATGGAAGGCGACCCGTACGTGCTGCTCGAGGGCATGGCGATCGCCGGCTACGCCACCGGCGCCTCCTTCGGCTACATCTACCTGCGCTCGGAGTACCCGCACGCGCTCGCCGTGCTCAACGAAGCGCTGGCGACGCTGCGCGCGCGCGGCGTCTACGGCCGCAGCGTCCTCGGCTCGGACTTCGCGTTCGACGCCGAAGTGCGCGTCGGCGCCGGCGCGTACATCTGCGGCGAGGAGACGGCGCTGCTGGAGTCGCTCGAAGGCAAGCGCGGCATGGTGCGCTTCAAGCCGCCGCTGCCGGCCATCAAGGGCCTGTTCGGCCAGCCGACGGTGGTCAACAACGTCGTCTCGCTCGCTTCGGTGCCGATCATCCTCGACCGCGGCGGCGCGCACTACGCCGACTTCGGCATGGGCCGCTCGCGCGGCACGCTGCCGATCCAGCTGGCCGGCAACGTCAAGCGCGCGGGCCTCGTCGAGAAGGCCTTCGGCGTGACGCTGCGCCAGCTCATCGAGGACTACGGCGGCGGCACGCGCAGCGGCCGGCCGGTGCGCGCGGTGCAGGTCGGCGGCCCGCTGGGCGCCTACTTCGACCAGCGCCTGCTCGACCTGCCGCTCGACTACGAGGCGCTGGCGCAGCACAAGGGCATGGTCGGCCACGGCGGCATCGTCGTGTTCGACGACACGGTCGACATGGCCGAGCAGGCTCGCTACGCGATGGAGTTCTGCGCCGTCGAGTCGTGCGGCAAGTGCACGCCGTGCCGCATCGGCAGCACGCGCGGCCGCGAGCTGATCGAGAAGATCGTGCGCGGCGAGGACGTGGCGCGGAACCACCGCCAGCTGCTCGCCCTCTGCGACGTCATGGAGAACGCCTCGCTGTGCGCGCTCGGCGGCATGGCGCCATGGCCGGTGCTGTCGGCGCTGCAGTACTTCCCCGGAGACTTCGGCCTGCCCGAGAAGGAGCCCGCCCATGTGGTCTGAACTGCGCGATCTGCGAGAAGGCCAGGACCTCGGCACCCCGCCGCGCGGCGGCGAGCCGGTGGCGCTGGTCGTCGACGGCAAGCCGGTGACCGTGCCCGCCGGCAGCAGCGTGATGCTCGCGGCGGCGACGGGCCGCTGCCCGGTGCCCAAGCTGTGCGCCACCGACACGCTCGAGGCGTTCGGCAGCTGCCGCGTCTGCCTCGTCGAGATCCAGGGCCGCAAGGGCTATCCCGCCGCCTGCACGACGCTCGTCGAACCCGGCATGGTGGTGACGACGCAGAGCCCGCGCCTGCACGAACTGCGCAAGGGCGTCGTCGAGCTGTACCTGTCCGACTTCCCGAAGGAGGACGTGCCAGGCGGCTGGAGCGAGTTGCACGAGACGCTGCAGCAGGTCGGGGTCACGGGCCATCCGTACGGGCAGGGCGAGAACCACCTGCAGGCCCCGGTCGACGACAGCAACCCATACTTCCTGTTCGATCCGGCCAAGTGCATCGTCTGCAGCCGGTGCGTGCGCGCGTGCGAGGAGATCCAGGGCACGTTCGCGCTGACGATCCAAGGCCGCGGTTTCGCCTCGCAGGTCGCCGCCAGCCAGGGCGAGCGCTTCCTGGACAGCGAGTGCGTGTCGTGCGGCGCGTGCGTGCAGGCCTGCCCGACGCACAGCCTGGTCGAGAAGAGTCTGTTCGAAGGAGGCTATCAGCGTGCCCAATCCCCGAAAGCCTGACGGTTCCGTCGTCACCACCTGCGCCTACTGCGGCGTCGGCTGCGGCTTCAAGGCCGAGACCATCGGCGGCGAGATCGTGCGCATGACCCCGTGGAAGGAAGGCAAGGCCAACCACGGCCACGCCTGCGTCAAGGGACGCTTCGCCTTCGACTACTACCGGCACCCCGACCGCGTGCGCACGCCGATGATCCGGGCGTCGATCGACCAGACGTGGCGCGAGGTGTCGTGGGACGTCGCGATCGCGCACGCCGCCGCCGAGATGCAGCGCATCCAGGCGCAGCACGGCCGCGGCTCGGTCGGCGCGGTGTCGTCGTCGCGCTGCACCAACGAAGAGATCTTCCTGATGCAGAAGTTCGCGCGCGTCGCGCTGCGCAACAACAACATCGACAACTGCTCGCGCATCTGCCACTCGCCGACGCAGTTCGGCCTGTCGGCGACGCTCGGCGCCGGCGCGGCGAGCCAGCACTTCGACTCGATCCTGCAGGCGGACGTGATCCTCGTCGTCGGCGCCAACCCGACCGAGGGCCACCCGGTGTTCGGCTCGCTGCTCAAGCGCCGCGTGCGCCAGGGCGCCAGGCTGCTGGTCGTCGACCCGCGCCGCACCGAGACCGCCGAGTCGGCGCACTGCAAGGCGACGGTGCACCTCGCGCTGCGGCCGGGCACCAACGTGCTGGTGCTCAACAGCCTCGCGCACGTCGTCGTCACCGAGGGTCTGCACGACGCCGCGTTCATCGCGGCGCGCTGCCACCCGGCGGAGTTCGAGCAATGGCGGGCTCTGGTCGCCGACGGGCGCTACGCCCCCGAGGTCGTCGGCCCGGAGGCGGGCCTCGACCCGGCCGACATCCGCGCGGCCGCGCGCGCCTACGCCAAGGGCCCGCGCAGCACGATCTACTACGGACTCGGAGTCACCGAGCACAGCCAGGGTTCGACCGGCGTCATGTGCCTGGGCAACCTCGCGCTGGCCTGCGGCATGCTCGGCCGCGAAGGCGTCGGCGTGAACCCGCTGCGCGGTCAGGGCAACGTGCAGGGCGGCAGCTGCCTCGGCAGCTGGCCGCACATGCTCACCGGCTACCGCTTCGTCACCGACGACGCCGTGCGCGCGACCTTCGAGCAGGACTGGGGCCTGCCGCTCGACCCCGAGCCGGGCCTGCGCCTGCCGAACATGTTCGACGCCGCGCTCGCCGGGACGTTCAAGGCGATCTACATCCAGGGCGAGGACCCGGTGCAGAGCGACCCGAACATGAACCACATCGTCGCGGCCATGAAGGCGATGGAGTGCGTGATCGTGCAGGACCTGTTCCTCAACGAGACGGCGAAGTACGCGCACGTGTTCCTGCCCGGCTCCAGCTCGCTGGAGAAGAACGGCACGTTCACCAACGCCGAGCGCCGCGTCAGCATGGTGCGCAAGGTCGTGGCGCCGCTCGCCGGGCTCGAGGACTGGGAGATCACCGTCAAGCTCATCAACGCGATGGGCTACCCGCTGCACTACGACCACCCGTCGCAGATCCTCGACGAGGTCGCGCGCCTGTCGCCGGCCTACCAGGGCATGAGCTTCGCGCTGATCGAGCGCTGCGGCTCGGTGCAGTGGCCGTGCAACCCGCAGGCGCCGGAGGGCACCGAGGTGCTGCACACGCAGACGTTCCCGCGCGGCAAGGCCAACTTCATGCTGACCGGCTACGTGCCGACGACGGAGCGCGTCGACGAGCGGCACCCGCTGCTGCTGACCACCGGCCGCATCCTGTCGCAGTACAACGTCGGCACGCAGACCCGCCGCACCGGCAACGTCGCGTGGCACGACGAGGACCTGCTGGACATCCACCGCCAGGACGCCGAGGCGCGCGGCATCCGCGACGGCGAACTCGTGGCGATCACCAGCCGCTACGGCGAGACGCGCCTGCACGCCCGCATCAGCGACAAGGTCAGTCCGGGCGTCGTGTACACGACGTTCCACTTCGTCCAGAGCAAGGCGAACGCGGTGACCAGCGACCTGTCGGACTGGGCGACCAACTGCCCCGAGTACAAGGTGACGGCAGTCGAGGTCGCCAAGGTCCCGGCGAACGCGCCGGCATCGGCCCGCGCGCGGGCAGGAGCGCGGGCATGAGCGCCGCACACGGCGACGGCGGCGGCGCGGTGATCGCCATCGAGCGGCTGGTGGCGATGGCCAACCAGATCGGCGACTTCTTCGCGCCGTACCCGCACGGCCAGCGCGAGGAAGGCGTGCGCAACCACCTGCGCCACTACTGGGACCCGCGCATGCGGCAGGCCCTGCTGGCCCACTTCGACACGACCGGCGGCGCTGGCCTGCACCCGCACGTGCTGGCCGCCGCCAAGCTGTTGCGCGACGAACAGCAGGCGACGCGCAAGGCCTACGCCGGCCCGCCGCCGCGGAGCTAGGAGCCTGCGCCACGAAAGGCCACGCCGCCCGACGCGCGTCTTCGCGACCGGGGACTCGCCGCCGATCCTCGGCGAATCCACCGTTTCGCCTCCGGTCGTCGGCTTCGCCCCAGACGCGAAGCCACGCACCGGATCGGCGCGCGTTCCATGAGGCAACCGCACGGACCGGTGGCCACCGCGCAGCCCCGCCGCGGCCGATCCCACGGTCGGGAGGTCGCATGAACGCGCGCGACCGCCGCCGACAACGCCGCGACGAGCAGCGGCGGGCTGCCGCCGAACGCGAGCGCGCGGGCCGCAACGTCCCCTGGCTGGCACGCTGGCGCCGCTGGCGGCGCGCCGCAGGCGCCGCGCTGCTCGCCGTCGCCGCCCCTGCGGCCCTGCGCGTCCTGGCGGCGACGTGGCGCGTGCGCGTCGCGCCGGGCCCCGGCCGCGACCTGCTGCAGCGCGGCGCCCCCGCCCTGCTCACGCTCTGGCACGGCCGCATGCTCGCGGCGATGCCGCTGCGCGGCCATCGCGGCCGGGGCATCGCCGTGCTCGTGTCGCCGAGCGACGACGGCGACCTCGCCCGCCAGGCGCTCCGGCGCTTCGGCTACCGCGTCGTGCGCGGCTCGCTGTCGCGCGGCGGCGCCCGCGCCCTGCGCGAACTCGCGGCGGAACTGGCGGACGGCGGTCCGATCGTGTTGACGCCCGACGGCCCGCGCGGGCCGCGCCACGCGCTGAATGCCGGCGTCGCATGGCTGGCGCGCGCGACCGGCGCGCCGATCGTGCCCGTCGCGCTCGCCGTCGACCGCGCGTGGCGCCTGCGGAGCTGGGACCGCTTCGTGATCCCCAAGCCGTTCGCGCGCCTGGTCGTCACGTTCGGCGACCCGATCCATGCCCCCGCCGACGCGACCGACGAGCGCCTGGAGGAACTCGGCAACCACGTGCGGGCGACGATGCTCGCCGGCGAACGGGCGGCCTTCGCCGCGCTCGGCGTCGCCGACGACCTGGACGGCGCGGCCTGACTCCTCGACGTCAGCGTCACAGGACGCGGCGCGGCGGGCGCGGCAGCCGATGCCAGGGCGGCCCCGACGATCGCATGCGACAGACAACCGCATGCGACAGACAACCCCGGAAACGACGCGACCCGGCGTCGCCTCGCGGCGCAGCCGGGTCGTTTCGCCATCAGCACGTCACCGCGTGGCGGTTGCGTGCGTCAGGTCCTGCCGGATCACAGATCCTGCGGGCGGAGCGTCTTGCGGCCGTTGGCCTCGGCGCGCACTTCGGCGGCCGTGATCATCTTGCGGACGGTCGAGTCGAGCGCGCCGTAGAAGTCCGACGAGACGTTCGACTTCTTGACCGCCGCCTTCGTGCGCGACTTCGAGATGATGAGATCGCCGGTCGTGCCGGTCTTCTTGTTGTTCTTCTTCGCCATCGGAGTGACCTGATTCGGAAGGAATCTCGTTCGCCCGGTCGCAGCGAAAGTGCCGCGCCTCCCGCGAACGCGAGGTTCTTTTGGCGATTTGCGGGCTTCGTGTCAACGGCAAATCGTGCGGAAAACGCAGTTTCGAGGCCGTCTTCAGGGGTTTCGCGGCTTGCTCACGCGCCGCGAACCGCTGCCGAGCCTCGCCGTGGGCCCCGCCGAAGCGGTGGCCAGGAGTCTGCGGCGCGGCATGCGCGCCGATCCGGTGCGAGGATTCGCAGCTGGGACGAAGCCGGAGACCGCAGGCGAATCGGCGGATTCGCCAAAGCCCGGCGGCGAGTTCCCCGACGCGTCGACGCACGCCGGGCGGCGTGGCCATCCGTGACGCCGACTCCTAGCATGCGCGCCGCGATGAGTTGGCGCCGCATCCTGCTGTTGACCGCCGTGATGTTCGCTGCGCTGGCCGCCGCGACGTGGGCCGTGCTCGCCGACACCGACGCCGCCACCCGCCTCGTGCGCCGCGGCCTTGCGGACCTGCTCGCCGCGCCAGCCACGGTGTCGGCGGTCGCGATCGACCTCGGCGCCGGCAAGGTCGAGATCGCCGACGTGCGCCTCGACGCCAGCGCACAGGGCCTGTCCGTCCATGTCGCGCGCGTCGAGGCCGACGCCGGGATCGGCGCGGGCGGCGACCTGATCGGCGTGCAGGCCGTGCGCCTCGATCGCGTCGCCATCGAGGTCGGCCCGAACTGGCCCAGCGCGGACGGCCTGCTGCGCCGACCGTCGGCAGCGGGCGCTGGGCCGGCGCGCCCGCCCCACGTGCCGGCGATGGCCGTGCGCAACGCGTCGATCCGCGTGCGCCTGCAGGCCGACCGCGAGCCGTTCGCCGTCACCGACCTCAACGGCGACGCCGTGCCGCGGCGCGACGGCCCCGGGCTGGCCGTGCAGCTGCGCGGCCGCCTCGCCGAACCGCCGATCGGCATCGCGCTGGCCGGCGTCGTCGACCCCGCGACCGGCGCGCTCGACGTCACCGCCGAACTCGCTCCTGAAGCGTGTGACGACGCGGCGCTGGCGAGCGTCCTGCGCCGGCTCGGCATCGCACCGCCGGAACTCGCCTTCGCGGCGCGCGTGCGCTCGCTGCGGCTGCGCTGCGAACGCGCGGCCGGCGGCGAACTGCGCGCCAGCCTCGCGGCCGACCTCGACGGCGTGCGCGCGTCGGGGCCGTCGCTGCCGGCGCTCGTGACGGACGCCGCGATCCAAGCCCATGCCACCACCGACGCCGGCGGCAGCGCGCGCCTGCAGCTCACCCAGCGCACCGAGGCCGGCGCGCTGGCGCTGACGGCGGCGGGCCGCCTCGTCGACGGCGCGCCGAAGTTCGACGTCGCGCTGCGCGGCGAGAACGTGCGCATCGACGCCGAGGTCGTGCGGGCCCTGCGCTTGTTCGAGGCCGGTCGCCAGGTCGTCGCGGCGCTGGAGCCGACCGCCGGGCGCGGCGACGTGGACCTCTTCGTCGAGAACCCGCACGAACGCGGCGGCGCGACCGACCTCGACCTGCGCCTGCGCGACGTCGGCGTCACCTTCCGGGGCTTCGGCGCGCCGGGCAGCCGCGTGGGCTTCCCGCTGCCGCTGGCGAGCGCCAGCGGCCGCGTGCGCCTCCGCGACCGCGTCCTGCTGCTCGACGACATCGTGTCGACGATCGCCGAACGCGCCGGCGGCGGCGTCGTGCGGGTCGCCGGCCGCGTGGAGACCGACAAGCCCGGCGGCGAGGACACCTCGGTCGACGTCGCCGCGACCGGCATCGCCTTCACGCCCGACCTGCGCAACGCGCTCGGCGCGCTGCTGCGCGACGACGGCCGGCTGTACGACAAGCTGGCGCCGAACGGCCGCGCCGACGTGCGCGTGACGATCCGACCGCGCAGCGTCCTGCCCGGCGGCTGGGCAGTCGACATCGCGCTCGCCGACGCGGCGATGCGCTGGGAGGGCTTCCCCTACCTGCTCGGCAGGCTGCGCGGCGACGTGCGCGCGCGCGCCGATGGCGTCGGCTTCGATCTCGCCGGCGTGCACGGCCCCGGTCGCCTGCGCATGCGCGGCTTCCTGCCCTTGGCGGAGCCGGCGTGGCGCGAACGCGGCTTCCACGCCGACGTGGACGTCGTCGATGTCGCGCTCGACGACGAACTGCGCGCGGCCGTCGCCGTGCTCGCGCCCGAAGTCGACGAGCCGTGGCAGCGCAGCGCCGCCCGCGGCGCGCTCGACGGCGCGGTGCGCGTCTGGCGGAGCGCGGAGGCGCTGCCGCTGCAGTACGACGCGACGCTGGCGCTGCGCGACGTCGACCTCGCGCTGCCCGCGGCCCCGTGGGCGGCCAACGGACTCGCCGGCAGCGTCCACATCGGCGACGTCGCGCGCGGCACGCGGATCGTCTTCGATGGCGTCCGCGGCCGCCTCGCGCATGGGGACGCGCCGCCAGCCGAACTGGCGCTTCTGGGAGCGGTCGAGCTGGGCGACGGCGGCGCCGAGGAACTCGCGTTCGTCGTGCGCGGCCTCGAACTCGACCCGCAGCTCGGCGCCACGCTGGAGGACCTCGGCGCAGTGGGCGCCGGCACGTGGCGGCAACTGCGGCCCTCCGGCCGCGTCGACCTGGTCTGCCGGCATCGGCGCGATGGCGACGACCGGGCGCCGCTGCGCCTGGAAGTGACCCTGCGCGACGTGCGGTCGGACGCGCCGATGCTGCCGCGACCGGCCGAGGGCATGGTCGGCGTGCTCGACGTCGACGGCGGCGAGGTGAGATTCGCGGCGCTGCAGGCGCGCCTCGGCGGCGCGCCGGTGCGCGTGCGCGATGGCCGCATCCGCACGCTGCCAGCGCCCGACCTGCGCAGCGAGATCGCCTTCGTGGTGGACGCGACCGGCGTGCCGGTCGACGACGGCCTCGCCAACCTGTTCAGCGGTCCGCTGCAGCGCGCCGTGCTGCAGCGCCAGTTGCTCGGCCGCACCGACATCGACGGCTTGCAACTGCGCTTCCGCACGCCAGCTGGCGGCGGGCCGACCGAAACGACGCTCGGCGGCCGGCTGCGCGTCCAAGGCCTCGACATCACGCTCGGCGCCGGCGCGGACAGCATCGTCGTCGAAGGCCTGACCGGTGACGTCCTGATCGCCGAGAGCACGGTCTCGGACGCGGGCGGCGGCCTGCGCGGCAGCCTCGCAGGCGCTGGACTGCGCCTCTTCGGCCAGCCCTTCACCGACATCGACGCGACGTTCGCGGCCGACGCCGAGCGCATCGCGATCCCGCGCCTCGCCTGCCGACTGCACGGCGGTCGCCTCGGCATCGGCGACCCGGCGCAACCGGCGGTGCAGTACGTGCTGCCGGGCGCGGCCGAGCCCGACGGCGCGCTCGCAGCCGACGTCGCCTTCGCCGAGGTCGACGTGCTCGGCTTCCTGAGCGCGACGGGCTGGCGACAGCCGCCGTACCGCGGCGCCGCCTCCGGCCGCATCCGCCTCGACCGCCTCGCCGGCAACGACGTCGTCGGGGCGACCGCCGCCGGCGAACTGCGCCTCGACCGCGCCGACCTCGG
The DNA here is from genome assembly GCA_020247305.1 of Phycisphaerales bacterium. Lineage (GTDB taxonomy): Bacteria > Planctomycetota > UBA1135 > UBA1135 > UBA2386 > UBA2386. The sequence goes on along the minus strand of JADCJE010000045.1, from coordinate 114,082 downwards.
CGTGGTGCCCTTGTTCACCGCCATCTACGCGCAGTTGCCGCCGTCGGATCGCCCCTACTTCGACGCGCTCGACCTCGCGTGGCAGGTCCGCAACGGCGCCGCGGAGTTCTCGCGGCTGGAAGTGCGCTCCAACGTGCTGGCGGCCCGCGGCAGCGGTCGACTCGGGTTCGACGGCTACCTCGACGTCGAGTTGACGCTGGCGAAGCTCCTGGGCGATTCGGCGGATCCGTTCGTCATGCCGCTGCTCAGCTACCTTGCGCAGAACATCGTGACGTTCCACCTCTACGGCTTCCTGAACGGCCTGCGCGCCGAGAACCGGTGGCTCAACGAGGGCGCACCGGCGCGGCGTGCGGTGGTGCCGGTGCCGCCCGTCGGTCGCCCGCGCCCAACCGGCGGCGCGTGAGGCGAATCGCGGCCGCGGCGGCGAGGCGTTGACCGGAGGCGGCCACCGGTGACACTTTCGACGATGACCTCCCTGCACGCCGTCGTGATGGCAGGCGGCTCCGGCACGCGCTTCTGGCCGGCCAGCCGCGCTGCGCGCCCCAAGCAGTTCCTGCCGCTGGTCGGCGGCAAGCCGATGATCGTGGCCACCATCGACCGCCTCGACGGCCTGTGCGACCAGGACCACGTGTGGGTGGCGACGAGCAAGCGCCTCGGCAAGCCGATCACCAAGCTGCTGCCGAGCCTGCCCAAGGACCGTCTCGTGCTCGAACCCGAGGCCCGCGACACTGCGCCGTGCATCGCGCTGGCGGCGGCGACGATCGCCGCCGTCGATCCGGAGGCGACGATGATCGTGCTGCCAGCCGACCACGTCATCGCACCGGTCGACGCCTTCCAGGCGATGCTGCGGGAAGGCGCTGCCATCGCGCAGGACGGCGCGACCCTGGTCACGTTCGGCATCGCGCCGACGTTCCCGGCGACCGGCTACGGCTACGTCGAGTGCGGGGCGCCGCTCGCAGGACGTTCGCTGCCGGGCTTCGCCGTGCGCAGCTTCCGCGAGAAGCCCGACCGCGCCACCGCCGAGGGCTTCCTGCGCGCCGGCGGCTTCCTCTGGAACAGCGGCATCTTCGTCTGGCGCGTCGACGCGATCCTGCGCGCCATGCGCGCGGCCGACGCGGAGCTCGGCGCCGCCGCCGACGCCATGCTGGCCGCGGCGCGCAAGAAGGAGAAGGCGGCGCTGCAGCGCGCGTTCCTGCAGGCCCCCAAGCGCTCGATCGACTACGCCGTGATGGAGAAGGCGCCGCAGGTCGCCGTCGTGCGCGCGCCGATCCGTTGGGACGACGTCGGCAGCTTCCCGGCGCTCGGCGCGATCGCCCCCGCCGACGGCGACGGCAACGTCGCCGTCGCCGCCAACGGCGCCGACCTCGTCGCGCTGCAGAGCCGCGGCAACATCGTCTACGCCGACGGCGCCCGCACCGTCGCGTTGTTCGGCGTCGAGGACCTCGTCGTGGTCGCCGTCGACGACGCCGTGCTGGTCTGCCCGAAGGACAAGGCCCACGACCTCAAGGCGCTGGTCGAGCACGTGCGCGCCAGCGGACGCCAAGGACTGCTGTGACCGAGGCGGTCCGGCGCATCCTAGCCGTCGACTTCGGCGACGCCCGCACGGGCCTCGCCGCCACCGACTGGACCGGCGCGATCGCGGTGCCGCTCGGTCGCATCGACGCGCACGACGACGCCGTCGTCGTGGCGGCGATCGCGGACATGGTCCGCGATCGCGACACGCAGGTCGTGGTCCTCGGCATGCCGCTGACGGTCGATGGCACGCCGGGCCAGCGCGCCGTGCGCACGGCGGCCTTCCGCGCGCGCCTGCAGGCGGCGTTGCGCATCCCGGTCGAAGCCGTCGACGAGAGCCATTCGACGGACGAGGCGCACGAACGCCTGAAGCAGGGCGGCCTCAAGGCAAGCCGCCGCAAGCAGGTCGCCGACAGCGTCGCCGCGCTCGTGATCCTCGAGCGCTATCGCGACGGCCTGCGGCGACGGCAGCCGCCGGCCGCGCCGTGAAGAAGTGCTTGGTCTCCGTAAGCCGGGTTCTGGTGCCGCCTCATCGGCGGTGACGACCATTTCTCTAGGACCGTCCTTGCGGACGGCCGCCAACGACCTACCCGAGGACCACAGCGCGGGCCGCGCGATCCTCCTATTCGGTCTTCCTCCGGGTGGGGTTTGCCGTGCCGTTCCGGTCGCCCGGAACGCGGTGAGCTCTTACCTCGCCGTTTCACCCTTGCCGTCGCCCGCTTGCGCGGACCGTCCGGCGGTTTGTTCTCTGTGGCACTTTCCCTGTCCTTGCGGACGGTGGGCGTTACCCACCACCCTGCCCTGGGGAGCCCGGACTTTCCTCCCGCGGCCGAAGCCGCCGGCGGTCGTCCGGAGACCAAGCGCGAAGCAGTGTAGGCGCGACGACGCCGCGCGCAAGCGCGACACTTGCGGCGTGACGCATGCGAGATCGGGCAGCAATCCGGGGTTTGGACGGCGCAGATGCACTTGCCGAGTCGGCGAGTCGAGGTAGTGTCGAGAGTCTCTCCCGGCTTCGCTCCGCGCGCGAAGCTGCAACCTTGACCAGCACCTCTGAGGTCATCCGTGCGGCTGCTCCTCGCTCTCGCCCTTGTCTGCGCATCGCCTCTGCTCGCCGTCACCGCAGCGATGCCACAGAGCGCGCCGAATCCGGTGCCCGAACCAAGCACGTTCCTGCTCGTCGGCACGGGACTCGTCGGCGTCGCACTGACGGCGCGCTTGCGCCGGCGCAAGACGCCCGACTGAACGCACGCAACGCCGGCTCGCCTGCGGCCCGCCGCTGGCCACCCGGTCAACCAAAGCGCGGCGCGTGCGCGCGGATGCGCGCCGCCTTGCGCGCGATCGCGCGCACCCAACGACGATCGCGCGCCATGGCCGGATCGTAGGCGCGCAGGAACCGCAGCAGCGCGCTGCCCGAAACGGCGACGGGCAGCGATGACGCCAGACCGGCGAGGTCCTTCACGTTCCAGCGCCGCCGTCGCCAGAGCGGTCGGAAGACCCTCTCGACGTCGAGGAACGTCGGCGGTGCGTCGCCGCGCGGGTCGAGCGCCACCACGTGGTTCCAGTAGAGGTCGCGGTAGACCAGTCCCGCCGCGTGCAGGGCTCGCACGCGCGGCGCCACCTCGCGGCAAGCCCACGCGCACAACTGCGGCAACCAACCCTCGCGGGCGGCGTCGACGAACCATGCGTCGAGCGGCCGGCCGGCGACGCCGCGCGTCACGAGCATCGTGCGCGACCCGCGACCGACCCACGCGATGGGCCTCGGCGTGCGCAGACCGATCAGGGGCAACACATGCAGCCATCGCCACTCGGCCGCGGCCCGCGCGCGTTCGCCGCGGCGGCACTTGGCGAACAGCCAGCCGTCGGCCAGTTCCTGGGCCGCGGTCCAGCGCGTGGGAACGCACCGGACGATGCGACCGGAGGTTCCCTGCCACATCCCGGCCACCACCCCGTACAAGCCGCCGAGCGACGCCTCAAGCCGCGGCGAATCGGGCGGTTCGGGCTTGTTGCCGGGTTGCATGGGCTGGGGTAGGTTGCTTGCCCCTCAGGTGCGCTGCAAGCACCAACCCGGCATGAACCAACCCGCCGCCAGCGAAGAGAATCCGTTCCAAGCCATGCAGGCCCGGCTCGACCTCGCCGCGGCCCGACTCGGCCTCGAGCCCAACGTGATCACCATCCTGCGCTCCTGCGAGCGCGAGATCACGATCAGCATGCCGGTCGTCATGGACGACGGCTCGGTGCAGGTCTTCGAGGGCTACCGGGTGCAGCACAGCACGTCGCGCGGCCCGGCCAAGGGCGGCATCCGCTACGCGCCCAACGTCAACCGCGACGAGGTCCGGGCGCTGGCCGCCTGGATGACTTGGAAGTGCGCCGTCGTCAACGTCCCGTTCGGCGGCGGCAAGGGCGGCGTGATCTGCGATCCGTTCAAGCTGTCGAAGGGCGAGTTGGAGCGGGTCACCCGCCGCTACGTCTCCGGCATCATGGACCTGCTCGGCCCGGACCGCGACGTGCCGGCGCCCGACATGGGCACCGACGGCCAGGTGATGGCGTGGTTCATGGACACGTACTCCATGCACCAGCGCAGCTACATCCCGGCGATCGTGACGGGCAAGCCGGTGAGCCTCGGCGGCTCGCTCGGCCGCATCGAGGCGACCGGCCGCGGCGTGATGCTGGTGACGCGCGAGGCGCTCAAGCACCTCGGCATGAACCCAAAGGACTGCACCGCCGCGGTCCAGGGTGCTGGCAACGTCGGCATGATCTCGGCCCTGCAACTGGCCTCGCTCGGCATCAAGATCGTCGCCATCAGCGACATGCACGGCGGCCTGCACAATCCGGCGGGCCTCGACCTCGAAACGGTCAAGGCGCACCTGCAGAAGCACAAGAAGCTCGACGGCTTCGAAGGGGCCTCACGCATCAGCAACAGCGACCTGCTGGAACTGCCGGTCGACATCCTGGTGCCGGCGGCGACGGAGAACGTCATCACCAGCCGCAACGCCGCCAACATCAAGGCGAAGATCATCACCGAAGGCGCCAACGGCCCGTGCACGGCCAACGCCGACAAGATCCTCGACCAGAAGGGCATCTTCGTCATCCCGGACATCCTGGCGAACGCCGGCGGCGTGACGGTGAGCTACTTCGAGTGGGTCCAGGACCGCATGGCCTTCTTCTGGACGCAGAAGGAGGTCGAGGAGCGCATGGAGCACATCATGGTCGACTCCTTCCGCTCGGTGGTCGACATGGCGCGCCGCTTCCAGGTCAGCAACCGCATCGCGGCGTACATGCTGGGCGTCAACCGCGTCGCCGAGACGACGCGTCAGCGCGGCATCTACGCCTGATCGGCGCCGCGAGCGGCGCCGATCAGGCGATCCCTGGCGCCGCCGCTGCGCGGGGACGAGGCGCAGGCGAGTCAGCCAAGCAGCCCCGCGGCGACGGCTCTCACTCAGTCCTGGCTGCCGTCCTGACGGCCTCGCTTGATGTCGCCGCGGTGGCGTTTCTCGTCGACCCGGCGGCGTTGGCTGCCGCGCGTCGGCTTCGTCGCGTAGCGGCGCTTCTGCCGCACCAACGCCGACGCGATCAGGTTGGCCATGCGCTGCATCGCCGCCTCGTAGTTCTGGAACTGGCTGCGGTGCTCGCTGCACACCACGTGCACCATGCCCTCGGCGTCGAGGCGGCTCGCCAGGGCGGTGCGGATGCGCTGCACGTCGACCGGGCCGAGCGTCGCCTCCGCGGCGGCGAGGTCGAGGCGCAGGTCGACCTTGGTCTCGGTCTTGTTGACGTGCTGGCCGCCGGCGCCGCCGCTGCGCGAGAAGCTCAGGTGGAAGCAGTCCTTCGGGATCATGCGGCCGTCCCGCAACCAGAGGTCAGAGCGCGACACGGTCCACCCACTCCTTCTGCGGCGACTGCCCGCGATGCCAACCGTCGGCGAGCCACGCGGCGCCGACCGCCGCCGCGCGAGGCGCGACGAGAACGGGCGCGGCGGCGCCGCGCGCCGTGAGCCGCGCGCCGACCGCGCCGAGGTAGTCCGGCACGGCGTCGAACACGCCGCCGCCCGCTGCGGTCGCGAGACCGCGCCACGCGAGGCCAGCCTTGCGCACGGCGGCGTCGGTGAGCGCGTCCAGGTCGGCAGCGCCTTCGGCGAGCGCCTGCCTGGCCACGGCGTCGCCGCGCGCGGCGACGCCCAGGACCGTGCCCAGGCGCGCCGCGACCTCGCCCGGGGCGAGCCGCTGCAGCACGGCGCCGAGGCGCTGCGGCGACGGCGCCGCGAAGGCGGCGGTCAAGGCATCGACCAGTGCGGTCGCCGGCGCGAGGCCGTCGACGGCGAGCAGCGCCGCGCGGGCGGCGCGGCGGACGAGGTCGTAGCCGCTGCCCTGGTCGCCGAGCAGGTACCCTCGACCGCCGACGCGCCACAGGCTGCCGTCGACGGCGCGCGCGACCGCGAACGAACCCGTGCCCGCCCACACCAGCACGCCGGGGCCTGCGGCCAGCGCGGCGGCGGCGGCGGCGAGCACGTCGCCGACGACGGCGACCGGGAAGGCGATGCCGCGGGCGCGCAGGCCGTCGACGAGCGCCGTGCTGGTCGCCGCATCGCCGACGCCGGCCAGCGCGCATACCGCCGCGGTCGGCGCGCCGTCGCGAACGGCCTCGCGCAGCACGGCGGCGAGCCCCTCGGCCGCCGCATCGACGCCGTGCACCGCCGGCTGCACGCTGCGGCCATCGCCGCCGGCGGCGGCGCCGCGCGGCCACCATTCGAAGCGGCACTTGCTGCCGCCGACGTCGAGTCCGAGGAACGCCACGGGCGCAGGCTATTCGCCCGCGCGCGCCGGCGCGAGCGGCGGCGGCGCAGGACGCGCCGTCAGCCGCGCGCGAGCTGCCGCTGCACGGCGGCGAGCACGTCGGCCGGCTGGATCAGCGCCTGGCAGTGCGGCGCACGGTCGCAGCGCGGCAGGTAGCAGCACAGGCAGTCGAGGCCGGCGGGAACGAGCTTCTCGCCGCGGCCGTAGAGTTCGATCTCGGCGGCCGACGTCGGGCCGAACAGCACGACCGCCGGCTTCTTGCGCGCCGCGGCGACGTGTACGGCGAGCGAGTCACTGGTGACGACCGCGGCGCACTGGTCGATCCAGGCCGCGAACCGCCCGTAGCTGTTGCGGTTGCCGGCGTCGAACACCGGCCGGCCGCCACTGCCGGCGAGCAGGTCCTGGTGCGTCTGGGCCTCCTCGGGACCGCCGAGCAGCAGCACGCGCAGGCCGGCGTCGGTCGCCAGCCGCAGAAACGTGCGCTGGTGCTCGCGCGTCCAGACCTTGTAGGCCCAGCGACCGCCCGCGCCGGTGTTGAGCCCGACCAGCGGGCCGCTGCCCGGCAGCGCCGCGGCGAGCGCGCGCACCTCGTCGGCGTCGCGGCGCGACGGCACGAGGATCGGCTCGCGCACGCCGTCGCGCGGCAGGCCGAGCACGTCGGCGACGAGCGCCTGGTAGGTTTCGGCGTTGGCCTTCTTCTGCGCGTCGGACAGGCCCATCGCGAGCCACCTCTGCGCGCCCGGGCCGAGCGGCACGATCACGCCCAGCGCGTCGCGCACGTAGCCGCGCCGTTCGCGGCCCTTGGCCATCGTCGCGAGCACGGCGGCCTCCGGATCGGCGTCGGGGCAAAGCACGACGTCGAACGCCTCGGTCGCGAGCCGCGCCGCAGTCACCGCGTCGTCGGTCGTCAGCACCTCGTCGACCAGCGCATTGCCGTCGAAGAGACCGGCGGCCGAGCGGCGCGTCAGCCACGTGACCTTCGCCTGCGGCCACTGCGCGTGGATCGCCGGCAGGAACGCCGTCGTGCGCAGCACGTCGCCGGTCGCCGCCAGCTTGACCACCAGCACGCGATGGCGGACCGGCGCATGTTCGTCGCACGTCGCGCAGACCTTGCCGCGCGCCTTGTGCGGCGCGCACGGCCGGTCCCAGCGCACGTGGCGGCAGTCGGCCTTGAGGTCGAAGTCGGTCACGGTGCGGCAGTATCGGCAGGACGCGCGGCGGCGCCGCATGGGAATCGGCGACGGCGGCGGCGCCGCGGCGCGAGATCCGACCGAACCGGACCCAGGTGATTCGCGCCTTCCGCCGCCGGGTCCAGGGGACTCCACTGCCGCCGTGACGCCACTGCCCCACGTCTGGCTGCCGATCCTCGCCGCCGCCGTCCTCGTCTTCGTCGCAACCGCCGTGATCCACATGGTCCTGCCGATCCACAAGGGCGACTACCGCAAGCTGCCGGACGAAGACGGCGTGCTCGACGCGCTGCGGCGGCACGGCGTCGGCGCCGGCCAGTACATGTTCCCCTGCCCGTCGTCGATGGCGGACATGGCGACGCCGGCGATGTTGGCGAAGTACCAGCGCGGACCGGTCGGCACGCTGACCGTGCGGCCGGCTGGCCCGATGCGCATGGGGCCGGCGCTGCTGCAGTGGTTCACGTTCTGCCTCGTCGCCAGCGCGTGCACGGCGTACCTGACGGGCCTCGCGCGCGCGCCCGGCGCGGCCGACGTGTTCCGCGTCGCCGCCGCGGCGGCTACGCCGGCCTACGCCTTCGCGTCGGTCAGCGACTCGATCTGGAGGGGCGTGTCGTGGACGACGACGGCGAAGTTCGTCTTCGACGGCCTCGTCTGCGCCGTGGTCACCGGCGCGGCGTTCGCATGGCTGTGGCCGGCGGCGTGAGGCCGGCCGCCGGCGATCACATGATCGCGTCGCAGCCGGTCAGCTGCCGGCCGATGATCAGCGTGTGGATGTCGTGCGTGCCCTCGTAGGTGATGACCGACTCGAGGTTGCACATGTGGCGCATCATCTGGTACTCGTCGGTGATGCCGTTGGCGCCGAGGATGTCGCGCCCGAGGCGGCAGCACTCGAGCGCCATCCAGCAGCTGTTGCGCTTGGCCATCGACACGTGGAAGTGCTGCATCGCGCCGGCTTCCTTCATCTTGCCGAGCTTCCAGCACATGAGCTGCGCCTTGGTGATCTCGTTGGCCATCCAGACGAGCTTGTTCTGCACCAGCTGGAAGCGCGCGATCGGCTTGTCGAACATGATGCGCATCTGGCTGTAGCGGCACGCCTCGTCGAAGGCGGCCTGCGCCGCGCCGACCGCGCCGAAGGCGATGCCATAGCGGGCCTGCGTCAGGCAGTTGAGCGGCCCCTTGAGGCCCTCGACGCCCGGCAGCATCTGCGACTTGTGGATGCGCACGTCCTCGAGCACGAGCTCGCTGGTGTCCGAGGCGCGCAGCGAGAACTTGTTCTTGATGCCCTTGCCCTGGAAGCCCTCGGTGCCCTTGTCGACCAGGAAGCCGCGCACGACGCCGTCGAGCTTGGCCCACACGATCGCCACGTCGGCGACGCTGCCGTTGGTGATCCAGTACTTGCTGCCGTTGAGCACGAAGTGGTCGCCGTCGCGCACGGCCTTGGTCAGCATGCCGCCCGGGTTGCTGCCGAAGTCGGCCTCGGTCAGGCCGAAGCACCCGATCAGCTGGCCGGCGGCCATCTTCGGCAGGTAGCGCTGCTTCTGCTCCTCGGTGCCGTAGGCCCAGATCGGGTACATGCACAGCGAGCCCTGCACCGACACGAACGACCGCAGGCCGGAGTCGCCGCGCTCCAGTTCCTGGCAGATCAGGCCGCTGGCGATCGGCGACAGGCCGGCGCAGCCGTAGCCGGTCAGGCTGGCGCCGTAGACGCCGAGTTCGCCGAGCTCCGGCACGAGGTGCATCGGGAACGTGCCGGCGCGGTTGTGCTCCTCGATGACCGGCAGGAACTTGTCGGAGACCCAGGCTCGGACGGTGTCGCGGATCATCCGCTCCTCGTCCGTGTAGAGTTCGTCGACGTTCAGGAAATCGAGGGCCTTGTAGGGATCGCTCATGGCAGAGAGTTCGGGGCGCGGAGGAGGATAGACGCGCCTTGCCGCCAGGGAAAGGAGCCGCGACGCTGCTCCGGCCCGCCCCCATCGCACCGATGACCGCCGAACACCCTCTGCATGGCCGCCGCATCGCCATCGCGACGATGCACGGCAAGGAACGCGCGATCGCACCGCAGCTCGCGGCGCGCTTTGGCTGCATCGCCGTCGTGCCGGCGGGCTTCGACACCGACGCCTTCGGCACCTTCACCGGCGAAGTCGCCCGCCGCGGCAGCCCGCGTGACGCCGCCCGCGCCAAGGCCGCCGCCGCGATGGCGGCGACGGGGCTCGATGCGGCGATCGCCAGCGAGGGCACGTTCGGGCCGCATCCTGCGGCGCCGCTGCTGCCGCTGGCGGCCGAGTTCCTGCTGCTGGTCGACGCACGCAGCGGCCTGGAGGTCGAGGCCGAGGACGTCGGCGCCGAGACGAACTGGGCGGGCGCGCCGGTGCGCGACCTCGCCGCGGCCGAGGCGTTCGGCGCGCGCATCGGCTTCCCCGACCACCAGATGGTGTTGCGCGTGGCCGGCGACCCGACGGCGACGCGCCGCGGCCTCGGCAGCCGCGACGAACTCGCCGCCGCGCTGGCGGACCTGCTGCGGCGCTTCGGCCGCGTCGAGGCCAGCGCCGACATGCGCGCCGACCGCAACCCGACCCGCATGCGTGCGATCGCGCGCGCCGCCGGGCGCCTCGCCGAACGCGCCGCGACGCCTTGCCCCGGGTGCGGCTGGTTCGGCTTCGGCTTCGCGCGCGCCGAGCGCGGCTTGCCGTGCGAGGCGTGCGGCGAACCGACCGAACTGGTGCAGACGCTGGTCGACGGCTGCGCCCGCTGCGCCGCGACCGTGCGGCGACCGCGCCCCGACGGGGCGGCGACCGCCGACGCCGGCAATTGCCAGCTGTGCAATCCTTGACGGCGCCCTGACGGCGCCGCCGGCGCTCACGGCTGCAGCACGATCGTCACGCCGTTCGACGACGAGAAGCCGCCGGACACAGCCGCGCAGGCGGCAGGGCTCCACAGCCACAGCGCCTGCGCGTGCAGCGTGTAGCCGACCAGCGCCGGCGCTGCGGGGATCGCGAACGCGACGCCGCCGATGCCCTGGGCATCGGCGACCATCGACTGCAGCAGCAGCAACGGCGACAGCAGGGAGAGATGCACGCGGCAGCCGAGGCCGACGTCCGTGCCGACCGCGTCGGCGGCGGCGGCGAACGCCATGGCGCCGAGGCCCCCGGGCGCCCCGGCGGTGGCGCGCAGGCCGAATGCGGTCGTGCCGAGCCGAGGCGTCGTCGGCGCGAACAGCGCGTGCACGCCGCTGCAACCCGGCGTGCCGAGGCCGAACGGCGACACGCCAGCGACGAGCGGACCATCGGGCACGATCCGGTAGACGTTGCCCGCCATGTCGCCGAGGTGCAGTTCGCCGGCGGCGTCCTCGCCGAACGACAGCACCCCCGCGAGCGTCGCGGGCGCCGGCGCGACGAGTTCGGCGGTGCGCGACTGCAGTTGCGCGACGCCGCCCTGCACGCGCCGCAGCGACCACAGTTGGCGGGAGTTGAAGTCGGCGAAGAAGTAGCTGCCGACGAGGTCGGGGATCGCCGCGCCGCGGTAGACGTAGCCGCCGATGATCGCGCGCGAGGACGTCGCGATCGTGTACTCGTGGAACGGTGGCGTCAGCGACGGGGCGTAGCACGCGCACACCGACGTCGCGTTGCAATACGTGCCCGCCATGCACGACCAGCCGAAGTTGCGGCCGCCGACATCGCCCGCGGCGACGAAGTCGACTTCTTCGCGCATGCCGCCGACGTCCGCCAGCCAGAGGTCGCCGGTGGCGCGGTCGAAGCCGAAGCGCCACGGGTTGCGCAGGCCGAGGGCCCAGATCTCGTCGCGCGGCAGGCCCGGGCCGGCGAACGGGTTGCTCGCCGGGATGCCGTAGGGCAGCGGCGGCTGCGGGTTGTCGACGTCGAGCCGCAGCAGCTTGCCGAGCAGGCTGTCGCCGCGTTGGGCGTGGTTGAGCGGGTCGTCCGGCCAACTCGGCGCCGTGCTGCCGCCGTCACCGAGGCCGATGTAGAGGTAGCCGTCGGGGCCGAAGGCGACCATGCCGCCGTTGTGGTTGCCGTAGAGCATCGGCTGGCTCAACACCACGAAGCCGCTGGCCGGATCGGCCACGTCGGGGTTGGTCGCCGAGACGGTGAAGCGGCGCACGATCGCCGTCGGGAACGGGAAGCCCGAATGGGAGACGAAGACCTGCCCGTTGCTCGCGAACGACGGATGGAACGCGAAGCCGAGCAGGCCCAGTTCGCCGCCGAAGCTGACGACGCCCATCGCCGCGAGGTCGAGGAACGGCGTCGGCAGCAGCGCGCCGTTCTTGACGATGCGGATGCGGCCGGGCTGCTCCGCGACGAAGAGCCGCTGGGCGTCGCCGGGCGGCGAGGCCATGAACGTCGGGCGCACGAGTCCGCTCGCCACCGTTTGCAGCTTGAGCGGTGTCTGGGCGACCAGGGCGACGGTGAGCGCCACGGCAGCGGTGGCGCTGCGGACGACGACGGCGAGGATGCGTTGCAGCATGGCGAAGTGCGCGGCGGCGGCGTCAGGCCGGCGGCGCCGGGGGCGATGCTACCGGCCGCGCGCTGGCCGTGCCTCCCGGTGGCCGGCAACCGGTCGTGGGATCGCGGGCGGCGCGCCGGTAGCGTCTCGCCCGCATGAAGCGCCAGATCCTGGTCACCAGCGCGCTGCCGTACGCCAACGGCCCGATCCACCTCGGCCACCTCGTCGAGTACATCCAGACCGACATCTTCGCGCGCTTCCAGCGCCTGCGCGGCCACGACGTCGCCTACCTGTGCGCCGATGACACGCACGGCGCTGCGATCATGATCCGCGCGCAGAAGGAAGGCCGCTCGCCGGAGGCTTTGGTCGCCGACATGGCGGTGCAGCACCAGCGCGACTTCGCCGCCTTCGGCATGTCGTTCGACCACTACGGCTCGACCAACAGCCCGGCCAACCTCGCGGCCTGCACCGGCATCTGGCAGCGGCTGCGCGAGCGCGGCATGGTCGTCGAGCGCTCGGTCGAACGACTGTACGACCCGGTGCAGAAGACCTTCCTCGCCGACCGCTTCGTCGTCGGCACGTGCCCGCGCTGCGGCGCCGCGGACCAGTACGGCGACAGTTGCGAGGCCTGCGGCGCCACCTACCCGGCGACCGAGCTCAAGAATCCGCGCAGCGCGCACTCCGGCGCTGCGCCCGAACTGCGGCCGAGCACGCAGTTGTTCGTGCGGCTGGAGCCGCTGCAGGGCTTCCTGACCCAGTGGACGCAGACGTCCGGCGCACTGCAGCCCGAGGTCGCCAACTACCTCGCCGGGCACTTCCTCGACAAGCCGCTGCAGGACTGGGACGTGTCGCGGCCGGCCCCCTACTTCGGCTTCGAGATCCCCGACGCGAAGGGCCAGTACTGGTACGTCTGGTTCGACGCGCCGGTCGGCTACATCGCCGCGACGATGGAATGGTGCGAGCGCACCGGCCGGTCGCTCGACGCGTGGTGGCGCGATCCGCGGTGCGAGATCGTGCACTTCCTCGGCAAGGACATCACCTACTTCCACACGCTGTTCTGGCCGGCGCTGCTGCACGTCGGCGGTTACCAGCTGCCACGCCGCGTGCAGATCCACGGCTTCCTGCGCGTCAACGGCGAGAAGATGTCCAAGTCGAAGGGCACCTTCGTCACTGCCGCGCGCTACCTGCAGTTCCTCGACCCCGAGTGGCTGCGCTACTACTACGCCAGCAAGCTGAGCGGCAAGATCGACGACCTCGACTTCCAGGTCGACGAGTTCGTCGGCAAGGTCAACAGCGACCTCGTCGGCCGCGTGGTCAACCTCGCCAGCCGCTCGGCGCGCTTCGTCGAGACGACCGGCCTGTCGGCGCGCTACCCGGACGACGGCGGCCTGTTCGAGCGCGCCGCCGCCGCCAGCGAAGCGATCGCCGCCGCGTACGAGGCGTGCGACTTCCGCGAGGCGATGCGGCTCGTGATGACGCTCGCCGACGCGGCCAACGAGTACGTCGAGAAGAAGGCGCCGTGGACCATCAAGAAGGACCCGGCGCGCGCGGCCGAACTGCAGGACGTCTGCACGGTCGTGCTCAACCTGTTCCGCCAGATCGCCGTCTACCTCCAGCCCGTGCTGCCGGGGCTCGCCGCCAAGGCGGGCGCGCTGCTCGGCAGCCCGTGCGACGCCTGGGCCGCCGTCGCCACGCCGCTCGTCGGCGTCCGCGTCGCGAAGTTCGAACACATGATGGCCCGCGTCGAGGCCGAGAAGGCACAAGCCATGTTCACGCCCGAACCGTCCGCTCCCGCCGCCACGCCGACCCCGTCGACCGCCCAGGCGCCCACCCCGGCGCCTGCCACCCCCGCCGGCGGCGACACCGCGCTCGCCAAGGAGCCGCTCGCCGGCGCGATCACGATCGACGACTTCCAGAAGGTCGACCTGCGCATCGCCGAGGTGCTCGCCGCCGAGGCGGTCCCGGAGGCGAAGAAGCTGCTGCGGCTGACGCTTTCGCTCGGCGGCGGCGTGACGCGCAACGTCTTCGCCGGCATCAAGGGCGCCTACGAGCCGGACAAGCTCGTCGGCCGGCTGGTCGTGATGGTCGCCAACCTCGCGCCGCGCAAGATGAAGTTCGGCATGAGCGAGGGCATGGTGATCGCCGCCGGCACCGACGGCGAGGTCTACCTGCTGTCGCCGGACAGCGGCGCAAAGCCGGGCCAGCGCCTGCACTGACGGGCGGTCGCCGTCGCGGCGACCGCCGCTGACGTCAGTCGAACAGCTTGTCGAGCGTCTTCGACGCCTCGCTGCCGTACTTGTCACCGAGGCCGCTGTCGCCTTCGGGGCGTTGCACGACCTTGGTGTAGATCTCGGCGAGCTTCTTCGCCGTCTCGCCCGCGTACAGACGCACCATGCCGACCGTGGTGCGGTCGTCGAACAGGATGGTCAGCAGCGTGCGATCGCCGACGAGCGACAGCTGGATGTTGTCGCGCTCGCCCTGGTGGAACATCGCGGTGAACTCGTCCTCGCCGAGCAGGCGGGCCATCTCCTTGGTCGCGGCGAAGGAGCCGGCGACGAGCGCCGAGATGGTGTCGATGTCGATCGTGCGGAGTTCGCCGCACTTGGTCACGAGGTGGCCCTCCTTGTCGATCAGCAGCGCGCACTTCGCGCCGGACAGACGGAGGAACTCGGCCAGCAACTTGTCGATCTGGTCGACGTCTTCCTTGTAGAAGGTCAACCGGTCCTGGCGGAGGCGTTCGTTCTGCGAGATGCGCTTGGAATCGGGCATGGGACGGACTCCGCTCACTGTTGGCCGAGGACGAGGTAGGCGACGCCGGCCGCTGCGATCAGCAGCAGGACGGACAGGGTGACGACGACGCCGACGCCGAACGTGCGCGGTTGCGGCTTCGCCGGCGCGGCGGCGACGGGCGCCGGAGCGGGTCGCGGCGCGGGGCGGGCCGCCGGCCGCGGCCGGGCGGCGGTGGCGGTGGCGCCGACGGGGGCTGCCGGGCGGCGCGCCGGAGCGGGCCGGGCGGGACCCGCCGGACGGGGCTTCGCGGGCGCAGCGGGCGCGGCAACGGGCGCCGGCTCCGCTTCTGCCGCCGGCTTGCCGGCCGGAGCGGCGCGGCGCGGGTTGCGGCCGTCGATCTTCTCGATGCTCTCGAGCACCATCGCGGCCAGCGTCTTCAGCGTCGGGAAGACGCCTTCGCCGGTGTAAGCCACGGCCTCGAACGTCGGCACGCCGAACTTGTTGAGTTGGCGGTCCATCTCGCTGACCGACAGCGCCGTCGGCAGGTCGCGCTTGTTGTACTGGATGACGTGCGGCAGCTCGCGGACGTCCTTGCCGTACTCGGCGAGGTTCTCGATGAGGTTCGCGTAGCTCTCCAGGTTCTCGTCCATCTTCTCGGGATCCGAGTCCGCGACGAAGATGACGCCGTCGACGCCCTGCAGCACCAGCTTGCGCGTCGAGTTGTAGTAGACCTGGCCGGGCACCGTGTAGAGCTGGAACTTCGTGCGCATGCCGGCGACGTTGCCGAGGTCGAGCGGCATGAAGTCGAAGAACAGCGTGCGGTCGCCGTCGGTCGAGATCGACGTCAGGTCGCCCTTGTTCTCCTCAGGAGCCTTCTGGTGGACGATCTCGAGATTGGTGGTCTTGCCACTCATTCCCGGGCCGTAGTAGACGACCTTGCAATTGACTTCTTTCAGCGCGAAGTTGATCTGAACCATGGATGTCTCGCGTCCCGACGGTTTGTCGTCGCTGGCGCGGCATCCTGGCCGCGGCGCGACGCACGGACTATCGACGGCGGCCGCGGCGCGACTTGAGCCGCGTTGACCGCCAGGAGGTTTGCTTCACTTGATGCCGGCCAGGCGGCGGATGCGCGCGACGGCCTCGTCGACCGGGCGACGCGCGGCGCCGACGTCGGCGAACTGGTCGAACAGCACGACCAGCGACGACTCGGGCATCTCGACGATCTGCGCCTTGCCGTTGCTCGCCTGGATGGTGACGCGCGTGCAGGGCCCCATCGCGCCTTCCTGCAGCGCGCGGTTGGTGGACGTCATCAGGTAGGACGCGAGGCCGGCGAGCGCCTCGGCGTCGCAGGCGGCGTCGAGGGAGGCGGCGGCGACGAGGCCGTCCGAGGTCAGCAGCGCGACGCCCTTTACGCCGGGCGTGCTGCGCAGACCGGACAGTGCTTCGTGGATCTTGCTCATCTTCAGCTCTCCGGCGCGGCCAGCGCGCCCGCGACGACTTCCTGCAACGCCAAGAGGACGCGCTCGAAGTCGGCGCCGGCGTCGCACTGCGCGGCCGCCATCGCGTCGCCGTACGCGCACACGCAGACCGCGCCGAAGCCGCCCTCGACCACCGACTTGTTGGCCTGCCCGATGTCCAACCGCCGCGCGAACCGCTGCATCGACTTGCCGACGACGCGAGCGGTGCGCAGGAAGGGATCGCGGCCGTCGCGGACGGCGCCGCGGACCATCGCCTTCGTGCCGCGGATGAAGGTCGCCTTGCGCACGCCCTCGATCTGGGTGACGTCGCCGAGGGCGTCGCGGACGCCGACGAACGACTCCGCGTTCACCTGCGGCGCGGCCGTCGCCGGCGTCGGATGCCGCAGGGCGCCGTGCTCCTCCACGTCGGCGAGCAGCGCATCGACGTCGTCGCCGTCGTCGGCGAGCGCGGTGACGTGCGCGAGCAGCGCCGCGGCAGCCGAGTCCATCGGCGCGGCCTGCAAGACGGCGCGGATCTGTCCCTCGGCGCGGCGCGCCGCGCCGATGCGGTAGAGCACCTCGGCCAGCATCAGCCGGGTCGGCGCCTCGTCGGGCTCGCGTTCGATCGCCAACTCCAGGCAGCGCACGGCCGACGAGCCCTCGCTGGCGGCGAGATCGCGGTAGTAGTTGACCAGGTGCGCCCGCGCCAGGACGCGCCAGCTGCCCGGATCCTGCGGGAAGCGCACCCCCCACTCCTGGCAGGTCCGCTGCATGCCCGCGCGGTCGCCGAGCTCGACCTGGAGTCCGGTCAGCTCCGCGAACGACGCCGCGTCCGGCGCGCGCAGCAACTGCGCGCGCAGTTCGTCCATGCGCTTGCGCCGCAACCCGCGGCGCGCCGTGTCCAGCAGCTGCCGCAGCTCGATCGACTTCGGGAACAACGACAAGCCGTCCTCGGCGATGCGCTCCGCCTTGTCGTGCATGTCGAGGCTGATGTGGACCTGGCCGAGGTCCACGAACGTGGTCGGCGCCGGTTCCTCGCGGACGCGCTGCTCGAGCTGCTTGAGCTCGCGCCAGACCTTCATGCGTTGCAGCAGGTTCATTGCATCGTCCTTGCTAGCGGAACAGCAGCAGCTGGCCCGAAGACTGCGACATGGCGGCGAAGCCGCCGCCGAAACCGCAGCCGCGGGCGCCGCCGCCTTCGCCGCGGTGCTCCCACGCGACCGCCATCGCGCCGACGTCGATCAGCAACAACGCCTCGCCGCCGGCATCGCCGGCGACGCGCGGCCGCACGACGGAGGCGAAGGCCCGTTCGCCGGTCACGGCGATGTGGCCGACGGCGCCGCCGGTGCTGATCGCGCCGAGCTCCGCGCCGCTGCGCACGTCGAGCGCGACGATGCGGTCTTCGCCCGAGCGCGCGAGCACCTTGTCCTGGCAGACGGCGAAGTCGCCGTCGCCGATCGCCCCGCCGGCGGCGAACGACCAGCGCACCTTGCCGTCCTTGGCGTCGAGCGCGACGACGCGACCGTCGACCAGGCCGGCGACCAGCAGGTCCTCCCATGCCAGCGGCGAGGCGGACAGGCCGGCGGGCGCGCGCACGACGTGGGCGATGGCGCCATCGGTGGCGCTGGCGGTGAACAATCGGCCGTCGGCGAGGCCGACGTGGACGTTGCGGCCGTGCAGCACCGGCGCGCCGGCCGGCGCGCCCTGCAGCGGCACGGCGAACGCCGGCGCGCCGGTCGCCTGGTCGAACGCGCGCAGGACCCCGGCGCGATCGACGACGGCGACGCGCCCGCCGAGGACCGCCAGACCCGAACCGGCGCCGCCCGCGATCTCCCGCGACCAGGCGCGGCGCGCGCCGCCGACGGCCAGCGGCAGGCAGTCGACGGTGTTCTCGTTGCTCAGGAAGAAGACGAAGCCGGCGGCGACCACGGGCGTGGCGTCGACGGCTCGCAGTCCCGGCAGCGCCACGACGCGACGTTCCGCGCCATCGGCGCGGGCTATGCCGATGCGACCGCCGCGCAGGCCGACGGCGAGCCAATCCTCGCCGATGCCGACGCCGGTCTGCGGCGGCGTCTCGAAGTCGATGGTCGCCGCGGGCAGCACGTCCAGCGTCAGTTCGATGCTCTCCTTCGCGGCGGCGTCGACGTCGACGCGGCGGGACCGGAAGCCGTCGAGCGCGACGTCCACCCGCAACGTCGCGCCCTTGGCGAACACCACCGCCGGCGTCTGCACCGGCCCGTCGCCCTCGCGTCGCAGGATCTCGCCGTCGACGGCGACCGTCGCGCCAAGCGGCCGCGACACGACCTCCACCGGCAACGGGCACTCGCGCGCGGCGTCGGAGTTGTCGAAGCCCGACCGCAGGCGCAGCGCGATGCCGCGCGCGCCACGCCAATCGCCGGTCTCCCGCAGGGCCGCGTATTGCGCCCCCAGGGCCGCGGACTCCGCCATGTATAGCTTCAGCTTTCGCAGCGTCTCGTCGACCTGCTGCGTCGCCGCCCATGCGACATCCTTCTCGTCGCCGCATTCGGCGACCAGTTGCCGGACGCGCTCGATCGAGAGCACGGAGTCGGCGGCCTTGCCGGCGAAGAAGAGCGTGCGGTGGCGCGCCCATTCCGCCTGGTACTGGGAACGCAGCCTGGCCAGCTTCACGCGCTGTTCCTCGTCGAGCCGATCCTGCTCCTCCTCGTGCTGCCGGCGCAAACCCGCGAGCACGCGCAACTCGGCGTGCGCGCCGTCGAGCGCGGTGGTGTACGGATGGCAGGCGATGAAGCCGACGAACGCCGCCTCGGCGCTGGTGAAGTCCTTGCGCGCCAGTTCGTCGCGAACGTCGATCGCAGCGAGCGAGATGGCGGCCGACTGGTCGTAGTACCAGTAGCTGAAGCCGAGGCCGACCAGCATCAGGAACAGCAGCGTCAGCGTGCCGACGAGCGCGCCGCGACGGCGGTGCCTCTGGTCGAACGCGCGCAACTCGACGATGCGCTCCTCGACGTCGTTGCGGCCGCGGTCGAGCACCAGGATCTTCTGCAGGTAGACGACCGCCTCGTTGGCCTGCTCGAGGTGGACATAGTCGGCGGCGATGCCCTCGTAGAGTTCGATCGCCCGACGGAGGTCCCCCGCCTTGATGGCGGCGCCGACCATGGCCTTCTTGAGCTCGGGGGCGCGCGGCGCGGCGAGCACGAGGCGCTCCAGCAGAGACTGCGCGCGGTCCTCGGCCCCGATGGCGCCGAGCAGCTCGACCAGCTCGCGGCCTTCCGCCACGACGTCGAAGCCCGGCAACTGCGTCGCGTCCTCGCCGGTGGTCAACGCCACGAGCTGCTCGCGCGCGGCGAGGTCGGTCGGAACGATCGCGCGGATCTCGAACAGCGCGGCGGCGGCGCCGGCAGCATCGCCGGCGGCGACGCGCTGCTCGGCCTCGCAGCGGAAGTGGTGGACCGCCCGCTCGAACTCCGAGGCTGCCTGGCAGGCACTGGCGGCATAGCCGTGCGCATCCGGCAGCCCGACCTCCTGCTCGATCGCCCGCTCGTAGAGGCGGATCGCGTCGCGCAACCGCTCGCTGCGCACGCACTCTTCGGCGAGCGCGAGCAACTGCTCGGGCGGCACGGCGGCGCAGACGCCGGCATCGATCATCTGGCTCAGCGCCTTGCAGACCTGGAACTGGACGAGGCCCGAGGCCTCGACGACGCCGGCGACGCTGCGATACCCGTCGAGCAGGCGGAACACCGCCACAGCCTCTTCGCTGAAGCGGCCGGCCGGCAGTTCGTCGACCGAGCAGCGGAACACCTCGGCTTGCGTCGGCACGCGCTCGCTGATGAAAGCCCACTCGTCGATGCGGCGGGCGGCCTCCATGATCACCGAATCGCAGTTGAAGAAGTGGCGTTCGTCGATCGTGGCGTCGCGGCCGGGCAGCGACTTCTTGTGCTCGTGGAACTCGAACTTCGCGTCGTGGCGCAGGAACAGCTCGTAGATCTGCTCCTCCAGCTCGGCGCGGTACCGCTCGGCGAGTTCCTCCGCGTCGAGGTAGCCGCCGGCCAGCAGGCCGTCGACGATGTCCTTCTCGGTGTCGGCGGCATGCGTGCGGATCTCCTCCACCGCTGCCTCGGCGAGCTTGCCGGTCCGCACCATCGCCAGCACGAGCCGATCGACGACCTGATGGACGTTGTGGCAGAGGGTCACGCCGCGCGGTTCGAAGTACAGCGCCTGCCAGAAGCGCTCGCCCTGGATGCTGAGCAGGCCAACCTTCTTGTTGAGCGCCAGCATCTGGAAGACCTGGGACAGGTCGACACTGGCGAGATCCCCGCGTAGAACCATTATCGTCGAAGGTTGGTGGAACCGGACCGCTCGGGTATCGACCGGGCGCTGCCACGGCCCTGAGCGCCGCCGTTTTTTCGCCGTCGCCGGGTGGCGCGCCCCCCCCCGTCTTGCCGGTCGCGTCGGCAACTCCTAATCTCGTCCTGATGCACGCCATCCCGCGCCTGCTGAACGCCGTCATCGCCCGGTGGCACCGCGGCGCGGGACGCCTTGCGTGCGCGCTCGGCCGACCGGCTGCGGCGCGGCGCCACTACGAGCGCGCGCTCGCCTGCGGCGGCGACGCCTTCGACGTGCACCTCGCGCTGGCGCGCCTGGCCTTCGCCGTCGGCGACTACCCATCGTGGCGACGCAGTCTCGACCGCGCCCGCACCGCGGCGCCGGAGCGCTACGCGCGGCTCGTCGACCCGGCGCGGGACGCCGGCCCGCGACTGGCCGGAACCTCGGTCGCGCCGCCGCGGCCGCCGGTCGAGGCCGGCGCGCGCGCCGTCGCCGACGATCGCGTCGCCTTCGACCCGATCGAGCCCGCGCGCGCGCACGGCGACTGCGCCGATGACGCGCCGGGAGCGCACGACGACTTCGCCTCGGCGCGCGAGCGCGCACGGTTCCGCCGGCTCGGGCCGATCGCGCCCGGGGACGTCGCCCGCTGCGACCTCGACGATCTGCTGCGCAAACTCGGCGGCTGAGCGCGCGACGCGGTGTCGCCGACGACCCGTGTCGCTGGTGCTCGGCGCGGCCGAGATGGCCGCCGTCGCGGCACCGGCGCAGCGCGCGCCGCCCCCCCCCCGCGCGGCCCGACGCGTCGACGCGAGGCGTGGCCGTGCTGGCAGCCACGCGGACGCGGGCTAAGCTCTCCGCCCCCGAAGCACCAGCATGCAATCGACCGCACTCGCCTCCACCCACATCGCCCTCGGTGCCCGCATGGTCGACTTCGCCGGCTGGAGCATGCCGGTGCAGTACCGGCCGATCCTCGACGAAGCGCGCACCGTGCGCGGCAAGGCGGGCCTCTTCGACCTCGGCCACATGGGCCGCGTCAAGGTGCACGGCCGGCAGGCCGAGGCGTTCCTGCAGCGGTTGCAGACCAACGACGTCGCGGCGATCCCACCGGGCCGCATCCGCTACGCGATGATCCTTGACGACCAGGGCCTGACGCAGGACGACATCCTGGTCTATCGCAACCCGCGCAACGACGGCTTCTTCGTCGTGATCAACGCCGGCAACACGGCGCGCGACCTCGGCATCATGCGCGAGGTCGCCAAGGGCTTCGACGTGGTCGTCGAGGACTGCACGGCGAGCCTCGGCATGATCGCCATCCAGGGCCCGCTGTCGCAGCAGATCACCCAGCGCATCTGCGCCGGCGATCTGGCGTCGCTCAAGTACTACGGCTGGATGGACACCACCGTCTGCGGCGTGCCGATGACGCTCTCGCGCACCGGCTACACCGGCGAGGACGGCTTCGAGGTGTACGTGCCGGACGGCAAGGAGAAGTCGGTCTGGGACGCCTTCATGGCAGCGGGCGCCGCCGACGGCCTGACGGCGATCGGACTCGGCGCGCGCGACACGCTGCGCCACGAGGCCGGCATGCCGCTCTACGGCCACGAGATCGACGAGACGACCAATCCGCTCGAGGCCGGGCTCGACTGGGCCGTGAAGTTCAACCACGACTTCGTCGGCAAGCAGGCGCTGGAGAAGGTCCTCGCCGCCGGCGGCACCGGCCGCAAGCTGGTCGGCCTGACCAGCGAGAGCAAGCGCTGCCCGCGCCAGGGTTACCCGGTGCAGAAGGACGGCGCCAAGGTCGGCCACGTCTGCTCGGGCAGCATCTCGCCGACGTTGGACACCAACATCGCCACGGCCTACGTTCGCGGCGATTGCAGCGCGCCCGGCACGCGCCTCGAATTCGTCGTCCGCGACAAGGCCGAGCCCTGCGTCGTCGTCCCCACCCCCTTCTACAAGCGCGCGCGCTGAGCTTCGCTCGTACCCCGACAGCACTCCCATGCGTCCCAACGACCGCAAGTACCTCAAGAGCCACGAGTGGTGCAAGATCGAGAACGGCATCGCCACGATCGGCATCACCGACTACGCCGTCTCCCACCTCAGCGACCTGGTCTTCCTCGACCTGCCCAACAAGGGCGCGTCGGTGACGACGGGCGAGAGCTTCGGTGAGATCGAGTCGGTCAAGGCGGTGAGCAGCCTGTACTCGCCGGTCAGCGGCGAGGTGGTCGACGCCAACAAGGAACTGCCTGACAACCTGGAGCTGCTGGCGCAGGACCCGTTCGGCAAGGCCTGGATGATCAAGGTCAAGCTCACCGCCGAGTCGCAGGACCTGCTCGCGGCGGCGGCCTACGACGCCCACTGCCAGGCCGAGGGCGGCTGATCGCCGGCGAGGGCCGCGGCGCGCGGGCGCTCGCGGCGCCGCACGGCCCTCGCGCAACCGACGCCATGTCCCTTCGCGTCCTGCGCGACGGCCCGCGACCGGCGGCCTGGAACATGGCCGTCGACGAGGCGCTGCTGCACTGCGCGCAGGCGCCGACGCTGCGGCTGTACGGCTGGGAGCCGCACGCCGTCTCGCTGGGCTGGTTCCAGCGCTTCGACGACTTCGCCGACCTGCCGCCGGGAACCACCGTGGTTCGGCGGCTCACCGGTGGCGGCGCGATCCACCACGGCGACGAACTCACCTTCGCGCTGGCCGCCGACGCCAGCCTGTTGCCGCGCGACATCGCCGCCAGCTACGCGCTGTTGCACGACGCAGTGCTCGCGGCGCTCAGGGCGATCGGCGTCGCCGCCACCCGCTGCACGAGCGGCGGCGCGGCGACGGCGCGGCCGCGCGAGCGCTGGTGCTTCGCCGAGCCCGGCGACGGCGACCTCGTGACGGATCGTGGCAAGCTGCTCGGCTCGGCGCAGCGCCGCCTGCAGGCGCCGAAGCCGCGGCTGCTGCACCACGGTTCGCTCGTGCTCACGCAGCCGGCGCTGACGCCGTTCGTGGCCGCCGTCGCCGACGCCACGGCGCCCACGGGTGCGCTGCGCGAGCGCCTCGCCGACGCGGTCGTCGCGGCACTGGCACATGCTCTCGGACTGCAGCCGGCGGCGGGCGTCCTGACGGCCGAGGAACGCGACCTCGCCGAGCAACTCGCCCGCGACCGCTACGGCGCCCCGGCGTTCACGCGCCTACGCCGAAGTTCGTAGCCGGCGCGCGCCGGGACACGACGCACGCGCGGGCTGCGCCGCAGCGAGCCCGAGCGTGTGGGCGCGGTGCCGTGGCCGGTTCGGCGCCGCGGCAGCCGCCAGCAGGCTGCGCGGACAGCCGTCGCCAGGCCCCGCCTCGGGATCATCCCCGATCAAGGAAATGCCGCATGCACCCGAAACACGCATGCGCCCAATGATCACCAGCACGTCCGAACTGGAGGACCTCGTCGACGGCACGGTCCACATCCCGACGCTACCGACCGTGCTGCGCGAAATGCAGGCGATCACGTCGTCGGTCGAGGGTTCGGCCAAGGACGCCGCCCGCGTCATCGAGACCGATCCGGCGATCGCGACGCGCGTGCTGCGGCTGGTCAACAGCTCGTTCTACGCGCTCAAGAACCCCGTCTCGAACATCAACCTCGCCTGCTCGATCCTCGGGCTCAAGGTCATCAAGAACGTCGTCGAGCAAGCGAGCGTGCTGGAGGCGTTCGGCGGCGTGCAGGCGATGCCGGGTTTCGACGCGAAGTGGCTGTGGGACCACGCCTTCAAGACCGCCGTCGCCTGCCGCATGCTGGCCGAACGCTCGCCGGTCGCCGCCGGCCTCGCCAAGGACGATGCCTACACCTGCGGGTTGGTGCACGACGTCGGCAAGCTCGTGCTGATCGACTCGCGCGCGGAGGACTTCCGCGAGGCGCTGCAGTTGTCGCAGAGCGGCAAGGTGCCGCTGGCCATCGCCGAGGGCGAGGTGTTCGGCTTCAACCACGCCCACGTCGGCGGCCTGCTCGCCCAGCGCTGGAAGCTCGCGCCCGCCGTGCAGGCGGCGGTGACCTTCCACCACTCGCCGGCGCCGACGCCCGAGGACTGGGCCCGCGGCTTCCTGGTCAAGGCTGCCAACACGGTCGCACACCTCGCGGCCAGCGCCCCCGGCGGCTATCTCGGCGACCTCGCCTGCGCCGAGGCGCTGCAGGCGCTCGGCCTCTCGCCCGCGCAGTTGGCGGAGGTCGCTGCCGCGACCGCGTCGGTCGGCATGACGGCGTGACGGCCGACGCGTAGGCTCGCGGCGATGCCCCCCGCCGCGACCGACGGCCACGACCCCGCGACCACCCGCATCGCCGCGCTCGCCGCGTGCGCCGGCGCCATCTGGCGGGCGGACTGGACCTGCCTCGGCGAGCGCGCCGCTTGGCTGCGGTCGGCCGGAGCCCCCCGCGCCGACCTCGAGGAACTGCTGCTGCAGGCGGTGCTCTTCTGCGGCTTCCCGCGCGTCGTCTCGGCCTTCGCCGCGCTGGACGCCGCCTGGCCGGCGGCGGCGCCACCCGTCGGGGGCAGCCTGCCGGTCGCCGACCAGCCCGCCGCCGGACGCGCGCTGTTCGCGGCGATCTACGGCGAACACGCCCCGACCGTCGAAGCCATGCTGCGCGGCTGCCACGCCGACTTCCACGCGTTCGTGATCGACGTCGCCTACGGCCGCGTGCTCGCGCGACCCGGACTCGGCGCCGGCGACCGCGAACTGCTGGCCGCTGCCCTGCTGGCGGCGCAGGACCAGCCGCGGCAGTTCGTGAGCCATGCGCTCGGGGCGCTGCGACTCGGCGCGACGCGCGCACAGTTGCGCGCCGCAGTGCACGCAGCGGTGCCAGATGCCGCGGCGGCCGACGCGTGGTGCGCGCGCATCCGCTGAAGGGCGCGAAGGCGCCGCGGGCGCCGGGCACCGATCGCCCGCCGCGGCAGGCGGCAAGGAAGATGCGGCGAAGTCCCCTGCCGTGCCCCCGGGCCTCCGGGCGACATGCCCATCGACCCTCGGCAGAGGACTTCGCCGGGTCGTGCCTGGAGATCACGCTCCATGCCCGACGTCGCACCTAGCTCGCACGCGGCGGGCGGTTACACGCAAACCTCCGCGCACGACCGCCAACGCGCCGCCGCGGGCGCATACCATCGCGGCATGCAACGCCGCCGCCTCGCCGCGATCCCCTGCCTGCTGCTGCTCGCCGCCGGGCCGACCGCCCAGGCGCCGGCCACCCCGACCGGCCCGTCCTTCGACCTCGTGCTCCGGGGCGGCGTGGTGCACGACGGCTCTGGCCGGCCGGGCAAACGGGCCGACGTCGGCATCCGCGGCGGCCGCATCGCCGCCATCGGCGACGTCGTGGCGGCGCCCGGCACGCCGACCCTGCGCGTCGACGGCCTCGCCGTGGCGCCGGGGTTCATCGACGTGCACGTGCACGTCGACACCGAGATCGTGCGCGAGCCCATGTGCGCCAACTTCCTGCGCATGGGGGTCACGACGATGATCACCGGCAACTGCGGCGGCTCGGTCGAGGACCTCGGGGCGCACTTCGCGCGCCTGGAGCAGGGCGGCATCGGCGTCAACTACGGCAGCCTCGTCGGCCACGGCACCGTCCGCCGTGCGGTGCTCGGCACCAGCAACCGCGCGCCCGACGCCGGCGAACTGGCGCGCATGACGGCGCTCGTCGACAAGGGCATGCGCGCGGGCGCGTTCGGCATGTCGACGGGCCTGATCTACGTGCCGGGCATCTACGCCGCGACCGACGAACTCGTCGCGCTCGCCAAGGCCGTAGCGCCGTACCAGGGCGTCTACGCCAGCCACATCCGCAGCGAGAACGACGCCGTGCTCGACGCCGTCGCCGAGGCGATCGCGATCGGCGAGCGGGCCGGCGTCGCCGTCGAGATCAGCCACGTCAAGTGCACCGGCAAGCCCAACCACGGCCGCGCCGAGCAGGTCCTCGCCGCCGTGCAGGCGGCGCGCGCGCGCGGCCTGAAGGTGCATGTCGACCAGTACGCCTACGACGCCAGCTCGACCGGGCTCGACGTGCTGTTCCCGGCCGAACAGCTCGACGTCGGCCGCGAGGGCTTCGCGGCGAAGCTCACGTCCGACGCGGCGTATCGCCAGACGATCCGCGCCGCGCTGCTGGCCAAGATGGACCAGGTCGGCTTCGGCGACTTCCGCTTCGCGCGCATCGCCTCGGCCAAGGGCAACGCCGACCTGAACGGCCTGCTGCTGCCCGAGGCGGCGAAGAAGCGCACGGGCCGCGACGACCGTGACGCGCAGGCGGACATGGCGATCGAACTGCTGATCGCGGCGGCGCCGAGCCGCGTCAGCATGATCTACCACTCGCTGAGCGAGGACGACGTGCGCCGTTACCTGCGCGAGGACTGGATCGCGGTCGCCAGCGACGCCGGCATCCGGGCCGAGACCGGCGCCGAACGGCCGCACCCGCGCGGCAGCGGCAACAACCCGCGCGTGCTCGGCAAGTACGTGCGCGAGGAGGGCGTGCTCGACCTGCCCACGGCGATCAAGAAGATGACCAGCGTGCCGGCGGCAGCCTTCGGCCTCGTCGACCGCGGCACGATCCGCGTCGGCGCCTTCGCCGACCTCGTGGCCTTCGACCCGGCGAAGATCGCCGACACCGCCACCTGGACCGAGCCGCTCGGCCAGCCGGTCGGCGTCCACGCCGTGCTGGTCAACGGCCACGTCGCCGTCACCGGGAACCGGACGACCGGAGTGCGAGCCGGGCACGTGCTGCGCCGCGCCGCGCCGTGATGGCGGCGGGCCGGCGCGGAAGCGGCGATGGCGCCGCCGCCAGCGCGGCGCTCGCCTTTCCCCTGGCCCGGCGCCGGCGCCGCCACGATCGCGCGCCGCGAGGTATCCTCCGCGCTGTCGTCGCGCGCTCGCGACGGCTTCCCCCGTGCCGACCGCTCCGGAGACGCAACCGCACCGCGACCCGACCGAATGGGGTCGGCTCGTCGAGAGCCTCGACGTCGCCAGCATCTTCGTCGTGCTGGGCGCATGGCTCGGGCCCAAGCTCCGCGCCGAACTGGCGGTCGAGGACATCTGGCAGGAGACCCTGTGGCAGTCGTGGCGCGACCGCGACCAGCATGCCTGGAGCAACCTCGCCGCGTGGCGCGCGTGGTTGCTGACCATCGCCAAGAACCGCATCCGCGACGCCGCGCGCACCGCCGGTCGCGCCAAGCGCGGCGGCGACCGCTCGACCGCCCCGCTGTCGACGCTGGCGGGCGGCGACTCGATCTCGGCGCTGCTGCCGCCGGGCTCGACGACCCCGAGCCGCGTCGCCGGCGTGCACGAACGCGCGCGCGCCATGACCGAAGCGCTAGCCACGCTCGACGACGACCTGCAGGCCGTCGTCCGCCTGCGCCTGTTCGAGGAGGTGCCGATGCGCGAGGTCGCCGCGCAGCTCGGCCTGCCGCTGTCGACCGCCAAGGCGCGGCTGCTGCGCGGCGTCGAGACCTACCGGCGGCGCCTGCGGCAGTTGCTCGGCGGCGACGCCGGCCTCGGGACGTCGCAATGACGACCGCCGGCGAGCCCGACCCGCGCGACGAGGAACTGCTGGCGGAGCTCTTCGACCGCCTGCTGCAGGACATCCTGGAGGGGCGCAACCCCGACCTCGACGCGATCAGCCCCGATCGGCCCGATCTGCGCGAGGGCATCGCCCGGACCTGGCGGCTGGCGTGCTCGGTCGCGGGCCGGCGCGAGCCGAGCCAGCCGCTGCTCGCCGGCTACGAGGTCGTGCGCGAACTCGGCCACGGCGGCATGGGCACGGTCTACCTCGCCCGCCACGAGTCGCTGCGCCGCGACGTCGCCATCAAGGTGCTGCCGCGCGCGCTCGCGCTGAGCCACGCGGCCAAGCAGCGGTTCCTGGCGGAGGCGCGGGCGCTGGCGCAGATCCGCCACGATCACGTCGTACGGATCCACCGCATCGTCGACCAGTCCGACCTGCTGGCCTTCGAGATGGAGTTCATCGACGGCCCCAGCCTGCAGACGCTCATCGCGCGGCTGCGCCGGACGCAGCGGCCGTTCGCCGCCGCCAATCTCGCCAACGCGCTCGGGCTCGGCGCCGGCGTGCGCATCCGCAGCACGGTCGAATGGCACGTGCAGTTGTTCATCCGCGTGGCGCGCGCGCTCGGCCACGTGCACCGGCACGGGCTCGTGCACCGCGACGTCAAGCCGTCCAACATCCTGCTGCGCGCCGACGGCACGCCGGTGCTGGCCGACTTCGGTCTCGCGCTCGCGGACGGCCCCGACGACGGGCCCACGCGCTTCGCCGGCACGCCCGTCTACGCCGCGCCCGAGCGGCTGCGCGGCGGCGACGAAGGCGTCGACGCGCGCGCCGACGTCTACTCGCTGGGCGTCAGCATGTACGAGGCGCTCACGATGTGCGCGCCGTTCCCCGGCATCACCACGCACGAGGTGCTGCGGCGCATCGACACCGGCGCTGCGCCCGAACTGCGCAAGGCCGCGCCGCACGTGCCGCGCGACCTCGCGCTCGTCGTGCAGAAGGCGATGGACCCCGATCCGTCGCGCCGGTACGCCACGGCGGACGCGTTCGCCGACGACCTGGAGCGGCTGCTGGCATTGGAGCCAATCGAGGCGCAGCCGGCGGGCGCGCTGCGGCGGGCATGGCAGTTCGTGCGGCGGCATCGCCAGTTGTTCGTCGCCGCCGCGGCGAGCGCACTCGTGGTCGCCGGGCTGTTCGCGGCGGCGACGGCGCGCGACGCCGAACGGCGCCAACTCGCCGACCGCGCTGCGACCGAACTCGCGGCGGCGCGCTCGCTGTTGCTGGCGCCCTCGGCGCGGCCGCAGCCGTGGTCGACGGACGACCCGGGCGCGCGCACGCGGCGCGGCGGCGCCTTCGACGAGGCGCGCGGGCGCACGCTCGGCGCCGCCCTAGCCGCGTACGACCGCGCGCTGGCGCTCGCCCCCGCCGACGACGCGGGCCGGGCCGAACGCGCCGCCGTTGCGGCGGCGATCGCCCTGCGGCAAGACGATGCGACAGCGCTCGCGGCGGCGCGAAGGCATCTGTCCGACGCCGTGCGCGGGGCGTTCGACGCGGCGGCGGCCGGCCGCGGCGGCGCCACGGCCGCGGCGACGGCGAGCGCAGGCGACGGCGACCGCCTGACCGCCGGGCTGCTGGCGTTCCTCGCCGGCGACCACGCCGGCGCTGGCGCATGGTGGCGCGCGCTGCCGCCGACGTGGCAGGACCAACCGCTGGTCGCCGCGTGCCACGGCTTCGGCCTGCTCGCCGACGGCTCGCACGCCCGCGCCTACCCGCGCCTCGCGCTCGCCGCGCGCGGCTTGCCCGCGGCCGAAGGACTCACGCTGGCCCTCGCCGAGGCCGCGCTCGCCGCCGGCGACCTCGCCGCCGTGCGCCAGCACCTCGCGCGCCTCGCGACCGCCGCCGACGCGACGACCGCGCCGCGCGCCCGCCTGCTCGCCGCCGATCTGGCAGCAGCGGAAGGCCGCGCCGACGAGTCCCGCCGCGCCTACCGCGAACTAGCTGCCGATGACGCAGCGGATCCGGCGCCGCTCGTGCACCTGGCGTCGCTCGCGCTCCGCGCCGGCGACCGCGCCGGCGCGCGGCGCCTGCTCGCGACGGTCGTCGCCCGCTGGCCCGGGCACGACGAGGCCCGCCGTCGGCTCGCGCGCCTCGATCTGGAGGAGCGCCGGCTGCCCGCGTACCTCGCACACGTGCGCCGCGCCGTCCAGGGCATCGCCGCCGATCCCGTCGGCGCGAGCCGCGAGCTGCGCGCCGTGCTCGCGCTCGGCGGCCTGCACGCCGTGGCGTCGGCCCTCGCCGGCGAACGGCGCGCCGACGGCGACGACGGCGGCGTGCCGCTGCAGTCCTGGCTGCCCGACCACGTCGTCGATGCCATCGCGCAAGCGGCGCTGGCGCTGCGCACGTTCGACGCGGCGCACGCCGCCGCGACCGCGATCGA
The DNA here is from genome assembly GCA_020247305.1 of Phycisphaerales bacterium. Lineage (GTDB taxonomy): Bacteria > Planctomycetota > UBA1135 > UBA1135 > UBA2386 > UBA2386. The sequence continues at coordinate 83,716 of JADCJE010000045.1, read as the reverse complement.
TGCTCACCCCGTCGCCGCAGCCGTGCTGACGCCCGCGCTCGTCGTGGCGCTGGCGCCGCACCTGCTCGCGCAGTGGCCGAAGCCGGCGATGGCGGCCCTGGCCGCCGCGGGCCTGCACAGACGGCTGCCCATCGAACGGATCGCCGTCGCGCTGCAACCGTTCCAGCGGACGCTCGGCGACCGCTTCCACCCGGTGAAGGCGCGCGACGTGGTCCGCATGCCGAATCAGGGCATGACCGTCGTCTACGGCATCGCCGCCGTCGTCACGCCGGACTGCGACGGCGACACGCTGCCCGACCTGTGCGTCGCCGCCGCGCCCGCCGGGGCACGCGCCGGCAATGGCTACGTCGAGGTACGCAACCTGCAGGACGGCGCGCTGCTGCACACCATGCGCAACGGCGACGAACACGCGATGTTCGGCCGGGCGCTGGCAGCGCTCGACGACATCGACGGCGACCGCTGCGCCGACCTCGTCATCGGTTGCCCCGGCGGCGCCCGCGGCGCCGCCGCGCCAGCCGCGGTCGAGGCGCGGTCGGGGCGAACCGGCGAGCTGCTGTGGCGGGCCGAATCGCCGGTCGGAACGTTCGGCGTCGCCGTGGCGATGCTTCCCGACCTCGATGGCGACGGCCGGCGCGACGTCGCGGTCGGCGTGCCGCCGGCGAGCCGCAGCGGCGACGCGCGCGGCGAGGTGGCGCTGCTGTCGGCGCGCGACGGCCGCGAGCTCCGCCGCCTGCCGGCGCCCCGCGCCGGCGTCTGGTTCGGGGCGGCCGTCGCGGCCGCGGGCGACGTCGATGGCGACGGCCAGGAAGACCTCGTCGTCAGCGGCAACTTCGGCGGCATGGCCGGGTGCGTCGTCGTGCTCGACCCGCGCACCGGCCGCACCATCACCGTGCTCGAGGACGCCGATGCCGAGCGCGACTTCGGTGCCGCCGCCCTCGGCGTCGGCGACCTCGACGGCGACGGTTTCGACGACCTCGTCGTCACCGCGCCGGCGCGCGGCCGCACGAGCCTGCCCGGTTCGGTCTTGGCGTTCTCCGGCCGCGGCGGCCGGCCGCTGTACGAACTGCGCGGCGAACAGGCAGGCGAAGGCTTCGGCGCCAGCGTCGCCGTGCTGCCGTCGTGGCGTCAGGACGGGCGGTCCGCGCTCGCGGTCGGCACGCTGCGCGGCGGCCCGAGCGGCACCGGCTACGTGCGCGTGTTCGACGCCGCCAGTGCGCTGCCGCTGCAGACCTTCGCCGGCAACGCGGCCTACGCGCGCTTCGGCTACGGCCTGATCGACCTCGGCGATCGCGACGGCGACGGCCTGCGCGATCTCGGCATCGTCTCCGTCCTGCGCAACCAGGACGTGGCGGTCTACGCCGCCACGTTCGCCGACGCGGTGAGGGAACCGCTGACGACGCCGCGCGACCGCTAGGCGTCTGCGTCACGGCAGGCCACGCCGCCCGCCACGCGTCTTCGCGCCCGGGGACTCGCCGCCCAGCGTTGGCGGATTAGCTGCTCGGCGAATCCACCGATTCGCCTGCGGTCGTCGGCTTCGCCCCGGACGGCAATCCACGCACCGGATCGGCGCGCGTCCCGTGACGCAGACTCCTAGGAGTCGCGCCGCCGGATCTGCTGGCGACGGAGCGCGCGCGCGAGGCGGCGCCAGAGCGCATGCCGCTCGGCGCGATCTGTAGCGATCTGCCGCAGGGCCCGCATCGTCTCGGCGCGCGAGGGCCGTGCCGCCAGCGTGGCGCGGTGCTTCAGCCAGTACCGCTGCAATCGCGCCAGCATCGCGTCGCGCCCGCGCTCGTCGACGGGGCCGCCGACGACGGCGCGATCGAGGTCGACCAGCACGACACGCATGCGGTCGCCGCGCGCGACGCATAGGATGTTGTCGGCGTGCAGGTCCGGGTGCCGCAGGCCCGCGGCAAACGCCAGCCGCAGCACGACGCCAACGCTGGTGGCGACGTCGCGTCGGCGCTCGGCGTGCGCGGCCAGGAAGTCGGGCAGCGGCAGCGCGTCGGCGAGCCGCTCGGTGAGCAGGCGCAGCCGCCAGAACGCGCCGCTGCGGCGCGCAGCCGCGGCGACCGGAACCACCACCGGCACGCCCTCGTGGCGCAGCGCGAGGATCGCCGCCAGTTCGGCGCGCGCGCGACCCGGGCCGCCGTAGCGGTCGCGCAGCAGCGCGGCGAGCGCGCCGCCGCGGCGGTACGGCCGCATCACGCACTCGACGCCGCCGACGACCAGCACCCCGACGCCGCCGCGGCCCTTGGCGCCGGCGAGCGGGCCCGGATCGCCCCACAGCGCGGCGATCGGTTCGTCCACGAGGTCGGGGCGGACCCAGGCGATGCCGCGTGGTTCACGGCGTTCGACGAACGGCTCCAGGTCGCGCACGGCGGTCATGATAGGACGCGACGTCGCATCGCACACTGGAACTCCACCGGCCGGACGGGATGCTGCGCGCGATGACCGCCGCCGCGGCCACGATCTCCGACGCCGAGTTGCCCGGCGCGCGCTTCCTGCCGCGCGGCGGCACGGCCCTGGTCGTGCGATTGTCGGCGCTCGGCGACGTGCTGTTCGCGCTGGAGACCGTGGCGGCGCTGCGCCGCGAGCGCCCGGACGTCGCCGTGGACTTCCTGGTCGAGGACCGCTTCCGCGGCCTGCTCGAAGGCCACCCGCACCTGCGCGAGGTGATCGTCTATCCACGCCGGCAACCGCTGGCGATCCCGGGCAGCCTGTGGCGCCTGCGCGCGCGCCGCTACGACGTCGTGCTCGACGTGCACGGCATCCTCAAGAGCGCGCTGCACCTCGCCGCCGTGCGCGCCGCGCACAAGGTCGGCGCCGCGCCGCCGGGCGCGCGCGAAGGGGCATCCCGCGTCTACAGCCTCGCCGTGCCGATGCCACAGCCGCTGCCCCACCGCGCCGACATCGGCCACCGCCTGCTGGCGGCGATCGGGCTGTCCGGCGCGCCGTGCGCGCCGGCGCTGGCGACGCCGGCGGCGCCGGCGGAGTTCGCCGCGCTGCCGCGGCCGCGCGTGCTGCTGCACCCGGGCACGTCGGCGTTCGCGGCCTTCAAACGCTGGCCGGCCGACCGCTTCGCCGAGCTGGCGCAGCGGCTGTCGGCGCGCGGCGTGCAGGTGCTGGTCGGCTTCGGCCCTGGCGAACGCGAACTCGCCGCCCCGGCGCTGGCCGCCGCGCCGGCGGCACACGCCGTCGATGGCGCCGCGCTCGGCCTGCTCGGCATGGCCGGCGTCATGCGCATTTGCGACGTCGTCGTCGCCGCCGACACCGGACCGCTGCACCTCGGCGCGGCGGTCGGCGCCCGGTGCGTCGCCTTGTTCGGCCCCAAGGACCACCTGCGGTACGGCCCGCGCGGCCACGGCGGCGTGCGCCACGAAGTGCTCTGGCACGGCGTGCCGTGCCGACCATGCAAACGCCGCGACTGCGCCACCCCGCAGTGCGTGCTCGGCATCGAGGTCGCTGCGGTCGAGGCGGCCGTACTGCTCCAATTGGCGGAGGCCGGCCGATGAACGCGGTGCCGACGACGGTGATCCGCCACCACAAGGAGCGCATCGCCAAGTGCTCGCTGCGCTTCCTGCACGACCGGCGGGAGCTGACCTTCCTGCGCGAGCGGCCCGGCTTCACGTTCGATGCGACGGGTTATCTGCTGCTCGCCGTCGACGGGCCGCCGCTGTCCCCTGCCGATGCCGGCCGGCCGTTGCTGCTGCTCGACTCGACGTGGCGCTGGCTGCCGCGGTTGCGGGCGTGCGTCACCGGCGCGCCGATCCCGCGCTCGATTCCGGCCGGCGTCGCCACCGCGTATCCGCGCGCCAGCAAGTTCCACGACGACCCGGCGCAAGGCCTCGCCTCTGTCGAGGCCCTGTACCTCGCGCGCGCCCTGCTCGGCGACACGGACACAACGCTGCTCGACGGGTACCACTGGCGCGACGAGTTCCTGCGCCGCTGCGCCGCCGCCGGCTACTGATCGGCTGCGGCGCCGACCGCGGCAACAACAAGCGAGCGATCAGGTCCGCGCGCCCTGGCCGGCCATCACCGCGGTCGCGCGGCCAGCACGGCGATCGCCGACCGCTCGCCTTCGCGGATGACGACGGCGACGACCGCGGCGTCGCCGAGTCGCTCGGGCGCGACGGCCACGCGCAGCGGCGTGACGACCTGCGCGACGAGATCCGCCGTCGGCGGCGCATGGGCGAAGACGAGGTCGGCGCGCGCGCCGCGGCGCACTACCTCGCGCAGCGCGAACTCGTGGCCGGCGGTCGGCGCCACGAACTCCACCTCGACGCCGCGATCGCCCAGGTGCCGCACGTGCACCGGCGCGCCGCGCCAGTCGGGGTCGGCGACCGCGGCTTCAGGCCCCGCGCACGACGCCCCGAGCCACGCGACCAACGCCGCGCCGGCGCGCGCCGGGCGCCTCACAAGAGCCTCCGAAACGTCCGGCGGGCGCTGGCGCCAGCGCCCGCACCGGCGCCCGCCGAACCCGGCACCACCACGAGGTCCTGGAGCCCGAACTGCAGGCCCGTGAGCGCCGAACCGGCGACGGCGTCGATCGGCGCTGGCGCATCGAGGTCGGGCCAGGCCCCGAACCACTCGCCGTCGTCGCCGATCTCGTCGTCGTTGTCGCGGTCGGTGCCGGCGACGAGCAGGTACTGGCCGGCGGCGATGCTGCCGAAGTTCCAGAGGTAACCCGTCCCGGGCAGGGCACTGGCCTGGAAGTACGTCTCCAGGGTCAGCGGATCGACGAGCAGCACGAACACTTCGTCGGTCGCGCCGGCGCTGGCGCCGACCTGCATGCGCACGTCGAACGCGACCTGGGTCGACGCCGCCCCGACGTTGGCGACCAACGTGACGCGCGTCTGGTAGACGCCGGTCGGCAAGCCGGTGCGATCGACGGTCAGCGTCACCGTGTCGTTGGTCAGGCCGTTGCCGGCCGCCGTCTCGGTGGTCTGCACGCTCAACCACGGCGCCGCCGGCGCGGGCGTGACCGAGGCGGTGACCGCCGCCCCCTGGCCGCGGTTCTCGCAGATCACCGTGGCGCTCGTCGCGGTGGCGCCGAAGTCCACCGCGCCGGGCGCGGCGACCAGCAGCGGCCCGCCGGCCGTGGCCCCTGCGGCCTGCACCGCCGCCAGCGCATCGACGACGCGACCGCCGTTGGGCAGCGACACGCCGGCCTTGGTGTTGCCGAGCAGCACGGCGCGGATCTGCGCTGCCGTGAGCGCCGGGTTGGCGGCCTTGACCAGCGCCGCGACGCCGGCGACGTGCGGGCTCGCCATCGAGGTGCCGTTCTCGAACGAGAAGAAGAAGCCGCCCTGGTCGTCGGCCATGCACGACAGCACGCCGTCGGGGAACTGGTCGCCGTTGCGATCCTGCGTCATGTCGCCGCCCGGCGCCCACAGGTCGATCGACGAATGGAAGTTGGAGTACGGCGCGCGCGCGCCGAGCAGGTCGACGGCGCCGACGGAGAGCACGGAGGCGAACGCCGCCGGCGAACTCGGCTGGTTGGTGTTGTCGTTGCCCGCCGCCGCCACCAGCAGCACGCCGGCGGCGCTCGCCGCGTCGCACGCCTGCTGCAACACGCTGCTGAGGCCGGGGCCGCCGAGGCTCATGTTGACGACGTCGGCGCGCTGCGTCGGCAACTGGCCGCTGCCGTTGGTCAGCCGCGCGGCGAACAGGATGCCGTCGGCGATGTCGCTGATGCTGCCGCCGCCCCGGCCGAGCACGCGCACGTGCATCAGCTTGCAGGCCCAGTCGACGCCGGCGATGCCGCTGCCGTTGTCGCTGCGCGCGCCAATCGTGCCGGCGACGTGCGTGCCGTGGAAGCTGCTGCCCTGCGGCGTGGCTAGGTCGCCGACGTCCTCGGGGTTGCCGTCGCGGCCGTTGCCGTCGCGCGCCACCGACGGGTCGCTGATCATGTCGAAGCCGGGCACGACGCGCGCCGGGTCGAAGTCGGGGTGCGCTGCCTTGATGCCGGTGTCGAGCACCGCGACGACCACGTTGGCGCTGCCGGTCGTCAGGTCCCAAGCCTGGGGCAGGTTGATCTGCGGGTAGTGCCACTGTTTGCCGAAGTGCGTGTCGTTCGGCTGGCGCGTCGCCTGCAGCAGGTAGTTGGGTTGCGCGCAGCGCACGCCCGGGAGGGCCGCAATCGCGTCGGCGGCGTGGCACGTCGCCAGTTCGCAGCTGTCGGCGAGCGCCGCACCGGCGTGCAGCGAACCGCGCTGGCTCGCAGCGATCGACCGGAACACGGCGACCGGACCGCCGGACTGCACCAGTTCGTAGTCCGGGCCGGCGAACTGCACAGCGTCGACGCCCGGCTCGATCCACGCCACGACTTCGGCGGGGCGCATCAGCAGGTCGGGCCGGTGCGGGATCGGGGCGAGGGCAGCCGCCGCCGTCTGGGGCACGCGCAGGGAGCCGTTGACCACGGTCGTCGTCGGGGCGCCACCACCGCCGCTGCCACCGCAGGCGGCGGCGAGCAGGCTGGTGGCAGCGGCGAGGGAAGCGCCATGGCAGCGGCGCGAGAGGGCGGCGGCGGTCATGCCCGCATTATGGAGCGGGGCCGTCGTCCACGCGACGACGGCGGAGCGCAAGCGGCAGCGCCTGCACCGCGAGGGCAGGCGGATCGACACCCCGTTCAACGGTGCTAAACTCAAGGGAACGCAGCGTCGACTTGCCTCGTCATACGCTGCGTCGTTCCCCTCAACCAACTGACATCTGCCATGCGCAAGCTTGCAATCTTCACCCTCGCGGCCCTCGCCGCCACGGCGAGCGCCCAGACGACGCTCAACACGAACCTGACCGCAGCCAACCAAGGCAACGTCGGCGGCGGCCTGTACATCGACCTGCAGGTCAACAACACGCTGACGATCACCTCGATCAACCACTGGCTCAACGTCGGCACCGCGGCGGCGCCGTTCAACGGCAACGTGTCGTGGGAACTCTGGCTCGGCCCGAGCACCTACCTCGGCAACGTGACCAACCCGAGCCTGTGGACGAAGGTCGGACAGACGGTGCCGCAGGCGTACTCGAGCACCGGCGGCTACACGCTGCTCTCCAACCTCGCCGTCGTGCCCGTCCCGCAGATCGCCGCAGTGACGCTCGCCCCGGGCACCTACGGCTTCGCCATCCGTTCCGTCGGCGGCAACAACGCGTACACCAACGGCGCAAGCTGCACGAGCAACTCGATCCCGGGCAGCTGCACGAACACCACGTTCAGCAACGCCGACCTCGTCATCCGCGGCGGCGCCGCACAGAACGCGTTCCTCGGTGGCGGCGTCTTCCAGCCGCGCATGTTCGCCGGCGCCATCACCTACACGCTCGGCGGCACGCCAATCACGTTCGCTTCGCGCCAGCCCTACGGCAAGGGCTGCTACGACAAGTTCCGCTCGTTCTACGAGCTGTTCCCGTCGTCGGTCAACGTCGACTTCAGCAACACGTCGATGCGCCTGACGTACGACGCCGTCGGCAACGCCTATGTCGCGACGGCCGGCACGACGCCGGTCCAGATCGTGACGTCGCCGACGCTTGGCCACCTCGACAACAACGACATCATCGTCCCGCTCGCCAACAGCCAGCCGATCATCTACCCGGCCGTCGGCGGCCCCGGCGTCGTCACCGCGAGCGTCGAGATGAACTCGAACGGCTACCTCAAGCTGGCCGGCACCGCGCCGTCGGTCAACAACCCCGACATCACCGCGTGGCTCACCGGCACCGCGGTCCGCATCGGCAACCACTACGACATGGACCCGAGCACCGGCGGCTCGACGCACTACGACTACGACGCGGGGAGCGCGGCGCACCTGTTCACTTGGAAGGACGTGCCGACCCGCGGCATCGCGGGCACCCTGAACACGTTCCAGTTGGCCTTCTTCGCCAACGGCGACGTCGAGTTCCGCTGGGGCGTCATGAGCCAGGCGGGCGGCGGCAGCTGGCCGACGCTGGTCGGCTTCACGCCGGGCAGCGGCGCGGCCGACCCGGGCACCATCGACATCACGGCGGCGCTGCCGTTCGCCACGTCGAACACGGACCAGCAGGCGCTGTCGCTCACGTCGAACGCCAACCCGGTGCTCGGCACGACCGTGAACCTGACGGTCAACAACGCGACCGGCGCGAACTTCGGCCTGACGTACCTCTGCACGAGCAACCTCGGCCCGCTGTCGCCCACCGGTCTCGACCTCGCGATCCTGGGCGCGCCGGGCTGCGCGGCCAACGTCGACATCAACACCGGCACGGGCCTCCTGGTGTCGAACATCCCCGGCGTCGGCTCGCTGACCACCCCGCTGCCGATCCCGAACAACGTCGCCCTGGTCGGCTTCCAGGTGTTCTGCCAGAGCATCTGGATCGACGCCACGCAGAACGCCGGCGGCCTGCTGACGTCGAATGCGCTGCGCCTGGGCGTCGGCTCGTTCTGACGCACGGAGGATCCGCGTTGCTGCGGATCCGCTCGCGTCCCGCGCCGCGGGACGCGCTCGACGGCCGGAGGCGCGCTGCGCCGCCGGCCGTCGTCGTTTGATGGCGCGCCCGCCAGGAATCGAACCTGGGACCGCCGCTTTAGAAAAGCGATGCTCTATCCGGCTGAGCTACGGGCGCTCGCGCCGCGGGCAGCCTAACCGCGCCGTGCGGCGACGGCACGCGGGGATCAGTCGGCGTCAGCTTCGTCGTGTTCCGCCGCGGCATCCGGATCGTGCTCCGGCCGCGTGCGATAGCGGTCGTGGATCCACAGGTACTGCTGGGGGGCAAGCCGCACCAGCCGTTCGATTTCCTGGTTCACGCGCAGGACGCCGGCGCGCAGGTCGGCGGCGCGGTCACCGGTGACGGCGAGTCGGATCGGGCCGTGCATGACGAAGCGGAAGCGAAAGCCGTGGCCGATCCGCAGCGCCGTGCCGAAGACGACCGGATAGCCGCAGCGCAGCGCGAGGCTGACGGCGGCGCGCTCGCAACTGGCGACCTCGCCGAAGAACGGCACGAACACGCCGCGCAGGCGCTGGTTCTGGTCGACAACCTGCAGGCCGACTTCCCCCGCCGCGAGGGCGCGCGCGAGGTCGCGCACGCCGCCGCGGCGCGGGTGGATGACGAGCCCGCCGCGCTGCCGGTTGTCGAGGATCCAGCGCTGCAGCAGCGGGTTGCGCGACACCCGCGCGATGCCGTGCGCGCGGCCGACCGACTGCGCCATCGCCACCGCGCCGACCTCCCAGTTGCCGAGGTGACCGGTGAGGCCGAGGAACGGCGGCTTCGCCGCCGCCAGGGTCGCCTCGGCTGCCGTGAAGTCGACGACGTCGCGCACCGAACCGCCGCGGGCCAACAGGCGCGTCAGCCGCGCCATGTCGAGCGGCACCTTGAAGAGGTTGCCGGTGGCGCGGGCGCCGATGCGCAAGCGCTCGGCGTCGGTCGCCTCCGGGTAGGCGTTGCGCAGGAACCGCAGCGCGTAGCCGCGGCGGCGCCCATCGAGCGCGAAGAACAGCCGGCCCAGCGCGTCGGCGAGGCCGTAGCCGAGCCACTGCGGTACGCGCGCCGCGAGCCCGATCGCCACGCGGGCAGCGAGGTAGACGACCCGGTCGCGCAGCCGGATCGTCACAGCCGCAGCTCCGCCGGCGACGGTTCGCCGTCGAGGAACCGCAGCGCGATGCGCAGCACCAGCCGCGCCGGGCCGACCGACGGCATGCGGGCGTCGTCTTTCTCCGTCGTCACGAGGACCGCGCCGGCGTCCTGCGCAGCGCGCGCCGCGGCGGCGAGCTCGGCGTCGGTGAAGCGATGGTGGTCGGCGTGGCGCAGGTCGGCGACGACCTCGGCCCCGAGTTCCTCCACAGTGCGGCGGAAGCTCGCCGGGCGCGCGATGCCGGACAGCAGCGCGACGCGGCGGCCGGCGAGCGCGGCGAGCGGCGCAGTGGCGTCGGACGGTCGCTCGACGAGGTCGACCGGCGCGTGCGCGGTCGCGAAGATCGGGATGGCGCGGCCGGCGAGGTCGCGCACGCGAGCGATGCGTTCCGCGAGTTCTGCCGGGGCCAGGCTCTCGCTGCGCGTGAGGAACACCATGCCGGCGCGGCGCAGGCCGGCGCGGCCCTCGCGCAGGTCGCCGGCGGGCAGGCACATGCCGTTGCCGAACGGCCGCGCTGCGTCGAGGCAGACGATGTCGAGGTCGCGCCGCAGGCGTCGGTGCTGGAAGCCGTCGTCGAGCACGACGTAGTCGACGCCGCGGCCGACGAGCTTGCCGCCGGCGGCCACGCGGTCGGGATCCTGCTCCTGCAACAGCCACGGCATGCGCCGCTGCAGCATCGCGCCCTCGTCGTTGAGCGCCGCGCCGGCCGCGCGGCCGTAGCCGCGCGCCAGCACGCCGGGTCGGCGGCCGTGCGCGCGCGCCCGCTCGCACAACCAGGCCACTGCCGGCGTCTTGCCGGTGCCGCCGACGGCGAGGTTGCCGATCGACACGACCGTGGCGCCGAGCCGGTGCGCCGCCAGCAGGCCGCGGTCGAAGGCGAAATGGCGCAGCGCCGCGACGCCGCACCATGCCAACCCGAGCGGGAACAGCGCCTGCCGCAGCGGGTTGTCGACCGCAGCCGTCATCCGTGCGCGGCCAATGCCGCGATCTCGTCGGCCGTCGTCGCCGCGATGGTCTCGACGCCCTCGACGCCCTTGGCCAGGGCGATGCGCTTGACCATGTTGACGAGCGTGGGCTTCGGCCCGCACTCGACGAAACGCCGCACGCCGGCGGCGAACATGCCTTCGACCGTCTGCTGCCACAGCACCGCGCCGGCGAACTGCCGCTGCAGCGCGCTGCGCGCCGCCGCTGCCGTTGCTACCGGCGCGGCGTCGACGTTGCACCAGATCGGGAACGCCGGATCGCGCATCGGCGTGGCGTCGAGGACCTTGGCGAAGCCGTCGCCGGCCGCGCGCAGCAGCGAGCAATGGAACGGCACCGACACGTTGAGCTTGAGCGCCTTGCGCGGCGGCGCCAGCGCCACGACCTGGTCCATCGCCGCGATCGCGCCCGAGACGACGATCTGCTCGGGCTCGTTGACGTTGGCGATCTCGCACAGGCCGGCGTCGACCTTGGCGACCAGCGCCTTGACCTCGTCGAGGCCCATCTTGCGCAGCACGACCATGCCGCCGGTACCCACCGGCACGGCCGACTGCATGCGCTGCGCCCGTTCGCGCACCAACCGGATCGCCTCGGCGAACGGGATCGTGCCGGCGGCGACGTGCGCGGCATACTCGCCCAGGCTGTGGCCAGCGGCGAGGTCGGGCTTGCGGCCGAGCGCGCGGAAGGCGGCCGTCGCGACCGCGAGGGTCGCCGGCTGGGTGTTCGTAGTCAGGCCGAGTTGCTCCTCCGGCCCCTCGAAGCACAGCGTCGACAGCGACTCGCCGAGCGCGGCATCCGCCTCGGCGAAGGCCTGCCGAGCGATCGGGAACCTCTCGACGAGGTCCTTGCCCATGCCGACGAACTGCGAACCCTGGCCGGTGAACAGGAAGGCGCACTGCATGGCCGACAGCATTCCCGCCCGCACCGGGCGGGATCAAGCGGGCAGCCGGGAATCGATCGGCGCGCTACTTCTTGTCGTCGCTGCCGCCGGCAGCGGGGTCGCTGCCCTTGCCGCGCCGCGCCTTGCGGTCGTCCTTGGCCTTGTGCTTCGCCGGGCCCGCGCCGTCCGTCGCGCCCGCGCCGGCGTCCTTGGTCGGCTCGACGCCGAAGTAGGCGCAGGCCTTCTTCCATTCGTCGTACTCGTCGAGGAAGCGCTGCTCGACCGCACTCGGCTTGCTGCCGATGACGACGAAGCGGCGCTTGAGCTCGTCGCGCCGCGCTTCGTTCCAACCGTCCTCCGGCGGGTAGGTCTGCACGAGGTCGAACCACGACTTCTGCTGGTCCTTGCCGACCGCGGGCGCCTTGTCGCCGTCCTTCGGCTTGTCCTTGGCGGCGTCCTTCGCCGGCTCCTTGGCCTTGGCCTTGCCCGCCGCGTCGCCGGCGGGCTCCTGGTCGTCGGGCGGCAGTCCATCGCCGCCTTCGGCCGCGCCGGTTTCGCCGCCGTCGGCGCCGGCTTTGCCTTCGCCCGCCGGAACGGGGGCGGTCTTGCGCGCGAGGCTCGCCTGCAGTTCGGACTCGACCTGCAGCAACTGCGCGTGCGACAGCTTCTGGATGATCTTGTACTCGGCGAAGTCGCGGAACGGCACGAACACGAAGTCGCGCGCGCCGGCGGTGTACCAGATGCGCACGCCAGCGCCCTTGTCGTCGGCGTTGGCCTCGACAAAGCGCAGGCCGTCGATGCGCTCGACGAGGCGCCCGTCCTTGACGACGCCGGTGATGCGGTTGCCGTTGGTCAGCCGCACCATCACGCGCACGTGGCTCTGCACCTGCTTGCCGTCGCCGATCTGCTGCCGCATCGACTGGGCCCGCAGTTCGGTCTGGCTCGTCGGGGTCGCCGGATCAGCGACCGGCGGCGTTGGCGTGGGCGTCGGTGCAGGCGTCGGAGCCGGCGCCTGGGCGAGCAGGGCGTGGCAGGCGAACAGGACCGACGGCAGCAGCTGGCGGCGCATGGCCGGTGTATCGGCCACCGCCCCCCGCCGACTTGTCCCATCCGCTGGCGCCGTTGCCACCGGGACTTTCCGTCGCCGGCAGCGCGCCGCACAGGCGCCAGGGAAAAATCCGCGTGCGCGCGGGCACCACCGGTCCTTGCCCTGGTGCATGCTTGGCTTGCCTTCCCTCTGCCGCTTCCTGCACCACCGCCAGCGGCGGCGGGGGCGGCGGCGGCTTTGTCGGCAGGCGGACTGGGGGCACAATCGCCGGAACCTCGCCCGGGCCCCCTTCTTGGACGACAACACCCGCAATCTCGTCAGCCGCGCCCTGCAGCAGGACCGCGACGCCGTGGACCAGCTGTTCACCCGCTACCGCGACCGGCTTCGTTCGGCGCTGCGCAAACTGGTCGGCCCGAAGTACCGCAGCCTGCTCGCCGACAGCGAGGACGCGACCCAGGACGCGATCCTGTCGGCGCTGAAGCGCCTGCACCAGTTCGAGTACCGGGGCGACGGCTCCTTCCTGGCTTGGCTGCTGAAGGGCGCCGAGTACGAGATCCTGCGGCGCATCCGCAGCATCGAGGCGCAAAAGCGCTCGGCGCACGGCGGCCTCGTGCCGATCGACGACGTCGTCGAGCAGCGGCTGCCCGGCGGCCTGCCGACCGCCTCGCAGGTGCACGACGAACAGGAACTGAGCGAGCGCATCCGGTCGGCGCTGCAGCAACTGCCGGATCGCGAGCGCGAGATCATCGTGCTCAAGCGCTACCTCGACCTCGACACGGACGAGATCTGCGCCGAGCTCGGGCTGCCGAGCGAGGGCGCCGTGCGCGCGCTGCTGTCGCGGGCGCAGGCGCGCCTTTCGGGCCTGCTGTCGCGGGACAAGGAGGCGTGATGGCAGCCGACCGCGAGTCCATCGCCAGCGCTGCGACGCCGCCCGCGACGGGCGACGGCGAGGCCGTGCAACGCGCCGTCGAGCACTTCATCGAACGGCATGCCCGCGGCGAGGACGCAGACCTAGCGGCCTTCGTCGCCGGCCAGCCCGAGGCGCTGCGGCCGGCGATCCTGGCGCAGTGCCGCGAGTACCTCGCCTTCGACGGCCTGCTCGGCCATCAATCATGGCAGTCGCCGGCGACCCCGTCGGCAGCCGCGCCGCCGACCGGGCCCGTCGCCGCCGGTCGCACCTTCGGCGACTTCGTGATCGAGGAGGAACTCGGCCGCGGCGGCATGGGCGTCGTGTACCTCGCGCGCCAGCAGTCGCTGCAACGGCGCGTAGCGCTCAAGGTGATGGCCGGTGGCCTGACACTGAGCAAGCGGCACGTCGAGCGCTTCCGGCGCGAGGCGACCGCCGCGGCGCAGATCAAGCACCCGGCGATCGTGCCGGTGCACGCGCTGGTCGAGGTCGACGGCACGTTCGGGCTGGTGATGGACTTCGTCGCCGGCCGCAACCTCGGCGACATCCTCGACGACCTGCGGCTGCGCAACGCCGGCGAGCGCGCGCCGGCCGAGGGCACCCTCGGGCTCGCGCCCGGCAAGGGGTACGTCGGCGAATGCGCGCTCTTCGCCGCCGAACTGGCCGCCGGCCTCGCCGCCGCGCACGCCGCCGGCGTGCTGCACCGCGACCTGAAGCCGCGCAATCTGATGCTCGACGACCGTCGGCAGGTTCGCCTGCTCGACTTCGGCCTCGCCAAGTCGATCGACGACGGCAGCATCTCGATCTCCGGCGAGATGGCGGGCACGCCGCACTACATGAGCCCGGAGCAGACGCTCGCCAAGCGCGTCGCGGTCGACCAGCGGTCCGACGTCTGGGCGCTCGGGGTCATCCTCTACGAACTGCTGACGCTGCGGCGGCCGTTCGACGGCAAGAACCTGCAGCAGGTCGTCTACGAGATCTGCTTCCAGGAGCCGATCCCGGTGCAGGCGCGCAACCCGATGGTGCCGCGCGACCTCGCGACCGTCTGCATGAAGGCGCTCGAGAAGGACCCGGTGAAGCGCTACGCCAGCGCCGGCGAGTTCGAGGCCGACCTGCGGCGCTTCCTGAACTGGGAGCCGGTGCTGGCCCGGCCGGCGACGACGTGGTCGCGCGCCGCCAAGTGGATGCGTCGGCACCGCACCGAGTCGGCGGTGGCGGCGGTGGCGATGCTGGCAGGCCTCGTGGCGCTGGGTTTCGGCTTCGTGCACGGCCGGCAGGCGGACGCGCTGATCGCCGAGGCGACGACGGCCGAGCGCGCCGGCAGGCTCGGTGACGCCTACCGCCTCGCCGCTGCCGCGCTCGAACTGCGCAACGACGACGCGACGCGCGCGCGCATGGAGCGCTACGCCGAGGCCGATCGGCGCATCGAGGCCGAAGCCGGCGCCCTGGCGCTGCGCAGCGCCAGCCTCGTCGAGCGCGACCGCGAGCGCGCCATCCAGGTCGCGCTCCAGGCCGACGATCTGCGCAGCAGTCCGAGCACGCGCAGCGCCGTGCTCGAAGCGCTCGGCAGCGGCAGCGTCGTGCGCACGCTGCAACTGCCCGCCGGCGAGGCGCAGCGCCTCGTCGGCGCCAGCCTTGCGCCGGACGGCGCGATCGCGGCGACCTTCGGCTTCGCGGGCCATGTGCACCTCTGGCGGGCCGCCGACGGTGCGCCGGTGGCGGCGTTGCGCGGCCACGGCGCCGGCAGCCACGTCGTCGGCGCCGCCTTTCCGGCGCCGGGAATGCTGGCGACGGCTGGAACCGACCGGACCCTGCGCCTTTGGCGAACCGAAGACGGCGCGCCGGTGCGGTCGATCGAGTTGCCGGGCGTGGCCGCGTCGCTCCACGGCTGCCGCGAAGGCGGCCGCATCCTCGTGCTGACGTACGCGACGACCAAGGGGCCATTCCAGGTGCAGGCCTATGACGGCGCCACGGGCGCTTCGATCGGCGGCGCGCGCCAACTGCCGCTGCTGGTCTCCGGCACGGCGTTCTCGCCGGATGGCAAGCTCGCCGCGGCGATCAGCAACAACGAGGTCCACGTCTGGCGCGTCGACGACGGCTCGCTGGTCGGAGCGGCGCCGTTGAAGTTGCACGGCCGCCCGCGGGCCGTCGCATTCGCCCGCAACGGACGGGAGTTCGCCGTCGCCGCCGGCCAGCAGGTCACGGTGCACTCGACCGCCGACGGCCGCGAACTGGCGGCCGCCGCGCACGGCCACGACACCACGGCCATCGCCTTCGACAACGCCGGCCGGCGCGTGCTGTCGGGTTCCCGCGACAGGACGGCGCGCCTCTGGCAGTTGGGGAAGGACGCCGACGGCGGCACGACGTCGATGCGCGAGAGCGCGACGCTCGTCGGGCATCAGGGACCGGTCCACCATGTTGCGTTCGACGCCGAAGATCAGTTCGCGCTGACCGCGACCGGGGAAGGCGCCGGCGAGTTGCGCGTGTTCGACGTCGGCGCCGGCCGGGCCATCGTCGGCACTGCGCTGCATCGCTACGAAGCCGGCCCGTCGATCGAGTTCGCAGAGTTCACGCCCGACGGACGCTCCGTGCTCGCCGTCGCCGGCAACGCGCGCGCCATGATCTGGGACTTCGGTCGCGCGGTCGGCGTGCTGACGTTGCGGCAGTCGGCGGGCAGCATCGCCGTCGCCGTCGATGCGGCAGGCGAGCGGGCGCTGACGGGCGGCGGCGACGAACGCTTGCGCGCATGGTCCACCGCCGACGGCAGCCTGCAGTGGACGACGCCGGCGCTGGGCGATCCCTTGACCTGCATCGACATCGACGACGCCCGCCGACGCGCGACCGTCGGCATCCGTCGCTCCGGCGTCGTGCGCCGCCATGCGCTCGCCGATGGCGCCGCGCTCGGCACGATCGACACCGGCGCGCAGACGCTCGTCTCGCTTCGCCACCTCGACGACGGCAGGCTGTTCGCGGCCGGCAACCGCGAGAACGGCGGCATGTGGAGCGTCTGGTCGGTCGACGGCGCGACCTGCCTGAGCCGCGGCGAGACGGCGCGACCGATCGGCTGGACCGATGCGGCGCCGGACCGCGAACTCGCCGCGATCGTCAGCCAGGACGATCCGACGCTGCGCCTGCTCGACCTGCGCACCGGCGCGCTCATTGCCGAGCGCGCGCTCGGGCGGCGGCAAGTCGTTGCCGTTCGCTTCACGGCGAAGGACGCCTCGCTGCTGGTCGCCGACAGCGCCGGCGTCATCACCGTGCATGGCCCCGATGGCGCCGTGCGGACGACGCTGCCGACCGGCGCCCGGTTGCGCACCGCCGAATGGTCGAGCGACGGCCGCGTGATCGCCACCGGCGGCGACGAGGCCGTGCTGTGGAACGTTGCCGATGGCGCCGAGCAGCTGCGGTTCCGCGGCCATCGCGGACCGATCGACGGAGCTACCATGTTCAAGGACGGACGCGCGGTCGCCACCGCCGCGCGCGACGGGACCGTCTGCCTCTGGCCGACCGACCCCGCCGCCGTCGCCCGCAGCCTCGTTCCCCTGCCACCCGCCGACGCCGGCAAGTGACCGGCGCGCGCGTGCAACCTCGACGTACACCATGTGCCACTCCCCGTGTCAGTCGCTCGTGCTTGCTGCCGCGCTGTGGAGCGGCGGGCTGATCGCGCAAACGCCGGAGAATCCGCCGCCGTGGTGGCGCGTGCAGGACAACGTCACCGTCAGCCTCTACTGGGACTTCAACACGCCGTTCGCCAACGGCACGTTCCCGCCGCCGACGCTGGTCGTGGCGCCGCCCTGGTACAACCCTGCCGTGACGCAAGGCGTCGCCACGGCGAATCTGCGCTACGTCGCTTCGCTCGGCGGCTTCAACGGCGTGTGCGGCGTCACCAGCGCCGGCGGCCCGGTTGCCGCCGACCTGGACCTGACCGTCGACAACGATCCGTATCCCGACTGGGTCAAGCTGTTCTGGTTCCAGTACGACGAGTTCGAGGGCGCCACCGGCTCGATCCGCGCCGCCATCGAGGAGAGTCTCGCCTACAAGCGGGCGATCATCAGCGAAAAGTCCGTGGCGCTCGGTGGCGGCTGGAACCGCGTGACCGTCGCGGCGCAACTGATCCCGCAGCCCGACGACGAAGCCATCGATTTCTCGTTCCTGCTGAACGCCGCGGGGGCGATCGGCATCGACAACCTCTACGTCAACAGCAGGTGCGAGAAGCCGCCGCCCGACGAGACCGGCGACGCGCTCGGCGACGTCGACCGCCGCACCGACCTCGACGCCGTCACGGGTGGCGCCGACAGCCGCGCCGTTGCCGTCGTCGAGGGCCCAGCGCCGGCCTTCGCGCGCGCGTACTGGGCCGTCGCTGCGGCCGCCGTCCAAGGCGCGCCGCACCGCCTGCTGCGCCTCGCCGGTTCGCCGCCGACGACCGTCGCCGCGACGTTCCTCCTGCCGGCGACGACGCTCACCGCGCCGCAAGGCCCGGGCGACATCGCTGTCGAGCGCAGCGCGACCGCGGGCAGCACGCCGACCGCGGTCGTCTGGGTCGTCGTCGACAACCGCGCCGTCGGCGGCCAAGTGGTCCTGTTCGGCGTCAACGCGGCGACGGGCGCCTCGACGACGCTGCCGCTGGCGGGATTCCCGCCGCCCGCCACCGTGCCGACCAACCAGATGTTCGGCCTCGCCTTCGAGCCGAGCGGCGAGTTCGGGCAGGGCACGTTCTGGATCAGCTCCACGGACGCCAACGGCCAGGGCGCGATGCGGGAGTTCAGCCGCAACCCGGCGACGCCCGGCGCACTGCTCGACGTCCGTGCGATCGAAGCACAGTGCACGGGCCTCGCCTACGACGACAGCCTCGGCAACTTCTACGCCTTCTCGCGGCGCGTCCAGGCGACGCCGTCGCTGCCGATCCAGGCGCATGGCTACGAGGTCTCCGGCTACGACTTCGCCCCCACCGGCGTGCGTTTCTGCAGCGACCTGACGCTGGCGAACGGCGCCGGCCCGCGCGGCGGCCTGGCGCGCGGTTTGGAGGTCTGGCGCAGCCGCAGCCAGTCCACCGCCGCGCTGTCCTTCACGTGCGTCGTCGACACGCCCGGCAACCCCGCGTCCTCGCGCTCCCTGGTCGAACTGGCGGGACCGTTCGCCTTCGGCTGGAGCGTGCTCGGCCGCTGCAGCATGGCCGACGTCGGCCCATTCCGCGGCCTGCCGTTCCTCGGCGCGACCTTCGCGGTCGAACTGCGGGGCGTGCCGCAGTCGCCGTTCGCGATGCTGTGGCTCGGCTTCAGCAACACGAACTCGTCGAGCGGTCCGCTGCCGCTGCCGGTCGGCGGCCTGCTGGGTTGGCCGGAGAGCGTGCTGTCGGTGTCGCCCGACCTCAGTTCGCCGCTGCTGACGCCGAGCGCGCCGGGCGAGTTCCGCTTCGCGTTCCCGGTGCCGGCGACGGCCGCGTTGGGCTATACGCCCATCTACTTCCAGTGGCTGGCGCTCGACGCCGGCATTCCCGGCTTCTTCGCGCTGACGCAGGCCGGCAAGACGGTGCTGTACCCGTAGCCGCCAGCGCGGCCGCGACGACGGCCTACTTGCCGCCGCCGGCGGGCTTGCCCTCGGTGGGAGTCGCGCCGGCCTTGGCCTCGGCAGCCTTCGCCAACCGCTGCCGCCGCTCGGCGTGCAGCTTGGTCTCGCCGCGGTGGAACACGAACTCGACCGCCGTGTCCGCCGGCGGCAACAGGCTCGTCGTCCACCAGTTCTGGTCATCGCGCGCGTCCTTGTGCACCATGGTCGCGAGGTGGTTGTCGGGCGACAGGTAGCAGACGCTGACCAGGTTGCCCTCGAAGTCGGCGATGTAGACCTCGGGTTCGTTGCGGTAGATCTGCGCCATGCGTCCGCCGAGGTAGATCCAGCTGCAGTCGACGATCGGCTGCGAGGTCGTGCGGTCGAGCAGCAGGTCCTCGACGCAGTGCTCGACCGGCTTGCCCTCGGCGTCCTGCCAGCGCACGGTCATGAAGAAGGGCACGCCCTGCGGCGGCGTGACGATGATGGGATCGACGCCGGCCTGCACCTCTTCGAGCGTCGGGGCCGGTTTCTTCTCGACGTAGGTGGCGTTCTTGCCCGGCGCGAGGCCCAGCAGCAGCAGCGCTGCGTTGAGCACGCTGGGCTTGGCCATGGTGACGAAGACCGCCTCGTGGCGCTTGCCCTTCTTCTGGACCAGCAGGTACTCAACCGGGTCCTGCGGCTGGTTGACGACCGCCGGCACGCTGACGGCCTTCTTGTCCAGGTCGAAGGCGATGCCTTCCTTCTGGAACTGCTGCTTCATCTCCGCGAGGACCTTCTGCGGGTCGGTGGGCGCGGGCTCGACCTTGGGCGGCTGTTTGCCGTCCTGCGCGCCCTGGGCGACGCAAGCGGCAACGAAGGCGAGGGCGGTGGCGGCAAGGCGCAGCATCATCGGCGGGTCTCCGGAATCGGATCAGGAAGCGCCGCGATGGTAGCAGCGTCGCGGCCGGCGAACTCGCGCCAAGACGCGCGGGCCAGGGCCATTGCCGCCGCGTCGTCTGCGGCCCTGGCGTCCATGTAGGCGACGCGATGCGGAAGGCAAGCGAGCGCGGCGTGCGGATCGACGTCAGCGCCCGGGTCGCGCTCGCCGAGCAGGTCGCGGCGCAGGTCCGGGTCGCCGATCGGTTCGTGCAGCAGCCGCAGCGCGAGGCCGAGGTCGAAGCGGGCGCCGCCCGGATCGCCACGGTCCAACGCTGCGGTCGTCCTCGCCCACGCCGCCACGAGCAACGGCCACACGCCCTGGTCGACGGCAATGGTCCGCAGCCATGGCGCGATCGCCGGCAACAACGCGGCGCGGACGGCAGGCGCCCGCCCGGTCGCGACCAGCAGCGCGCGCGCCCGCGCCGCCGTCGCCGCCGCCCCGGCCGGATCGGCGCACGCCGCCTGCACCGCCGCCCCGAACGCCGCCGCGACGGCATCCGGCGCGGCGCCGCGCAGGCGCTGGGCGACGGCGCCGACGAGCGCGAAGCCGCCGCGGCCATCCGGCCAACGCGCCGCCCGCGCGGCTTCGCCAGCGCGATCGGCGCGCGGCATGGCGAACACGATCTCGGCGCACAACGCCAGGGCGGCGGCGTCGAGCGGCTCGGCCAGCGACTCGACCACTGCGAACGCCAGCGCTTCGGCGGCGGCGTCGAGCGGGCCGGCGGCGAGCCGCGCGCGCAGTTCGTCGCGCAGCGGCGCGCCGAACGGGCCGCGCAGCACGGCGGGCGCGACCTCCGGTTGCAGGTCGCGCAGCGCTTCGGTCGGCGACGGATCGCGCCAGAACGCCAGCAGCCGCGCCGCGACGGTCGCGTCGTCGCCGCCGCGCGCAGCCCAAGCGAGCAGTTCGAGCGCCGAGCCCAGGTCCGCTGCCGGCGCCTCCGGCGCGCCAACCGTGCCCCAGACGCCTTCGTCGCCGGCTGGCGCGTAGCGCGGCACGCCGACGGCGTCGAGCAACGCGTGCGCCTGCCCGGCCGGCAGCGGGCCGGGCAGGGCCGCGCAACGGCGCACGATGTCGGCGGGCAGGCTGCGCGCGACGGCGACGAGCTGCGGCACCGCGGCCACGTCGCCAAGCGCAGCGGCGCCGTGCAGGGCGCGCCATCGGCGCTCGTCGCGCTCGGCCGGCGTCAGCCCCACCACCGCTTGCTCCGCGTCGCTGCGCAGCAGCAACCGCGCGAACGGCGCCGCGGGCCGGCGGCCGACCAACGCCTCGACGAACGGCGCGTCCTCGGCGGTCGTGCGCACGAGCGGCCACAGCGCGCGCACGACCCCTTCGTCGCCGCCGCCGACCACCGCCAGCGCCGCCGGCCGGCAGAACCGGCCGTCGACCGTGCCCGCCTGCTGCAAGCGCACGAACAGATCGCGCGCCAGCTCGGGGTCGAGCACGCGCCGGCGCGGCAGGAACAGCGCGACGGTCTCGCCGACGCCATCGCCACGCGCGAGCCAGTCGCGCAGCGTCGCCGCCGGCACGGCGTCGATGGCGCGATCCAGCAGCCGCGCGATGCGGACCCTGGCGGCCTCGGCATCGTCGGCCGGCGCCGCGAACGCGAGCACGGCCGGCGCGACGACGCGCGCGGCCAGCAGCGCGGCGAACGCCTCGTCCCGCGCAGCCGCATCGCCGAGCAACGCCACCACGCGACCGATCCGCGCCGGCGTCGCCAGCAGCGGCGCCGCGTACCGCAACCAGCGCACATCGACCGGATTCGCGGCATCGTCGACCGCGGTGGCCACGCGCTCGACGACGAGCTCGGGCCGCTGGTCGTGCACGTGGCGCAACAGCGTCGCGCACGCCGGCTCGGGCAGTTGCAGCGCGAGGCCGAGCAGCGCCCGGACGCCCTGCGGCGACAACCGGTCGAACACGCGCAGCGCTTCGTCGAGCGGCAGGCGACCGGCGACGAGTTCCTGGTGCAGCCGGCCGACGAGGCCGTCGGCGAGCCGCGCCGGCAGCACGCGCCGCGCCGCCGCGACGCCGTCGCCGGCGGGATCGGCGAGCAACGCGGCGAGGAACGTGTCGCGATCGGCCGCCGACCAGTCGCCGCTGCGGCCGGCGAGCGCACGGCAGCGGTCGTCGGGGCTGCGCTCGGGCCGCGCCGCCCAGCGCGCGAGCCACGCGTCCGCGGACGGTCGCGGCGCGATCGCCAGTTCGTCGAGCAGCCGGCGCGCCGCCGGCGCGTTGGCGTCGAGGGCCGAGAACCACGCGTCGTCGAGAGCGACGCGGTGGCGCACCAGCGCGGCGGCGGCGAGCGCGACCCGCTCGTCGGCGGCCGCCAACGCCGCGACGCCGGTCGCCGGGTCGAGACCTCCCGCCATGACCAGAAGGTGCAGCGCGCCGATGCGGTCGTCGGCGGCCGCATCGGCATCCCGCGCCGTGCCGCGGTTGCCGCTGAGCACGTCCTGCGCGGCGACACCGGCGGCGAACAGCGCCGCCAGCGCGCCGGCGCGCAGCGCCAACGTCATCGCAATTCCTCGGCGATCGCCGCCGGCAGGTCGCTCGCGATCAGCCCAACCTCGCCCATGCGCCGCGCGACGCGGTCGCCGGCGCGGCCGTGCACGTGCACGCCGAAGCACGCCGCGTCGTACGGCGGCAGACCCTGCGCCAACAGCGCGCCCAGCAGGCCGGCGAGCACGTCCCCGCTGCCGCCGGTCGCCATGCCGGGGTTGCCGGTGCGGTTCTCGAACGTGCGGTCGCCGTCGCCAACGAGCGTGCGGTGGCCCTTCAGCACGACGGTACCGCCCGAACACGCGACCAGCGCGTCGAGCGCGCCGTGGCGGTCCTCCTGCACGGCGGCGGCGTCGCTGCCGAGCAGGCGGCCGGCCTCGCCGGGATGCGGCGTCAGCACCACCGGCACGCGCGTCGCGAGCGGCTGCCGCAGCGGCGCCAGCGCGTTGAGCGCATCGGCGTCGAGCACGACCGGGCCGCGGGCGAAGCGCAGCACGGCGGCGACGAGCCGCTGCGTCACCGGCGCCGCACCGAGGCCCGGCCCGACGACGACCGCGTCGGCCCGGGCGAGCGCGCGGCGCAGGTTGGCCGGCGTGCGCGGCAGCGTCGTCGCGCACGGCTGCGCGCTGGCGAGCAACGGCTGCAGCGCCGCCGGCACGCAGACCTGCACGAGCCCAGCGCCGGAGCGCAGCGACGCGGTCGCGCACAGGATCGCCGCGCCGAGCATGTCGTGCGAGCCGGCGACGACGAGCACCGTGCCGAAGCTGCCCTTGTGGCCGTCGCGCGGCCGCACGGGCAGGCCGGCGAGCGGATGACGGGAGCGGCTCATGCTGGCCCCCAGCCGTGCACGCACGCGACCTCGCCGACGACGAGCTTCTGGGTGTTGCGCAGCGTCTGCCGGTGGAAGGCCGCGAGCGCTGGCGGCAACTCGCGCGACAGCGCGCCGAGATGCTGCAGCAGGTCGACGACCACCGGCTGGTAACCGCGCTCGGCGCCATCGTCGATCTTGATCGCGATGCCGAGCGCCTGCGGGAAGCGGACTCGCGCCGGATCGGGCGCCAGCGCCACGGCGTAGACGCCTTCGGCGCCGTTCTTGGCGAACACGCGGCCCGGCCACTGCCGCAGCAGCGCCGTGCAGAAGCGCTTCTCGCCGGCCAGCAGTTCCGGCGCGCAGCCGACGGCGTCGAGGATGCGGCGGCATGCGGCGGTTCGAACGGCGCCCTGACCGGCCGGGTTCGCCAGATTCGCGAAGCTGCGCGCCAGCGCCGCCAGCGGCAGCACGAACGTCGGCGCGCCGCAGCCGTCGATGCCAGTCGGCACGGGCCCGGTCAGCCCCGCCATCGCCGCGACCGCGGCGTTGACCTCGCGCTGGCTGCTGCAATCCGGGTCGAGGTAGCGCTCCAGCGGGTCGCCGCAGGCGGCGGCGAGGTGCAGGAACCCCGAGTGTTTGCCGCTGCAATTGTTGTGGACCTTGCCCGGCTGCTCGCCCGCGCGCAGCAGCGCCAGCCGGCTGTCGTGGTCGAACGGCGCGTGCGGACCGCAACCGAGTTGGTCCTCCCGCAGGCCGCCGCGGGCCAGCAAGGAGCGCACCGCCGCCGTGTGCACCGGCGCGCCGTCGTGGCTGGCGCACATCACCGCGAGTTCCTGCGGCGGCAGGCCGAGCCGGTCGGCGAGGCCGCGTTCGAGGAACGGCAGCGCCTGCAGCGGCTTGACCGCCGAGCGCGCGAACACCGGCCGGGCGACGTCGCCGACGGCGAACGCCAGGGCGTCGCCGTGCCAGACGGCGACGGCGCCGCGGTGCCAGGACTCGACCGCGCCGCTGCGGGTGGCGACGGCGAGCACGGGGTTGGGACGCTGCGGATCGAGCGGCGGCAGGACGACGGACGGCGCGGGCACGCCGGGCGTTATAGCCGATGGCCGCGAGCCGGCGCTCGCGCCGCGCCCGGCGCGCCGTTATGACCGCCGCCAGCCGCCCATGGACCTCGTCGAAGTCGAACTCGCCCGCGTCGTCATCCACCAGAAGGGCGACCAGCAGTTCATCCACCTGCGCGAACGCCAAGGCAACCGCGGCTTCCCGATCGTCATCGGCTTCAACGAGGTCGAGGAGATCAACCGCAAGCTGTGCGGCGTGCAGCCGCCGCGGCCGCTGACCCACGACCTGATGGGCCGCGTCTTCCAAGCCCTCGGCCACCGACTGCAGCGCGTGGTCATCAGCGACCTGCGCGAGAGCACGTTCTACGCCCAGATCGTGCTCGCTCCGTCCGACGTCGGCACGAAGGCCCCGACGGCGAGCGAGAAGGCGGTCGACTGCCGGCCGTCCGACGCGATCGCGCTCGCGGTGCAAACCGGCGCGCCGATGTACGTCGCGCGCGCCGTGTTCGAGTCGCTCGCTGCCGAGTAGCGGCCGCCCTGCGCGCCCGGCGTGGACGCGTCGGCGGAGACTCCGCTGAATTCCGCCAAGGCACCCTCGCGAGCATGCGTCGAATGGCCCCTTGGCATGGACCGGAGGCCGCAGCTAGCCTGCACGCGCCAAGCCCTGGTGGGATGGCAGAGCGGCCGATTGCGGCGGTTTTGAAAACCGCTGTGCCTTCGCGGGCACCGGGGGTTCGAATCCCTCTCCCACCGCCATCTGCGCGCTCGTGAGCGCGCTGGAACCGGGAGCCTCGTCCTCGCCCCATCTCGTGGCGCGTCTCCCGGCGCGTCGTGTTCCATGCATCGCGCACCGTTGGCGTCCCTCCGCGTGGCGGCGGCGGCATTCCATTGCGCCGCACCGGCTCTCGCTCAGAAGCTGGGCTCCGAATCGGGCTACCGCCATCGATGTCGATCCCATCGCAGCCGTGGCGGCATTTCCTCGCGCGCCAAGGCGGTGACTGACGGGTCGAGTGGAACGCCGCCACGAGCGCGCCGAAGGCCATCTGGGGCAACGGCCTCGCGCTCGACGGTTGGCGGGAGAACTCGCTCGAGTCCGCGCGCCAGCACGCCAACCGCGTGCTGCTCGACCAGCGGGAACTGCTCGGGCTCGGCGCGTCGGGATTCCGCGCGATCCTCGGCGCCTATTCGACGCGCAGGTCAACGTGCCGCAGGCCGCCTCGTGCTCAACGTGCCGGGCATCGGCGCAGTGACTACGTACGCCAGCGGCCAATTCACCATCGACATCGCCGCGGCGACGACGATCACCGTCGGCAACCTCGACGGCAGCCACCACAACCCGATCACGGGCGCGAGCGCGCCGAGCGGCACGTTCACGATCAATCCCGGCGTCGCGACGACGATCCAGATGCCGACCTCGGCGGCGACCGTCAACGCGGCCGCGCACACCACGACCGCCTGCTGGCTCGACCGGACGAGCGAGTACGCGCGTTCGATCCTCGGCAACACGGCGCAGTCGACCACGGCCAGCGGCATCGGCGTGACGCTCAACATCGCCTCGACGTGCAACGCGTACGACACCGGCAACACGATCGACTTCTACCAGGCCGGCGGCGGCTGCTCGAACACCGCGTTCTCGACGGTGATCGCGCACGAATGGGGCCACGGCCTCGACGACCGCTACGGCGGCATCTCGCAGACGAACGGCCTCCGCGAGGGCTGGGGCGACATCCTCGGCTGCTACCTGCTCGACACGCCGAAACTCGGCAGCGGCTTCCAGACCGCCGGCGTGCCGCGGCACAGCGGCAACAACACCTCGCAGTACCCGTGCACGGGCTGCGCGGTGCACACGGCCGGCCAGTCGTGGATGGGCTTGGCGTGGAAGCTGCGCAACCGGCTGGCCACGACCTACGGCAACCGGACGCAGGCGATCGCCGTCACCAACGACATCGTCGTCAGCACCATCGCGGCGAACGCGCTGAACCAGGCCGACGCCGTGCGCGAGGTGTTCGTGGCCGACGACCACGACGGCAACCTCGCCAACGGCACGCCGAACTGCAACGACCTCGTATGGGCCTGCAACCAGCACTCCCTGCCCTATCCTGGCCAGACGAGCAGCGTGCCGAACGACGAGTGCGCCGCGGCCGCCGCGCTCGGCAGCGGCCGCAGCGCCCAGTTCACGACCGTCGGGGCCTCCAGATCGGCCCCGGCGTGGGCGTGCGGTTCGGGCGCCAACGACGCGTGGTTCAGCTACGCGGCGACGACCACCGGCTCGCTGACCGTCAGCCTGTGCAGCAAGGCGACGTGGGACACCGTGATCCAGGCGTTCTCGGGCGCCTGCGGCACGCACACCAGCCTCGGCTGCAACGACGACTCCTGTGCGACGCAATCGTCGCTGACGTTCCACGTCACCGCCGGCCAGACCTACCGCATCCGCGGCGGCGGCTATAACGGTGCGGCCGGCACGTTCCGGCTCGACGTCACGCCGCCCGCCGCGCCCTCGGTCTCGGCGACGCCGACCTACCTCGTCGCAACGGCAGCGGGCCTGACCCAGGTCAACTTGACCTGGACCGACGCCGCCACGACGGAGACCGGCTACCGCGTCGGACGCTCGACCGACGGCGCGACCTTCGCGCTCGCGACGACGCCCGACTTCGTCGACTACGTCGCGACGGGCTCGGTCGCCAACCACGGCACCATCACGGGCGCCACCTCGCTGACGCACACCGACAACGCCAGCTACCAGCAGTTGACGGAGCGCACGGCGAGCGGCCGCAACAGCCTGCAGTACGACTGGACGATCGCAAACGTGCCAACCACCGACACGCGGACGCTGCGCATCCAGGCCTGCCGCACGGTGTCCGCCGACAACGACTCGATCATCGTCAAGGTGAAGAGCGGCACGTCGTTCGTCAACGCGGTCACCGTGACGAAGACCAGCGACGACAACGTCCACCAGACATACGTGCTGCCGAGCACGGTGTCGGGCACGGTCACGGTGCGCGTGATCGACTCGGACGACCGCCGCAACGTGACCGGCGACGGCAGCCTGTTCGTCGACCACCTCTGCATCCGCGCGCAGTGACGCCGATGCCGCCGCCGGCACGGCCCGGCGGCGGCATCACGGCGCACGTTCCGCTCGCCGTACACCGAGCGGCGCGAGACATCGGCCTGCCCGGAATCGGCGCCGCAGAGGACCACGCTGCCCCGCATGCAGCGTCCCGGCCGGGAGTTCGCCGCCCAACCTCGGCGCATCCACCGATTCTCGGCGCCAGCGGCGATTGCGACCGGGACGAGCCGCAGCCAAAGCGCGGTCAGCGCCGCGGCAACTGCCCCGCCCGGCCGAGCGCGACCAGCCAAAGGCGCACTTCGGCCTCGGTCAGGCCGGCGCGCCAAAGCGGCTGCAGCAACTCGGCGATCGCGTGCTTGGGCCGCGAGGCGTCGCGCCACGCGCTTTCCTGCAGCAGCGCGGCGAGCGCAGCTTCGAGGCGGTGCATGAGTTCGGCCGGCGCGGGCGCGGCAGCGGCCGGCGCCGGCGCTGCCGACGCCCATCCGCCGGCGGCGAGCCAGCCGGCGAACAACTCCGCGGCGAACACGCAGACCGCTTGCGCGAGGTTGAGCGACGTCTGCTGCGGCGCCACCGGGATCGTCGCGACGGCGTGGCAGCGCAGCAGTTCGCCCGGCTCGAGGCCATGCTGCTCGCCGCCGAACACGATCGTCGGCGCGCCGCGCCGCAGCGACTCGTCGACGAGCTGGCGCGGCGTCAGCACGCGCGCGCCGGGCGGCGGCGCGTCGGTCGTGGCGACGAGCCACGTCGCGCCTGCCGTGGCCTCGGCGAGGCTGGCGCAGGCGCGGGCGCCGGCGAGCACGTCCTCGGCGTGCACGGCCATGCGGCGCGCGTCGACGAGGGAGCCGATGCGCGAGTCGACGAGCGTCAGCCGCGACAGGCCGAAGTTCTTCAGCGCGCGCGCCACCGCGCCGAGGTTCGCCGCGCCCTGCGGCCGCACCAGCACGACGTGCGTCTCGGCGAGCAGGAAGGCCATCGCGGGGTCCTCAGCGGCGGCCGACGGCCGGGGCGGCCGCGGACGCGGGCAGGATGCGACGTGCGCGCGCCATGGTCGCCGGCGGCGCGTCAGCCCAGGTACTTGCCGATCAGCAGGTCGAGGCGGCGCCGCGCGTCGGGCGGGATCGCCTCCTTGGCCGTCATGATCGCGTGCTGCATGCAGCCGGCGGCGCTGATCGGTGGACTCGCCGCGACGAGCTGCGCCAGCTCGGCGACGACGCGGCGCGCGAGGTCGACGTTCTTGCGGATCACGGCGATCACCGCCGACACGTCGACGTCGGCCTCGGTCTCGTGCCAACAGTCGTAGTCGGTGACGAGCGCGACCGTCGCGTAGGCGATCTCGGCCTCGCGCGCGAGCTTGGCCTCCTGCAGGTTGGTCATGCCGATCACGTCGACGCCCCAGCTGCGGTAGAGCTTCGACTCCGCGCGCGTGCTGAACAGCGGCCCTTCCATGCACACGTAGGTGCCGCCGTCGTGCGCCGTCGCGCCCGCCTTGCGCGCGGCCTGCAGCGCCAGCTGCCGCAGCGGCTCCCACACCGGGTCGGCGAAGTGCGCATGCGCGACGCAGCCGTCGCCGAAGAACGTCGACTCCTGCGTGCGGCCGCGCGTGCGGTCGAGGAACTGGTCGACGAGCACGAGGTGGCCCGGCTCGATGTGCTCCTTCATCGACCCGACCGCCGAGATGCCGACGACGCAGTCCATGCCGAGCTGCTTCATCGCGTGCAGGTTGGCGCGGAACGGCAGTTCGTGCGGCGCCAGGCGATGGCCGCGGCCGTGCCGCGGCAGGAACGCCATGCGCACGCCCGCCAGCGTGCCGGTGACCAGCGCGTCGCTCGGCAGGCCGAACGGCGTGTCGACGACGATCTCCTGGCGATCCTGCAGGCCGGGCAGGTCGTAGATGCCCGAGCCGCCGATCACGCCCAGCGTGCACGCGCTCATGCTTCGTCCTCGTCGCGGCTGCGTTCGTCGCGTCCGCGGTCGTCGCCGCCGCGGTCGAAGCGCCCGCGGCCGCCGTCGCCGCCGTCGTCCTGCCGGTCTTCGGGCGCGAACCAGCTCGGCGCGAACAGGCGCTTGATCATCATCGTCGCGTACGCGCCGCGCGGCAGCGAGAAGCGCAGCGAGGCCTTGACCTTGCCGCGGTGGATCTCGTCGGGCTCGATGCGCACGTCGGCGACGTCGGTCGGCTTGACCAGCACGTCGCGCGGCTCCTCCTTCCAGATCATGCCCGGCACGGCGTGGCGCGCGAAGTCGTCGCGGCCGATGCCGGCCGCGCGCAGTTCCTCGTGCATCGCGCGGCGGAACGGCTCGCTGCCGCCGTCGCCTTCGGGCCCGAACAGCGGCGTGCGCATGGCCACGAGCTTGTCCTCGCGCTCCGGCGCGAGGTACTTCCACGCCAGCAGGTCCCCGGCGATGGTCGCGAGGCGCAGCCGCTGCGCCGAGTTGACGCCGCCGCGCAGCAGACGGCTGACGGCGCGGTTCCACAGCAGCGACTGGAACGCGAACGCGTGGATGACGCGCTGCCGCAGCGGCACGTGCTCCAGGGCGCCGCGGAAGTCGTCGGGGTTGGCGAGCAGGTGGCCGAAGATCGGCTCGTAGGCGGGACCGCGGGCGATGCGCGCGCACGTCTCCCAATCGCCCCAGCGCAGCTGCAGCGTCTTCTTCAGCTTGACGTCGCCGCTGATCGCCACCGGCGACGGTTCGGCGATGAACTGCTGCAGGGCGCGCTCGAAGTCGCCGAGCAGCACGCTGCGCATCGGAAACCCCTGGCCGTGGCGCAGGCAGCCGAAGCGCTGGTCGTCGAAGTAGTTCGGGAAGCCGGTCTTGAGCAGCGACGGCATGCCGCGCCGCAGGGCCGCGGCGCGCGGCGGCGTCAGGTCGCGGATGACGATCTCGAAGGCGTTGCCGGCGCTCTGGCGGCTCGTGATGGGCCGGTCGGTGGTCCCGACCGGGTGCACGCGCAGGTTCGGCAGCTTCACCTCGACCGCCTGCCGTTCGATGGTGACGAACTGGTCGGTGACCGCCTGCCGGTCCTTGAGGCCGGCGTAGGCGATCGCGCCGCGGTCGACGCGGGCCTCGCGGACGAGCAGCGCCAGCGCCTCGGGCGTCGACAACTTCTCTTTGTGCAGCTGGTGCACGATGTAGTTGCCGCCTGGCACCTCGGGCCACTGCAGCAGTTCACGGACGCAAAAGTCCTCGGGGATCGTCTTCAGTCGCACGGTCGTCTCCGCCGTTCGTCGTGGCTGGCGAGCTGACGGAGGGCGACGGCGACGTCCTCCGGCCAGGGGCATTCGACGTCGGCGCGCGCGCCGTCGACGTCCGTGAACGACAGCCGCTCGGCATGCAGGAACATGCGCGTCAACAGCGGTCGCTCCGGCACGCCCCGCCGCAGCTTGTACCCGGCCTTGTGCCGCGACAGGAGCAGTTCCTCGCCGCCATAGTCGCGATCGCCGACGATCGGATGCCCGATCGACTGCAAGTGGACGCGCAGCTGGTGGCTGCGCCCGGTCCGCGGCCGCAGTTCGAGGAGCGTGTGCTGCGGCAGGCGCTGGCGCACGCGCACGTCGGTGTGCGCCGTGCGGAAGCCGGGCAGTTCGCGTGCGTCGGCGACGACCTTGCCCGGCCGGCGGCGATCAGGGCCGAGGCAGGCGTCGATCGCGAACTCGTCGCGCGCGATCTGCCCGGCGACGAGCGCGACGTAGGTCTTGGCGACGCCGCCCGCGGCGAAGGCGTGGTCGAAGTGACGCGCGGCTGCCAGGCCCTTGCCGAGCAGCAGGCAGCCGGAGGTGTCGCGGTCCAGCCGGTGCACGATGCGCAGGTCCGCGTCCGGCCGCAGTTCGGGCAGCAGACCGTGGATGCCGCGTTCGCGCCCGCTGCGGTCGGGCACCGTCGGCACCCCCGGCGGCTTGCCGACCACGATGGCGGTCGGACTCTCCCACAGCACCGGCGGCAGCGCCGCGCGCTGCGCCTTGGCCGGCGGCAGGGGGGCGACAGCCCGCCATTCCACCACGTCGCCGGCGCGCACCCGGCGGTTGCTGACCCACTGCGCCCCGCCCACGTGGACCTCGCCCGCAGCGATCGCAGCGCGCAGCAGGGTGGGGCGGGCCGCCGGCACGGCGCGGGCCAGCACGTCACCAAGCAGGGCACCGTCGGCGTCGTCCGGCACGACGAAGAGGAGGCGCTTCGGGTCGACCAAGGGGCGAACAGGGTACGAATTCGTGCCCGCCGGACAACCCCACCACCGGACGCGACTCGATTCGCAGCCCAGTCGTTTGATCCGGTTCAGCCGGACCTTATGACGGAATTGTCTCCAATTGCAGAAGATACAGCGAGTCTCGTTATCGGGAAAGGATCGAGACGAGCAGACAGAAACTCCGCCGTCACCGAACATACGAACCAATTCGTCGCCGTTTTCGCCCGACAGCCACGCAACATCGTCATGGCACAGCGCTTGCCATCGCCCCACACTTCAATCATGGCACCACCCAAGCAGTCCGCCTCGGCCGCCAGGGACATGTCGACGCCGCCGTGTGCGGGCACGACTCGAACGTGCAGCGGGCGCATTTCGGAGGTTGCACCTGTGCTTCGCGCTCCCCGGTCCGCTGGATGGCACGGCTACGGCGCCTGACCGCCGAACACAGGGACCCAGCCCAGGATGCACCTCTCCGTCGTCATCCCATGCTTCAACGGCGCCGCGCTGACCCGCGCCTGCGTCGTCAGCCTGCTCGCGCAGGACGACGGCGATGCGCCGACGGAGATCCTGCTCGTGGACAATGGCAGCAGCGACGACACAGCGACGCTCGGCGACTTGTCGCCGAGCGTGCGCGTGCTGCGCCAGGAACGCAACCTCGGCTTCGCCGGCGGCGTCAACCAGGGCTTGCGCGCAGCGACAGGCGAGTTCGTGCTCGTGCTCAACAACGACACGCAGGCGGCGACCAACCTGCTGCGCGAGCTGCACGACGTCCTCGTCGGCCACCCGCGCATGGGCACGGTTGCACCCTGCAGCAACCACGTGAAGGGCGACGCGTTGCTGCCGGTCGGCGACGCCGGCAAGACGGCTGCCGGGCGCGCAGCGATCCGCGATGCGCTGCGCGACGCGCCGGCGCTGCAGGACGCGACGACGCTGGCCGGGCTGTGCCTGCTGCTGCGGCGCTCGCTGCTCGACGAGGTCGGCCTGTTCGACGAGCGCTTCGGCCACGGCAACTTCGAGGACGACGACTTCTGCCTGCGCCTGCGCCTCCGCGGCTACCGCCTGGGCATCGCCGGCCGCGCCTTCCTGCACCACGAGGGCCACGCGACGTTCCGCTCGATGGGCCTCGACCTAGGCCAGGAACTGCAGAAGCGCCGCGCCCAGTTCCGCGCCAAATGGCAGGACGATCCGGCCGGTCGCGCCCACCTCGCCGCGCTCGACTCCGACGCGCTGGCGGCCGCCGATGCCGCGATCGAAGCGGCGGTCGCATACCCGGCCTGGACCGACGCCGACTGGCACCGCGCCGTCGGCGCGATGCTGCAACCGGACGCCCGCACGGCGATCGCGCACCTGCGCTCGTTCCTGCGCCAGTGCCCGATGCACGCCAACGCGCGCATGCTCTTGGCGCAGGCGCTCGGCATGGCTGGTGACGCCACCGCGGCCCGCGGCGAACTGCACCGCGCGCTCGACTGCGCGCTCTCGCATGGCCAGCAGCTGCGGGTGCTGCAGCGGCTCGGCGAAGCGGCGTATCGCGCCGGCGCCCACGACGACGCCAACCGCTACTTCACCAGCCTGCAGACGCTCTCGCCCGAGGACCCGGAGGTGCTCAACTGGCGCGGCCTCAGCGAACTCGGTCGCGGTCGCATCGATGTCGCCATCGGGCTGTTCGAACAGGCGCTCGGCGGCGGCGTGCACGCGGCCCAGACCAACCTGGGCATCTGCCACGCCCGCCAGGGCCGCATCGCCGAGGCGCGCGCGTGCTTCGAGCGCGCCGTCGTGCTGATGCCGCAGGATCCGGCGGCGCGCGCCAACCTCGCCGCGTGCGACAAGCTGTCGCGCTCGGGCTGACGATCGCGCGCGGTCGTCGCCGCTGCGCGGTCACTCCGACGCCGTGAGCGCCGGTGCTGCCGGGGCCGCGCCGCGGGCCTCGGCGAGCAATTCGTCGACGATGGCCGACAACGACCGCGACGGCGCCCAGCCGACCATCGCGCGCAACCGCGCCAGCGACGGCAAGCGCCGCGGCACGTCCTCGAAGCCGGGCGGGAACACCGCCGCGAGCGGCGTCACGGCGATCGGCGAGCGGCTGGCGGCGCGCGCACGCACCAACTCGGCGAGCGCGCGCACGGAGATCTCCACGTCGCTGCCGACGTTGACGATGCGGCCGACGGCCGCGGGCGCCGCCGCGAGATCGAGCAGCGCGCTCGCCACCTCCGCGACGTGGGCGAAGCAGCGCGTCTGCCGGCCATCGCCGTAGACCGTCAGCGGCAGGCCGGCGACCGCCTGCTGCACGAAGCGCGGCAACACCATGCCGTGGTCGCCGGTCTGGCGTGGACCGACGGTGTTGAACAGGCGCGCCACGACCACGGGCGCACCGGCGCGCGCTGCATGGCCGAACGCGAGCCACTCGGCATAGGCCTTGGCGCACGCGTAGCTGCCGCGCGACCCGGTCGGCACGCCCGGCTGCACCGGCTCGCCCTCGTCGAACGGCACGCGAGCGCGGCCGTACACCTCGCTGCTCGACGTGAACAGCACGCCGATGCGGGCGGCTGCCGCCGCGGCGAACACGTGTTCGGCGCTGCGCTGGTTGGCCTGCATGACGCCGAGCGGGTCGTCGGCGAGCCGGCGCACGCCGACGACGCCAGCGAGGTGCAGCACCGCGTCGGCGGCGTCGCAGACGGCGGCGGCGGCGCGCGCATCCGCGACCGACGCGACCGTCACGGCGAGCCGCGGATGCGCCGCCACGGCGGCGAGGTTGGCGAGGCTGCCGCTGGACAGGTCGTCGACGGCGTGCACGCGATGGCCGCGGCGCAGCAGTTCTTCGACGACGTGCGAGCCGATGAAGCCGGCGCCGCCGGTCACGGCAACGCGCATGCCCGGCGCCAACACGGCGGGAGCGGGCAGCGGAGCGCTGGATCGGACCGGCATCGGCAACAGCATCGCGGGCGCGGCGGGCGAACGCCAACGTCGCGCTGGCCATCCGACGAGGCGGAGCGCGCGGCTATTCCCGGCGCAGCGCGCGCCGCAGTTCGTCCAACTGACGGCGGAGTTCGGTGAGCTCCGCGCGCAGGGCGGTGATCTCGGCGTCGACGTCGCGCGCCGGCGACGGCGGTGCGGCGGTCGCGGCATGGCCCGGCGACCCGACCGCGGCGGGGTTGGCTTGGGGCCCGCTCGCCGGCGCAGACGAAAGCGCGCCACCCGCCGTAGCGCGCGCCGGGGTCGCTCCCCCGGCGGCCGGCTGGCCTTCGCCCACCGACTTCGGCGCATCCAGCGCGACCGACGCGGGCGCCCCTGCGGCAGGCGCCACCGCCACTTCGCCGGCCGGTCCGGCCGGCCGCGATGGCTTGGCGCCGCTGGCCGAAGCCTTCGGCGCAGCGGCCGCCGGCCGTTCGCCCAACCGGACGAACACGCGCTGCTCGGCGCCGCCGCGCCGCACCAGGACTTCGAAGCGGTCGCCCGGCTGCGCCGCGACCAGCACCGCCCGCACGCGCTCGCGGCTCGGCGCGGCATCTGCGCCGATGCGCACGATCACGTCGCCCAACTGCAGCCCGGCCTTCGCCGCCGGCGAGTCGGGAATGACCTCGGCGACGACCGGTTCGTCGCGCTCGGGGTCAAGGTAGACCCCAAGCCAGCCCTCGGGCGCGGACGTGGCGAACAGCAACGGCAGGAGGCAGAGCAGGAACTTGGCCATGGGTCGTCGTGCGGCCGCCCGGCGCAGCCGTGCCCGTACCGTCCCCGATCGCCAAACGAAGGACCAGCCCTTGACCCAAGGTTGCGCGGTCCGTACAAGGGTCGCCCCGCAACGGGCCCCCTTCGTCTAGCGGCCTAGGATTCGTGATTCTCAGTCATGCGACAGGGGTTCAAATCCCCTAGGGGGTACCAGTCGCCCGGCAGGTGCAAACCTGCCGGGCTTCTTTTTTTCTGGCCGGAGCATTGTCTCTGGCCGGAGCACTGTCTCTGGCCGGAGCATCGCTTGTGGCCGAAACATCCGGCAGCCCGCTCGTCGGGCCGGCCAAGCGGGCCGGTTCGCAGGGCGAATGAGCCTCCCGGGGCGCGCCGTGCGGTGGCGCCCACGCGGCGCAGCCGACCTGCGGCGGCAAACCCACACCGCAGCGCGCCGAACGAGCGGCGCTTGCGCGGCGGCGGCGATGGCCATCGCCCGGTAGCCTGACCGACATGGTGTGGCTGCGCCGCGAAGACCACGAGGACCGCGAGTTGCGCGGCCTCGGCCCGTGGGCGACGCCGAGCCGCAACGCCGGCCCGCGCCGACTCCCCGAAGCCGACGACCCGCTGCGCACGGCGTTCCAACGCGACCGCGACCGCATCCTGCACGCCACCGCGTTCCGGCGCCTGCAGCACAAGACGCAGGTCATGGCCGCGTTCGAAGGCGACCACTACCGCAGCCGCATGACGCACTCGCTCGAGGTCGCGCAGATGGCGCGCTCGGTGGCGCGCGCGCTGCGCTGCAATGACGACCTCGCCGAGGCCGTCGCACTGGCGCACGACCTCGGCCATCCGCCGTTCGGCCACGTCGGCGAAGAGGCGCTGCACGCGGCGATGGCCGCACACGGCGGCTTCCGCCACAACGCGCAGAGCGCGCGCATCGTCGACCTGATCGAGGACCGCTACGGCCACGGCCACGGCCTCAACCTGACCTTCACCGTGCGCACGAGCCTGCTCAAGGGCCGCATGCCCGAGGGGTTTCCGCTCAGCGCCGACCTGCGGCCGCGGCCGCCGATGCCGTTCGAAGCGCACCTCGTCGACCACTGCGACAAGATCGCCTACCTGAGCCACGACCTCGACGACGGCCTGCGCGCCGGCATGTTCGCCGAGAGCGACGCAGCGACGCTGCGGCTGTGGCAACTGGCCCGCAGCGCGTGCGGCAGCGACAACCGCCAGCGCATCGTCAGCGAAGTGGCGTCCCTGCTGATCCACGACCTCGTCGAGACGACGGACGCCGCGATCGCAGCGGCGCCGAGCGGCGGCGAACCGCCGCGCGTGCAGCACGGCGGCGCCATGACCGTGATGGCGCACGAACTGCTGGAGTTCCTGCGCGCGCGCTTCTACCGCGCGCCGCGCGTGCTCGCGGTGATGCACGAAGGCGCTGAACGCATCCGCACGGTGTTCGCAGCGCTCGTCGCCGAACCCGCCCGGCTGCCGCCGTCAGCGCAGGCGCGCATCGAACGCGACGGGTTGCACCGCGCGACCTGCGACTACGTCGCCGGCATGACCGACCGCTACCTGGGCCGCATCGCCGCGGCGCTCTGAGCCGGGAACGGGGCGTGACGCGACGCGCGGTCGTGGCCACCTGCCACGGCAGGCCGGGCCCCGCAACGCCAGCGGCCCCAACCCAGCAGGACGCCGACGCGTTTGGCCCCCCGACGCACGAGAACCACGACGGGATCGGCCCGAAACGAAGAACGCGGTCCGGGCATGCACCCAGACCGCGCGTGTGGTTACCCCGCAAGGATTTGAACCTTGACAAACAGGACCAGAACCTGTTGTGCTACCGTTACACCACGGGGCAGTAAATCGTTTCGGGCAAAGAGCTTAGGTTGATCGACCGTCCGGACAGGCCGTCCGGACAGGCCGTCCGGATCGACCATCCGGATCGACCATCCGGATCGACCATCCGGATCGACCATCCGTCCCAACCGCGAGCCAACCCGGCGCGAGTAGCACCGAGCTGAGCCCAACGGCGGCGTCACCACGCGCGGTGGCACCGGTCGCCGGGGGTTGGTTACCCCGCCTGGACTCGAACCAGGAACCAACAGGACCAAAACCTGCTGTGCTACCGATTACACCACGGGGTATCGGGCGGCGGAGTGTAGCGACGAGAGAGCGGTTGTCTACGACTTCCTGCCACGGGGACACACCGGCGCGGCAGCCGCCACGGCCACCGCACCGCCTGCGGCAGTGGACCGGCGCTGGCCGCGCCATCCTGCCCGCTCCGCCGCGCCGGCCCCGGCAGTATGGTCCGCCGCGATGCCCTTCGCTGAAGCCTCGCTGATCGCGTTCCTGCGGCGGCACGCCGCGCAGGGAGCGGACGTCACCGTCGGCATCGGCCACGACGCTGCGGTCGTGCGCTCGCCGAGCGGGGACGGCCTCGTGCTGAAGTCGGACCAGACGATCGAGGACGTGCACTTCACGCGCGGCGAAGCGCCGTGGGAGTTGTTCGGTCGCAAGGCGATCGCGCGCGTGCTGTCCGACCTCGGTGCCGTTGGCGCCCGGCCGATCGCATGCCTGTGCTCGTTGGCGCTGCCCGACGACATCGACGAGGAGGCCGCGCGGGCCGTGCTGCGCGGCGTGCTGTCGCTCGCCGACGGCGTGCCGACGAGCCTTGTCGGCGGCGACCTCGCGCGTTCGCCGCGCGGCGTCTGCATCGACGTCAGCGCGCTGGGCTTCCTCGATGGCCGTGCGCCGATGCTGCGCTTCGGCGCGCGGCCGGGCGACGCGCTCGTGGTCACCGGTCCGCTCGGCCGCAGCCGCGACGGCCACCACCTGCGCTTCACGCCGCGCTGGCGCGAAGGCGTGGCGCTCGCCGGCAGCGGCCGCGTGCGCGCGTGCATCGACTTGTCTGATGGCCTTGGCCGCGACATCCACCATCTCGCCGCCGCATCAGACGTCGGCGCGCGCCTCGACGGCCGCCGGTTGCCGCGCCGCCGCGGCGCCGACGGCGCGCCGGCGACCATCGCCCAGGCGCTGCACGACGGCGAGGACTTCGAACTGCTGTTCGCCACCGCACCCGCCGACGTGCCGCACCTGCGCGCGTTGCCCGCGCTCGCCGGCGTCGAACTGACCGAGGTCGGGACCTGCACCCCGGCGACGGACGGCGTGGTCCTGGTGCGAGAAGACGGCGCCGTCGAACCGCTGCCTCCGGGCGGCTACCAGCACCGCTTCGGCGGGTGACGGCGCGGCAGCAGGCAACCACCTCGCGGTCACGCGGCAGCGCAATCACCGCGCTGCGGCGCTGTCCGATGCCACCGCCGCGTGCGCTTCGCCGCCGCTGCGCCGTCGCTGCGCCGTCGCTGCGACCCGCTCTTCGGACAGACTTGAC
This sequence comes from Phycisphaerales bacterium, assembly GCA_020247305.1. Lineage (GTDB taxonomy): Bacteria > Planctomycetota > UBA1135 > UBA1135 > UBA2386 > UBA2386. The sequence goes on along the minus strand of JADCJE010000045.1, from coordinate 45,176 downwards.
CGACCACCGATCATGTGGTAAACGTTGTTCATCTAACCGCGTTTACCAACCGATCGGTATTCCATGACCCCAGCCGACCGCCGTGCGCGCGAACGCGCCGAGACCCAGCACCAGATCCTGGACGCCGCCCGCCGACTGTTCGTCGCCGAGGGCTACGAGGCGGTCACCATGCGGCGCATCGCCGACGCCTGTGATTACACGCCGGCCGCGCTCTACAACCACTTCCCGGAGAAGGCGGCCCTGCTGCGCACCATGTGCCGGTTGGACTTCCTGGCGCTGGCCGAGCGCTTCACCAAGGTCGCCGCGATCGCCGACCCGCTGGCCCGCCTCGCTGCCACCGGCATGGAGTACGTCCGCTTCGGCGTCGAACACCGCAACCACTACCTGCTGATGTTCCTCGCCCCGCCGCCGCTGGCGCCGGCGGACACCGACTGCGAAGGCCAGGGCGATCCGCATCGCGACGGCTACGCCTTCCTGCGCCACGTCTGCGCCGAGGCGATCGCCGCCGGCGCGCTGCGCCACGACATGCAGGACGCCGAACTGGTAGCGCAGACGATGTGGGCCGGCGTGCACGGCGTCGTCGCGCTGGCGCTGACGATGGCCGACGACGACTGGGTGCCTTGGCGCACGGTCGAGCAGCGCGCCGAGGCCATGATCGCGACGCTGCTGCGCGGCATCGCCGCACCGGGGCGGCAGCCTTGAACCTGCTCGCGCTCAAGATGCTGCTCGGCGACCGGCTCAAGTACCTCGGGCTCGTCGTCGGCATCGCCTTCGCCTCGCTGCTGATCACCCAGCAGGCGTCGATCTTCTACGGCTACGCGCACCGCATCGGCGCGTGGATCCGCGACACCGGCCCCGCCGACCTGTGGGTCATGGACCCGCAAGCCGAGTACACCGAGGACCAGAAGCCGCTGACCGACACGACGCTGCAGCGCGTGCGCAGCGTCGACGGCGTCGCCTGGGCGACGCCAATGTGGAAGGGCTACCTGCCGGTGCGCCTGCGGGACGGCACGCTGGTGCAGGCGCGCATCGTCGGCATCGACGACGCCACGCTGCTCGGCGGTCCGCCGCGCATGGTCGAAGGCGAACTCGCCGACCTGCACCGCGACCGCGCCGTGTTCGTCGACCGCCAGAGCCTCGCCGACCTGCGCACGCGCCGCGCCACCGCGGAAGGCCCGCCGCGGGACCTGCGCGTCGGCGACCGCATCGACGTCAACGACTTCGACGCCGTCGTCGCCGGCACCTTCGATCGCACGCCGGAGTTCTTCTGGGACCCGCTGCTGTACACGACGTACAGCCGCGCGCTGGCGATGGCGCCGCGGGCGCGCAAGCAGCTGACGTTCGTGCTGGTCAAGGTCCGCGACGGCGCCGACGTCGCCGCGGTCGCGGGCGCCATCACCGCGGCGACCGGCTGTGCGGCGCGCACGCGCGGCGAGTTCGAGGACATCTCGGAGTCGTACGTGCTCGCCAAGACCGGCATCCTGGTCAACTTCGGCATCACGATCGCGCTCGGCTTCGTCATCGGCGTGCTGGTCGCCGGCCAGCTGCTCTACAACTTCGTCGTCGAGAACCTGCGCTACCACGCCGCGCTCAAGGCGATGGGCGCCACCAACGGCGTCCTGGTGCGCATGGTGCTGACGCAGGCGCTCGTCGCGTCGACGATCGGCTTCGGCATCGGCGTCGGCGGCGCGGCGCTGTCGGGGCTCGGGCTCGCCAGCGGCGGCCTCGCCTTCGAGATGGACTGGCGCATCCCGCTGCTCGGGTTCGCGGCGATCCTCGCGGTCGCAGCGATCGCGGTCGTGGTCAGCATCACGCGCGTGCTGCGGCTCGAACCGGCCGTGGTGTTCAAGGGCTGACCATGGCCGCCATCCCCACCCCCGCGGCCGTCGCCGCCGCCGTGCACTGCCGCGGCCTCGTCAAGTCGTATGGCCGCGGCGAGCAGCGCGTGCAGGCCCTGCGCGGCGTCGACCTCGACGTCGCCGCCGGCGAACTGCTGCTGCTCGTCGGCCCGTCCGGCTGCGGCAAGACCACGCTGCTGTCGGTGCTCGCCGGCACGCTGCAGGCCGACGCCGGCCGCTTCACGGTGTTCGGCGACGACGTGCAGGCGATGACCGACGACGCGCGCACGCGCTGGCGCAGCCGCACGGTCGGATTCGTCTTCCAGTCGTACAACCTGATCCCGACGCTGACCGCCGCCGAGAACGTCGCCGTGCCGTGCCTGCTGCTGGGCCGGCCGCGGCGCGAGGCGTTGGCGCGCGCGCGCGACGCGCTCGCCGCGGTCGGGCTCGCCGAGCGCGCGGCGTCGCGCCCCGGCGAACTGTCGGGCGGCCAGCAGCAGCGCGTCGCCATCGCCCGCGCGCTGGTGCACGAACCGCGCCTCGTCGTCTGCGACGAGCCTACCGCCGCGCTCGACCACGGCACCGGCCAACGCGTGATGGACCTGCTGCGCGGCGTCGCGCGGCAACGCGATCGCTCGCTGCTCGTCGTCACCCACGACGCCCGCATCTTCCCGTTCGCCGACCGCATCGCCCACATGGACGACGGCCGCGTCGAGCGCATCGTCGATCCCCCGCGCCAAGGCGCGGACGCCTGAACCGCCATGACCCGCGTGCCCGTGCTGCCCCTTCTCGCCATCGCCGGCGTCGTCGCCGCCGCCTACGTCGTCGCCACCAGCGGCACCAACCTGCTGCCCGCGGCGCCGCTGACGGCGCCCGCGCAGACGCCGTTCCTGCGCACGGTCGCCGGCGCCGGACTCGTCGAGCCGAGCACGCGGCCGATCGCGGTCGGCACACCGATCGCCGGCGTCGTCGCCGAAGTGCTGGTCGCCGTCGGCGACCGCGTGCAGGCGGGCCAGCCGCTGTTGCGCGTGGACGACCGCGCGCTGCGCGCCGAACTCGCCGTGCGGCAGGCGGCCGAACGCGCGGCGGCGGCGCACACGGCCCGGCTCGCCGCCGCGCCGCGGCCGGAGACGCTGCCGCCGGCGCGCGCGCGCGTCGCCGAAGCCCAGGCCCGCCGCGACGAGGCGGCGCTGCTCGTGCGCAACCTCGAAGCCGTGACCGATCCGCGCGCCGTGCGTCAGGAGGACCTGCAGCAGCGCCGCAGCCACTTGGCCGCCGCCGACGCGCAACTCGCCGCGGCGCAGGCCGAACTCGACCTGCTGCGCGCCGGCACGTGGGCGCCCGACCTCGCCGCGGCGGCAGCCGCGCAAGCTGCCGCTGAAGCGAGCGTCGCGCAAACGCTCGCGGAGCTCGAACGCCTGATCGTGCGCGCGCCGCGCGCGGCGACCGTGCTGCAGATCGACGTGCGCGCCGGCGAACACGCCCAGGCGAGCAGCGGCGCGGGCGGCGACCGGCTGCTGCTGCTCGGCGACGTCGACGTGCTGCACGTGCGCGTCGACGTCGACGAACACGACGCCTTCCGCGTCCGGCCCGGCGCCCGCGCGGTGGCGAGCATGCGCGGCGCGCCGGACCGCCGCGTCGACCTGCGCTTCGTGCACATCGAGCCGTTCGTCGTGCCGAAGAAGTCGCTGACCGGCAGCAGCTTCGAGCGCGTCGACACGCGCGTGCTGCAGGTCGTCTACGCGTTCGACCCGAAGGCGCTGGCGGCGTACGCCGGCCAGCAGCTCGACGTCTTCATCGAGGCGGAGGCGTCGCGATGAACGCCCGCCCTGCCGCATCCGCCGCAGCGCTGGCCCTCGCCGTGGTCGCGGCCGGCTGCCGCGTCGGCCCTGCGCACGCGACGCCCCCGTCGCCGCTGCCCGCCGCGTACGCCGCCGCCGCGACCGACGCGCTCGCCGCCGACGAAGCGCTGCTGGCGAACTGGTGGACGGCGTTCGACGATCCGGCGCTGACGCGGCTCGTCGCGCGGGCGCTGCAGGACGGCTGCGACGTCCGCGAGGCCGCGGCGCGCGTGGCCGCGGCGCGCGCCGGGGTCGGTGTGGCCGGGGCCGCGCGCTGGCCGACGCTCGGCGCCGGCGCCGACGCGACCCGGCTGCGGCTCAGCGGCAATGCGCTGTTCGCGCCGCCGGTCGTGCGGACGGCGACGCAGTACGAGGTCGGGTTCGACAGCAGCTGGGAACTCGACCTGTTCGGCCGGGTGCAGCACGGCGTCGACGCCGCCGCTGCCGAACTCGCCGTCAGCGAAGCACTGGCGCACGATGCGCGCGTCCGGCTCGCCGCCGAGGTCGCGCGCACCTACCTCGCGCTGCGCGTCGCGCAAGCGCGGCACGCTGCGGCCGAGCAGGCGCACGGCCTCGCGATCGAACAGGTGGCGCTGGCGCAGGCACGGGCAGCAGCGGGCGTGGCGACGGCGGCCGACGTCGACGCCGCCGTCGCTGCGCGCGAGGCAGCCGCGGCAGTCACGCCGGACTTCGCGCTCGCGGTCGCTGCAGCGACGCAGCAACTGGCCGTGCTGGTCGCGGCGCCGGCGGCGGCGATCCAGGACGACCTCGCGGCGGCAGCGATTCCGGCCGGCCCGGCGGTGGTCGCCGCCGGCCTGCCCGCCGACCTGCTGCGCCGGCGACCCGACGTGCGCGCCGCCGAACGCGCGCTCGCCGCGCAAGTCGCTCGGCTCGGCGTCGCGACCGCGGACCTGTACCCGCGGCTGTCGCTCAACGGCGTCTTCGCCTTCACGTCGACCTCGACCGACACGCTCTTCGACGCCGGCTCGCGCACCTTCGGCTTCGGCCCGGCGCTGCAACTGCCGCTGTTCCGCGGCGGCGCGCTGCGTGCGCAGTTGGCGGCGGCGACGGCCGAAGCCGACGCGGCGAACGTTCGCTACGAACGCACGGTGCGCGCCGCCGGCGCCGAGGTCGAGACCGGTCTGGCGGCGTTGCGACTGCAGACACGCCGCCGCGACCTCGCCGCCGCCGCGCTCGCCGCCGAGCAACAACGCGCCTCGGCCAGCCGCGCGCTGCACGAACAGGGGCTCGTCGACTGGTCGGCCGTGCTGGCTGCCGAAGCAGACGCCGCCGCGCGCCGCGGCGAGCTGGCGCAGGCGCAAGGCGACAGCGCGCTCGCGCGCGTCACGCTGTTCAAGGCGCTCGGCGGCGGCTGGCCCGCGCCGGCGACAGCGCCGGCGGATGCGCCCGCGGTCGGGCAGTAGGGCCCGCCGCGCGCGCCCGCAGTCACCGGGTGGCCGTCAACTGGACGCAGCCACGGCGGGCCAGGCACAGCACTTCATGAACGACCTTGCCGTCGACGGGCGACGGACACCGGATCGCGAACGCGAACGCCCGCTCGGCGAGCAGATAGGACCACAGTCCTGCGCGCGCCGGCAGGTCGGATGCTTCGAGCGGCGCCATCGTCGCGCCGCGCAGCGGGAACCCGACCTCGCGGCCGTCCGCTGTGCGGACCACCAGTCGCTCGCCGTCGCCGCGCAACGCCGAAGGCTCGACGACCATCGCCGCAGCCGCATCGACCTGCGCAGCGGCAAGGTGGCTCAGGAAACGCTGCGCCGCCTGCCGCGGCAACCGCCCCCACCAGGCCGCCCCGAAGATCGCGACCGCAGCGACACCCGCGAGAGCGAGCGGAAGGAAGCTGCGTGCCTGGAGCGCCATGCCTACGAGTATCGGCCCGACCGGCGCAGCGACCAACCAACGCGACGCCGGCAGTCCGAGACCGCCACGGCAGCGGGGCTGTCCACCCGGAAAAGAGAACGCCCCGGGGCTTGTGGCCCCAGGGCGTCGATCTCCTCCGTCACCGGAGGACTGGTAGCGGGGGGAGGATTTGAACCTCCGACCTTCGGGTTATGAGCCCGACGAGCTACCGGGCTGCTCCACCCCGCGTTGGGTAGGGCGAGGAAGATAGCGCGGCGGCGCGACCGCACAAGCGCGAAGTCGACGTTTCGCCCGCGACCGCGCGGTCAGCGACCAGCGCGCAACTGGGCGAACTGCTCGCGCAGGTCGGCCGGGCAGTCGGCCGCTTCGAACAGTCCAGCGTGCGCCGCCAACGCCTGCGCCGTCTCGTCGCGCCGGGTCGGATCGAGTTGGACGCGATGCCGCGCCCACTCCACCAAGCGGCTGCGGAACGCCGGATCCTCCTTGGCGGTGCGACGAAGCACACGGTCGTAGAGCGCCACGGCGCCGGCGAGGTCGGTAGCGGCGAGGTTCTTCGCCACCTTGGCCTCCAACTCGCGCACCGCCGGGTCGTCGCCATCGCCATCGTCACCGACCCGCTCGTCGAGGAACCTGCGCGCGACGTCCGGCTTGCCGAGCGCGAGGCTCGCTTCGGCGGCGAAGACGCGCATGCGGTCCTTCTCGGCCTCGGTCACGTCCGCGCGCGGGCTGGCGGCGACCGGGCCAACTGGAGTGCCGGACGGGTTGCCTGCCGCCCCACCCGAACCGTTGCCAGCGCCATTCGCCGCACTGGCCGCGAGCCATGCCGTTGCGCGTTGGACGACCTCCTGCGGCTTGCCGGCCGCGAGTTCGACCGCGAGCCGCAGCAGGCGGTGGCTGCCGCGGTCGGGTCGGTCCGCCTCGGGCAGCGCGTCGAGAGCCGAGAACGCCGTGCGAACGTCGCGGGCTTCGCGCAGCAGGTCCTCGCTGCTGCCCCACGGCTCGCGCACGGGCTTCAGCGCCGCAGTCTCGATCAGTGCCGCCATCGCTGCGCGCGCGGGCTCGGCCACCGCCGGATCGGCGGCGGTGACGTCCTTGGCGAGGTCGATGGCGGCATGGTTGACGAGGATCAACCGCAAGCTCTGGCGGCGGCGGTGCTCGAGCAGCGGCTTGCACGCGCCGAGCCACTGGCCGCGGTCGGCCCTGCTGTCCGCGCCGATCGACGCCAACGCCTGCAGCAGCGGATCGAGGCGGAACTGCTGCTCGGGGGCGATCGGCGCCCCGAGGTCGATGAGGGCCTGCCGCACCCCGGCGATGGCGCGCGCGGGCATGCCCTTGGTCCGGCCACACTCCTGCAGGCAAAGGACGAGCGCGGCGAAGACGGCGGGATCGGTCTCCGGTTGCAGCCGCTCGCGCACGACGTCGATCGTCGCGCCGATGGCAGCCGCCCGATCCGTGTCGCCCGGCTCGGCCAACGTCGCGAGCGCGTCGGCCGCCTGCCGGCGGAGTTCCGGGCTCGTGTCGTGCAAGAGTTCGTGCTGCGCCTGCAGCCAATCGGCGGCGAAGGCCTGCTCGGCGCGCCACCCGGACAGGACGATCGCGCAGTTGGACCGGAACTTCGTCGCCAGCGTCGCGTCGCGCACGAGTTCGAGGAGCACGCGGAACACCTCGGGCACCCGCTGTTCGCGCACGTCGAGCGACTGCGCCAGCGTCAGCGCCGGCTGGCGCAGATCGAGCGCTTCGTCGCTGCGACACGCCGCAGCGACGAGCTGCAACCAATTGGACTTGTCCGCATCCGTCGGCGACGGCGCGGGCCAGCGCGGCGAGGTGCGGGCGCCGAGCGTGGTCAGGATCGCCGCGAGTTGTTCGCGCGCCGCCGGCAGGTCGCCGAGCAGTCGCTCACCCAAGGCGACGAGTCGAGCGCGCGTGTCCGCCGACGGGAAGCGGCGCAACGCCCGCAGCGCGGCGACCTGCACGCCCATGTCGGCTACGTCGAGCTGCGCCAGCAGGGCGACGACGAGTTCGTTGGCCAGTTCGGCGTCGTCGGCGCGCGCCGTGTACGAAGCGACCTCCAGCAAGCGAGCGCGGCGACCGGCCGCAGCCGCCGGCTCCGTCCGGCTGCGCTGCAGCAGCGCCCGCGCGAACGCGGCGCGGGCCGGCGCGGCGTCGTCCGGAAGCGCCGGCAGCGCCGTGACGAGCACGTCGAGGCAGGCGTCGAGGACCGCCGGGTCGTCGACCACGACGCGCAGCTGCACGGCCGGCCAATCGATGCCGCTGGCGCGCGTCACGTGCGCGAGCACGACGTCGCGGGCGGCCTCGATGCGCAGGCGGGCCAGCTCGGCCTTGGCGCGCTCCAACGGTTCCGCGCTGCGCCGCGCGGCGCGCTCGACGAGGTCGACGTAGCGCAGGTCGCCGCTGCGCTGCTGCCACGCCGCGAAGTCGGCGCGGGCCCGCAGCGGCTCATCGCTGCAGGTCAGCAACTGCAGCGCGGACCGGGCGGTGTCGCGCAGCACAGGGTCGGTCGCCTCGATCCAGTCGGCCAGCGTCGCGGCGTAGAACGTCTGCTGCAGATCGGCGAGGCAGCGCAGCGCCGCGACCTTCGCCGCCGGTTCGCCGTCGGCGAGCACGGCGCGAACCGCGACGTCGAGTTCGCGGGCGGGCCAACGCTGCAAGGCGCCCCGCGCCGCCGCCGCGAAGGCCGACGAGGCATCCGCGGCGTCCGCGCGCCAGGGACGCAACAACGCGCGCAGGTACGCAACGGTGGCGTCGGCGCGGCTGCTGGCCGAGAGACCGCCGAACTGCTGCGTCGGCGGCAACTGCAGGTGCCGCTGCAGGGCGACGGCGATGGCGACGCGCAGGTCGTCGCGGTCGTCGCCGACGGCGAGCGCGCGGCACAGGATGCCGTGCGCTTCGCTGCGCGGCATCGCCAGCAGGCGTTCGATCGCGCCATCGCGGTCGTCACGGCCATCGGGGCCGACGGCCGCGAGCCGCGCCTGCAGGCCGGCGAGGTCGTCCTGGAAGGCCGCGTCGGGGCCGCGGTCCGCGGCACGCGCCGGCGGCTTGATCTCCACCAGGGGCGCCGTCGGCACGCCGGGCGACGGCGGCGCGCCGTTGGCGCAGCCGAGGGCGATGGCGGCGAACGCGATGGCGGCGGACCGGGTGCTCGCCGATGGCGCTGCGCTCTGCGTTGTCTTGCTGCCTTGCATCACCCGTCGTGGAGCCCGTCGAGCCTGACCGTCGCGCCGCGTCATGAGGCGGCGTCCAGCGCGCGATGGTACCCGCGCGCGCCGCCGCCGTATCGACTTTCGACCGCCGATGACACGAGCGCCGGCGCGCGCTCGGCGCGGTCCGCCGCGCGGCTCACGCGATGAGGAAGCGCGCGGCCTTGCCCTTGCCGACCTGCACGACGAACGCGCCGGCGGCGAGCGCGGTCCTGACGTCGCGCACCACGACGCCATCGACGCGCACGCCGCCGCCTTCGATCAGGCGGCGCGCGTCGCTCGACGACGCCGCGAGGCCGGCGGCGGCGATCGCCGCGGGCAGCGGCGCCTTGCCCTCGGGCGTCCGCCGGAAGTCGGCCGCCGGCGACCACTCGGGCAGGACGTCCGGCAGGCCGCCCTGCTGGTGCACGCGGTCGTACTCGGCCCGCGCCGCCGCGGCGGCCGCCGCGCCGTGGAATCCCGCGACGACGGCGTCGGCGAGCGAGAACTTGGCCTCCAGGGGGTTCCGCACCAGCTCGGCCGCGCGCTCGACGGACACGTCGGTGAGCAACAGGAAGTACTTCGCCAGCAGCTCGTTCGGCACCTTCATCAGCTTGCCGAACTGCACCGACGCCGACTCGGCGACGCCGACGTAGTTGCCCAGCGACTTCGACATCTTCTGGCTGCCGTCGAGCCCTTCGAGCAGCGGCATCGTCAGGCACACCTGCGGCGTCTGGCCGGCCTGCGCCTGCAGGTCGCGGCCGACCATCAGGTTGAACAGCTGGTCGGTGCCGCCGATCTCGACGTCGCAGCGCAGCTCGACCGAGTCGTGGCCCTGCAGCAGCGGATACAGGAACTCGTGCACCGCGATCGGCTGGTGCTCGCGGTGGCGCTTCTGGAAGTCGTCGCGCTCCAGCATGCGCGCGACGGTGTAGCGGCTGGCCAGCGCGATGCAGTCCATGAACGACTGCTGGTGGAACCACTCGCCGTTCTCGCGCTCCTCGACGTCGGCGATGTCGAGCACGGCGCCGACCTGCGCACGGTACGTCTGCTTGTTGGCCTCGACCTGCTCGCGCGTCAGCGCCGGGCGCGTCTTGTTGCGGCCGGTCGGGTCGCCGACCATCGCGGTCGCGGTCCCCCAAAGCACGATGACGCGGTGGCCGAGGCGCTGGAAGTCGCGCAGCTTGCGCAGCGGCACGGTGTGGCCGAGGTGGATGTCCGGCGAACTCGGGTCGATGCCGAACTTCACCCGCAGCGGCCGGCCCGTATCGCGGCTGGCGGCCAGCCGCTTGCGCAGGTCGTCGCGGTCGACGAGGTCGACGACGCCGCGCTCCAGGATGGCCAGTTGCTCGTCGGCGGGGAGGAACTTCACGACCGCTGTCTAGCGGCGGCTCTGCGACCAGGCAAGCCAGGCCTCGCGGTCGCCGACGAGCAAGGACTCGCCGGAGAGTCGCCGCAGCGCCGCCATCGCCACGCGCGCCTGGTCGGCGCGCCCGAAGCGCACCTGGTCGAGCAGCAGCGCGATCGCCGTTTCGCGATCCGGTCCGGGCGGCACGGCCGCCGCCGCCAGCCAGACGCGCGGGAACACGCGCGGCTCGAACACGCGCAGCGCCGCCTGCAGTTCCGCCAGCGGCGCCTTGGCGAGGACGCCGTATCCGACCGGCCACTGCGCGACCGTCGTCGCAGCCAGCAGGGTCTGCGGCACCGGCGCCAGTTCGCCGGCGATCTGCACGTAGCCCGGCAGCAGCGAGACGCGCACCTGCACTTCGCGCTGCACCGCGTCGGCGACCGGCAGGTCGATGGTGACCGGCAGCAGCAGGTCCGCGCCGCCGGCCCACGTGAACGCGTCTGGCAACCGCACCACGTCCATCATGCTGCCGCCGCGCTCGCTGCCCTCGGCGTACGTGTCGCGCACGGTCGACTCCACCAGGAACGCAGCTGGCTGGTCGTCGTCGGCTGCACCCATGCGCGTGGGCTCCGGGGGCGCCGGCAGGCGCAGTTGCAGGCGCAGCGGCGCGCCGAGCGCAGGCGCGCCGGCCTCCACCGGCGTCGGCGCGCCGTCGGGTTGGGGCGCTGGCGGCAGCACGTCGAAGCGCGCGGTGCGCGCGGCGTGCTGCTCGCAGAAGCGCAGGCCGCGGGCGATGCCGCGGTAGCCGGCGAGGCGCTCGCGCATGACCGGCGGCATGTCGTCGCGGTCGAACTGCGCCAGCAGCGCGCCGAGTCGCTCGACGTCGTGCCGGCCGGTCGCCGGATCGCGCTCGGTCGCAGCCTCCTGCAACTGCCGCAGGACGTTGCGGTAGACGTCGTCCAGCGCCTGCTGGCCGGGCTGCCCCGGCGCGGCGCCGAACGGGATGGTCAGCGACGGTGGGATCGTCGGCGGCGGCGCCGGCCCTTCGAGCAGAGGCGCCTCCTCCACCGTCGTGACGCACGCCGCCAGCGCGACGGCGACGGCGCACCGGGCGCACGCCCGGGCCCATCGCCGCGCCGCGCCGGCGGCGCCGGACCTCACTGGTCCTTCTTCTCCGCGGCCTCGCGGGCGCTGACGCGCTGGCCGATGCCCTTGAGCTGGTTCGCGAGCGAACCGAGCGTCGGGGCGGTCGGCTGCGGGCGCTCGGCTTCCTTCGCGCCGCCGCCCTCGCCTTCTTCGCCTTCCTCGAAGTGCGCCTGGATGAGCGTGAGGCCGATCTTCCGCTCCTCGGTGTCGATCTTGATGATGCGCACCTCGACGCGCTGACCGACCTTGACCACGTCCTCGGGGTTGTCGACCTTGTGGTCGGCGAGCTCCGAGATGTGCAGCAGGCCTTCGAGACCCGGCTCCAGTTCGACGAACACGCCGAAGTTGGTGATCTTCGTGACCGTGCCCGGGACGCTGTCGCCGATGTGGTAGCGGGCCGGGATGTCCCCGGTCCACGGGTCGGCCTGCAGCTGCTTGAGGCCGAGCGCGATGCGCTTCTTCTCCTGGTCGACCGAGAGCACGACGCACTCGATCTCGTCGCCCTTCTTCACCACCTCGCTCGGGTTGGTGATCTTGCGCGTCCAGCTCATGTCCGTGATGTGCAGCAGGCCGTCGATGCCCTCCTGCAGCTCGATGAACGCGCCGTAGTTGGTGAGGTTGCGCACCTTGCCGCGGATGACCGTGCCGGGCGGGTAGTTCTCCGCCACCATGTCCCACGGGTTCACCTCGGTCTGCTTCATGCCGAGGCTGATGGTCTGCTTCTCGGTGTCGATCTCCAGCACGACGACCTCGACCTTGTCGCCCTGCTTGACGACCTCGTTCGGGTGGTTGACGCGCTTGGTCCACGACATCTCGGAGATGTGCACGAGGCCCTCGACGCCGTCCTCCAGCTTGACGAAGGCGCCGTAGCTCATCAGGTTGACGACCTCGCCGTTGACGCGCTTGCCGACGGGGTACTTCTCCGTGATGTTCTCCCACGGCGAAGCGGACTTCTGCTTCATGCCCAGCGCGATGCGCTCGCGCTCGCGGTCGATCTTGAGGACCTTGACCTCGACCTCGTCGTCGAGCTTGATCATCTCCGACGGGTGGTTGACGCGGCCCCACGACATGTCGGTGATGTGCAGCAGGCCGTCGATGCCGCCGAGGTCGACGAACACGCCGAAGTCGGCGATGTTCTTGACGATGCCCTTGCGGACCTGGCCCTCGGCCAGCTCGGCGAGCAGCTGCGCCTTCTTCGTCTCGCGCTCCTCCTCGATCAGCTTGCGGCGCGAGATGACGATGTTCATCCGCTCCTCGTCGATCTTGATGATGCGCGCCTCGATCTCCTTGCCGATCCAGTCGCCGATGTCGCCTGCACGGCGGATGTTGACCTGCGACGCCGGCAGGAACACCGGCACGCCGATGTCGACCAGCAGGCCGCCCTTGATCTTGCGCAGCACGAGGCCCTTGACGGCGTCGCCTTCCTTGTGCGTCTGGATGATGTTCTCCCACCCGCGGATGCGGTCGGCCTTCCGCTTGCTCAGCAGGATGTAGCCCTCCGCGTCGTTGATCTGCTCGACGAGACACTCGATCTCGAGGCCCGGGACCACGGCGAGGGGATCCGGGAACTCCTCCAGCGAGATATGGCCCTCGGCCTTGTACGAGACGTCGACCACCACGGTGCCGTCTTCCTGCACCTTGATGACCTTGCCCTTGACGATCTTGTTGGGCGACAGCTCGGCGACGGTCTTGCCGATCGCGGTGTCGAGCTCGGCGAGCGTGGTGCTGCCGAGCGCGTCCGACGTGAGCCGGTTCAGCTCGTCGGCGGACATGGAGAACTTCTTGATCAGATTCTTGCCGTGCATCAAACGAATGGGGGTTGAAGGGAGAAAGGGAACACAACGACGATGCGTGCCGCGCCGTCCTCGCCTTTCGGCTCGAACGACCCGGCGGTCAAAGTCCCGCCGTCCGGACCATCCGGGCGTCGGTCGCTGGCGACGGGGCTCACGCCCCGCTGCCAGCAGATGAGGGATTGCCGGCGACCGCGGCGGCAGCCGTGGTCGCCGCGGATCGATGGTCGCGCAGCGGCGCGCGCGCGAGTCCGGCGACGTGCGCGCGCAGCGCGTCGACGCCGCCGGGCGCAAGCACCTTCTCCGGCCCCCACGGCGCGCCAAAACGCACCGTGATGCGGCGCGGCCGCGGCAGCCAGGCCCGGCGCGGGAAGGCGCGGTGGGCGCCGTCGAGACCGATCGGCACCACCACGGCGCCCGTGCGCCGCACGAGGAACTCGACGCCCGACTTGAACGGGCCGACGGCGCCGTCGGCGCTGCGCGTGCCCTCGGGGAAGATCCCCACCACCTCGCCGGCGGTCAGGCTGTCGGCGATCCGCCGCAGCGCCTCCTTGGACGGCGCGTCGCGGTCGATCAGCGTCACACCGACCTGCCGCATCCACCAGCGCAGCGGCAGGAAGCCAGCGAGCCCAGCTTGCGCCAGGAAGTTCACTTCGCGGCCGCTGCTGATGCCGACGAGCGGCGGGTCGAGGTAGCTCGCGTGGTTGGCGACCAGCAACACCGGGCCGGTGGCGGGCACCTGCTCGCGGCCTTCGATCCGCAACCGGAACCACACGCGGCTGAACGCCAGCGCCGCGTGCTTGCTGAGCAGCCACCAGAAGCGGCTGCGTTTGACGATGCGCGCCTGCGTCACGCGCCGTCCGCCTCGCCGCGCACGAACGCCAACAGGCGGCCGAGCACGGTCTCGGTCGGCAAGCCCGTCGAGTCGAGATAGAGCGCGCCGGCGCTGCGCACCAGCGGCGCGGCCGCGCGCGTGCTGTCGAGCCGGTCGCGCTGCAGGATCTCGGCGAGCACGTCCGCCTCGCTGACCTGACGGCCCTGGCGGGCGAAGTCCTGGCAGCGGCGGCGCGCGCGCTCCTCCGGCGCGGCGTCGAGGTAGACCTTCCAGCGCGCCGACGGAAACACGACCGAGCCCATGTCGCGCCCTTCGGCGACGACCGGGCCGCTGCGCGCGACCTGCCGCTGCAGGTCGCCCATCGCTGCGCGCACGAACGGCAGCGCAGCGACCGCCGAGACCTGCGCCTCGACGTCGCGCGTGCGGATGTCCGCGCTCACGTCGACGCCATCCAGAGCGATGCGGCCGGGCGCGAGTTCGAGGCTCGCCGTCGCCAGCGCCGCGCGCATGCGCGCTTCGCCGCGGTCGGACTCGCCGGCGACCATCGCCGGCGCGCATCCATGCCGCAGGAAGTGCAGCGTGATCGCGCGGTACATCGCCCCGGTGTCGAGGAAGGCGAAGCCCAGCCGCTGCGCCAGCAGGCGCGCGACCGTGCTCTTGCCCGCCCCCGACGGACCGTCGATGGCGACGACGTCCGTCGGCGCCACCGGATCTGCCTCACGCATCGAAGGGCTCGCAGCCACGCAATCGCAGGGTGTGGAGAAAGGGGAAAAGGGAAAAGGAAAACGATCCGGGTTGGAAAAGATCGGGCCGGACGCGCGACCTTTGCCGACGTGCCGGGGACAGCCGGGCCGTCCAAGGGGGCCGAACAGTCTACCGAGCCGGGTGCGGGCAGGGCAACGGCGGAAGCGATGGGAGTGCCGCCAAACGGGGGGTCGCGGACGGGGCGCCGGCACCCATGGCGGCCAGCCGGCGGCGCCGCCGAGCCACCGCGCCATCGCCGGCCCCGGCCTCAGCCACTCGCTCCCTCCGCGAGCGGGCAGGGGCCCGGGTCGGCGACCGGCTCCAGCCGGCCGCCCCGGTGGAACCGGACGGCGCGCCAGCCGGCGGGGTCGATCGCGATGCCGACCGGATCGGCGTCGAACGCCGGCAGCACCCGGTACGCGCCGTCGCCGCGCCGGCCGCAGCTGAAGCGATGGATGTGGCCGAACACCAACCGGGCGACGCCGGTTGCGAACGCCGCGTCGACGGCGACGGCCGTCGGCAGGAAGCGCGCCTGGTCCCCTGCCGCGATCACCATGGCGCTGCGGCGGCGGGCGCGCGCGGCGGCGCGGACCGCGAGGCCGACCGGCAGGCTGCGCGCGAGCGCGCGCGTCAGCGGGTGGCGCAGCCAGCGTTTGGCGCGCTGGTACGGCAGGTCGTTCTGGCACAGCTCGTCGCCGTGCAGCAGCAGCGTGTCGACGCCGCCCAGGCGCGCGCGCAGGCCGCCGGCGACGACCACCGCGCGGCTCGCGGCGGCGAACTCGGCGCCGAGCAGGAAGTCGCGGTTGCCGTGCAGCACGTGTGCCGGCACGCCGTCGGCGGCGAGCGTCGCGAGCAGCGCGGCGACGTCGCGCCAGACGCCGACGCGGACCTGGCCGCGCGCGACGTACGAATCGAACACGTCGCCGAGCAGGAACAGCGGCGTGCGCGCCGCGCGCGCCGCCGCAACGGCATCGCCGAGCGCTACCAGGACCGCGCCGCCGGCGGCGGGGATGTGTAGGTCGGAGACCAGCAGCGCGCGCTCGCACGGCGTGGCCAACTGCGTCAACGGCGTGCCGAGCAAGGTCGTCGGCGCCGTCGCCGCGGTCACTGGCGCACCTCGACCACCAGCGCGCCCCACGGATCGAGCCGCAGGTCGAACGACGTCGCCGGCCCGTCGCCAAGCGGCGTGCCGTCGAGGCGGAACAGCCGGCGCGGCGTCGGCAGCACGCAGCGCACCGCCCGCGGCCCGTCGGCGGCGAGCTTTTGCACCTGCGCCGGCGCGCCCTCGGCCTGCAGCCGGATGGCGAGCGCCTCGCGGCCATCGCGCAACAGCAGGCGCGTGCGCTGCACGCACGTCGGCAGGCCGTCGCCGACCACTTCGCACGGCGGCTCGACGCCGGCGGTCTGCAGCACGCTGCGCACCCGGCGGCGGAGCGCCAGCGCGGGTTCGATGGCGGCTTCGTCGAGCCGCCAACTGCCGTACGCGCACACCGGCGTGTTGAGGTAGACGGCGCGGCCGCGGCCGGCGCGGCGCTCGACGAAGGCCATGCCGCCATCGCGCGCCTCGCCGAGCGCGCCGGCGAGGCCCTGCTCGGCGAGCGGCAGGCCACGGCCGCGGGCGAGCGCGCGGCCCTCGCGCACCAGCAGCGCGTCCCAGCGCCAGCGGCGTGCGCTGATGCCGAACACCTCGTCGAGCGCGGCGACGTCGCGGCGGCGCAGTTGTTCGTCGTAGAGTCCGGCGCCGAAGTCCGCGAGCACCGTGCCGCCGGCCTGCACGTAGGCGCGGATCGCCTGCGCCGTGCGGGTGGCGAGCGCGAGCGTCGCCGGCAGCACGAGCAGCCGCGGCCGCTCCTGCAGCAGGCGTTCGGCGAGTGCTGGCTCGGCGACGAAGCGCGGTTCGCAGCCGAGGTCCTGCAGCAAGCGCAGCCAGCCGACGCGGCTCGCCTGGCTCGTGCTGTGCGTGCGTTCGTGCGACGCGAGCCGCCGCACCCAGGTCAGGCCGTCGGCCGCCGAATCGAGCATCCACCACGCGCGCACCGACGCCTGCGACTCGACGAGCCACACCGACGACGTCTGCACGCGCGCGCCCGCACAGGCGTCGAGCGCCGGAGCGAGTTCGGCGCGCGCCGCCGCCACCGCCGCACCGAACGGCGTCGGCGCGCCGTCAGGCCCTGCGATCGCCGCATCGTTCCACACCACCGCGCCGTGCGCGCCCTGGCAGGCGAGCGCGGCGAACTGCGCGCGGACGGCGTCGGCGAGCTTCGCCGGGCCGAGGGCGGCGGCGTCGGGCGCCATGATCGTCGCGTAGCGGTGCGCCGAGGCTGGCGCGAAGCTGCGCGCGAGTTCGACGGCGCCGCCGATCGCGTAGGGCTCGACCAGCGTGAGCGCCGGCACGTAGCGCGCGTAGTCGTTGCCGCCGAAAGCGGCCGGCGCCTGCAGGCCGGTGAGGCCGACGGGCACGCCGGGCACGGCGACCTGCACCGCGTTGGCGAGCCGGCGGACGACGTCGGCGTACTGCGCGTCGACGAAGTCGAGCCAGAGGCCGAACGGACGCAGGTCGCGCGGCAGTTCGACGTCGCCGAGTTCGCGCCGACGGATCTGGTCGACGGTCGGCGGCACGACGACGTCGAGCGACGCGAAGTGCGTGCCGAGCGCGTCGTTGATCGCGTCGAGCCCGCCAAGACGCTGCGCCGCGAAGGCGCGGAAGGCGACGAGACAGTTGGCGCAGCGGCAGGTGTCGAGCGGCGCGTCGTGCCGCGTCGCCGAGGCCTCGTCGGCGAGCGCGACGAAGCGCAGCGACGGCCCGCGCACGCGCTCGGCCTCGGCGACCGCGCCGGCGACTGCGGCCTCGATCGCGCCGGGCGCGGCGAAGCACGCCGGGCGCACCAGCACGGCAGGATCGCGGGTCTTCTCGTAGGCGGCCCGAACCGGCGCGAAGGCGTCGTCGCGCAGTTCGAGCAGGCCCTTGCCGATCGGCTGGTCGAGGTAGAAGCCGAGGCCCTTGCCGAGCACGGGCGCGGGATCGACGCCGCGGCCGAGTTGCACCGCCGTGTAGCCGGACTTCGCCGCGGCGGCTGCGCCCCCGGCGGCGTCGCCGCACCACAGCACCCACTGGAAGCACACCGGCGGCGCGGCGGCCGGCGCGTCCTGGGCTGACGCCGGCGCGAGCGCGCCGAGCACGCCGAGCGCAACGGCGAGGCGACGCGGGGCGGCGGCGCTCACTCGATGCCGTAGTCCTTGAGCTTCTCCCACAGGACCTTGCGCGAGATGCCGAGGACGGACGCGGCCTTGGTGCGATGGCCGCCGACGCCGCGCAGCACCGCGCGCAGGTGCTCGCGCTCGGCGTCGACGAGCACTTCGCGCAGCGAGCGGAGGGCCGTCGGCGGCTCCAGCGCGGCGCGGCGCGAGCGGTCGACGGGCAGCAGGTGCTCCTTCTTGAGCACGGTGGCGCCGCCGGACAGCGCGACCGCCTGCGCGATGCGGTTCTCCAGTTCGCGAACGTTGCCGGGCCAGCTGTACTCGGCCATCGCCTCCAGCACGTCGGTCTTCACCGTCAGCGGGCGCCCGCCCCCGAGCTTCTCGACGAAGTGCTGCACCAGCATCGGCATGTCGCCCTCGCGCTCGCGCAGCGGCGGCAGGCGAACGGGCACGACGTTGAGGCGGTAGTAGAGGTCTTCGCGGAACTTGCCGGCGCGCACGTGCTCCAGCAACGGCACCTTGGTGGCGGCGACGACGCGGATGTCGACCTTGACGAGCGACTCGCCGCCGACGCGCTCGAACTCGCGCTCCTGCAGGACGCGCAGCAGCTTGACCTGCACCGACAGCGGCATGTCGTCGATGTCGTCGAGGAAGATCGTGCCGCCGTCGGCGACCTCGAAGCGGCCGCGGCGCAGCTTCTGCGCGTCGGTGAAGGCGCCCTTCTCGTGGCCGAACAGCTCCGTCTCCAGCAGCGTGTCCGGCAGCGCCCCGCACGACAGCGCCACGAACGGCTTGTCCTTGCGGGCGCTGAGCAGGTGGATGGCGCGCGCGATGCGTTCCTTGCCGGTGCCGCTCTCGCCTTCGATCAGCACCGAGGCCTCGGTCGGCGCGACGGTGCGCACGGTCTTGACCACCGCCTGCATCGCGCGGCTCTGGCCGATGACGCCCGGCAGGCCCTGCCCGTGGACGTCCTTGAGCTGCTCGCGCAGCCGCTGGTTCTCGCTGAGCAGCGCGCGGAACTTGCCGATGCGCTGGATGCGCTCCAGCACCTGCTCGTTGAGGAAGGGCTTGGGGATGTAGTCGTCGGCGCCAAGGCGCATCGCCTCGACGGCGTGCTCGACCGTGGCGAAGGCGGTCATCACCAGCACCTCCGTGTCCGGTCGCGCGCGCTTGGCCGCCTGCAGCACCTGCATGCCGTCGGCGCCGGGCAGGCGCACGTCGGTGATGACGACGTCGTAGCTGGTCTGGCCCAGTTCGCTGATCGCGGCCTTGCCGTCGGCGACGTGCTTGACCTCGTAGCCGGCGGCTTCGAGGTCGTCGGTGAGCGTGACCGCGATGGTCGCCTCGTCCTCGACGAGCAGGATGCGCACCGGCTGGCCGGTCACGACCGCTCTCCACCTGCGGGCGGAGGCGCGGGGTCGCCGCCGTCCTGGCGCAGCTGGCTCTCGCCGAACGAACGCACGGCGTCGCCGCCAGCGCGAGCCGCGTCGGCGAGCGCGGACTCGGCCTGGTTCAGCAGCGTGTCGAAGAACACCGCCTTGTGGTCGACGATCGAGCTGACGCCGATGCTGACGCTGAGCGCCAGCGGCTTGCCGTCGACGACGACTTCGAGCCCGCGGAAGGCCTCCAGAAGACGACCGGCGACGAGGCGGGCGCCGGCGAGGTCGGTGTGCGGCAACACCAGCAGGTAGCGGTCGTCGTTGGTCGTGCCGAGCAAGTCGGAACCGCGGGTCTTGTCGCGCACGAGCTCCGCCATCGCGGCGCGCACGGAATGGCGCAGTTCGGCGCCGTAGAGATCGACCAGCTGCGGCAGGCGGTCGACCTGCTGCACGATGCAGGCAAGCGGCAGGCCGTAGCGGCGCGCCCGGGCGAACTCGTTCCGCATCAAGTGCAGGATCTGCGCCTGGGAGAAGAGGGACCCGCTGAGGAAGCCCGATTCGGCTTCGCGGCCCCCCGCCGCCGGCTGGGACGACGTTCGCGTCTTACGGAAACCCGGTCTGGTCATCGCGATGCGTGTGCGCCGCACCAACCTAGCGCCCGCCACAGCGGGCGCCAGCGACGGCCGCCGGGCGCAGGCAGGTCGCGGACAAAAAAATACGGGCCTCAGCCGGTCAGAACTGAGGCCCGTGAAAGCGGGTCAGGCTACGCAATGGAGAGGGCGGTTAGGGAGGGGGATACTGGTCTCCACCACACAGCCAAGACCCGACGGTGTCTGCTGATGCGGAACCGACGATCCGGTCCCGGCCGGCCCGATGGTCAGTCAGGTCGGCGGTCTGCTACCGAACGATCATAGAGCGTTTCGCAGCCAGCGACGTCTAGTCCATCGCCGTCGTCTCGTTTCGGTCCGCGGCCGGTCAAGCCGCAGGTCGTTGCGCGACGCAGGACCAGATCATGCCGTCGGCGCAGCGGATTTCAACACTGGCTCCACGAGTTTTTCGACAGGTTGCCCCCAGTCCTAGCACTCGCGGTGCGCTCGGCGGCCCCCAGCTAGCGCGCCGGATCGACGCAAGTCACTTGCAGACAAGTCGTTGCCTTTCCACACCCGAGGGCGTCAAGTTATCCACACCGTGCCGGCGAACGGTGGAGAAAAGTGGCCGACTGGTGGACGCCGCGACCGGGCGGCATCGGCTCACCCACCGCCCTTCGGCCCGGCGAGCAGGCGCGGATGCGCCCCAGCCGCGTACTGCGAACGTGCACACAGCCGCTTGGCCGCGCTGCTGCGCGACACGCGCCGAGCGACACAGTTGCGGGCGCGCGATGCCGGTACGCGCGCGCTGGCGTCAGCCGCCGAGGAGGCGGCGCGCCCACGCAACCGCCGCCGCGAACCAATCGACGGCGACGTAGATGTCGATCGACGGGTGCTTGTACTTCAGCACCACGAGCACGACGACGACGACGACCCCGTAGAGCAGGCCGAAGATCAACTGCGCCGCAAGGCGGGCAACCAGCCCCTTCGTGCGGACGCCGAGGCCGGGCTTGGGCGTCTCACGGCCGCCGCGCAGGATCCAGTCGCGCTGGGCGGCGAGGCCGCGCTGCACGAGTTGCCCTGGCTCGACCGAGTCGGCGAGCAGCGCGCGCGTGGTCGACTCCCATGGGTACTCGGCCGCGGCGGCCTTGGTTTCGCGGCGCAGGCGCTCGAGGGTCGCCTTGGGCACGGCCCCGGCGAGCAGGCGCAGGGAGGCGTGGGCCACGGCATCGTGCACTTCCTCCGGGCGACCCGGGTCGGGCGACGCAGCCATGGCCGAGGGACGGCGATCAGGCCTTCTGGGCCTTCGTGACCTTCTGGGCCTTCGAGAACGCGCGGTTGCGGCCGCGCACGGCCTTCACCAGCGGGTAGCTGACCGACTTGTCGCCCTTCTTCAGGGTGATGATGCCGCGCTTGATGACCTTGGTGGACAGCTTCAGCGTCACGACCTGGCCGTCCGGCGTCAGGACGCGAACCGGCTGGATGTTCGGCTTGAAGGTGCGCTTGCTGCGGCCGGTCACGCGGCGGCCGACGCCGCCGTCCTTCTTGGCCAGACCACGGCGCTTGACTTGGTGACCAATTCGGGTGCGACGACCGGTGACATCACAGACTCGGGACATGGCGCGGCTCTCGGAAAGGGAAGGGGCAAAGAGGATACCGGGCCGCCGCGCGTCCGCAAGGGCCCTGGCGGATCAAGGCCCGGCTTCGTTCGACCGCGGGTGCGACCGCGCCGATGCGCGTGGCCGTTCGCCGCCGTTCGCGGGCAGATCGAGGTGCGGCCGGGCGACCTCGCCGAGAGCCTTGCCGGCCGACGACGCCGGCAGCGATGGCGCGACCTGATCGTCCTGCCGACGCGCCTCCTGGGCAAGGTCGTCGAGCGCGACGATGCCGACCAACGCCCCGGCGGCATCCACCACCGGCAGGCGGCGGATCTGGTGCAGGCCCATGAGGCTCGCCAGCGCCGCGACCGGTTCGTCGGGCGCAGCGACGTGCAGCGCCGGGCTCATCGCCGAGGCGACCGCGAGGTCGGACAGCGGCTTGTTGGTGCGCAGCGCCGCCATGCAGATGTCGCGGTCGGTGACCATGGCCACCGGCCGGTTGCCCGCCGCCTGCACCACCACCACCGCGCCGCAGCCGCGATCGCGCATCAACGCCGCCGTCCGCGCCAGGCTGTCCTCCGCGCGCACCGCCGCCACCTGCCGCCGCATCACGTCCTTCGCATTCATGGCATTCCTCGCGCGTCCGCCGGCGCGCGCACCTCGCGCGCATGCGCCCGACGCAGCCGCCACCATGCCCCGCCGGCCGCCGCCGCGGCATGGTCCGTGCGGCGCACCGCCGGCGGACGTTGTCGGTAGGTCGGGCTCCGACCTTGCGCGGACCAGCGCCTCAGCGCGGCGCGGGCACGGCGACGGCGCGTTCGCTGCGGTACCAGCGCAGGCGCGCGGCGTAGGCCGGCACGGCGCCGCCGCTCGCGGCGACGGCGCGCTCGGCGAAGTCGATGGCGTCGTCGCCGCGCCCCGCGCGCAGGCAAGCGAACGCCACCGTGTCGCATTCGAAGTAGTCGAGTGCAGCGACGTCCTCGACCATGCGGTCAGCGAGCGCGATGGCGAAGTCCTCACAGCAGCCGAACGTGCTGCGGTCGGTGAGCCAGCGCCAGCAGTCGTTGTTGCGACTGCTCGCCTTGCCGGGCCCCGCCGCGTAGGCGTCGAGGATGTCCGCGGCCGCCGCGGCGTCGCCGCGGCAGCGCCGCGCCACGGCGACGTGGCAGGCGGCGAGCCAGCGCGGCGGCGCGCCGAGCGCGGCCGCGCGCGCGACCAACGCCGCGGCGAAGTCGCCGTAGACGGCGGGCTCGGGCTGGGCGACCAGCGCCGCCGCGAGTTCGAGGCAGGCCAGCGCATCGTCGCTGGCGAGGCGCCGCGCGTGCGCCGCCAGCCGACCGACCGCCCGCGCCTGCCCCGCGCCGCCGAGCGCGCGCACGGCCGCAAGCTGCACGGCGAAGTCCTCGGGCGCTGCCGCTGCCGCGCGCGCCAACGCCGGCGCCACCACCGCCGCGAGCGCGCGCGGTGCGAGCGCGCCGCGCAGCGCATGGTCGCCGAACGCCGCCAGCGCACGCGGATCGTCCGCCAATTCGCGCAGCGCGGCCTGCGCCACGGTCGCGGCCGCCGGCGGCGGCTCGTGGGCGGCAGCGAGCAACCAGCGCACGGCGTGCAGCAGGCCGTCGCGCGGGGCGTGCGCGAGCGCCGCCGGCAGCGCCGCCGCGACCAGGCCATCCGGCCCGTCGAGCCAGCCGGCGAAGCGCAGGCGGCAGGTGTACGCCGCGCGCGCCGCAGCGAGATCGACCCCGCCAGCGAGCGCGCCGGCGATGGCGTCGGTGAGGCCGCTGCCGACCGCGCCGACGAAGTGCACCACGCCGTCGCCGTCGGTCACCACGACGCCGTCGAGCGCGTCAACGAACCACGCTGCGCCCGCCGCGCCGATCACCGTGCGGGCCTCACCGCCAACCGCACCGTCGCCACCGGCGGCGCCGTCCGCCCCTGCCGCGGGGCCGTCGACCACGGTGACCACCAGCAGCCCCGCCGGCGCACGGGCGCACAGGGCGCGGAACCAAGCGTCGTCGCGCCGCGTCCGCACCGCCCGGTCGCCGGTGGCATCGCGCCAAACGACACAGCGCGCCGCGCCGCGGTCGGCGAGCGCGTTCGCCACGCCGCCCGACCGCGCCAGGGCATCGCCCGGCGCCACCTGGGCGACGACGGCGAGCGCGCTGCCGGCGATGGCGAACGCGAAGCTGGCGAGGCGGTTTGCCACGCACCGCCCATCGTCGCAGCGCCGGCGGCAACCGAGACCGCCGCGACCCCAACCCCGTTTTGGGACGACGCCGACCAACACGGCCGTCCGACCGAGGCTTCCGGTTCGGCGCGCCGGGGGCCACAATCGCCCGCCGTCGCCAACCTCGAACAGGCCACCTGCGTCCGCCGGTGGCCGCGGCCTGACCGCCGCGTCCCGATCCCGACATGAAGACCTCGACCCTGCTCTGGTGCGCCGCCGTCGTCGCGGCCTGCGCCAACGTCACCACCCCCACGAAGGACCAGGAAACGCGGCTCGACGCCGCCCGCGCCCTGTTGACCGACGACCCGATGCGCGCGCTCGACGCCGCCGAGTCGCTGCTGCGCGAGGCCCCGGGCCTGCGCGCCGCCCGCCTCGTCGCCGCCGAGGGTTCGATGCGGCTCGCACAGAGCGGCACGGGCCCGACCCAGCTGCACTACGTCGACGCCGCTGCGCAGTTCGAGAAGGCGCTCGCCGACGGCGAGGACGCCGACCAGCCGCTGGCCGTGCAGTTGCTGGCCGAGTGCCGCTTCCAGCTCGGTGAGTTCGAGGCGTGCGAAGCCGCCGCGCTGCGCGCCGCGCGCGCCTACGACGCGGTCGACCTGCCCGAGCGCCGCGCCGCCGCCGCCGCCTGCTACCTGCTGGCCGGCCGCGCCGCGATGCAGCAGATGGTCGCGCTGCGCCAACAGGAACTCGACGCCAGCGACCGCGACAGCCGCGGCAAGGTCGCGTTCGGCAAGGAGACGCTGCAGCTCGGCAGCGCCGCCGCGTCGCACTTCGAAGCCGCGCGGACCGGCCTGCCGTCGGACGCGACGACCAACCTCGCGCTGCTGTACCGGTGGCTGGAGAACAGCAACGCCGTGCTGCAGACGCTGGAGCGCGGCATGCGCGAGACGCCGCAGGAGACCGCCATCCACGACGCCTTCCTCGCGTGGATGCAGGAGACCGGCCAGCACGAGGCGATGCTGGGCACGTACGCGCAGCTCGTGCGCAACAACCCGACGACGACGATCCTGCGCTGGCACCAGGGCCGCGCGCTGTTCGCGCGCGCCGACAAGCTGCGCCAGGACGGCAACTTCCAGGGCGGCGTCGCCGCGTACGACAAGGCCGCCGCGGCCTTCGGCGACTACCTCGCGATGGTGCCGGGCCACGCCGACAGCGCGCGCCAGTGGCTGGCGCTGTGCGACCTGTCGGCGTGCCGCTGCGCCGTCGACATGGGCGACCTCGCGACCGCGGAGAAGCGGCTGTTCGCGGCCGCCGACGCGTCGCCGGCGACGACCAACTACCCCGACGGCGCGCCGCAGCTCGTCGACAGCTTCGGCAACCACTTCGCCGGCGCAGCGTTCGCCATCCACGCCGCGTGCGCCGAGAGCGGCGACGACGCGCTGGCCAAGGCGCTCGCGTTCAACGAGCGCGTGCTGGCGCGGTTCCCCGACCGCTGGGGCTTCCTCTACAACAACGCCGCGCTGGCGGCGCGCGACCTCGGCGTGCAGCGGAGCCAGCAGGGCGACGCCTCCGCCGCCAAGGACCTGTGGGAGCGCAGCTACGGCTTCTACGAGAAGGCCGTCGCGCTGTCGCCCGACGACGCGCGCATCGTCAACGACACCGGCTTGATGCTGATCTATCACCTCGACCGCGACTTCGACCGCGCCCGCGCGCTGTTCGAGCGCGCGATCGAGCTCGGCAAGGGCCAGCTCGCCGCGTTGCCGGTGGACGCCGATCCGCGCGAGCGCGAGCGGCTGGAGGAAGCCGTCGGCGACGCCTACCAGAACATCGCCGTGCTGCTGAAGGAGCAGCTGCGCAATCCGTTCGCCGACTACCGCGCGTTCTGCGTCGAGGCGGTCAAGTTCTTCCCCTACCAGCGGCGCGAGGCCGCGGCGCTGCTGCGCAGCGAGGGCGCTGGCGACCTCGGCTCGACGGCGCGCGCGCAGACGGCGGCGCGGCTCGCCGGCCAGCAGGGCGGCGCGGCCGAGGCGCTGCAGAAGCGCAAGGCCGCCATCGACGGCAAGGTCGCCGCCGAGGACTTCGACGGCGCGCTGACGGTGCTCGACGAGCTCGCCAAGGACTGCAAGGACCACGCGCCCTACCACTTCCTGAAGGGCGACCTCACGCTCAAGCTCGCGGCGCAGGCGCGCGACGCCGGCCGCAGGGGCGTCGACCTGTTCTTCCAGGACGCCGTCACCGCGCTCAAGCGCGCGGTCGAACTCGACAGCGAGCCCGTAGCCCCGCGCCAACTGCTGGCGCAGGCGCAGTACGAGTCCGGCGACACCGAGTCCGCGACGCGCACGCTGACGGCGCTGCTGCTGCACCTGCAGTCGCAGGGCGGCGGCAAGCCCGACGAGCTGCTGGCCCTGCACACGCTCCGCGCCAACGCCGGCGCGCGCACGTACGCGACCAAGAAGCAGGCCAACCAGGACGACAAGGAACTGCTGACCGCGGTGCGCGCGTCGTTCCGCGTGCTGGAGGAGAAGGGCAAACTCGACGGCGCGCTGCTGGCGCTGTGGGCGACCACCGAGCAGTGGGCCGGCGCTGGCGCCGAGGCCGTCAACGTCTACGGCCGCGCGCTCGCGCGCACGCCGGACGACGGCGCGCTGCTGGAGGCGCTGCTCAACACCGCCGGCGCTGCCAACCAGGTGCCGGTCGCGATCGAGGTCCTGAGCAAGCGCGAGGACGCCACCGGCCTGTGGTACCTCGGCAAGGCGCGCTTCTGGCTCGCCGACGTCGAGCGCGGCGCCAGCCGCAACGCCGAGGCGCAGAAGGCCCTCGACGGCGCGCGCGACGCGTTCAAGGCGTCGATGCAGAAGAACCCGCAGTTCCGCGAGAGCTGCGAGCAGTGGCAGGCGATGGTGCTCGGCAAGAAGGGCAACCTCGCCTTCTGGAGCGAGGACCTCGCCAACGCCGAGGCGTGGCTGCTGGAGTCGATCAAGGCGCGCCCGGACCAGGCGACGACCGACCTCGGCATGGCCGAGACGACCAAGCAGGGCCTGATGCGCGTCGCCGACGCGCACTTCAAGAAGAACGACCTCGCCAAGGTCGAGCGCATCTACCGCGCCGCGTCGGACGCGGCCAACAGCGACCCCGACCTGCTCAACAACTCCGGCCTGTTCGCCCGCGACTGGGGCAACCAGCTGGAGCAGGACGGCAAGAAGGCCGAGGCGATGGGCATGTACGAGCAGAGCTACAAGGCCTACCGCCGCGCCCAGCAGATCGACCCGCAGAACGTCCGCCTGCGCAACGACTGTGCGCTGATCGCGATCTATCACCTCGACCGCGACTGGGAGCTCAGCAAGGAGCTGCTCGACGCCGCGATCGCCGACGGCGACAAGATCCTCAAGGAGACGCCGCCGGGCGACGCCGACGAGAAGCAGAAGCTCGAAGAGGCGGTCGGCGACTGCTACGAGAACCTCGCGCTCTGGCACCTGAAGAAGAGCAAGGACGGCGCTGCCGCCAAGGCCGCCGCGCAGGCCAGCGCGAAGTACTACCCCGGCCCGCGCCGCCCGGGCGCGCGCCGGCACCTGCAGGCCGCGGAACGGCTGTTGCAGGGCAAGTGACCATGACGCTCCGCCGCGCGCCGTTCCTCGCCCTGCTGCTCGCCGCCTGCCTGTGCGGACAGGATCCGCCGCCGGCCGACGACAACGCGCTGCGGCAGCAGGCCTTCGCCGCCGAGAACGGCCAGCGCTTCGGCCCGGCGGCGGACGCCTTCCTGCAGCTGCACCGCGGCGAGCCCGAGCGCATCGAGTGGATCGTCGCGGCGGGCCGGTGCCTTGGCCGCAGCGGACGCTTCCGCGAGGCGGTGACGCTGCTCGACGAAGCGCGCAAGCGCCGGCCCGGCGTGCCGGCGATCGACGCCATGCTGGCGCGCACCTACCTGCTGCAGGCCGAGACCGACCGCAGCGTGCTGCTGCCCGAGGTGCTGTGGGCCGACGCCGCCGACCTCGCCGAGGCAGCGCTCGCCGCCGACCCCGCCGACGAGGACTGCCGCCTCGTGCTGGCGCAGGCGCGCTACCTGCTCGGCGACACCAAGGCCGCCGTCGCGCAGGCCGAGGAGGTCACCCGCCGCCACCCGGCCCGCGCCGGCGCGCACGTGCTGTTGGGCCGCATCGCCGCCGACCGCATGCGCGCGTTGTCGGCGCGCTACGACCGCCAGCAGCCCGAAGGCCAGGAAGCCGCCGATCTCGTCGGCCAGATCGACGCCGCGCGGCAGGCGGCCAAACGCAGCTACCAGCGCGCCGCCGAACTCGACCCGAGCCGCGGCCACCCGCATGTGGCGCTCGGCGAGTTGGCGTGGCTCGACCGCAAGCCGGACGCGGCGCGCGCGCACTTCGCCGACGCGCTGGCGCGCGACCCGGGCGTGCCGCTCGACCACGATGCGCTCGGCCGCGACCTGACGTGGCAGCAGCGCGCCGACTTCTACGCGGCGGCGCGCAGTCGTTACGAAGCCGCCACGGCCGCCAACCCGGCCAAGGCCGCGACGCTGCGCTTCTACGAAGGCCGCGCCCGCTGCGACGGCGGCGACTGGACGGGCGCGCGCGCGCACTTCGCCGCCGCGCTCGCCGCCGACCCGACGGCGACCAACAACCACTACTACCTGTTCGTCTGCGGCTGGCGGCTCGACGACCACGACGCCGCCGCGGCGCACGCCGCCGCCTACGCCGCCGCCGGCGGGCCGGCCTTCGCCGACGTCCTGCGCGCGCTCGTCGGCGACCAGCGCGTCGAGCTCGCCGCTGCCGTGCAGTACCTCGCCGACCGCGCCTTCCAGCAGGGCCGCGTGCCGCACAGCCGCGACCTCAACCACGTGCTCGCCTGCTACAAGGACAGCGCCGACGCGTGGAACAACCACGCGTTCCTGTGCCGCGAGACCGGCCGCTTCGACGACGCCGTCAGCTCGTACCAGCACGCGCTGGAGAAGGAGCCGGACTCGCCGCAGCTGTGCAACGACCTCGGCGTCGTGTTGCAGTACCACCTGCCAAACGCGGACAACCTCGCCAAGGCGCGCAGCCTGTACGACAAGGCCCTGCAGCTCGCCGGCCGCCAGCTCGCCGACCCGCGCGTGGTCGGCCCGGAGCGCGAGCGGGCGCAGAAGGCGCAGCAGGACGCGACGGCGAACCTCGCGGCGCTCAAGGGCTGAGGGCCCGGGCGCGCGCCGCAGCAGGCGCGCGCGGGCGGCGGCGGGTCACTGCGCTTCGAAGCGCAGCACGTGCGCGAGGTGCACGGACAGCGTGCCGGTGGTTTCCTGCGGGTGGCCTTCGAGCAGGGCCATGCCGAGGCTCGGCGCCGCGCTGGCGACCGTCCATTCGAGCGCGTTGCTGGTCGCCTGCTGCGTCCACTCGAACCACTGCGTCGTCAGCGTCGCGCCGAAGACGGCCGCCGAGTTGGGTACGCGCAGTTCGACCGAAGCGAGGCCGCCGCGGTGCAGCAGGCCCGGGTTGGCGTCGGGCAAGAACGGCGCTGGCACCAGCATGTCGATCACGCCGAGCATGAGGTCACAGCCGGCAGGCGACGGGAACCCGAGCAGCGCCAGCGGGATCGGCTGCGGCGCGCGGTGGCCGAAGACGCAGAGGCCGAGGCTGCCGGGCGGGCCGTAGGCCTCGAAGTGCGCGTACGCGCCGGGCAGCAGCGAGCGGGCGCTCGCGTAGCTCCAGCGCTTCTGCGCGCCGCCGTAGGCGCCGCAGCCGCCGCCGAGGTCGCTGACCGCGCCGGCGATCGGCTCGAACACCGCGTCCGCCATCCACCACGACGTCGACTGGCCGGCGACCGGCGTGCCGACGACGTCGACGCACAGTGGACCGCCGTTGTAGACGAACGGCGTCGTGAACGGGATGCGCAGCACGTTGTTCGCCGACCACGCCACCGGCGCGCCGGGCCCGACGGGCACGGCCGGCGAGGTCGGCAGCGTCAGCGTGCCCTGGAAGACGGTCGTCGCATTGGCGCCGACGTTGGACGCGAAGTTGCTGTGGGCTTCGAGCGGACCGTGCGGCGCGTGGGACATCGTCACGTGCAGCGACAGCGACGCGCCGTCGTAGACCTCGTCGGCGGCCGTGCGCCGGAACTCCAGCGCCGTCAGCGTGCGACCGACGAGCGCGGTCAGATGGCTCGCGGCGATGAGGTTCTGCTGGCGCAGCGGCGACGACGCGCCGGCGACCCACTCGAACGAGTTGGCGTCGGCGGTTGCGGCACTCGCCGGCACGACGACGTGCTGCGGCGCTTGCGCGTGGACGACCGCGGCGAGGACCGCGGTCACGAGGCTGCTGGTTCGGTTCATGGGCATGGTCTCCTTCTTCACGGATGCGTTGGTTTGTCGGCGACGCGGAGCGTCATGGGGCCAGCACCTCGACCAGCACAACCTTGCGATTGAGGCCCTTGCCGATCGAGATCCACAGGATCGTGCCGCCGGGGACCGGCGGCACGGGGAGTTCGTTGACCTTGCCGGGCGCTACCTCGTGACGGATCGTCTCCGCCGAGCTGCCCGCGCTGATCTCGACGCTGTCGACGTTGGAACCGACCTCGACGCGGATGGTCCCGCCTTGCAGCGCGGGTCCCATCACGCGCAGGCCGCCGCCGCCCTGCGGGCTCAACGCTGCCTCCGCAGCGCATCGACGCGCTGTTTGCACGCGGCGGCATGCGGCGAGTCGGCGCGTTCGATCACGCCGGCGAGGGCGCGCGCGAAGACGCTGCGGTCGGGGAACGTCGCGTCGACGCAGACGAGATCGGCGAGCCGCGCGATGCCGTGCCACAGCACCGGGTCCTGCCCGTAGTGGCTGAACGTCGAGGCGACGAACAGCAGCCGGTGCTGCACGAGGTCGGCATCGGCCCCGCGCGCCGCGAGCGCGCGCAACTGGTCGAGTTCGACGTCGCCGGTCGGTTCCGGTTCGCCGATCGCGGGCAACGCATCGCGGCGCGCGCCGATCGCGAAGCCGCACGCACTGCCGAGGGAAGCGCCGCCGGCGAAGGTCGCGCCGGCGAGCAGGAAACTGCGGCGCGTCCACGCAGACAGTGGACGCGGCGGCACCAGATACACGGGCTCAATGTGCATGGCGGGGATTCGGGCGCAAACGCGCTCCGGCGACGAGTTGGCGCAGCATCGCACGAATCGACGATTCGTCAAGTGTGACGCGTTGGCCGCACCCAATCGGCCATTGCGGCAACGACCTCCGTGCGCGCCCGCGCCGTGTCGGAAACTATGGAGAATGATCCGTTTGCGGCGAGGCCGTGCGTTTGCACGTGGCGCATTGGGTCGATCGCTGGACACAAACGCGGGACACTTGTGCGCCTGCCATCCGCCCGCCACGGCGCCGCAGCGCCGTCCCTCACCCGCCCGCCGCCTCCGGCACCAACCGCCGCCCCAGGTTGCCGTACTCCTTGTACGGCGCCACGTCCGGCGCGCCGGCGGCGTAGCGCCACACCAGCCCGCGCGCGGGGTCGGGCGGCACGGCGAGCAGCGAACTCGACACCGTGCCGTAGTCGGCGCCGCGCTTGCAGATCGCGTGATGGCCGTCACCACCGGGGTCGCGCAGCACGTCGGCGAGCCGCGCCAACTGCCGATCGAGCGGCAGCGCTGGCGCCAGTGCGGGCGCGAGGCCGCGCGGCTGCAGCGCGCCGGGGCCGTGTTCGTTGGTGACCACCAGCACGTCGTCCCGCCAGTCGATGCGCTGCAGGCGGCCGCCGTCATGGCGCAGCACCACGACGGCGCGCGCGTCGGCGAGCACCAGTTGGAAGCCGCTGTGCGGCGTCGCAGCGACGGCGCGCGCCACGGCGGCTAGGCCGGCGTCGAGGCTGTCGGAGTCGAGGGCGAGGTGCACGAGGTGGCCGCGCGACGGCGCGCCCGCGACCACCGGGGCGCCGGCGACGTTGGTCAGGCCGGCGACGACGCCGCGGTCGTTGACGCCGAGCCACGTGCCGCCGGCACGACGGTCGCGCGGCGACAGCACGCGGCGCTGCTGGCCAACCCACAGGCCCGGCGGCGACGCCGGCCGATCGGTGCGCTCGTCGCGGTTGCCGGCGACGAGCAGCGGGTGTGCCGCGCTGCGGCCGCGCAGGACGATGAGGAGGCACATGCGGGCGGGGGCGCGAGTGTAGCAGCCCTGTCCCACCGTTCGCCGCCCGCCGGCCGCCGCCGATCGGCCACCGCCAGCGTTGCACTGCCCAGCGCCCACCGCCCGCGCGTGCCGCTCAACCCGGCGCGGCGTCGCCTGCGCCGGCGGCCGCGGGCGGCGGCGGCCCGGGCGGCAACGCGCGGGTGGCGCGGCGCAGCGCGACCATGCCCAACCCGGCCGCGGCGCACAGCGCGGCGGCGACCAGCAGCGCGCGACCGAACGCCACGCCGCCGCCGGCCTCGGCGGCCACCGCCGCGCCGAGCAGCGGTCCGAGCGCCAGGCCGAACTGGATGCAGCTCTGCACCATGGCGAAGGCGAGCGTGCGATGGCGGTCGTCGACGCGTTTGCTGGCGGCGGCGTAGGCGAGCGTCATCGAGCCGGCCATCAGGCAGGCGATCGCGGCGCGCACCAGCAAGAACGGCCGGATCGCCGCCACCGTCGCCAGCCCGGCGTAGAGGCAGCCGAGTCCGAGCGCCAGCCACGCAAGGCACCGCAGCGGTCCGTGCCGGTCGGCCATGCGCCCCCACCACGGCGTGCACACCCACTGCGCCACCGCCAGCAGGCCGAACGCGAGCGCCACCGTGCGGTCGAGCGCGAGCGCGGGCGTGGCGCTGTGCGCCGCGAGCCACGGCTCGGGACCGAGTTGGCGCACGAACAACGCAACCAGCGGTTCCAGCATGTTCTGGCCCAGGCGCAGCACCAGCAGCAGCGCCAGCAGCCAGCCGATCACCGGCTGCCGCAGCAGCCCGAGCGCGTCGCGGCGGAAGCCGGCGAAGAACGGCCCGCGCGCGCCCGCCGGCGGCCGCGTTTCGCGCGCGAACAGCGCCAGCTGCGCGGCGGCGAGCAGCGACAGGCCGCTGGCGATCCAGAACAGCGCCGTGCGGCCAAACCAGAACGTCGCCTCGGCGCCGAGGTACGGCCCGAGGAACGAACCGCACGCCATCGCCACCTGCAGCCGCGCGATCACCACGCCGTGCCCGGCGCGCGGCACGCCCTCGGACACCAGCGCCATCGCCGGCGCGACGTAGCCGGCGAGCACGCCCTGCACGGCGCGCATGGCGAGCAGCGCCACGGGACTCGGCATGAACGGCATCAGCGCGGTGGTCGCGGCGATCGCGAGGTTGGCGCGGATCGCCATCGGCTTCTTGCCGGCGGCGTCGCCGAACGCACCCCAGAACGGCCCGGCCACGGCGGCGCTGAGCGGCGCGGCGCCGTAGATGACGCTGGCCCAGAACGCGAGTTCGGCCTCGTCGTCGATGCCGAAGCGCTCCTGCACGTAGAGCGCCAGCATCGGCAGGAAGGCCATCAGGCCCATCGACGTGGCGAACAGGCTCGGCCACACCGCGTGGAAGTTGCGCCGCCCGGAGTCCAAGGCGCGCGCTTCTAGCCGTTCGCGGCGTCGCGCGATACGGCGCTTCGGGCGGCGCCGGAGCGCGCGGCCGGCCGGCCGCGAAATCCGCGCCGAATCGCGGTCGCGCCGTGCCCTACGGGCATGCGCCGCATCGTGCCATCGGTTCCGTTCCTGCTGCAGGCCGCCCTCGGGCAGACGCCGGCCCGGCTCACCGTGGCCACCGACGACCCGGTGTTGGCGGAGTTGTTCGCCGAGCTGACGATCGCGGCGGTGGCGCCGCCGCCGCGCGACGTCGCCGACGCGCCCGGCGGCGGCAGCGCCCTGGCACAGCACATGCTCGGTTGCCTGCGCGCCGGCGACCTCGCCGCCGCCCAGCGCGCGCTCGCGGCGGCGCACGCGCGCGCCCGCGCCGACGACGCGGCCCCGACCGATCGCTGGTGGTTCCTGCTGGCGCTGGGCTGGTTCGTCGACGCCAGCGAAGACCCGGCCGCCGCCGATGCGTGCTGGCCGCTGGCGCAACGGCTGGCGCGGCCGCTCGCTGCCGCGCCGACCGCGCTGCACTACGCCGACGAGTGCCTCGTCATCCAGGCGCTGTTCGCCTCCGCCGCGCTGCGCCTGCGCCGCGGCCGCTCCGGCGTGCACTGCGCCGACCTCGCGCTCGCGCGCCTTGGGCAGCTGGAGACGGTGTGGGAGCAGCGCATGCGCGGTCGCTTCGCCAGCCAGCGCCGCGAGGCACTGACGGCGCGGCGCGCGCATCCGCCGGCTGACGTGCGCGACCTCGATCCGGCGTGGTTCGGGCTGCCGGCCGTGCTGCCGATGCGGCAGCGCCACGACGACACCGCGCTGGCCGACCTGACGGCGCAGGCGGCCGCCAACCCGGCCGCCGACACGCTGGCCGCGGCGGCCTCGCGCCTCGCCGCCGCGGCGATGCTGCGCGACGGTCCAGCGCGCCTTGCCGCCTACCGCGCGGTGCGCCGCCTCGCCGCCAGACCGGCGTCGCCCGGCGACGCGGCGCGGGCGCTCGACGCGCTGCTGCTGGCGCTCACCGGGATCCGGCACGCGACCGACTTCACGCTGGAGGACGGCTTCGTGCTGCTGTCGCCATGGCTGCCGCCGGACCTCGGCGTGCTGGCAGTGCGCGGCATCGCGGCGCGCGGCGCGGTGCTCGACCTCGCGATCGAACGCCGCGACGGACCACCGCGCGCCGACGAAGTCGAAGTCACCGCCTGCGTCGGCGGCGACCGGCCGCGGCTGGCCAGCACCGTGGCGCTGCGACAGTCGGTCGGCGGCGTCCAACGCCTCGTCGTCGTGCTCGGCGACTGGCAGACGCTCGGCCACGAACTCGCCGTCGGCGACCGGTGGCTGACGTCGTTACCGACGCCGCAGTTGGAGACGCAGGACCAGCCGCGCTGACGGCAGCACGCGGTTCCCGGTGGTCGGCGGCGCGGGCAGCGCCACCGGCACCTCGCCGTTCTGCACCGCACCGGCGCGATCGCGCGCGAACTCCGCGGCCACAGCGACCAGCGCGGCGACGTCGGCCTTGTCGCCTTCGACGAGCCACGAGCGCACGCTGCCGTCCGCGGCGTTGGCCGGGTCGTCGAGCCACGGCGAGAGTTGCAGCACGCCGGCAGCGGTCGCCCACGATGCCGTCGCCGCGTCCGGTTCCGCGACCGCGGTCGTCAGGAACGCGCGCAGCGCTGCGCGCAGGCCCGCGGCATCGAACGGCGCCGTGGCGCCGGTTGCTGGTTGGGCGGCGCCGCCGGCATCCGCGCTGCTGCTGCGTTCCCGGTCGGGGCCCGCTTCGGTGCTGCGCCGCTCGCCAACTCCCCCCCCCGCGCCTGCGCCGGCCCCACCGCGGACCGGCCGGCCCGCGCCGCCCCCGAGCACGCGGTCGGGCGTCGCCGGCTTGCGCTTGGCTGCGTCCGCGTCGGCCGTGCCGCCGGGCAGCGGCGCAGCGAGGTCGAGGACCAGCAGCGGCGTCGGCGCGGGTGCGGCCTTGGCGGCGGCGCGGGCGGCGGGCTCCGCATCCGCCAGCGCGCGGTCGGATGGCGACGCGGCGACCTGGCCGGGCGCGGCCACCGTGCCGGCGGGCGGCGGCGACGGCGCAGCCGCTGCCGCGCTGCGCTCGGCGGGCGCCGGCTGCGGGTTTGGCGCCGCATCCGCCGGAGCACCCAGCTGGGCATGCCCCGACTGGACGTCCTGCGGCTCGGATGCTTGCTGCTGGGCTTGCTGCTGAGCCTCCGCCTGCTGGAGATCCTGCCGCTGGGCGGCGGGCGGCGGCGCAGCGGGGCCTGCAGCGACGGCATCCCCTGGCGCTGGCACTCCCGGCCGCGCGCTCGCGGCGGGCAGGCCCGTGTTGCCCTGTGCTTCGCCCTTCGCCGGCTCGCCGCGGCGCGCAGCCACCGCGCCGGGCGCCGCGCCTGCAGCGGCGTCGCCCGTGGGCAAGCCACCGCTGGCCTGCAGTTCCTCGCCGCGCGCGACCGACGGCGACCGTTCGACCACCGGCGCGCGGTCACTGCCCGACCACGCATCCAGCCACAGCGCGGCGAGCAGCGCCGCCGCCGCCGTGCCGAGGCTCCAGAGCACGCGCGGCAGCAGCCGCAGGGTCGGCGTGTCGGTCGCGGTTGGCGTCGGCGCGGCCGGCGCGGCGGTGAGCGCAGCGCGCACGCGGTCGGCCATCGCGACCGGCCGCGTCGGGGCCTGCAGCGCGGCGCGCACGGCGGCGACCGTGCGTTCGTACGCGGCGAGGTCCTCGCGCAGCTGCGCGTTGACGCGCAGTTCGGCGACGAAGCGCTCGCGCTCGCGCTCGCTCATGCGGCCATCGACCCAATCGGCGAAGCGTTCGTCGCCCTGGCGGTCGGCGGGCGTCATCGGTCGAACTCCTGCAGCATCTCCTGCAGCAAGAGGCGGCCGCGGTGGATGCGCGAACGCACCGTGCCCGGCTGCAGGCCGAGCGCCGCGGCGATCTCCTCGTACGACAGCGACTCCATGTCGCGCAGCACGACGGCGGCGCGGAACTCGTCGGGCAGGCGCTGCACGCACGCGCGCACGCGGGCGGCGAAGTCGCGCTGGTGCGCCACGTCGCCGGGGTCGCGTTCGCGGCCGGCCGGGTCGAGGTAGAGGTCGTCGGTGCCGGGCAGCGGCGCGTCGAGCGAGCGCGTCGGCGCGCCGCGCTTATGCGCCCGGCGGCGGCGGTGCTCGCCGATCGCGACGTTCATGGCGATCGTGTGCAGCCACGGCACGAAGCGCGCACCGTCGAACGCAGCGAGGCCGCGGTGCATGCGCAGGAAGGTCTCCTGGCAGAGGTCCTCGGCGGTCGCGCGGTCGCAGTGCAGGACGTGGATCATGATGCGCATCACCCGGTCGGCGTGGCCGTCGACGAGCGCGCCGAAGGCGTCGCCGTCACCGGCCTGCGCCCGCTGCACGAGCGCGGCGAGCGCCGCGTCGTCGTCGGCGTCCGCCGCATCGGGCCGCTGCGGGCGCGTCGGGCCGAGGACCAAACGCGGTCCGGCGGACGCGGTTCCCTCGCGGGTCGTTGGATCCTGGGTCAAGGCGGCTCGGACGCGCCGGGCTCGGCGCGCAGGCCCACGATAGCCATGGCGCCGACGGAACGACACCGCCCGACCGCGGCGAACGGATCGTCCGCGCCAACTTCCGCGCCGTCGGCCGCGCCGGTTGCCGCGTCCGGTCGCCGGCCCGACAATCGCCGACCGCCATGGCCCAGACCGTCTTCACGTTCGCCTGCCCCTGCTGCAACAAGTCGATCGAGATCGACACCCGCTCAGGCAAGGCGCGCGCCGTCCGCGCCGACGAGGCCAAGGGCGGCCGCAACCTCGACGACCTCCTGGCGGCGCAGAAGCGCGACCAGCAGCGGCTGACCGACCTGTTCGACTCGGCCCAGGTCGATCAGGCCAAGCAGGGCGAAGCGCTCGACGCCAAGCTGCGCCGCGCCAAGGAAGAGGCGAAGAAGGACAAGGACACCAAGCCGCGCACCCCATTCGACCTCGACTGACGGCGGGCGAAGTCTTCGGGATCCGGGTCCCGGCCGGACCCCGTTGGCCGCCATCGCCACCGCGCCGGGAGCGGGAACCCGCTGGCATCTCGACCGCCGAGGTCTGCGCCGCGGTGCCGTCGCCGACGCGCGCCGGGGCGTGCGGCGGCGTGGGCCGTTGTGCGTGGGCCGTGCGGCAGCCGCGTTCCGCTCCGTTCGCCCCATGGTCGAAACCGCCGTCCACCGGTGGGATGGCCGTCATGACCGCATCGCAGCCGCACCGTCGGCGCGCCCCCGCGCTGCTCGTCCATCCCCTCGACGGCTTCGACCGCCTCGCCCGCCGGCTCAGCGGCGCCGACGGCGTGCGCAATCTGCTCGGCGGCAAGGGCGCGAACCTCGCCGAGATGCGCTCGCTCGGCCTGCCGGTGCCGCCGGGCTTCGCGGTCACGACCGCCGCCTGCCGCGCCTTCCTTGCCGGCGGCGAGCGCTGGCCGGCGGGCCTGTGGCCGGCCGTCGAACGGCAACTGCGCGCGCTCGAACGCCGGACCGGCAAGAAGCTCGGCGATCCGCGGCGGCCGCTGCTGCTGTCGTGCCGCTCGGGCGCGCGCACCTCGATGCCCGGGATGATGGACACGGTGCTCAACCTCGGCATGACCGACGCCGTGCGCGAGCAGCTCGCCGCCGACACCGGCGACGAACGCTTCGCACTCGACGCGCACCGGCGCTTCGTCCAGATGTTCGGCAAGGTGGTGCTCGGCGCGCCGGAGCAGGCGTTCGAGGACGCGCTGCGGCAGGCGCGGGCGCAGCGCGGCTGCGCCGACGACGCCGGCCTGCGGGCCGACGACCTGCGCGACGTGCTCGCGCGCTTCCGGGCGATCGTCGCCGCGCACGGCCAGCAGCCGTTCCCCGCCGACCCGCGCGCGCAGCTGCGCCTGTGCGTCGAGGCGGTCTTCCGCTCGTGGAACGGCAAACGCGCCCGCGACTACCGCACGGCGGCCGGCATCCCGCACGACCTCGGCACGGCGGTCAACGTGCAGACGATGGCGTTCGGCAACCTCGGGCCGACGTCGGCGACCGGCGTGGCGACGACGCGCAACGTCACCGACGGCGGCAAGGCCATCGAAGGCGACTTCCTGGTGCAGGCGCAGGGCGAAGACGTGGTGTCCGGCACGCGCAAGACGCAGCCGGTCGCGGCGATGGCCGACTGGCAGCCGAAGCTCTGGCGGCAGTTCGTGCGCCACTGCAAGGCGCTCGAACGCCACTACCGCGACGTGCAGGACGTCGAGTTCACCGTCGAACGCGGCGTGCTGTGGATGCTGCAGACGCGCACCGCCAAGCGCACCGCGCAGGCTGCGGTGCGCATCGCCGTCGACCTCGCCGACGAGCGCCGCATCGGCCGCGACGAGGCCCTGCTGCGCGTGCAGCCGGAGCACGTCGACCGCTTCCTGCACCCGCAGTTCGACGCCACCGCGCGCGCCGCGGCAAAGGCCGAGGGGCGCCTGCTCGGCACGGGCCTCGACGTCTCGCCCGGCGCGGCCGTCGGCGTCGCGGCGTTCGACGCCGACACCGCCGTGCAGTTGGCCAAGGACGGCCAGCCGGTCGTGCTGGTGCGCGCCGAGACGCGCCCGGACGACGTGCACGGCCTGCTGGCCAGCAAGGGCGTGGTGACGAGCCGCGGCGGCCGCACGAGCCACGCCGCGCTGGTCGCGCGGCAGTTCGGCAAGCCCGCAGTCGTCGGCGCCGCGGCGCTGCGCATCGACGAAGCCACGCGCACGCTGACGGCGGCCGACGGCACGGTCGTGCGCGCGGGCGAATGGCTGTCGCTGGATGGCGGCACGGGCGAAGTGTTCGCCGGCCGGCTGGCGACCAAGGCCCCCGGCCTCGACGACCGCAAGCTGCAGCGGCTGCTCGGCTGGGCCGACGCCGTGCGGCGCCTGGGCGTGCAGGCCAACGCCGACCTGCCGGAGGACGCCGCCCGCGCGCGCCGCTTCGGCGCCGAGGGCATCGGCCTGTGCCGCACCGAGCACATGTTCTTCGCGCCGGATCGCCTGCCGCTGGTGCAGCAACTGATCCTGACCACCGACGACGACGAACGCCGCGACTGCCTGGAGCGGCTGCTGCCGCTGCAGCGCGCCGACTTCGCCGGCCTGTTCCGTGCCATGGACGGGCTGCCGGTGACGATCCGCCTGCTCGACCCGCCGCTGCACGAGTTCCTGCCCGAGCACGACGCGCTGCTGCGCGAGACGACGACGCTGCAGACGCGGCTCGCACTACACGCCGGCGACGAACCGGCGCAGCGCGCGACGCTCGCCGAGCGGCAGCGCGTGCTCGCCAAGGTCGACGCGCTGCGCGAACAGAACCCCATGCTCGGCCTGCGCGGCGTGCGGCTCGGCATCCACATGCCCGAGCTGGTGCGCATGCAGGTGCGCGCGATCTTCGAGGCCGCGTGCGACGTCGCCGCCGCGGGCGTGCGGCCGCGGCCCAAGGTGATGATCCCGCTCGCCAGCACCAGCGCCGAACTGGCGGTCGAACGCGCCGAGCTGGAGCCGGTCGTGCAGGACGTGCTGCGCCAACGCGGGCGGCGCATCCCCTATTCGTTCGGCACGATGGTCGAGACGCCGCGCGCTGCCCTGGTCGCCGGGCGGCTGGCCACGCACGCGGCGTTCTTCTCGTTCGGCACCAACGACCTCACGCAGACGACGTTCGGCATCTCGCGCGACGACGCCGCCACCGGCTTCCTGCAGGAGTACCTGCAGAAGGGCATCCTGCACGACGACCCGTTCGCGACGATCGACCGCGACGGGGTCGGCGAACTGATGCGCATGGCCGTCGACCGCGGTCGCGCGGCGCGGCCCGACCTGGAGGTCGGCATCTGCGGCGAACACGGCGGCGAGCCGCGCTCGATCGCGTTCTGCGACGGCATCGGCGTCGACTACGTGTCGTGCTCGCCGTTCCGCGTGCCGGTGGCGCGGCTGGCGGCGGCGCAGGCGGCGCTGGCGCGGCAGGCCGCGGCGGCGAAGCCGCGCCGCTGAGCTCGCGACGCGCGCCGGCGGCCGGGCCTGCGCGCCGCCGGGCATGCGGCCGCCGGGCGCAAGCCGCGGCCCGGCGCCACGCGCAGTCCCTCAGCGCCAGAAGTAGTGCCAGCCGGCGTCGAACGTCGCCTCGCCGCCGGGCGCCACGGTCGCCGTCCAGCGGAACTCGGCGAAGCCGTTGTGCTGGAACCACCAGTGCGGCCAGCTCCACCAGCCCCACCACGGGTTCGCCGAGCCGCCCTGCCACGCCTGCACGAGGTCTAGCTGCTTCTGCGCGCCGCCCTGGCCGATGGTGTCGGCGAGGCCGAGCGCGCGGCGCGTGACCTCGACCTCGATGGCCTTGGGCTTGCGGTTGGTCAGCTTGATCGCGCCGGCGACGTCGACGCGGGCGTACCGGTCGTCGCCGAGGCGGAACGGCCCCGGGTCGCGCTTCACTTCGCGCTCGTCGGTCTCGACCTTCACGTCGACGGCGACGTTGATCTCGAGGTCGGTCGCGCCGCCGCGCGGCGTGTAGAGCATCGTGCCCTGGGCCAGCAGCTTGCCGCCAGCGAGCACCAGCGCCGGCGCGGTCGTCAGCGGCGCGTCGCCGGTGTTGGTGAGGCGCAGCACGTGCCGGACCTTCGGCGCCGCCAGCTGGCGCGCGAGCTCGACGAGCTGCTGGCTCTGCAGGCCCTGGCGCACCTCAATCGGCGGCGCGAACGAGACGTCGAGCCGGTACAGGTCGCGGTACGGCAGTTCGAACGCGGCGATCGGGAGCACCATGCGCTCGCCCTTCTTCAGCGTCACGTCGCGCAGCGTGAAGACGTAGAGGTCCTCGTTGCCCGCGCCACCTTCGACCGTCGGCTCCGGCTCGCCGCCGCCCCCGCCGTCGCTCGCCGCGCTCGGCGCCTGCGCCATGAAGGCGTTGGACATGCGGTTGCTGAACGCCTGCTGCTGCATGCTGCGGCCAAGGTGCTCGGCGACCTGCGCGCCCTCCTGCTGCAGCGCGATCGGATCGAGCTCGCCGGCGTGGTCGAAGCGCGGCACGCCGACGACGAGGTTCACCGTCGCCGCCTGCAGGTCGATCAGGTCGTTGACCAGCGTCGCCTCGAACTGCGCCTTGGCCTTGCCGTCGCCGTCGATGTCGATGCGGTACGCCGGGATCCAGCGCAGCCCGCGCTGCACGTACATGACGCCGACCTTGGCCTGCGGCCCGCCGCCGGCGACGCGCAGCGTCAGCCGCGGCTTCGCCTCCTCGACGGCGATGCGACCCTGGTAGTCGCCGCGGACCTCCAGTTCGCGCACCGAGGCGAGCGGCAGCGCGCGCGTGCCCTGCGCGGTCTGCAGCAGCAGCAACTCGCCATCGCTCGCCGACGGCAGCGTCTGGCGCGACGGCACGCCGAGCAGCTTGCCTTCGAGGCGTTCCTTGTCGGCGGTGACGACCAACGCGTCCTTGCCGGCGTTGGCGCGCGCGAGCTGCCGCAGGTCCATCACCGTCGCGTCGCTGCGCACCGTGGTCGTGCCGGCCTTGGCGCTGACCAGCCGCGCGCCATCGACCGCGTACGGCCAGAACGCGCCGATCAGCGGCCGAGGCAGTTCGTCGAGCACGACCTCCTGGCCGTCGGCGGCGGCGAGCGGCCGCTCGCGCAGCACCCAGGCATGGCCGTCCTTGAACACGGTGACCTCGCGCACGGGCAGCGGGTCGCGGGCCGGTTCGGTCGCCGGCGCAGGCGTCTGCGCGGCGGCCGCGGTGAGCAGCAGGGCGAACGGGAACAACGGCGTCAGGTGGCGCATGGCGGGTCCCCAACGTAGCGGCCCGGCGCGAGTTCCCGCCGACGGTCCCACGCCGGTTCCACGCCGGACCGGCCATGGCAGCGACCGCACGGCCTCGCCGCCGGTCGCAGCCGGACGATCGACCGGTTGCGTCGACGCGTCGCGGGCGGGTTGGCGGCCACGCGGAGCGACCCGAGCACGCGTGCCGGGCTGCCCTCCCGGAGCGTCAGCCGTCGCCGCCGACGCGCTTGCCGCTCGGCGGCTCCTCGACCGCCTTCGCGCGCAGGAACTCGCGGTTCATCTCCGCGATCACGCGCACCGGGATCTCCTTCGGGCAGGCGGCTTCGCACTCGTTCTGGTTGGTGCAGTTGCCGAAGCCTTCCTTGTCCATCGCCGCGACGAGGTTGCGGGCGCGGGTCTCGCGCTCGACCCGGCCCTGCGGCAGGTGCATGAAGTGCGAGACCTTGGCGCCGACGAACAGCATCGCCGAGGCGTTCTTGCACGCCGCGACGCAGGCGCCGCAGCCGATGCAGGTGGCCGCGTCGAACGCGCGGTCCGCGTCGGCCTTGGGCACCGGGATGGCGTTGGCGTCCTGCGGCGCACCGGTGTTCACCGAGATGAACGCGCCGGCCTGCACCACGCGGTCGAACGCGCTGCGGTCGACCATCAGGTCCTTGACCACCGGGAAGGCCTTGGCGCGCCACGGCTCGATCCAGATCTCGGCGCCGTCGCGGAAGCTGCGCATGTGCAGCTGGCAGGTCGTCGTGCCAGACTGCGGGCCGTGCGGCTCGCCGTCGATCATCAGGCTGCAGGAGCCGCAGATGCCTTCGCGGCAGTCGTGGTCGAACACGACCGGCTCCTCGCCCTTCTTGATCAGTTGCTCGTTGAGCACGTCGAGCATCTCGAGGAACGACATGTCGGGCGACACGCCGTCCAGCTCGTAGCGCACCATGCGGCCGTCCTGCTTGAAGTCGGCGGCGGTGCTGCGCTTCTGCTGGCGCCAGATGTGGAGGGTGAGCTTCATCGTGGTGTTCCCCGTCACTTGTAGCTCCGCACGGCGAGGTGCACGTTCTCGAAGTGCAGCTGTTCCTGGTGGCGCACGGCGTCCTTCGGCTCGCCCTTGTGCTCCCACACGGCGGCGTGGCAGAAGTTCTGGTCGTCGCGCCGGGCCTCGCCGTCGTCCTGCCATTCCTCGCGGAAGTGGCCGCCGCACGACTCGCGGCGCTCGAGCGCGTCGCGGCACATCAGCTCGCCGAACTCCAGGAAGTCGGCGACGCGGCCGGCCTTCTCCAGCGACTGGTTGACGTTCATGCCGTCGCCGAGCACGCGCACGTCCTTCCAGAAGTCGGCGCGCAGGCCTTGGATCGACGCGATCGCCTCCTTGAGGCCCTTCTCGCTGCGCGCCATGCCGCACTTGCTCCACATGATCTTGCCGAGCGTGCGGTGGAAGTCGTCGACCGTGCGCTTGCCCTGGATGCCGAGCAGGCGCTTGGTCATCTCGGCGACGCTGGCCGCAGCCTGCGCGAACTCCGGCCGCTTGCCGTCGACGCTGCCCGGCTTCTGGCCGGCGAGGTAGCCGCCGATCGTGTACGGGATCACGAAGTAGCCGTCGGCCAGGCCCTGCATCAGCGCCGAGGCGCCAAGGCGATTGGCGCCATGGTCGGAGAAGTTGGCTTCGCCGCAGACGAACAGGCCCGGGATCGTCGACTGCAGGTCGTAGTCGACCCACAGCCCGCCCATCGTGTAGTGCACGGCCGGGAAGATGCGCATCGGCCGCGAGTACGGGTCCTCGGCCGTGATCTTCGCGTACATGTGGAACAGGTTGCCGTACCGCGCCGCGATCGCTTCCTTGCCCAGGCGCTGGATGCTGTCGCGGAAGTCGAGGTAGACGCCCAGCCCCGTGTCGCCGATGCCGCGGCCCTCGTCGCAGACCGTCATCGCCGCGCGCGACGCGATGTCGCGCGGCGCGAGGTTGCCGAAGCTCGGGTACTTGCGCTCCAGGAAGTAGTCGCGCTCGGTGTCCGGGATGTCGGCGGCCTTGCGCTTGTCGCCCTTCTTGAGCGGCACCCAGACACGGCCGTCGTTGCGCAGCGACTCCGACATGAGCGTCAGCTTGCTCTGGTGGTCGCCGCTGACCGGGATGCAGGTCGGGTGGATCTGCGTGTAGCACGGGTTGGCGAAGCCGGCCCCGCGCCGGTGCGCGCGCCACGTCGCCGTGACGTTGCAGTTCTTGGCGTTGGTGCTGAGGTAGAAGACGTTGCCGTAGCCGCCGGTGCACAGCACGACGGCGTCGGCCGCGTGCGTGCGGATCTCGCCGGTCTGCAGGTCGCGGACGACGATGCCCTTGGCGTGGCCGTCGACGACCACGACGTCGAGCATCTCGGTGCGCGCGAACATCTTCACGGCCTTGAGCCCGATCTGCCGCGACAGCGCCGCGTAGGCGCCGAGCAGCAGCTGCTGGCCGGTCTGGCCGCGCGCGTAGAACGTGCGGCTGACCTGGGCGCCGCCGAAGCTGCGGTTGTCGAGCAGGCCGCCGTACTCGCGCGCGAACGGCACGCCCTGCGCGACCGCCTGGTCGATGATGTTCACCGACAGTTCGGCGAGGCGGTAGACGTTGGCCTCGCGGGCGCGGAAGTCGCCGCCCTTCACGGTGTCGTAGAACAGCCGGTACACCGAGTCGCCGTCGTTGCGGTAGTTCTTGGCGGCGTTGATGCCGCCCTGCGCGGCGATGCTGTGCGCGCGGCGCGGGCTGTCCTGGAAGCAGAAGCACTCGACCTGGTAGCCGAGCTCCGCCATCGACGCGGCGGCCGCGGCGCCGGCGAGGCCGGAGCCGACGACGATCACCTTGTACTTGCGCTTGTTGGCCGGGTTGACGAGCTTCTGCTCGAACTTGCGATTGCTCCACTTCTCGTGGATCGCGCCAGACGGGATCTTGGAGTCGAGCTTCATGATCAGGCTCCCTTCACGATGCCGAGGAGGACGGAAAGGGCCAGGAAGGCGTTGCCGCCGGCGATCGCCAGCGCGAGCACGACGGACA
The DNA here is from genome assembly GCA_020247305.1 of Phycisphaerales bacterium. GTDB lineage: Bacteria > Planctomycetota > UBA1135 > UBA1135 > UBA2386 > UBA2386. The sequence continues at coordinate 317 of JADCJE010000045.1, read as the reverse complement.
GCGAGCGCACCATCGGCGTGTAGCGGCCGTGGTGGAAGCCGAGCGTCTGGGCGAGGCTCTGCACGCCGTGGCTCAGGTGCAGGAACAACACGACCTGCGCCGCGACGTAGAGCGTCACGACCAGCGGATCGGCGAAGCTGCCGGTGACCATCGCATGGACGTTGTGGCCGTTCCACGGCGCGTTGGCGACCTCGAGTGCCTTGGCGGCGCGGGCGCCGTGCACCGCGCCGAAGGTGAAGTGCGCCAGGTGGTAGACGAGGAACGCCCCCACCGTCAGGCCGCTCAGCACCATCGAGCGCGAGGCCATCGTCGCCTGC
>JADCJE010000044.1 GCA_020247305.1 Phycisphaerales bacterium | reverse complement strand
GGCGCTGGCCTCGTCGATCAGCGGGCCGACGAGCGTCTTCTTGTCGAGCGGGTTGCCGATGCGGCACTGGGCGTAGGCCTTGACCAGCCGCGCCTGCAGGTCGTCGACGACCGACTCGTGCACGAGCAGACGGCGCGTCGTGGTGCAGCGCTGGCCGGCGGTGCCGACGGCGCCGAACACGATGCCGCGCACGGCCAGCGACAGGTCGGCGTCGGCCATGACGGCGATCGCGTTGTTGCCGCCGAGCTCCAGCAGCGAACGGCCGAAGCGCTGGGCGACGCGCGGGCCGACGATGCGGCCCATGCGCGTGCTGCCGGTCGCGCTGACCAGCGGGATCGTCGGGTCGTCGAGCAGCGCGCCGCCGACCTCGGCGTCCGGGCCGATCACGAGGCCGACGAGCGCGGCCCATTCCTTGCCGAGCACCTCGGCGGCGATCTTCGTCATCGCGATCGCCGTCAGCGGCGTCTTCAGCGACGGCTTCCACAGGCAGCTGTCGCCGCAGACCAGCGCCAGCATCGAGTTCCACGCCCACACGGCGATCGGGAAGTTGAACGCCGTGATGATCCCGACGGTGCCGAGCGGGTGCCACGTCTCGCGCATGTGGTGGTTGGGCCGCTCGCTCGCGATCGTCAAGCCGTACAGCTGGCGCGAGAGGCCGACGGCGAAGTCGGCGATGTCGATGCACTCCTGCGCCTCGCCCAGCCCTTCCTGCAGGATCTTGCCGGCTTCCAGCGTGACCAGCTTGCCGAGCAGTTCCTTCTTGTCGCGGAAGGCGTTGCCGATCTGGCGGACGTACTCGCCGCGCTTGGGCGCGGGCAGCTCGCGCCAGCGCAGGAACGCCGCGTGCGCAGCCTTGCTGACCGCCGCGTAGTCCTGCGCCGTCGCCATCTGCACGGTCGCGATCGTCGAACCGTCGATCGGCGAGCGCACGGCCAGCGCCGCGCCCTTGGTCTTGCGCCACGCGCCGTCGAAGGCGCCGGAGTTGGTCGTGCCGAGGCCGAGTTGGGCCAGGAAGGTGAGGTCCATGGGGCGAGCATGGTGCCCGGCGGGGCGGGCGGCGCAAGGCGCGGCCGGCGGCGGCGGGCGGCGGCGGTGCGGGCCGCCCAGCCGTCCGCTGCCCGGCGTTGTTCCTTGGCTTCCCGGCGGCGCCCGGCTACCAACGGCGCGTGCTCCTCTCGACGAACGAACTCCAGGGCGCCCTGCTCGAACTCGCGCTGCTGTTCGCGCTGTGCGTCGGCGTCGCGGTCACGTTCCACCGCTTCCGGTTGCCGCCGATCGTCGGCTTCCTGGTCGCCGGCGTGCTCGTCGGACCCAACGCCATCGGCCTCGTGCAGCACGAAGCGATGGTCGAGAACCTCGCCGAGGTCGGCGTCGTGGTGCTGCTGTTCGCGGTCGGCCTGGAGGTGCCGCTCGGGCAGATCCAGCGCCTGCGCCGCGCCATCTTCGTCGGCGGCGGCCTGCAGATCGTCGGCACGATCGCGGCGACCGCCGCCGTGGCGATGGCCTTCGGCGCCTCGTGGCAGCTCGGCGCGCTGCTGGGCTTCCTGATCGCGCTGTCGAGCACGGCGGCGGCGACCAAGATCCTGGTCGACCAGGGCGAACTGGCGGCGCCGCACGGCCGCGCGGTGCTCGGTGTGATGATCGCGCAGGACCTCGCGGTCGTGCCGATGATCCTGCTGCTGCCGTTCGTCGTCGGCGGCGGCGGCGAAGCAGCCTCGCCGCTGCGGTCGCTCGCCAACCTCGGCCTGTTCGCCGCCGTGCTGGTCGCGGCGCGTTTGCTGGTCGGGCCGCTGGTGCGGTTGGTCGCACGCACGCGCAACCGCGAGCTGTTCGTGCTGTTCCTGGCGACGTGGTGCCTGTCGCTCGCCGCCGTCACCGCCGCGCTGGAACTGTCGCTCGCGCTCGGCGCGTTCCTCGCCGGCGTGCTGCTCGCCGACTCCGACCACCACAGCCAGGCCGCGGCCGAGACCGAGCCGTTCCGCGACGCCTTCGCCAGCCTGTTCTTCGTCTCGATCGGCATGCTGTTCGACGCCGGCGTCGTCGCCGAGCGGCCGCTCGCGGTCGGCGTCGGCCTCGCCGCGGTGCTCGTCGGCAAGGCCGTGCTGATGGCGTTCGCTGTCGGGCGGCTCGGCCAGCCGCGCTGGGTGCAGCTGCGCGCGGCGCTGACCGCGGCGCAGGTCGGCGAGTTCTCGTTCGTGCTGGTGCAGCTCGCCAAGCAGAAGAACAAGGAACTGCTCGCCGGCGACCTCGAACGCGTGTTCCTGGTCGTCGCCGTGCTGTCGATCGCGGTGACGCCGCTGCTGTACGCGCTCGGCAAGCGGCTGGCGGCGCGCGCGCGCGACGCGGCGCCGGCGGCGGCCGGTGGCGCGGCTGGCGGTGGGGCGGCCGGCCACGGCGACTCGGCCGGCGGTCATCACGCCGCCATCCCCACGCGCGAGCACGCGATCGTCGTCGGCTTTGGCCCGACTGGCCGCACGATCGCGGCGGGCCTGCGGGCGGCCGGCGTGCCCTACGTCGTCGCCGAGATGAACGCCGAGACGGTCAAGGCCGAGAAGCAGCAGGGCACGCCGATCGTGCTCGCCGACTGCACGCGCCAGCACGCGCTGGAGGCGCTCGGGGTGCAGAGCGCGCAGATGCTGGTGCTCGCGGTCAACGACGCCGCCGCGACCAGCCGCACCGCGCAGCTGGCGCGGCAGCTGGCGCCGGACCTGCACGTGCTGGCGCGCTCGACGTACACCGCCGAGGCCGACGGCCTGCGCCGCGCCGGCGCCAACGACGTCGTGCCGCAGGAACTGGAGGCCTCGGTCGAGATGCTGGTGCGCACGCTGCGGCGCTTCCTCGTCGCCGACGACGAGATCGGCCGGCAGGTCCGCGGCGTGCGCGCCCGCGCCGGCGGCGAACGGCTGGCCGAGGTCGCCGCCGGCGAGGCCGCGCAGCTGGCCGAGTTCGTGCCCGGCATCGGCTTCGCGGTCTTCCGCGTGCAGCCGGCGGCGGACTGCCTGCATCGCTCGCTCGCCGAGGTCGGCATCCGCCGCCGCACCGGCTGCAGCGTCGTCGCCGTGCGACGCGGCGGCCAGAACCTCGGCGCGATCACGCCCGACACGGTGCTCGCGCCCGGCGACGCGGTAGTAGTGATCGGTCCCAAGGCCCGCCTCACCGACGCCGCGGCGATGTTCGCCGACCCGTGCCGGGTAGGCTGAGCGCATGGCCGCCGTCAGGAAGGCTCCCAACTACACGCTCTGGTCGATCGTCTGCCTGCTGCTCAGCGTGCCGCTGGCGTTGTCGTTCTACGAGCGGCGCGCACGCGAGCCGGTGCAGGTCGTGCGCTTCGCGGCGTTCAACGTCGCGCTCAACCGCCCGACCGCCGGCGCCCTGCTGCAGGAACTGCGCGGCGGCGGCAGCGAGGCCGGCAAACGCCTCGCCGCGATCGTGCAGCGCGCGCAGCCGGACGTGCTGCTGCTGTGCGAACTCGACCACGACGACGCCGGCGCTGCGGCGAAGGCGTTTGCCGACGAGTACCTCGCGGTCAGCCAGCAGGGCCTCACGCCGATCCGCTACGAGTTCACCTTCGTCGCGCCGAGCAACACCGGCGAGCCGACGGGGCGCGACCTCGATCGCGACGGCCGCAGCGACGGCCCTGGCGACGCGCACGGCTACGGCGCCTTCCCCGGCCAGTACGGCATGGCGCTGCTGTCGCGCCATCCGATCCTCGCCGACCGCGCGCGCACGTTCCGCGCGCTGCCGTGGTCGGCGATGCCCGGCGCGCTGCGGCCCGATGGCTACTACGACGACGCGACGTGGGCGCAGCTGCGGCTGTCGAGCAAGAGCCACTGGGACGTGCCGATCGGCGTCGGCGCGCAGATCGTGCACGCGCTGTGCGCGCATCCGACGCCGCCGGCGTTCGACGGGCCCGAGGACCGCAACGGCCGCCGCAACCACGACGAGGTCCGCTTCTGGGTCGACTACCTGACGCCCGGCAAGGGCGAGTGGATCGTCGACGACGCCGGCACGGCGGGCGGTCTTCCCGACGGCGCGCACTTCGTCGTGCTCGGCGACCTCAACTGCGATCCGGTCGACGGCGACAGCCGGCGCGAGGCGTTGGCGGCGCTGCTCGGCCATGCGCGCGTATTCGATCCCCAGCCGCGCAGCAGCGGCGGCGTCGAGTGGAGCCGGAAGCAGTTCGGCAGCAATGCCACGCACGGCGGCGACGCCAGCCTCGACACCGGCGACTTCGAGGACGCGGTCGGCGTGGGACCGGGCAACCTGCGCGTCGACTACGTGCTGCCGTCGCGGTCGCTGCGCACGGTGCAGGGGGAGGTCTTCTGGCCAGCGGAGCGCGAGCCGGGCGCTGGGCTGGCGACGGCGTCGGACCATCGCCTCGTCTGGGTCGACGTCGTCGCGCCCTGACCGGGCCGGTTTTCGCAGGGGGGGGCGTCAAAACACGTTGACGCCATGCGGTCGGCACTTCGTTTTCGCGATGGGGTCGTCTCCAATGGGCTGGACCCCTCAGCCGATGGAGTAGACGGCGCCGCTTCCGGCGCCGCCGGTCGACCGGCGCTTCCCTGCGAGCGAGACCTTGACCACCTACCTGCTGTTCGGACTGTTCGCCGCGACGCTGCTCGGCATCGCGAAGTTCCACAAGCTGGCGCTCCCGATCGCGCTCGGCGGGCTCGGCTGCGTGCTCCTCGTCAAGCTGACGATGACGCCGTTCGACCTCGGCGCGCACCTGCACCACGAGGCCCGGACGATCGTCAACCTCGGCGGCCTGCTGCTCGGCTTCGCAGTGCTGGCCAACTACTTCGAGCGCAGCAACCTCGCCGAGAAGCTGACCGAGGTGCTGCCGGCGGGCCGCATGGGCGCCTTCCTGCTGCTGGTCCTGATCGCCGTGATGTCGTCGGTGCTCGACAACATCGCCGCGGCGCTGATCGGCGGCGCTGCCGCGATCACGCTGTTCCAGCGCAAGGTCCACATCGGCTACCTCGCCGCCATCGTCGCCGCGAGCAACGCCGGCGGCGCTGGGTCGGTCGTCGGCGACACCACGACGACGATGATCTGGCTGGAGGAGATCTCGCCGCTGTCGGTCGCCGAGGCGGCGCTGGGCGCGGTCGTCGCGGTCGCGTTCTTCGGCTTCTTCGCGGCGCGCCAGCAGACGGCGCTGCAGCCGCTGGTGCGGGGCCACGGCGAGCACAAGCCGGTCGACCTCCGCAGCCTCGGCGTCGTGCTGCTGATCCTCGTCGGTGCGATCTTCGCCAACCTCAAGTGGGGCATGCCGGCGTACGGCGTCTGGGGCGCGATCGCGGTCGGCGCATTGCTGCGTTGGCCCGACCTCAAGGTCGTGCCGCCCGCCGCGCTCGGCGCGTGCTTCCTGCTGAGCCTCGTGCTGTCGGCGTCGATGATGCCGGTCGGCGACCTGCCGGAGGCGACGCCGTGGACGGCGCTCGGGCTCGGCGTGGTGTCGGCGTTCTTCGACAACATCCCGCTGACCGCGCTGGCGCTCAAGCAGGGCGGCTACGACTGGGGCTTCCTCGCCTTCTGCGTCGGCTACGGCGGCTCGATGCTGTGGTTCGGCAGTTCGGCCGGCGTCGCCATCTCCGGTCTGTTCCCCGAGGCGAAGTCGGCGAAGAACTGGCTGGTCAACGGCTGGCACGTCGCGGTCGGGTACTTCCTCGGCTTCTTCGCCATGTTCGCGTTGATCGGCTGGCACCCGGGCGAGCTGCCGAAGAGCCTGCGCGGCGGCGCGCCGCAGGCCGGCCACGCCGCGTCGGCGCACGGCCACGGCACGCCGAGCCAGCCCGGCAAGTGAGCGCGGGCGCGCCGCCGCGGGCCTGAGAGCCCGGCGCGTGATCAGCCGAGGTCGACGGCGGCGCCGACGAGGTCGCCATCGGTGCCGCGCGACTGCGGCACGTGGAACGGCAGGTCGCAGCGCTCCGGCGTCGACACCGACACGCGCACCTGCGGCCCGCCCGTCGTCAGCTCGATGTCGCAGCCGGCGACCGCGAGCGCGACGCGCTCGGGGCACAGCGCCGTCGGGCCGCCGGTCGGGTCGAGCGCCACCTTGGCCTGGGTGCGCGCTTGCAGCCAGTTGGCGAGCAGTTGCGCCGCCGCCAGCCCGTTGCCGCCGTGCCGGATCGTGCCCGTCACCGGCGCGCCGGGCTGCCACGGGAAGCGGTCGAAGGCCTCGGCGAGCGCGCGCCGCCACGGCCGCAGCCGCAGCCACGTCAGGTCGGTGACGCGGTGGCCGCGCCGCCGGCGCTGCTGGACGGCGTCGAGTTCGCGGGCGACCGCGCCGAAGCGCTTGCTGTCGACGATCAGGTGGTCGCACATCGACGCCAACGCGTCGAGGGTCGACTCGTCGGCCGGCAGGCGCGTCGCCCAGTAGAGGTGGTTGGGCAGGTCGTTCTCGAGCAGCGGCCGCACGAGGCCGGTGATCTGCGGCATCGCCGACGCCGGCAGTCGGACCGCGATCTCCTCCAGCACGATGTCGCGCAGCGCCCCGTGCGTGCGCGTGGTCGCGGCCAGCGTCGCCGTGCCCGGCCGCGCCGCCGGGTCGAGCAGCAGCAGGAAGGCGCGGCACGGCGTGCGGCGCACCAGCTTGTCGACGGTCTCGCGCAGCGCATCCTCCTCGGCGGCGGCGGCGACGGCGACGAAGTTGATCGCCAGCGAGCGCGCCACGTCGGCGCCCTGCTGGTCGGGCAGGCAGGCGCGCCAAAGCGACCGCAGCGCCTCGGGGATGCGCTTCCACTCGGCGTGCACCGGCGCGGTGCGCAGCAGCGCCGGTCCGCTCACGGCTTCCTCCACGCGCGGCCGGGGCCGAGCAGCGACTCGGCGCGTTCGGGGCCCCAGGTGCCGGCGACGTACTCGTCGGGTCGCGCGCCGGACTGCTTCCAGCCGGCGACGATCGAGTCGACGATGCGCCACGCTTCCTCGACCTCGTCGGCGCGCGCGAACAGCGTGCCGTCGCCGAGCATGGCGTCGAGCAGCAGGCGCTCGTACGCGTCGGCGGTCTCGCCGCCGAACGCGGTGCCGTAGCGGAAGTCCATGCGGACGTCGCGGATGCGCACGTTCGGCCCGGGCACCTTGGCGCCAAAGCGCAGGGCCACGCCCTCGTCGGGCTGGATGCGCAGCAGCAGCACGTTGGGCTGGTGCGGCTTGCCGTCCTCGAACAGCAGCTGCGGCGGCTGCTTGAAGTGGATCGCCACCTCGGTGACGCGCCGCGGCAGGCGCTTGGCCGAGCGCAGGAAGAACGGCGTGTTGGCCCAGCGCCACGTGTTGACCTGCAGCCGCGCCGCCGCGTAGGTCTCGGTCATCGACTCCGGCGCGACGCCCTCCTCCTCGCGATAGCCCTTGGCGTCCTCGCCGCCGAACGAGCCGCGCGTGTACTGCGCGCGCACCGTCGCCGCCGCGACCTCGTCGGGCTTGAAGCTGCGGATCGCCTTCAGCACCTTGACCTTCTCGTCGCGCACGGCGTCGGCGGTGAGCGCGGCGGGCGGCTCCATCGCGACCAGCGTCAGCACCTGCATCAGGTGGTTCTGGATCATGTCGCGGATGATCCCGCTCTCCTCGAAGTAGCCGCCGCGCGAGCCGACGCCGATCGACTCGGCGACGGTGATCTGCACGTGGTCGACGAACTTCTCGTTCCACAGCGGCTCGAAGATGCCGTTGGCGAAGCGCAGCGCGAGGATGTTCTGGACCGTCTCCTTGCCGAGGTAGTGGTCGATGCGGAACACCTGCCGCTCGCGGAACGCCGCGCGCACCTGCTCGTTGAGCGCCTGCGCCGTCGCCGTGTCGCGGCCGAACGGCTTCTCGATGATGACGCGCGCGAAGCGCCCGTCCTTCTCCTTCGACAGGCCGGTCGCGGCGAGGTTCTGCAGGATCGCCGAGTACGAGCTCGGCGGCGTCGCGAGGTAGAACAGCCGGTTGCCGGCAGTGCCGCGCGCGCGGTCGAGCTGGTCGAGCCGCGCCGCCAGCGCTTCGTAGCCGGCGGCCTCGCCGAAGTCGGACTGGTGGAACGAGAAGGCGTCCGCCAGCGACTCGAAGTGCCCGATGGTGTCGGGCCGGCCGAACTGGCGCACGCCGTCGGCGAGCTCGCGGCGGAAGTCGGCATCGGTCCAGGCGCGGCGGGCGAAGCCGACCACGGCGAAGCCCGGCGGCAGCAGGCCGTCCTTGGCGAGGCCCATCAGCGACGGCACCAGCTTGCGCTTGGTCAGGTCGCCGGTGGCGCCGAAGATCACCAGCGCGCAGGGCTTGGCGGTGCGCGCGCCGCGCAGTTCGTCGCCGAGCGGGTTGCTGGTCGGGGCCGGATCCATCGCCGGTTGGTTGGGCATGCGGTGGCCCATGTTGCCACCCGGGTCGGGGCGATGCACGCGAGGGCGATCCGCATCCCTGGTCGCGTCCGGCTCGCTGCTGGCACTCGTGGCGTCGCCGGCCGGCCGGGGGCCGGCCGCCGGCGAGTTCCTGCCGCCCGGCGAGAGCGTCACGGCGGCGCTCAGGTTCCACGACGCAGGGCGCGGCGTCGGCCAGCGCACGGCGCCGGCGGGGTGCGCCGGGAAGCTCGTCGCCGCCCAGCAGGCGCTGCCGCCACCGCCGTCGTCGTGGCGCGCCCCGCGGTCGCTCAGCCCAGCGCGAGCATGCGCTCGAGCGGCTTCAGTGCGCGCAAACGCATCGCCTCGGTCATCTCGATGCGCGGCTGCAGGTCGCGCAGCGCGAGGTAGATCTTCTCGACGGTGTTCTTCTTCATGTGCGGGCAGCTGTTGCAGCCCTGGCACGCCGCCGTGCGGTCCTCGTACGGCACCGGGATCAGCTCCTTGTCCGGCGCCGCCTTGTGCATCGTGTGCAGGATGCCGGTCTCGGTGCCGACGATGTACTTGCGGCCGGCGTCGGTCTTGACGAACTCCAGCAGCTTGCTGGTCGACCCGACGTAGTCGGCGAGCAGCAGCACGTGGTCCTCGCACTCTGGGTGCGCGATGAACTTCGCGTCGGGGTGCCTGGCCTTGAGCGCGGCGATCTTCTGTGCGCTGAACGTCTCGTGCACCATGCACGCGCCCGGCCACAGGTCCATCGTGCGGCCGAGCTTCTTCATCAGGTGCGCGCCGAGGTTCTTGTCCGGGCCGAACAGGATCGGCTTGTCGGCCGGGATCGAACGGATGACGCGCTCGGCGTTGCTCGACGTGCAGATGACGTCGCTCTCGGCCTTCGTCGCCGCCGAGCAGTTGATGTACATCACCACGACGTGGTCGGGGTGCTTCTGCTTCCACGCCCGCAGCTGGTCGGCCGGGCACTGCTCGGCCAGCGAGCAGCCCGCCGTCACGTCGGGGATCAGCACGATCTTCGACGGATTCACGATCTTGGCCGTCTCGGCCATGAAGTGGACGCCGCAGAAGAGGATCACCTCGGCGTCCTTGGCGTCGCGCGCGCGCTTGGCCAGCTCCAGCGAGTCGCCGAGGTGGTCGGCGAGGTCCTGGATGTCCGGGTCCTGGTAGTAGTGCGCCAGGATCACCGCCTTGCGCTCGCGGCGCAGGCGATCGATCTCGGCGAACAGGTCGAGCCGGGGGTCGACGGGCGTCGCGGCGGTCGGCATGGCAGCAGTGTCGGACACGGCAGGCGCGGCGCAAGGGCGGGACCGGGCCGGCCGTTGACGGGCCGTCGGCGGCGCGCAAGGCTGTGCGGCATGGATGCCATCCTGGCGGCATGGATCACGGCGGCGTGCGCGCTGCCGGCGGCGCTCGCGGCGCAGGAGCCGGCGGGGGCGGCGCCGTCCGCGGCGTCCGTGCCCGCGGCGTCCGTGCCCGCGGCGTCCGCTGACGGCCGGCTCGACGCCTTCTACGTCGGCCACAGCCTGATCTCCGACGTGCCCGACATGGTCGCGGCGTTCGCCGCCGCGCGCGCCGCCGAGCCCGGCCAGCCGGCGTTCCGCTTCGTCGAGCAGTTCCGGCTCGGCGCCTCGCTGGTGATGCAGTGGGAAGAGCTGCTGGCCGAGCCCGCCGCGCGCACGCCGCAGCCGGCGCCGTTCCGCGCGCACTGGTTCGACGCGCTGCCGCCGGGCGGCTTCGACGCACTGGTGCTGGTCGACAGCGTGCCGCGCGGCGGCGCGCGCATGCGCGAGACGCTGCAGTACGCGGACAACTTCGTCGGCGCCGCGCGCGCGTCGTCGCCGGGCCTGCGCGTGTTCGTCTACGAACCGTGGCACTGCGTGCACAGCGGCGCGCCGAAGGGCTGCGCGTACGACAAGTACCCGCACTCCGGCTTGCGCTGGCGCGCGCGCATCGACGCCGACGCGCCGATGTGGGACGAGGTCGTCGACGGACTGCGCAAGGCGTACCCGGACACGGCGATCGCGCTGATCCCCGGCGCGCGCGGCCTCGGCGCGTTGCACGACGCGATCGCGCAGGGGACCGTGCCCGGCTGGACGTCGATCGCGCGCGACGCGTTCGACGACGACATCCACCTCAACCCGTACGGCAAGTACTTCGTCGCCTGCCTGCACTACGCGGCGCTGACGGGCCGTTCGCCGGTCGGGCTGCCGGGCGCCGTCGCCGACCGCGTCGGCACGAGCTACTGGGACGTGCCCAACTGGCAGAAGAAGTCCTACGCGCCGCCGAGCGACGCGCTGACGCGCCGGCTGCAGGAGATCGCGTGGGAGGTCGCCCGGCGGCACGCGGTCGCGCCGCCGCAGGCGAAGTAGCGGCGCGGCGCGGCGGCAGGCGCCCCGCGCGAGGCAGGGCTGCGGCCGGCGTCGCCGGCGCGTCCGTCGGCGGCTCGCGCCGCGGGCTCGCGCGCGCCGCAGCCGCGCGCCGGCGAGCGCCGGGGTGGCTGCGCGCGGCAGGCATCGCCTAGTAGAGGCGGATGCGGAAGCCGTCCGTGATGTCGAGCGTGAAGCCGATGCCGAGGTTGCACGTGCCGGGCGCTCCGCCGAAGAAGTCGGCCTGGCCACCCTGCATGAACAGCGTGCTACCGACCGCCGCCGGGATCATGGGCACCTGGATGTTCTTGGTCGTGATCAGGGCGTCGAGCTGGTCGAGCGTCGCGTGCTGCACACCGCTGCAGACGACGAACGGCACGTTCGGGTCGCTGAAGCCGATCCACAGCAGCGGGATCGCGAGCGGGTTGGTGCCCGTCAGCTGGGCGTGAATGACGCCGCCGACCTGGGGCGCGCCGCGCACCGCGAGGCTGACCGGGCCGGAGTTGCCGCCCAGGTTGGTGATCGCACCCGGCAGCGACGTCTGCGGGCCGTACAGCTTGAACGGCGCGGCCTGCTTGTACGGGACCGCCTGCACCGGGTTGCCGGTGTCCTGCAGCGGCGCCCAGGTCTTGACGCTCGTCGCGACGGTGAACGTCGACTGGTAGGCCCCGTCGCCGGTGTTCGGCGAGCCGAGGATCGACACCGGCGGCACCCACGGACCCGACGTGCTGACCGTCGAGCCGAAGGTGTACTCGATCCAGTAGCGGCTCGTGCCGGTCACGGCCGGATCGAGCACCAGCAGCGACGGGAGCTGGATGCGCACGCTCTGCAGCGGGCGCGTCGTGTTCGTCGGCGTCGCCAGCGACGCGCGGTAGATGTTCGTCACCGTGTTGGTGACCGTGTAGCCGGCCGTCGTGAACAGGTTGTTCGCGAGACCCGGGCTGCCGGCGACCGGCAGGCCGCCCGTCGAGGGGTCGGCGGCGTAGATCTCGACGAACACCTGCGAGATCGACGGCGTCAGGATGCCGGTCTGGTACGTGAACAGCTCGATGGCGTCGATGATCCAAGTGCCGTTCGTGGCGAAGTCGTCGCAAACCGTGAAGCGAGTCGTCGCCGAATTGGTCTGGCTGGCGCCGAAGCCGAGCGTGTTCATGAAGAACGGCGTCGTCGGGTTGACCTGCAGGCCCGACAGATCGAGGCCGCCGCCGCCGGCGCCCGGGTTGGTGACGAGCGGACCTTGCGAGTAGATCTCGACGCTCTGTGCGGCGAGGGTGGAAGCGAGCAGAAGTGCGGCAAGCGTGCGCATGGAGTGGGATTCCGTGTTGGGTTTCGTCGGCGTGCGCAGTGGCATACGGTTGCCAGCGCGGCCCCGGAGCATAGTTCAGCCAGTACGGCAGCGGCAGACCAAGTGCCTGGCATGAGACGGTTCGGGGGCGTCATTCGCTCTGCCGCACGCATGCGCCGCCGCCGCCCGCCCATCTCGAGGACCGCGTGCGCCGGTCAGCACGCGGCGGCCTCGGCGACGCGCCGGATGGACCGTCGCCGGCGTGCGTCGCACCGATGCCACCGCAACCAGGGCCCGTGCCCACGGCGCTCGCGTCAGCCGGCGCCGGCCTTCTTGCGCCGCACGCTGCGCTTCTTCGGCGCCGGCCCCTTGGCGGCGCGCGCCGCGAGCAGCTCCAGCGCGCGGGCGAGCGTCAGCTCGTCCGGGCTCTCGTCCTTGTTGAGCGACGCGTTGGTCACGCCGTCGCTGACGTAGGGGCCGTAGCGGCCGTCCATCAGCTTGACGACCTGATTGGTCACCGGGCTCTCGCCGAGCTCGCGCTTGGGCTTCTGCGCCGCACCCCGGCCGCCGCGGCCCGCCTTCGGCTGCGCGAACAGCTGCATGGCGAGGCCCATGTCGACGGTCAGCGGCGTGTGGCCGGCGGGGATGCTGCGCGTCTCGGCGCCCCACTTGAGGTAGGGGCCAAAGCGCCCGTTGGCGGCGAGCACCGGCTCGTCCTTGCCGTCGACGGTCGGCGCCGTGCCGACGGTGCGCGGCAGGCTGAGCGCAGCCAGCGCCTCCGCCAGCGTCGTCGTCTCCGGCGTCATGCCGGCGAGCAGCGAGGCCATCTTGGGGCGGTCTTCCTTCTTGGCCTTGCCCTTCTTGCCGCTCGACGGCGGCGCGTCGCCGAGCTGGAAGTAGGGGCCGAAGCGCCCGATCTTGACGTACACCGGCAGGCCGGTCGCCGGGTCAGTGCCGAGCGACTTCGGGCCTTCGCCGCCCTTCAGCAGCAGCTCGACGGCGCGCGCGAACGTCATCTCGTCCGGCGCCATCTCGTCGGGGATCGCCGCCTTCTTGTCGCCGCACGACAGGAACGGCCCGTAGCGGCCGACGCGCACCTCGACGGTGTCGCCCGCCTCGTTCTTGCCGAGCGGGATCGAGCAGATGCGGCGCGGGTCGATGTCGCCCTCGATGCTGCTGACGCGCTCGCGCAGGCCGGGCGTGCCGTTGCCGAGGAAGAAGTGCTTGAGGTAGTCGACGCGGCGGGCCTTGCCGTTGCTGATCTCGTCGAGGTCGTCCTCCATCTTGGCGGTGAACTGGTAGTCCACGAGCCAACCGAGGTAGGACGCCAGCAGGTCGACGACGGCGAACGCGGTGAACGTCGGCACCAGCGCCGTGCCCTTCTTCCACACGTACTCACGGCGCACGATCGTCTCGATGATCGCCGCGTAGGTCGACGGCCGGCCGATGCCGCGCGCTTCGAGCTCCTTGATCAGGCCGGCTTCCGTCACGCGCGGCGGCGGCTGCGTCGTGTGGCCGGCGGGCTTCAGCTCGCGCGCGGTCGCGCGCTGGCCCTTCTGCAGGTTCGGCAGCACGCGCTCCTGCTCGGCCATCTCGCTCTCGGCCTCCTCCAGGTCCTCGACGTAGGCGAGGCGGTAGCCGGGGAAGTCGATGGTGCGGCCGGTGGCGACGAGGCGGGCGTCGCCGTGCGCCTTCGTCGTCATGCCGAGCGCCATCGTCGTGCGCTGGCCGCGCGCGTCCTTCATCTGGCAGGCGACGGTGCGCCGCCAGATCAGGTCGTAGACCGCGCGCTCGTCGGCGCCCATGTCGCCGGACAGCGCCGAGGGGTGCACGAACTCGTTGCCGGCTGGACGGATCGCCTCGTGCGCTTCCTGCGCGTTCTTGACCTTGGTGGCGTACGCGCGCGGCGCGTCGGGCAGGTTCTCGCCGCCGAACTCGCGCTTGATCAGCGCGCGCGCGGCCTCGATCGCCTGCGTGCTCAGCGTCGTCGAGTCCGTACGCATGTAGGTGATGAAGCCGTTCTCGTACAGGCGCTGGGCGGCGCGCATCGTGCGCTGCGCGGCGAAGCGCAGCTTGCGCGCGGCCTCCTGCTGCAGCGTCGAGGTCGTGAACGGCGGGTACGGCTTCTCGCTGTAGGGCTTCTGCTCGACGTCGAGCACGGTGGCCTGCTGGCCCTGCAGTTCGGCGGCGACTTCCCTGGCGACCTGCTCGCCGAGCGTCTTCACACCCTTGCTGGCGTCCTTCAGCCGGCCGGTCTCCGGGTCGAAGTCGCGGCCGAGCGCCACGCGCTCGCCGTCGAGCTGCTGCAGCGCGGCGGTGAAGGACGCGCCGTCGGCGCCGGCGAGCGTCGCATCGACGGTCCAGTACTCGGCCGCCTGGAAGCGCATGCGCTCGCGTTCGCGCTCGACGATGAGCCGCACGGCGACGCTCTGCACGCGGCCGGCCGAGAGCTTCGGTCGGATCTTCTTCCACAGCAGCGGCGAGACGGTGTACCCGTACAGGCGGTCGACGATGCGGCGCGTCTCCTGGGCCTCGACGAGATCCATGTCGATCTCCCGCGGGTGCTCGAGCGCCTCGAGGATCGCGGGCTTGGTGATCTCGTGGAACACCAGGCGCTTGAGCTCGCACTTCGGCTGCAGCTCCTGGACGAGGTGCCAGGAGATCGACTCGCCTTCGCGGTCTTCGTCGGTCGCGAGGTAGAGGACGGGCGCGTCCTTGACCATGGCGCGCAGCTTCTTGAGGTGGTCGCGCTTGTCCGCCGGGACGACGTAGAGCGCCTTGAAGTCGTTCTCGACGTCGATGCCGAGCTTGGCCCACTTCTCCTTCTTGAGCTCCTCGGGCACCTCGCTCGCGTCGCTCGGCAGGTCGCGGATGTGGCCGATGCTGGCCTCGATCCGGTAGTCGGAGCCGAGGAACTTGCCGATCGTCCGCGCCTTGGCCGGCGACTCGACGATGACGACGGGGGTGCCTTTGGGCTTCGCGCTTGCCATGCGTTGGTTGGGACTCGAACCCTTGTTAGGCGCGCACCGAACGCGCTGTCAAGCATCTGTCGCCGGAGTTGCGCGCCGCGCGCGCGCTGCCGCGCGGCCCGCGGCGGCTCAGGACGGCCAGCGCAGCGCGGTTTGGCGCGCGATCTCGCGCAGCAGGTCCGGCACGACTTCGGCGGCGCGGCCGGGCCGCCAGCGGTCGCGCGGATCGAGGTTGGCCGGCGCGTCGAGCGCCTGCACCCAGGTCGCAGCGCCCTGCGCGCGCGCCTGCGCCAGCATGCCGGCGGCCGGCCAAACGAGGCCGCTGGTGCCGATCGCGGCGAAGCACGTGCACGCGCGCAGCGCGCGGTCGATCGCGTCGAGGTGGAACGGCGTCTCGCCGAACCAGACGATGTGCGGCCGCAGCCGGTCGTGGCCGCAGTGGGCGCAGGCGGCGAACGTCGCCGGATCGAGTCGGTCGCGGTCGACCACGACGAGGCCGCACGCTTCGCAGCGCAGGCGCAGCAGTTCGCCGTGCATCGCCAGGACCTCGCTGCCGGCGCGCTGGTGCAGGTCGTCGACGTTCTGCGTCACCAGCGTGCAGCCGACGCCGGCCCGGGCCGCCGCCGCGGCGAAGTCCGCCAGCGCGCGGTGCGCGGCGTTGGGGGCGACGTCGCGCAGTTGCGCGCGCCGCAGTTGGTAGAAGCGCCAGACGAGTGCGGGATCGCGCGCCCAACCCTCCGGCGTGGCGACGTCCTCGACGCGGTGGCCCTCCCACAGCCCGCCGGCGTCGCGGAACGTGCGCACGCCGGAGTCGGCGCTGACGCCGGCGCCGGTCAGGATGAGGATGTGGGCCGCGGGCATCGGCGCCGGCCGCTCACCGGAACAGGCCGGCGTCGCGGAACTCGAAGTACGTGCGCACGAAGCGCTGCAGCTGCGCCTGGTGCTGGCCGCCGAACGACAGCAGCAGCACGTGCTCGACCAGTTGGCGCGCGCCGGCAGCGGTCGGCGGCGGCGGTGGCGGCCCCTTGTCGGCGGGCTTGTCCTTCTCCTTGCCCTTGTCCGCCGGCTTGCCCGGCGCGGGGCGCGGCGGCGCGCCGCGGCCGGGCGGCGCTGGCACGTCGAGCACGACGCCGACGCCGCCGCCGGCGGCGGCGATGCGGGCGAAGACGTCCTTCGGCGCTGGATTGGTCGCGACCGTCGAGGTCACGAACGGGCGCACGGTCTTCTTCGGCGCGCCGGTGACCGGCCCCTTGCCGCCCTCGAGCGGGTGCTCGCGCGCGCTGCGCACGCGCGCCAGCAGCGGTTCGATCGACTCGTCGTGCGGCGGCGCGTCGCCGACGATCAGCACGAGCTTGTTGGCGTCCTTGTTCCAGCCCATCTCGCGGCCCAGCGCCGCCTCGAAGCCGCACTCGACGCGCTCGGGCGTGTCGCCGCCGCCCGACGCGATGAGCTTGCCGAGCTTCTCGCGCACGTCCTTCTGGTCCTTGGTGAGCGGCGCCAGCACCTTGGCGCCGTCGCCGATGTCGCCGAAGTCCTTGTAGTGCACGAGGCCCAGCCGCAGCTTCGGCGCGATGCCGGCGAGCAGCGCGACGACGTCGTCGATGGCGTCGCGCGCGGTGTCGATGGCGAGCTGCATGCTGCCGGTCGAGTCGATGACGATGGCGACGTCGAGCCCGGCGTCGCGCAGGTCGAACGCGCGCTCGACGGCGGTGCCGGCGACCGTGCCGCCGCCCGTTGCCGCTGCGGGCGGCGTCCACGCTGGCGGCGCATAGCCGGGCTTGGCCAGCAGCCACCACGCCTCGTAGCCGCGGCGGTCCGTCGCCTTGGCGTCGGGCAGCGCGCGCGCCAGCACGGCGAGCAGGCGCTGGTGGAACAGTTTGTTCTTGCGGTCGATTTGGCGGCCGATGAGCTCGTCGACGAGCTCGGCGGTGGCGACCTGGCGCAGCGCCTCGTCCTCCATGCCGCGCAGCGCCTCCAGCCCGTACGCGACCAGCCGCTCGTCCTTGCTGCGCAGCGCGTCGAGCACCGCGGGCACGCCGGCCGGATGCCAGTCGCCGCCGAGCGACATCAGCACGATCGCGCGCATCGCCCAGTGCTCGGCCTGGGCGTACGAGTTGGCGAGGACCTCGGTCGCGCCCTTGCCGAGCGCGGCGGCGGCAGCCGCGGGTGCGGCGGGTTTGGCGGCGGGCGCGTTGGGCGCCGCAGCCGGCGCGGGTGTCGGGGTTGGGGCCGGAGTGGGGGAGGACGGCGTCGGCGTGGTCGGCGCGGGTGCTGGCGGCGTCGCGGGCGCTTGCGCCGCGGCGAGGCTCGTCAGCAGCGCGCATGCGAGGCTGGCGCGGATGGGGAGGATGCGGCGCACGGGAGAGGCGGTGCGAGGTGCTGTGCAGGCTAGGCAGCGCGCGCCGGCCGGCAACGCCAGCACCGCAGCAAATCATCGCTGGCGCGCGCTTCCTTGCGCTGCGGCGTCGCGCTAACCTCGCTGCGTCGTCTGCCGCGAGGATACGGTCATGGTCTTGCAGTCGTCGTTGGGTGGTTGGTCGTGCGCACGCCGCGTGGCGGCGCTCTCCCTGTTGGCGTTCATCGGCGCTGCCTGCCAGACGCCGGATCCCGTCGTCGTCAACGCGGCCTTCACGCCGACGTCCGACCTCGCGGCCCGCAGTCCGACGCAGATCGCCGTGCTGGCGGTCGAGGACGGCACAGCGGACGCCGATCGCCCCGAGCGGCGCGCCGGTCGCCACCTGACGCTGTTCCGGCAGGAGATCATCCGCCAGCTGCCCGGCCGGCTCTACACGCCGATCACGCCGGTCGCCGTCGACACCGCCCTGGCCAACGTGCCGAAGCCGGCGCAGGGCCAGTCGCTGATCCAACCGGCCGTGCTGCAGAAGCTCGCCGGGCACGCTGGCGAGGACGCCGTCTTCGCCCTGCGCGTGTCGGGATGGGACGAGAGCAACCTCGCGATCGACAAGCACGTGTGGTTCCAGCTCGAAGCCGTGCTGCTCGGCAGCGACGGCGTGCTGCTGTGGAGCGGGCAGATCACCGGCAAGGTCCGCGCTGGCGGCGCCGGCGTCACGCCGCGCGATCGCGAAGGCATGTCGCGCTCGTGCGTCGACCTCGCCGTCAGCGAGATGCTGCAGCGGCTGCCGCGCTGCACCCGCTGATCGCCGCCGGCGCGGACGGCGCCGCCAGCACCGCCAGCGCCGCCAGCGCCGCCGCCGTGGGCCGCGCCGTCCGGGCGCCTCGCCGGCGGCTGTTCGGGCTTTGGCCGGGTGGGGGCAGCCATGCCTCTTGCGGTGGTCGGGGGGCGGTCGCTAGCATCTTCGCCCTTACCGTTTGACCCAAACTGCCCGCAAGGGCCGACCGTGCCGCTGGAATCCCTGTTCTGGCGCACTGGTCCGAAGCGAAAGCAAAGGAATCCAGGGATGACCATCTCCGCCGAAGCCAAAAAGAAGACGATCGCCGAGAACCGGCGCCACCCCACCGACAGCGGTTCCCCCGAGGTCCAGATCTCCGTCCTGACGGCGCAGATCAGCGAGTTGACCGCGCACATGCAGCGGCACCCGAAGGACTACCACAGCCGCCACGGCCTTCTGATGAAGGTCAACCGGCGCAACAAGCTCGGGACGTACCTGCGCCGCGTCGACGCGGCCAAGTACGAGGCGCTCGCCCAGAAGCTGGGCTTGCGCAAGTGACGCTGACAGCAAGGTGAGCCGGGCCCTCCCGCGCGGCGCGCGATGCACGCGCCGCCCCTGACCGACCGGAAGCGCGGTCAGACCATGCCGCCGCCTCGTGCAATGAGGCGGCTCCATCCGGATTCCGGCCCCTGGCCGGCATCCAACCGCAGCGCGGGCCCCCGAGGAGCGGGGGGCGCTGCCATTTCCGCCGGCTCGCGGCCATCCGCCCCGAGACCGGAGCGGCGGGCCCGGCCCGCCCGACGCGCCATGCGTTCCTGGCCCCACGTGGGGGCGGAACAGCGTGGCGCGTGATTGCAGAGAACGCAGTGAACGAAGCGAAACGCAGAGAACGAACGAGACCAAACCTCATGGCAAGCAAGAAGAAGGCAGACGATTCGCCGGCTCCGGCCAGCAAGCCGAAGACCACCCGCAAGCCCGCCGCCGCCAAGCCCGCCGCCGCCAAGCCCGCCACCGCCAAGACCGGCGGCAAGTCGAGCCCGGCCGCCGCGCCCGCCGCCGCTGCCGCTGCGCATGCCCCCGCGCCGACCGGCAAGGTCGTCGTTGAGCGGGTGATCGGCGGTCGCACGCTGACGCTGGAGACGGGCCGCATGGCCAAGCTGTCGGACGGCGCGTGCGTCGCCCGCTACGGCGACACGATGGTGCTCGCCACCGCCAACCACCAGAAGGCGATGGACGGCATCGACTTCTTCCCGCTGACCGTCGACTACCGCGAGAAGACCTCGGCCGCCGGCATGATCCCGGGCGGCTTCTTCAAGCGCGAAGGCCGGCCGACGACGAAGGAGATCCTCGCCTGCCGCATCATCGACCGGTCGATCCGGCCGATGTTCCCGGACGGCTTCAAGCGCGAGGTGCAGGTCCTCTCGCAGGTGCTGTCGACCGACCGCGAGAACGACCCCGACGTGCTGGCGGCGATCGCCAGCTTCGCCGCCGTCGCCCTCAGCTCGCTGCCGCACGGCGAGACGCTCGGCATGGTCCGCATCGGCTGCATCGACGGCAAGCTGTCGATCAACCCGCTGTGGACGGACATCCAGAGCGACAAGAACAAGCTCAACCTGACGGTCGCCGGCCACAAGGACGCGGTCGCGATGGTCGAGGCCGGCGCCGAGGAGGTCTCCGAGGAGCTGATGCTCCAGGCCCTCGAGCTCGCGCACGGCACCTGCAAGCAGATCGCCGAGATGATCGACGAGCTGGTCGCCAAGGCCGGCAAGCCGAAGATGGCGTTCACGCCGCCGGTGCACGATGCGGAGCTGGTGAAGGCGATCGAGGACGAGTTCGGCCGCGAGCTGCGCGCCGCCCCGGTCACCCCGGGCAGCAAGCAGGTCCGCAGCGCCGCGACCAAGGCCGCCAAGGAGAAGGCGAGCAAGAAGTTCCACGCGCCGACCGGCGCTTCGTCGGAGGAGCAGAAGGCTTGGAATGCCAAGGTCGGCGCCATCCTGACGGACCTCGTCAAGGACGCGGAGCGCCAGTCGATCCTGCGCGGCGTCCGCGCCGACGGCCGCGACCACGTCACGGTGCGCCCGATCACGATCGAGGTCGGCGTGCTGCCGCGCGTGCACGGCTCGGTGCTGTTCACCCGCGGCGAGACGCAGGCGCTCGGCGTCGTCACGCTCGGCGGCACCGATGACCAGCAGATCATCGACGGCCTGATGCCGGAGCAGAAGAAGCGCTTCCTGCTGCACTACAACTTCCCGCCGTTCTCGGTCGGCGAGGTCAAGCGCGTCGGCACCCCGGGCCGCCGCGAGATCGGCCACGGCGCGCTCGCCGAGCGCGGCCTCGAGGCGATCCTGCCGTCGCGCGAGGAGTTCCCCTACACGATCCGCGTCACCAGCGAGATCCTGGAGTCGAACGGCAGCTCGTCGATGGCGACCGCGTGCTCCGGCACGCTGGCGATGATGGACGCGGGCGTGCCGATCAAGCACCCCGTCGCCGGCATCGCGATGGGCCTCGTGATGGAGGGCAAGCGCTTCGCCATCCTGACCGACATCCTCGGCAGCGAGGACGCCTGCGGCGACATGGACTTCAAGGTCGTCGGCACGGCGCGCGGCATCACCGCGCTGCAGATGGACATCAAGTGCGAGGGCCTGACGCGGCAGATCATGGCGCAGGCGCTGGAGCAGGCCAAGCAGGGCCGCCTGCACGTGCTGCGCGAGATGAACAAGGCGCTCAAGGCGCCGCGCGCCGAGCTGAGCCCCAACGCGCCGCGTCTGGAGTCGGTGCAGATCCCCAACGAGAAGATCGGCCTGATCATCGGCCCGGGTGGCAAGAACATCCGCGCGATGCAGGAGAACTTCGAGTGCAGGATCTCCGTCGAGGACGGCGGCATCTGCACCGTCACCGGCGCCAACTCCGAGAAGGTCAAGAAGTGCATCGAGCACATCCGCTCGATGACGGCGGAGGTGACCCTGGGCGCGATCTACGAAGGCCGCGTCACCGCGATCAAGGAGTTCGGCGCGTTCGTCGAGATCCTGCCGAGCCAGGAAGGCCTCGTGCACGTCTCGGAGCTGTCCGACAGCTTCATCCGCGCCGTGACCGACGTCGTGCGCATCGGCGACGTGCTCAAGGTCAAGGTCATCGCGATCGACGACTTCGGCAAGGTCAAGCTGAGCCGCAAGGCCGTCATCCTGGCCGAGCGCGGTGGCGCGCCGGCGGCGGCGGCTCCGGCGGCAGCATCGGCAGCGGCCCCGGCGGTGTCGCCGGCGGTGTCGCCGGCAGTGCCCCCGGCAGTGTCTCCGGCAGTGCCCCCGGCAGTGCGCGAGGAACGCGGCGAGCGCTTTGAGCGTGGCCCGCGCGAGGATCGCCCGATGCGCGACGACCGCGGTCCGCGGCCGGAGCGCGGCGAGCGCTTCGAGCGTGGTCCGCGTGAGGACCGCCCGATGCGCGAAGAGCGCGGCCCGCGGCCGGAGCAGGGTGAGCGCTTCGAGCGCGGCCCGCGCGAAGACCGTCCGGCGCGCGAAGAGCGGCCGATGCGTGAAGAGCGCGGCCCGCGGCCGGAGCACGGTGGCGACCGTGGCCCTGGCGATCGTGGCCCGCGTCCGGAGCGCAGCGAGCGCTTCGAGCGCGGCCCGCGCGAAGACGGTCCGGCGCGCGAGGAGCGGCCGAGGCGCGAGGAGCGCGGCCCGCGGCCGGAGCACGGCGGCGATCGCGGCCCTGGCGATCGTGGCCCGCGTCCGGAGCGCAGCGAGCGCTTCGAGCGCGGCCCGCGCGAGGACCGTCCGGCGCGCGAGGAGCGCGGCCCGCGGCCGGAGCACGGTGGCGACCGTGGCCCTGGCGACCGTGGCCCGCGTCCGGAGCGCAGCGAGCGCTTCGAGCGCGGCCCGCGCGAGGACCGTCCGGCGCGCGAGGAGCGGCCGATGCGCGAGGAGCGCGGCCCGCGTCCGGAGCACGGTGGCGACCGTGGCCCTGGCGATCGTGGCCCGCGTCCGGAGCGCAGCGAGCGCTTCGAGCGCGGCCCGCGCGAAGATCGTCCGGCGCGCGAAGAGCGGCCTATGCGCGAAGAGCGCAGCCCGCGTCCGGAGCACGGTGGCGATCGCGGCCCTGGCGATCGTGGCCCGCGTCCGGAGCGCAGCGAGCGCTTCGAGCGCGGCCCGCGCGAAGATCGTCCGGCGCGCGAGGAGCGGCCGATGCGCGAGGAGCGTGGCCCGCGTCCGGAGCGCAGCGAGGGCTGGCGCCCGCGCCGCGACGAGCCGCAGGCCGGTGAGCGCGGTGAGCGCCGTCCGATGCGCGACGCCGCTGGCCCGCGCGATGGCGGCATGGGCGGCCCTGGCGCCCCGGCCCGGGCGGAGCGCCCGGCGCGTCCGGCCACCGGTGGCGGCCTGCCGATGGCCGACTTCGAGGATGACGTCAGCGAGCGCCCGGCCCCCGCGCAGGACGTCGGCAAGCTGGAGTCCCTCGACAGCGTGCTCGGCGATGCGCCGCGCCGTGGTCGCTCGGACCGCGGCGGCGACCGCCGCCCGCGGCGCGACTGAGAACCAGCGAGCCGTCCGCTGCGCCGACGCCCCGGGCGTCGCGCGCGGCCGTGACGCACGTGCGAAGCCGGCAGCGGGCGCGTCCCGCGGTCGGCTTCGAGCGTTTCCGGCTCGGCGATGCCGGGAAGAAGCCGCTACCATGCGCGTCCGATGACCGCCATGTCTGCGCCGCGCCGAACTGCCGCCGTCCCCCGTCCGGACGGCGGGCAGCGCGAGGAGCGCGGCGTCGCCCTGGTGCTGGCGCTGATCTTCTCGATCCTGCTCTACATCCTGGTCGCCGAACTCGTCGTCGCCGCCCGCATGGTGCGCGCCACCGGCGAGAACGACGCGCTGCTGGCGCGCATGCGCACGCAGATGCTCTACCAGCTGACCGAGGCCGAGCAGCAACTGCTCGGCGACCTGGAAGGGGCCGAGGGCGAGGCCGGCGGGGCTGGCGGCGGCGGGCTCGGCGGCGCGATGGGCCAGGGCGGCGGGGCCGGCCTGCCGGGTGCGGGCGGCCAGGGCGCGCCCGGCGGCGCGGGCGAGGGCGAGGGCGAGGCCCCCCCCGACCCGGCGTCCCAGTGCGATGGCAGCCGCGATGCGTGGTTCCAGCCGGTCGGGCGGCCCGAGGGTGACGTCACGACCTACGTCTGGGTCGAGGACGAGAACCGCAAGCTCAACGTGCTCGGGCTGTGGAGCCCGGACGAGAAGTTCGCCGAACTGACGCGTGCGCGCATGGTTCGGCTGATCGACGTCCTGCGCGAGGACTCCGAGTTCGACGTCACCATCGCCGACGCCGAGCGCGTCGTCAGCGACCTGCTCGAATGGGGCAAGCGCGGCGGCACCGAGCAGATGCCGCGGCCGCTGCTCAAGTCGCTCGACGAGAAGCGGCGCGACGTCGTCGGCCTGATGCACCTCGACGAGCTGCTGATGCTGCCGTCGGTCAACGAGGACCTGTTCTTCGACAAGGTGCTCGACGGCAAGGTCTACCTCGGCCTCGAGTCGGTCCTGACCATGTGGACGGCGCTGCGCATCGATCCGGGCAACCCGGAGAAGATCGCGCGCCAGCGCGCCGCCGCCGAATCCCGCGGCGACAGCCGGGGCGCGGCGGCGGCGGGGGCCGGCGGCGCGCCGGGTTCCGGCGCCCAGGGCAACCAGGGCAACGCCGGCGGCGGCAACCAGGGCAGCCAAGGCGGCCAAGGCAGCCAAGGCGGCCAAGGCAGCCTAGGCGGCCAGGGCAGCCAAGGCAGCCAGGGCGGCCAAGGCGGCCAAGGCAGTCAGGGCAACGCCGGCGGCGAGGCCCCGGCCGTGCAGCCCGAGGGGCTCGGCGTGCTCGTCAACGTCAACACCGCGCCGCGCGCCGTGCTGCGGTGCCTGTTCGCTGAGGACCGCGTGCCCGACCGCGTGATCGACGCGATCGTCAAGCACCGCAACGAGGTCGACGAGGAGGCGATGCTGCAGGCCGCCGAGGGCGGCGGCACGGAGGCGTCCGACTTCGGCGACGTGATGCCGGGCGCCGAGAAGAAGCTGCGCGTGTTCGCCACCATCGCCGACCTGGAGCAGGTCGAGGAGTTCGCGCAGTTCAGCAACGCCGACGCCAAGGCCGAGTTCCAGGCGGCGCTGACCACCAAGTCCGAGGTCTTCGCGATCCACCTCGCGCCGCTCTTCAAGCGCAGCGAGGAGAACCGCATCTACGTCATGCGCCGCGCGCGCTCGATCGTGCTGCGGCTGGCCGACGGCGAGGGCAGCATCGTGCCGCTGGTGCCGTTCGAGGAGCGCATCGGCCTGCGCGTCATGCCGGTCGACCTGCAGGACGAAGCGCTCGACCTGTCGCTGACCTACGCCAACATGGACCAGTTTGCGCAGGAGGAGCGGGCCTGGAACCCCTTCCTGATCGACTTCTACCTGCCGAAGTCGCTGCGCGAACAGTTCTACGCGCCGCGCTGAGGGCCTGGGGGAGACCGTGCCACAGGACCTCGGATCGTCCATGGCGGCCGGCGCTGCGGTCGCGCCATGCGGCCGGGGCCGCCGGTGCTGCCGCGTTTCCCGGATCTGAGCCCAGCCGCATGCCGCGCCCTGCCGACCCGACCCTGCGCGAGCGCCTGATCGACGCGGCGACCACGGCGTTCGCCGCGCACGGCTACCGCGGCGCCTCGCTCGCGGCCATCGGCGCGCGCGCTGGCGTGACCAAGGGCGGCGTCTACTTTCACTTCGCCGGCAAGGAGGAGCTGTTCTACGCCGTGCTCGACCATTGGCGCGACCGGCGCCGGCGGTCGCTGCAGGTGCAGGCGGCGGGGGCGGCCGGCGCAGTGGCCGCGCTGCGCGGCTTCCTCGCCGGCTACCTGCGCTTCCACTTCCGCGAGCCGGCGGCGACGCACCTGCTGCGCGTGCTGGCGACCGAGCTGCGCGAAGGCTTCACGGCGCGCCTGCGCGAGGACGACCGCCAGGAACTGCGCTGGCTGCGCGCCAACCTGCGCGAACTGCTGGTGCTAGGCGTTCGCGACGGCACGCTGCGCGTCGACGACCCGGCGACGACGGCGTTCCTGCTGGCGGCGGCGCTGCGCGGCGCGCTCGAACAGTGGCACTCCGCGCCGGGCGACGTCGAGGCGCACTGCGGCGAGGATGCGCTCGCCGGCCACCTCGTCTCGCGCTTCGCCACCGGCGTCGCCGGCGAGCGCAGCGATGGCGGCGGCGGCGACTTCGACCTCGGCGGCGCGGGCCGTTGAGGCGCGCCGATCGCTCGCGAGGAGCTTCTGCGCGGGTGGCAACCTTCCGCCGCGTGCGAGTGCTGCGCGTCGGGCCGGAAGACGACGACGGCCGCGGCCTCCCCTGAGGAGACCGCGGCCGTCCCTGCCGAAGGCGCCGCCTTCAGCGGTCCTGCATCACAGGTTGCCGACCGTGCCCCGGATGCCGTTCGAGGTCGTGTTGTCCGACGAGCTGCCGTTGCCGAGGATCGCCGACTGCGTGAAGATCACGAAGTTGTTCAGCGACGGCGACGGCGGGATCGTCAGCGAGTAGTTGTGCGTCGAGCCCGAAGCGAGCCACGCATTGACCACGTCGAGGTTGGCGCGCAGCTGGCAGCCCGCCTGGCCCAGGCCGAACAGGCCGAGGTCGAGGATGGCCGGATCCGAGATGCCGAAGATGTCGACGCCGATCACGGCCGTCGGCTGGACGTTGCCGAGCACCAGGTCCCACGTGCTCGCCGCCGCGCCCTGGACCGGACGGTTGGAGGCGGTGAGCGCCAGCGAGTTGAACTCGGGCGTGGTGACCAGCGCCGCCGTGGCGAGGTCGACCGAGCCCGGATCGCGCGAGGCGCCCGGCGCCGAGACGCCGACCAAGTGCGCCGAGCCGAAGGTGCTCGTCGTGTTGTTGTCGACGCTGACCCAGACGATGCGCGTGACGCCCGTCGCGAGGTCAAGCTGGAACTGCAGCGTGCCCGTGTTCACGACGCCCGTCGGGTAGTTCTCGACGCCGTTGTACGTGACGTACAGCGTGCCGCCGACCTCTTCGCTCACGACCGGGCCGCTGCCCACCTCGGACGAGTTGTAGTCGTGCCAGGCGTAGAAGCCGCCCAGGGTGCTGTTGAGGAAGCCGCCGGCGGTCGGCGTGAACGAGTTGGTGCCCGGGTAGTCCATGACGGGCGTCGCGCCGAAGCCGATGATGCCGTTGCCGCTGACCTGCAGCGTCGCGAACGGACCAAAGGGCGTCGAGAGCGGGATCGACGGCGTGACGTTGACGACGCCATCGTCACCGACGGCCAGCGTCGTGGCGGCCGCCGTGGGGGCGACGAACAGCGCGTTGGCGGCCGTCGGCAGCCAGGTGCCGACGTATCCACCCGGCGTCGGGTTCAGCGACAGCGCGTTGCCCGAGAGCGCGGCCGAAGCCAGGGCGGCGTCGGCGTAGTTCGCGTAGAACGAGTTGAAGCCCGCGGCGCCGCAGCCGGTGCCGAGGGTCGTGTTCGTCGCGACCACGCCGACGGGCGGCGCCCACGTGTAGGTCAGGCCGTTGGGGATCACGTTGGCGGGGGCGACGTTGTTGAACACCTGGCCGGACGTGTTCGCCGTGGCCGGCGTCGAGGTCGCCCAATCGCTGGTGCCCTTCACGTTGAGGCGGGCGTTGACGTTCGCCGGGAAGGCATTGGTCGGGCCACGCAGGCCGACCTGGTTGATCGTCGTCAGCGTGGTCACGCCGGGCGTGCAGTCGCCGTAGACGGTCTCGATCGTGCCGTTCTCGTTCAGACGGACCTGGAAGTTCAGGAACATGTTCTGAACGGTCGTCAGCGTCGTGCCGAAGCGCTTGAAGTTGCTCCACTGCGCGATGAACACGCGGTTCGGCGCGGTGCCCTGGACATCCCAGCGCATATCCGACCACGGGCCGTACGCGGTGACCGCCGTGCCGGTGCTGGTCGCCGTCGCGTTGGCGCTCATCGTCAGCGTGTTGCCGGCGATCGCGGTGACCGTCGTGCCAGCGGGGATGCCGGCGCCGACGAGCACGTCACCGATCTGGATCGGGCCATTCGACGACACGGCCGTCACCTGGTTGCTGCCCAGGGTGCGGGTGCTGGCGAACGTGAAGCCGCCCTGCAGGTCGCGGCCGAACGCGGCGACGAAACCCGGGGTGACCGCGGTGCTCGACAGCGGCGAGTAGTTGGTCGTGCCCGGCGAGGTTCCGCCGAACGCGATCCAGCCGTTCGTGTTGACCTGGACCTGCGTCTGCGGCGCGCTGTCGTACGTGAACGCGAACGGCAGCGTCACCGCGAATGTGTTGTCGTCGAGCGTGTTGGCCGACGTGGCCGTCGAGATGATCGTGCCGCCGGTCACCGGCACGTACGTGCCGACCGACTGCGAGAAGGTGTAGAACGTGCCGACTTGGGCGCTGGCGGCGGCGGCGAAGGCCAGCGTCGCGGCGACGGCAAGAGCAGGGGAGCGGAGCAGCATGGTTGGGTTCAGTGGGTCAGTCTTGAGTGAGCAAACGGAGGTTGCGACGCTTGCACGGGTGTGTGCGCGCCTGTCCATTGGACGAAGTCAGCGTAGCACAGGTTCCCAACCTCGTGGCCGAGTCGCATTCGAGCCCGCAATGCGGCTGACGGCATTGCGGCGAGGCGGCGGGCCATCGGCGGCTGCGGTCACGCGCGCGGCTCCGATGGCATCCGGGCACGGGAGATCCTCCGTGCCTTCGGATGTGCAGCGACGTGCCGTAGATCGCAGATGCGTCGCGCGTCGCCACCGGAAGGCTCCGCGGCGCGTGCGGCGGCAGGGCGCAGGTTGGCGACGTGTGCCGCCCAGGCGCCGGCGACCGGCTCAGAACACGATGCCGAAGCCGAGCCAGAAGCCGCTGAAGCTGGCGTCGTAGCCCGGCAGGGTCACCCCGCCGTCTGGATCGGTACGGTCCATCGACTGCCAGCGCGAGACGAACGCCGCGCTCAGCTCGCAGACGCCGAGGTACAGGCGCGTGCCGAACTCCAGGCCGGCGAAGCCCGTGCTCGAGTCCCACTCGCGCGAGTCGTTGTCGATCTCGACCATCGTGCTGCCGCTGCCGAGGCCGGCTTCGCCGTAGAGCGTCCACTCGGTGCTGCCGCGGCGGACGAGCGTGAACTCCGGCGCCGCTTCGAGGTAGAGGCCGGCCGAGAGGTACGTCTGCTCGGCGTCGACCGCCGTGTTGTCGAGCGTCAGCGAGTTGACCAGCAGGCCCACGCGCAGCGGCATGGCGAACCGGTGCGCTCGCGCGCGGTACGTGAAGTGGCCGAACATCGAACCCATGCCGACGTCGTAGTCGGTGCCGGCGCCGAGCCGCATCTCCGACGCGGCGAAGCTCTCCAGGCGCAGGCCGCCGCCGAAGCCGGCGCCGCTGGTGCCTTCGAAGCCGAGCCGGAAGGCGCCGGCCGTCGCGTCGTCGTCGCGCGCCGTGTTGTCCTCGTCAAAGTCGAGGTTGCCGGCGCCGAGGCCGAGCGCGATGCGCCAGCGGGCGTGTTGGTCGTCTTGGGCGGCGAGGGGAAGGGACAGGAAGGCGGCGATGATGGCGACGGGTAGGCAGCGCATAGACGCGGCATCATGGGGCCGACGGCCCCGGCGGCAAGTCCGACCGGGGTCGTAGGCGGAGGGGACTTCCGGCGGGTGCGGCGGGCGTCAGAACCGGTCGAGGATGCCGTTGCGGCCGTTGCTCAGGATCCGGTCGAGGGCTCGGTAGTCGGCCCCGAGCGCTACGCGGACGGTCCATGGCGTTGGTCGCTGGTCGATGGCGTGGCCGAGCGCCGCGGCGGCGCAGGCGCGGACGAGCCCCTCCTGGCTGTCGTCGGCGAGCACTGCCAGAAGGGGGTCGATGCACGCAGGGGCGCCGAGGTGGCCTGCCGCCCTCACCGCGAGGACCGATTCCACCAGCGACACGCGTTCGCCCGGTTGGGGCGCCATCCGCACTGCCGCCGCCGTCGCCGCCGTGGCATCGCCGAGGCGTGCGAGCGCCTCAGTCGCCGCGGCGCGCAGGCAGGGTCGTGTACGGGACCTGGCGACCACGGAGCGCAGGGGCCAGATCGCTTCGCGGTCGTCCAGCAGCACAAGTCCGTCGACTAGGTGGATGGCCGTGGTCTCGTCGTCCACGGCGTCGTGCAACCGTTGCCGCATTGTGGCTGCGCTGCCGCGAGGGCCCGCGAGACCGAGCGCCACGCCAAGTGCGCCGACGAGTTCCTCGTTACGCGCCGCAGCGAACTGCTCCGCCAGCGCCGCGCCGAGCAGCAGGTCGCCGTCGTACTGGTCGATCCGCTGGGCGCGGCGCTGGCGGTGCGCCAACACGCCGAGCGCGAGCGCAACCCAAGATCGCTCACGCGGCGCCGTCGCCGCGGGCAAGGCTGCAAGGAGGTGCGCGCGATTGCGCGCCCCGCCGATGCGGCCCAGCGCGAGGGTCGCGAAGCGCCGCGCCTGCGCGTCGCCGTGGCGGTGGCGCAGTTCCAGCAACAGCGCCGACAAGGCCGCGTCCGGCCCCGTGCCGTCTTCGTCCGGCGCGCAGCGTTCTGCGAGCACGAGGATCGCCGCGCGTTCGACGTCGACGTGCGAGGCCATGCGGCGGCCTTGGTCAAGCAGTTCGTCGCGACACCGCGCCTTGAGTGCGGCGTCGACCACGGGGTTGTGCGCGGCGAAGCGGGCCAGGGCGAGGAGGCAGCGCCCCTGGGCCAAGTGCAGGCTCGGGTCGTCGCCGTGCGCCAGGACACGCATCAGCGCGTTCGCCGCGTCGTGCCGCGCGGCTGCCGCACAAGGCGTCGCCGCGGCAGCAGCCAGGCCCAGCCCGTGGGCCGCGGCGGCCAGCAGAACAGGGCTGGCGGTTCGCGGTTCGGCGAGGGTCGCCGTGAGCGCATCGCATGCCAGTCGCTGCGTCGCCCCGTCGGCCGTCCGGTCCACCAGCAGGCCGAGTCCGTACGCCGCGAAGGCGCGGACGTCTTCGTGCACGGAGCCGCCGCAGGCAGCACGGCCCGCGGGCCGATCCGTCAGCAGGTCGACGAGCAACTGCGCTTCCCCGTTCGCCAAGCGCCCGGCGATGCCGATCGAAAGGGCGGCGAACCCGGCGACGTTCTCGTCACGGCGACGGAGCAGCGGCCTGAGCGCGTCGACCAGCAAGTGGTCCGGTTGGTCGACGTCGGTCTGCGCCATCGCCAGCGCGCACTCAATGGCCACCTCGGGGTCGTCCGTCGTGGCGATCGCGCGTTGCAGGGCCGACAGCACGGGCGCGATGGACCGCTTGGCCGGAGCGCCGGCAACTGCCGGGCGGCCCAGGTAGGCGTTGCGGTGGTGGCGCCACCAGATCTCCCACGACAGCAGGCAGTCGCTGCAGTCGAGGACGGCGCCCTTCGCCGGCGCGGCTGGGGGATCCTGGCATTCGGCGCCGCGGGACCGTGCCGCAGCGCTGCTGGCCAAGAGGAGCACGACCGAGCCGAGCAGGAAGTGGGCACGAGCGGTGTTCATGAGGGCGGCGCAGCGACGCGTGGCGGCGGTCCGCGCAAGGCGGGTGCCAAGCGACGACGAAGACGGCCGCCGCGCGCCCCGGGCGCGCTTGTTGCGCTGGCGAAACGACAGGGCTCGGGGTGTGGCGCGTCGTGGCCTATCCTCGCGCCATGCCGTCCGTGCTCGCCTCCCGCCTCCGTCGCCTCGCCGTCGCCGCGACCTGCGCGGCGTTGGCGGCGTGGTGGAGCGTCGGCCTCGCCGCCGCGCACGCGATGACGGCGCCGCGGAACCGCGCGGTCGCGCCGTCCGATCGCCTCGCGGGCATGGCCGTCGCCGATGTCGCGACGACTGCGGCCGACGGCGTGCCGTTGGCCGGGTGGCTCGTGCGCGCGCCGGGCGACGCCGGCCGCTGCGTCGTGCTCGCCGCCGGCATCGGCGGAACCCGCCGCGCCATGGCGAGCCGGGCGGCGTGGTATGCGCAGCGCGGCTGGTCGGCGCTGCTCGTCGACCTGCGCGGCACCGGCGAGAGCGCGCCCGAACGCGTCGCCATGGGCTGGCACGAGGCCAAGGACCTCGCGGCTTGGACGACCTTCGCGCGCGCGCAGGGCTTCACCGCCGTCGGCGTGCACGGCCAGTCGCTGGGCGCCGCCGCGGTGTGTTACGCCGCCGTGCTGCCCGAGCCGCCGGCGTGGTCCTTCGCCGTGCTGGAAGCCTGCTACCGCGACATCGACGCGGCGATGGTCGCGCGCATGCCGGGCATCCCGCGGCCGCTGCTGTGGCCGTTGGTCGCGTGCGCCGAGTGGCTGCTCGGCGTCGACGCCGAGCGGCTCGATCCGGTCGCAGCGATCAGGCATTTGCGCGCGCCGACCCTGCTCGCGTGCGGCGCGCACGACCAGCTCGTCGGACCGGACGCGCACGACCTGCTGTTCGCCGCGTGCCCTGCCGACCGCAAGGAGCGCATCGACGTGCCGGACGTCGGCCACGTCGACCTGTTCCACGCCCCGGGCAGCGAACTGCCGACGCGGTTGGCGGCGTTCTTGGCGCGCCTGCCGTGACGCCGGCCGCCGGCGGGCCGACGTGTCAGGCTTGCAGGTACTTGCCGGCGATCGGCAGGACCTTGGCCATCGCGTTGCGCGAGTCGACGACGAGGCGCGCGTGCGCGCCGATCAGCCGCCAGTCGATCGCGGCGTGGTCGGTGACGACCAGCACGCAGTCGGCCGCGCGCACGGCCTCGGCCGTCAGCGGCACCGAGTGCATGCGGTACTCCATGTACTTGCGCATGCCGGCGAACAGCGGCACGTGCGGGTCGTGGTACTGCACCTCGGCGCCGTGCTCGAACAGCAGCTTGATGATCTCGGCGGCTGGTGTCTCGCGGACGTCGTCGACGTCCGGCTTGTAGGCGAGGCCGATGACGAGCACCTTGCTGCCGCGCATCGGCTTGCCGATCTCGTTGAGCCCGTCGATGGCGCGCTCGACGACGTAGTGCGGCATCGCGTGGTTGATCTCGCCGGCGAGCTCGATGAAGCGCGTGTGGTGGCCGAACTCGCGCGCCTTCCAGGTCAGGTAGTACGGGTCGATCGGGATGCAGTGCCCGCCGAGGCCCGGCCCGGGGTAGAAGGCCTGGAAGCCGAACGGCTTGGTCTTCGCCGCGTCGATCACCTTCCAGATGTCGATGCCCATCGCCGCCAGCACCGGCTTCAGCTCGTTGACGAGCGCGATGTTGACGCAGCGGTAGATGTTCTCCAGCAGCTTGGCGGCCTCGGCGACCTCGGCGTTGTCGACCGGGATGACCTTCTGGATGGCGGCCGCGTACAGCAGCGTCGCCAGCCGCCCGCTCTCCGGGTCGACGCCGCCGACGAGCTTGGGGATCGTCTGCGTGCTGTGGTCCTTGCGGCCCGGGTCTTCGCGCTCGGGGCTGAACGCCAGGAAGTAGTCGACGCCGGCCTTCAGTCCCGTGGCGTCGAGGATCGGCTGGCAGTCGCCGCGCGTCGTGCCGGGGTACGTCGTGGACTCCAGCGACACGAGCTGGCCCTTGCGCAGGACCTTGGCGACCATCGCGGTCGACTTCTCGATGTAGCTCATGTCCGGTTCGCCGTGCTTGCCGAGCGGCGTCGGCACGCACAGGATCACCGCGTCGGCGGCGCCGAGTTGCTGCGGTTCCGACGTCGCGACGAAGCGGTCGGACTGCGCCATCGCCTGAACGAAGTCGGTGCCCAGGTGCTTCAGGTACGAGTCGCCCCGCCGCAGCATCTGGATCTTCTGGTCGTCGATGTCGTAGCCGACGACGCGGAAGCCGGCTTCGAAGAACGCGCGCAGCAGCGGCAGGCCGACGTAACCGAGGCCGACGACGCCGACGGTCGCGGTGCGGTTGCGGATCTTGGCTTCGAGCTGGGCGGCGGGGGTCGCGGGTTCGGCCATTGGCAGCGAGCAGATGTACGCGTGCATCGGCACCCCGACCAGACGGAGTGGAGTTTGACCGGCGGCGCGCCGCGTCCCACGATCCGAGCCATGTCCAGCGATCCGCTGCGGTCGTACGAGAACGCGCGCGCGCGCGTCGCGCCGCCGATGACGGCCGCCGCCGCCGGCGTCGCCGTGCGCGCCGCGCCGGCGTGGCAGGATGCCGCGGTCGCGGCGCCGGCGGCCGCCGAGTCGGTGATGGGCCCGCTGGCGTGGGCGCTCAGCCTCGCCATCGCCTCACTCGTGCTCGTCGTCGTGCTGCTGCCGTGGTTCGTGCTGCAACTGCCGGTCGACTACTTCGTCGCCTCGCGCCAGGAACTGCGCGCTGAACGCACGCCGATCGGCTGGGTCTGGCGCGTCCTGCGCAACGTGCTCGGCCTGTGCTTCGTGCTCGCCGGCGCGGCGATGCTGGTGCTGCCGGGCCAGGGCCTGCTGACGATCCTGATCGGCTTGCTGCTGCTGGAGTTCCCCGGCAAGCGCGCCTTGGAGCGCAGGCTCGTCGCGCGGCCCGCCATCAAGGCCTTCCTCGACCGCATCCGCGCGCGCCGCGGCGTGCCGCCGCTCGAGGTCGACGGCCCGTGATCGTCTACTACAGCGACCCGTTCACGTTCCCGCTGCCGCCGGAACACCGCTTCCCGCTGGTCAAGTACCGGCTGCTGCGCGAGCGCATCGAACGCTGGCCGGCGTCGACCGGCGTCGAGCTGCGGCTGGCGCCGCGGGCGCTGCGCGACGAGTTGCTGCTCGCGCACACGCCCGAGTACCTCGACGGCTTCGCCGCCGGCGCGCTCGGCAAGGAGGCGATGACGCGCATCGGCTTCCCGTGGAGCCAGGAGCTGGTCGAGCGCTCGCTGCGCAGCTGCGGCGGCACGGTCGCGGCCAGCCGCGACGCGCTCGCGCGCGGCAAGGCGTGTTACCTCGCCGGCGGCACGCACCACGCGCGCGCCGACCGCGGCGCCGGCTACTGCGTCTACAACGACGTCGCGGTCGGCGCGCGCGTCGTGCAGCGCGAGGGCGGCGTCCGGCGCGTGCTCGTCGTCGACACCGACGTCCACCAGGGCGACGGCACGGCGGCGATCTTCGCCGGCGACGACAGCGTCTTCACCTTCTCGATCCACGGCGACGCCAACTTCCCGGCGACGAAGGCGACGAGCGACCTCGACATCGCGCTGCCGACGGGAACCGGCGACGCCGAGTATCTCGCTGCGCTGCAGCGCGGGCTCGATGCGTGCTTCGAGCGGGGGCGCCCGGGCTTCGCCTTCTACCTCAGCGGCGCCGACCCGCACGAAGGCGACCGGCTCGGCAAGCTTGCGGTGACCAAGCACGGCCTGCGCGAACGCGACCGCATGGTCTTTGCCGCACTGCGCGCGCGCGGCGTCCCGTGGGTCACGGTGATGGGCGGCGGCTACGGCAAGCGCATCGAGGACACCGTCGACGTCTACGAAGCGACCGTCGACGAGGCGCTGCGCGGCTGACGGCGCGGCCGCTGCGGTCGCGCGGCCGCGGTCACTTCGCCGTTGGCGCGGCGGGCACGCGCACGCCGCGCACGTGCACGGTGCGCAGGCGCACGAGGCCGAGTGACAGGTGCGTGCCGAGCCAATCCCACAGGTTGGCCGACGCGGCGACGCGGAAGTCGGTAATCGCCGCGGTCGGTCGGTCGTCACCGGCGAACAGCTGCTCGAACGTGCGCAGCGAGCCCACGCTACGCAGGGCGCCGGCGACGTCCGGCTGCGACTCGCCGAACAGGCCGTAGCCCCACAGGATGTACTTCTGCTTGACCTCGAACGGCACGCCCGCCGGCGCGCCGGGCGCGCCGAAGGGACTGGGGCTCGCCGTCGCCATCACCGGGAACGGCACGCCGGCGAGGTCGTAGCGCACGTTGCCGCAGGCGGCGAGCGGCAGGGCGACGAGAAGGAGGACGGCGCGCAGCATCGGCGCATCGTCTTGCGCGGGCGGCCGCATTGCACCCCCGAAACACCGACCGCCCCGCCCGCGCAGTCGGCGCGGGCGCGGAGCGGGCGCGCGGATCAAATCGCGCCGACGGTCAGCTGCAGCCCGTTCGACGTGAACAATCCGACCCAGTTGCCCGTCAGGTCGAACTGCAACTCGGCGACCTGCACGTTGAGCGCGAAGCCCGACAGCGCGGCGCTGTCCGGGATCGCCAGCGACACCGCGGCGGCGCCGCCGGCCGGGAGCGCGGGACCGACCAGCACGTCGCCGGTGTTGAGCAGGTCGCAGCCCGCGCCGGCGATCGGCAGCAGCGCGAGCAGCGGGATCTGCTGCTGACCGACGCCGAACACGGCCAGCGCCAGCGACGCCGGCCCGAGGTTCGTGCACGTCCCGGTCCACGTGCGGCTGGTCCACGGCCGGCCGTCGGAGGCAAGCGTCAGCGGACCGCCCGGCCCACTGCACCCGGCGCCGTACGGCGCCGCGCCGGCGGTGACGGCCGCCTGGTACTGGTAGACGTTGGACGTCGGCCGGCTGCCCGACTTGGTCGGGTCCTGGCCGCAGGCCTTGTAGACCTTGCCCGTGGCCGGCAGGAACGCGGCGTAGTAGCGGCTGACGCGGCCGATCGCCGCGTCGGTGTTGTTGAACGGCGTCGTGCCCGTCGTCGGGCTGGCGTAGATCGACCACGCGTTGGTCAGGCAGTCGAACTCGCTGGTGTAGTTGGTCGGCGAGCCGCCGTAGCTCGGGCCGTACACGTACGTCGTGTTGCTCGCGACGGTGATGCCGTTGCCGCCCTGCACGACGATGCGTTGGCGCAGCGGGTCGTAGACCGCCTGGTTGCCGTTGGTGCTGGCCGGCCACGTCGCGCCAGCGCCGGTCGGATTGGTCAGCACGTCGCAGTTGCTGAGCAGCGACCACGCGCCGCCGCTCCAACGCCAGACGTCGAGGTGGCGGATCTGCTCGGGTGTCGCCGAGCCGTGGTCGATGCCGCCGACGAGCACGACATCGTTGAAGGCATCGCCGCGCGTCACCAGTGAGTGTTCACCGCGTGGCGCCGGCGACGTCGGCGGCGTGAGCTGCGTCCACGCGCCGCCGAGCAGCAGCCACGTGTCGTTGGCCACGATCGGCGGCGCGACGTCGTTGACCTGTCCGCCGAACAGCAGCATGCCGCCCAGCTGCGGATCCCACGCCATCGCCGCGAACTGCCGCGGCGCCGGGCCGAAGCCCGCCGGCGTGACGTTGGCCCAGGCGTTCGTCGTGGGGTCGTACTCCCAGACGTCGTTCAGCAGCGTCGGCGTCGCGCCGCGCGTGTTGCCGCCGAACACGACCAGCTTGTTGGCGACGGGGTTCCACGCGATCGCCGCCCGGCCGCGGGCCGCCGGGCTGCCGGCAGCGCCGTCGGCGAGGCGCTGTGCGAACACGCCGGTGGGCGCGTGGAAGGCCCACAGGTCGTTGGTCGTCGTCGACGTGTTGTTGCCGAGCGAGCCGCCGAAGACGTACAGCGTGTCGCTGCTGCCCGCGCCCGGATTGCCGGCGCGGAACGTGGCGTTGACGGTCGGCGGCGTCGTGGTGGCGCCGGTCGTCGCGCCGGCGCTTGCCACTGCCGACCACGTCGCACGCGGCGCAGCGCGGTTGCGCAGGGTCGGGGCGGGCAGTTGCGCCGCGGCCGCAGCCGCGAGCGCGCAGAACGGAAGGAGGCGGAGGGACGGGATCATGCGGAGGTCGTGGGAATGCCGGGGAAAGGGGGGGCGTCGGCGCGCTCCCACGAGCCGCCAAAGCGACATCTTCCCGCCGGTGGCCCGCGAAATCCCGCGGACCGCCGCCAGCCTCAGCGCCGCCGCACGAGCACGTTCGCCCAGGTCGTCTCCAACTCGGTGTCGGACATCGACCGCCATGGCTCCTGCAGGCGCGCGCGGAACTCCGGCGTCACCTTCGCGCCGCGGTGGACCCAGTATTCGACGACCTCGAAGCCGTGGCGAAGGAAGAGCTGCGGGTACTCGACGAGCCGGACGCGGTTGCAGTCGAAGACGATCGGCTCGGCGGTGTCGAGCGTCAGGAACTCCAGCGGGTGCACGTGCGGTTCGCCGTACCAGCGGTGGTCGAGCGTGTCGATGCCGTGGATGCCGAAGCCGCCTGGCCGCGTGATCCGGGCGAACTCCGCCAGGGTGGCGTCGAGGTGCGGGAGGTGTTCGAGCACGCTGTTGCTCACGATGACGTCGACGTCAGCGGCGGCGAGGCCGGTCGCCTCGATCGGCCGCTGCAGCAGCATGGCGCGGGCGGGATCGAGGCCCGACTGGTCGCCGCGCTGCAGCTTCGCGAGGTCGAAGCCGTCGAGGTTGGCGAGGACCTCGCGCCGCGAGACCGGGTAGCCGCCGAAGATCCGGGCGGGATCCATCAGCGCCGCCGCCGCCAGCTGCGCCAGATTGCGCGCCGCGGACTCCAGTTCCGTCGGCAGATCGAGGTCGATGCCGATCATGCGCCGCGCGCCGAGCATCAGGTGGGGGAACAGGCGCGCCAGCGGGTTCACCGAGCCGCAGCCGACGTCGACGTGCACGGCGCCGGCGATCGGGACGGCGTGCTTGTGCCAGCAGTGTTCGACGAAGCGGAACTGCTCGCGGGCGAGCGCGATCGAGGCACGGTTCTCCGGCACATCCATCACGGCGCCGGTGACTTCGTGCAGCCGTGAGAGGAGGTGCAGGTGCCGCTCGAACTCCTTGCGCGAATCGTGCTCCACTGGCGCGGTGAGTCGTCGCAGGAACTCGGCCCCGAGGTCGCCGAGAGGCACTTGCGAGAGATCGGTCGACGACGACAGATCGTGGTGGATCAGGCGGCCGTGGGACATGGGGCGAGGAAGGGAGATTCTCCCTACATGACGCCATGCCGCGGGGCGTGGCAAGGGGGGGCATTCCGGCCGTGTTCCGCCCCGGCTTCGTCCGCGCGGCCCGCCCTGCAGCGACCTGTCGTCCGACGGCGCGCCCGCCGCCGCCCCCCGGGGGGGGGCGGCCGCCGCTCACGGCAGGAACTTCTGCGCTTCCTTCAGCTTCTTCGGCAGGTACTCGTCGAGGACGAAGTTGAGGCCGTGTTTGGCGAGCGCCTGCTGCTCGGCGCGCTGGCCGGTCTTCAGCATCATCTCGATGGCCTTCTGCCACTCCTTGTGCGCCTGGAAGAACGGGTCGTTCTTCAGCATGTCCTGGGCGCGCTTGATGTCGACGTCCTTGAGCGCGTGCGTCGGCAGGTCGTAGTCCTCGATGTCCTGCGGCGACACGCCGAGGAAGCGCGCGTTGGGCACGCAGAAGAACTGGTTGAGGTGCACGGCGTTGCCCGAGCCGACCTTCAGCGTGCGGTAGATGTTGCTGAAGGCGTACGGATCGCAGTCGTTGAAGGCGAACACCGGCAGCTTGTGCGCGTCGGACAGCTTGCGCACGAAGCGGCGGGTGGCGCGCGTCGGCACGCCGGCGGTGCCGATCAGGATGCAGTTCGCCGTCCGCCAGTAGTTGTGCTGGCTGAGCCGCTCGAACATGCCGATGGTCTCGATGACCAGGATGAACTTGGCCTTGGTCTCGAAGCCGAGGTGCTCGACCGACGACGGGATCGAGTACGCGCCCGAGCCGAAGCCGGTGCAGTCGATGCGCAGCGGCCGGCCGCTCTCGCGGTCGCGGTCCAGCACGACCAGCTGGCCGGCGACCTTGCCGCCGTGCTCGTCGGCCTTGAAGCGCAGGTGCTCGCGCATCACGCCTTCGAGCGAGAACAGCGCCTCGATGTCGTCCATCGCGGCGTCGGACTCCGGCTGCTCCTCGAACTTGGCCTCGTCCCAGTTCTTCGAGACGTAGTACGCCTCTCGCTTGGTGGCGAAGTCGTCCTCGTCGACCAGCTGCTGGCTCAGGGCCATCATCTTCAGCGTCTGCGCGAACGACTTGACGGTGTTGACCGACAGCGTGCGCTCGACGCGCGAGCGGCCCATCACGAAGTAGCCGTCCTTCTTGTCGTAGCGGGCGTTCTTGAGCGAGCGGTCCGGGAACTTCAGCTCCGGCTTGCCCTGCGCCTTGATCGCCGCCAGCACGTGCGTCGCGCAGTCGGTGATCTCCTTCATGGTGATCTTGTCGAAGTCGGAGAGCGGGCCGCGGGCCTTCTTCTTCGGCGGCGGCTGCGGGGTGAACTTCTTGGCTGCCATGGTCGATCGGGGGTGAGCGTTTCGCGGATGCGGGTTTGGTGCGCGCGGCTCAGAGCTTGCGCGACTTCTCCAGGACGACGGTCAGGTTCTCGCGCGCCTTCACCGCCTCCTTCTCGTCGAGCTTGAGGATGTCCTTCAGCGCGACGACGAGGTGCGGGATGTACGTCTCGATGTAGTTGCGCTTCTTGAACTCGTTGGCGAGCTTCTTGCCCTTGCGCACGTGCGTGCCGAGCTTGCGGCCGGCCTCCATCAGGCCCAGGCGCAGCTCCTCGAGGATCTCGTCGTACGACGCGATGGCCTCCTTAGACTCGCTGGTGAACGGCACCCAGACCGAGGCGATGTGCACGAACACGACCATCGGGCCGATCGGCAGCGAGCCGCGCGGCTGCTGCAGGCCGTAGTTCTTCCAGTTGGTGGCGATCACCGCCTTGGTGATCGCGCACGCCGACTGCTGGAACACCAGCGGCACGCGGTTGGCGAAGCGGATCAGCCGGATCGGCTCGTCCGCGTTGCCCATCAGCACTTCCTGGTTCTCGGGCTTCTTCGTCGCGACCTCGACGATCTTGCCCGCGTCGGTCATGTGCAGCGTGTCGCCCGGCTTGCCGTAGGCGATGCCGACCTCGATGGCGAACGGGTGTCCGCGGTAGACGACCGGCCGGCGCGACGTCGCGACGTAGAAGTCGGCCTCGACCTCCTTCTTGAGGCCGGCGAGGATCAGGTCCTCGCCGATCGGCGCGATGCACGACAGCGGCGGCGCCATGATCTTGGTGGCGTCGATCGCGGCCTTCAGCTTCTGCACCGCGGCGGCGTCGAGGCGGCTCGGGTTGGTCTCCGGCTTGATGCCGGCCTTGTCGCAGATCTCCTTGGCGACGCCCGGGCCGACGCGCGAGAAGTCCTGCTGCAGGAAGGCGCTGACGGTGCGGTTCTCGCTCTCAGCCATCATCTTCAGCAGGATGCCGAGCTCGACGCCGTGCGGGTGCGGCTTGATCTCCTCGACTTCCTTCGGCAGCTCGTTGGTGCCGCGGTTGTACTCGGTGACGTTGCCGTCCGGGTCCTTGAACGTCAGCTTGACGTGCGGGTTGGCGACCGCCATCAGCTTGAGGAACTCCTCGACGCTCTTCTGGCCACGGCGGTACTCGCCCTCCATGTCGATCGCGACCTCGGTGCCGTGGTCCTTGTCCCACTCGATCACCGTGTCCTTGAACTCTGGGCGGTTGCGCGCCGTGTCGATCTTGATCTCGAACGCCAGCGGCACCGACTTCTTGCCCGGCTTGGTGCGCACACGCACCGGCGCGCCGGTGGTCAGCTGGCCGTACATGCCGGCGGCGCTGATGCCGATGCCCTGCTGGCCGCGGCTCTGGCGCAGGCGGTGGAACTTGCTGCCGTAGAGCAGGCGGCCGAAGACGTTGGGCACCTGCGCCTTGACGATGCCGGGGCCGTTGTCCTCGACCGTCATGGTGAACTGCTTCTCGCTCTGGCCGATGCGCGCGATCGTCACCACGATGTCCGGCTGGATGCGCGCCTCCTCGCAGGCGTCGAGGCTGTTGTCGACGGCCTCCTTGACGGCGGTCAGCAGCGCCTTGCGCGGGCTGTCGAAGCCGAGCAGGTGGCGGTTCTTGGTGAAGAACTCCGACACCGAGATCTCGCGCTGGCGCTTGGCCATCGATTCGGCGGTCTCGGCGGCCCGGCCGTTCTTGTCGGCCTTGTCCTTCGCCGCCTTGGCGGCCTTGGCGTCGGTCATCTTGTCGGTCTCGGGTTCGAAGAGGTCTTGCTGGCCCGTCGAGGTGCTCATGACGAAGCGGTCATCGGGTGGGAGAGGAGGTGGGGCGGGCGACGCCGGCGCGGTCGCGGCGGCGCGCGCACGAGGCGCTGCGGCGGCGGTCGTCGACGCGACCCGGGACGGCGTCGGCGGCGGCGCGCGGCGCACGGGCTGCGCAGCCCTGGCCCAACACGCCCGCCGAAGCGGGCGCGCTGGCGCCAAGGGGGAAACCGCCGGATCGCTTCGTCACGGATGCACGGTCGCAGCCTGACCGCTACGACCGCGCCGGAACATAGCGAGCGCTCCCTGGGCCGGAAGCGGATTTCCCAGCCGCTGGCGGCCGGCGCTTGCGCAGCGCCGCGAACGGCCGGTAGGCCGCGGCGCACGCGAGCGCCCTGGCGCCGTACCGCAGCGCGCCGCCGCCAGGACCGG
This sequence comes from Phycisphaerales bacterium, assembly GCA_020247305.1. Classification (GTDB taxonomy): domain Bacteria; phylum Planctomycetota; class UBA1135; order UBA1135; family UBA2386; genus UBA2386. Next base: position 1,096 of record JADCJE010000044.1, on the reverse strand, counting down.
AGCCAGCCCGTCGAACGGTCGCTGCGTCGGCGTTCGCCGCCGGGTCGCTCAGGTCGACGCCGCGAGCGGCTGCGCCAGCAGCGTCGGCCGCGCGGCGGTCGCGAGCCCGAGCGATTGCGCCTCGTCCCAGAACCGCTGCACGCCTCGCAAGTCTTCGGCGTCGAGTTCGTAGTGCGCCGCGCCGGCCGTGCCGTCGACCGGACCGAGCGCGCGGCCGCGCTGGCGCGCCCGCTGCAGCACCGGCAGGATCGCGTCGGCGTCGGCGCCGGGGCGCAGCAGCCACAGCGCGAACACGAACGGCAGGCCGGTGAGCGCGCGCCACTGCTGGCCGAGGTCCCAGACCTCGCGGCTGCCCGGATCGGCGGCGAGGCCGGCGTCGCCGATCAGCAGCACGAGGTCGTGCGGCAGTTCGTCGGGGCGCGTCGTCGGCGCGATCGGCGTGAAGCCGACCGCCGGCGCCATCTCGTCGGCGTAGCGGCGCGCCAGCAGGATGCGCAGCAGTGCAACCGACGTCGCCGAGCCTTCGTCGATGCCGATGTTGCGGATCGGCACGCCGCGGCGGCGGAAGGCGCGCACGGAGCGAATCTCGCGCTTGCAGGCGATGCCGAGCCCGGCGGGCGCGCGGTAGCCGGGGAGCCGCGCGGCCTCGACCGACGACACCAGCGCGGCATCGAGGTGGCCGGCGCGCAGTTGCTCGATCAGGCGCGCGGGCGGCAGTGCGACGAAGTCGACGCCGGACTCCGATTCCAGCCCCGCCAACAGGGGGGCGCCGACGCCGAACGGGACTCCACCGATGCGCATGCTCACGGTTGCTTTGGGTGGCGCGGCAGGACGGGCCGGGCCGCCCCGCACGATAGCCGCGCCGACGGGGCGCGGAAGGACAAAGGTCGCGGTGGCGCACGGCGCCGGCCCGCGCCGCGGCCAGGAGTCTGCGTCACGGGACGCGCGCCGATCCGGTGCGTGGATTCACGTTCGGGGCGAAGCCGACGACCGCAGGCGAATCGGTGGATTCGCCGAGGATCGGCGGCGAGTCCCCGGGCGCGAAGACGCGTGGCAGGCGGCGTGGCCTTCCGTGACGCAGGCTCCTAGGAGTCTG
>JADCJE010000043.1 GCA_020247305.1 Phycisphaerales bacterium | reverse complement strand
CTGCCGACGAAGGTGACGCTGCGGAGTGACGGTGTGGGGCGAAGTTGCGACCGCTGGGCGGTCGCTGCGGGGGAGCGGTGTGCTCGCGCGGCGGGAACGCGGCGGAATGGGACCGGGGAACGGTGCGCGCGGGCGGTTGCGGCCGGGTTGACGGGGTCGCGCGCAGGGGGGAGCATCGCGGTGGTGGGTCCCGGGTGGTCCGGGACCGGTGCTTGGACTTCCTACGCGCCCGACGACGAACGTACGTGGTGTGGCCCGATCCCCACGACGACGATCGCACGCACGCTGAACGACTGCGCTCGCGCCGCGCTGTCGCCTGAACTGCTGCGGCAGGCCGCGCGGCAAGCGCTGCAACGTGGCCGAGTGGCGGTGACGGAGATCCCAGCCGTGCTCGCAGCCTTGGCGCCGTTCGGCGGGCTCGACGCATGAGCCACCGCTATCCGACGCCCGAGGCCTTTCGCCAGGCCCTCGAACAACGTCTCCGCAACGCGAATCCGCACGGTGGGATCCGAGTGCGTGGCGCTGGTCCTGAGGACCAACCCGGACGCGAGCCAGGCCCACCTTTCGCACGGCGCTCTCGGCCCCAAGGCTGAGACGGTAGCTTGCTCGCATGTTCTGGAATCGGGGACCGCTTCTCCCACTGCTCGTCGCCTCGACCACGCTGCTCGCCCAGGAGCAGACGACGATCGGCCGCTTCCTCACCGCCGACGGAACGGCGATCGCGAACGCCGTGGTGACGTTCGCGACGTCGCGGCAGGACGTGTTCGACGCACTCGGTCCCGCCAGGGTCGTGACGGCGACGACCGACGAACGCGGCACGTTCAAGGTCAAGCTGCAGCAGGGGGACGTGCACTCGCTGTGGGCGCTGGGGCCAGCGGGCCCCGAAGGCAGCTGGTGCTCGCCGGTGCAGGAAGGCGTCGTCGCCGGCAACGTGCTCGAGCTGCGCGCCAGCGAACGGGTCGCACCGCAGCCGCTGCGCGTCACCGTGCCGAAGGAACTCGGCGCGGGGCCGTTCACGCTCGAAGTGGTCACGGCCATGCGCCACGCACCGCCGCTGCGCCTGCCACTGCCGGTCGACGGGGACATCGTGTTGCCACCGCTGCCGCCGGGTCAGCCGATCCTGCGCCTGCTCGATCCGCAAGGCGGCACGGTCGTCGGCTGGTTCTGGCCCAACGGCTCGAAGACCCAACCGGCGGCCGCCCAACGCGTCCTCGTCGAGGTCGTCGACGAGGCGGGCGCGCCAGTCGCGAACGCCCGCGTGGCCGCGCTGGTCAACTCGGCTCTACACGGCCGGGTCTTCGGGCAGACCCGCACTGTCTCCAGGCTGATCGATGCCCCGACGACGAATGCCGAAGGCAGGAGCGAAGTCGTGGTGGCTGAGCACGCCACGGTCGGCTTCGTGGCGTGGACCGACGAGCGACACGCGCGCATCGCGGGCAACCGTCCCTTCCTCGTCGACGGCGTTCCACAGAAGCCTGGCGCCGAGAAGGATCTCGACCCGTCGCGGCCGATCCGCCTGGTGGCGCGCCATGGGCCCGTGCTGCGCGGCACGCTGCGCCGCGGCGACTCACCGCTCGCCGGCCTGCGCGTCGCGGCCGAGGTCGAAGGCGAATGCCGCCGCGAAGAGAACGGCACGTCGGCGAGCACGACGTTCGCGGCAAGCCACGTCGGCAGCACCGACACGCAGGGCCGGTTCACGATCCCCGGAGTCGCACGGCCGATGCGATCGCTTCGCCTCGCGTGGGACCTCGGCGATGGCGTCGCCACCTATCCGTTGCCGCGCGCGAACGTGCCGACGGAGCCGCTGGACCTCGACGTCGCGCAATGGCCGGTGGTGACGATGCAGTTGCAGGTCGAAGGTGCGACGCCGCCCATGCACAGCCACTTCCTGCTGTGGTCCGCGACCGCGGCCGAGGGCTCGGAGCCACTGGTGCTGGTCGGCGAACGCAGCGGACGCGTTCGCGCACGTTGCGAACCGGGAGCGTGGTTCGTGTTCGCCACCGACGGCGATCGTTGCGCCGTGAACGTCGTCGACGTCCCCGCCGGCGAGAAGTACGAGATCGAGCTGGCCTCGCAACCGCTGGCGAGCATGCGCGGTCGCGCCGTCGATCGCACGGGCAAGCCCGTGGCGAACGCGCTGTTCCACATCGACGGCTGGGAGAAGCCAGGGCCCGTCTCGTTCGCGTTCAAGGCCTGGCAACAGCTGCCGCCGAAGGACGTCGCACGCCTGCAGAAACCGTTGGAGCTGCACATCACCGCCATCCACCGAGGGCTCGTCGAGGAGCGACGGACCGACGCGGCCGGCAACTTCTCGGTGCCGCTGCTGCCGATGCGCGGCTGCACGATGAGCGGCTACCTCGGGGGCATCCTGGGGCTGAGGGTGAAGTTCGAGGCCGCCGAGGACCTCGAGCTCGTGCTGCCACGCTGACCGCGCCCGTCACCCATCCTTCGGCTTCTGCTCCGCGAACACGTTCGTCGTCTCGAGCGGCAGCTGCAGCGCATCGGCGACGCTGGTCATGTAGTTGCCCCACGCGATCAGCCAGATCCAGTCGATCGCGCGCACCGGCCCGAACGCGTCCCGCAGCGCCGCGCGCTCGTCGGCGGTCAGCGCCCACGGCTCGCGCGTCAGGCGGCACGCGACCGCGAACAGCGTGCGCTGCTCGGGCGGAAAGCTCTGCCAGTCGCCCGCGGCCAGGCGCTGCACCAGTTCGTCGATCCCCGTCGGTTCCATCCCCGCGACCGCGAGGAGCATCTCGGCGTGACCCATTCAATAGAAACAGTCGTTGCTGCGGGTCACGACCCAGAACACCGAGTTCTCGACGATCGGGTCGACCTTCGCTTCGCGATAGAACGCGTGCAGCGCAGTGATCCAGCCGCGCGTCAGCTCCGGTTGGTAGCCGTAGCCGAAGCGGCTCCAGACGATGCGCGCCGCCTGGCCGCGTTCGCGTTCGGTCGCTTGTGCCAGCTGCTCGTCGGCAGGCAGCGGCAAGCGCGGGGTCGCGCGCTGCTGGCGTTCCATGCGGGTGCGCATGTCGGCGGCGACACCGGCGCTCCAGTTCGCGGGCGCGAGCGAAGTCGTCGTCGGGTTCGCCGCGGCCGGGCGTTCGGGAGCCGGAACGTCGGGCGGCGCTGCATCGGCGGCGAGCGGCAGGTGCTTTGCCGCAGCACCGTCGGCGAGCCCGAGGCCGTGCAGCAGGCGCGACTGAAAGTTCGCGTAGGCGACCGAGTGCACGAGTGCGACCACGCCCGCGGCACCGAAGCGCTGCTCAGCGCGCAAGTACACATCGTCCGGGATCGCCTGCGGTGCGGCCGCCATCGCCGTCGCAAACGCGCCCGCGATCGCTTCGGCGTCGGCGTTGCGTTCGCTCGCCGGCACCGCCGCGAGGTCCTGCTCGGCGGTGCGCACCAGCGACGCGCAGCCGAGGTGGCGCGCGACGCGTTCGCGCACCACGGCCGAGACCGCGGCACCGAGCGGATGCGCGGCACGATGACGGTCGTCGAGGGCCAGCAGGCGGAACGTCGTCGCCGGCAGCGGGTCGGCGAGCGCTTCGGCCCATGCCGGGAGCACGCTGCCGGACTCCAATCCCAACGCAACCGCCGCCGACGGGCGTCCGGCTTGCGGCCCCACTGGCGCCGCGCAAGCCGCGCAGAGCAGCAACAGCAACAGGAACACGGGGCTGGTCGGACGCATCACAGCCGCGCACTCTACCGGCAATCCCTCATCACCCCTCGCCGACCCTGCGCATGGCCACCGCCGCACCCTCGCTTCGCTCGACGTCGTGTTCGCTCCTCCTGCTCGTCGCCGGCCCCAACTTGGCCGTGCAAGCCCAGGAACCCACACCAGCAGCGGGCACGGAACTGTGCGGCCACAAGGTCGGGTTGCCGTCCGCAGACTGGAAGGCGTCGGCGACGAAGTCGGGGCTGACGGCACCCTGGCAAACCCTGGGGCCGATCGAGCACGAAGGCGGCACCCGACTCGAGGTCGCGATCCTGCCGAAGCAGAGCGCCGGCAGCTTCGACGCGAAGTCCACCGTCGCGGACGTGCTGGCCGACGCTTCGCGCAAGGTGCTGAACACCTACGAGCGACCGTTCGCCACGCAGCACGGCGCCGGTCGCCAGTTCGAACTGAACACGAAGCGCGGCGACGTCGAGTCCTGGCTGCTCGCCCGTTGGACGCCTCTCGCCGACGGCTCGCTGCTGCTCGTCCGAGTGGCTGACGACTGCGAGGGGATGGAGATCGAGCGCAAGTCGATGTTCGCCCGCCAGGCGCTCGAGGAAGTGCGGATCGACGACCAGCCGATCGAATGGAAGGGCGGCGAAGAAGGTCATCTGCG
>JADCJE010000042.1 GCA_020247305.1 Phycisphaerales bacterium | reverse complement strand
GACCATCAGCGCCTCGGCGGCGGCGCTCATGTCGGGCCGGCCGACGAACGACGTGCAGGTCAGCGTCTGGCGCTCGGGGTCCTGCGGGTAGAAGACGAAGGGATTGACCTGGGCGGCAGTTGCGCCGGCCAGGAGCGCACAGGCGCTGGCGAGTCGTAGCGTGGACATGCAAGGACTTGGGCAGGGGCTGCTGACGCAGCCCGGGGGTGGCGACCCACGGTAGGTTAGCCGGAGCGGGCCGCCGCGTAACCGTTCGGGACCGCTTGGTAGGGTCGCCGCCGCCCGGCCTCGGCGGGGCACGGTCGTCGGCGAGGATCCGTCGACGGAGCCTTGCGCCACGGCCGCCGCGACCGAAACATCGCGCCCCATGCTCACCCTCGGCGCCAAGGCTCCCGCGTTCACCCTCCCCGACCAGGACGGCAAGCAGGTCTCCCTGCAGGACCTGCGCGGCCGCTGGGTCGTCGTCTACTTCTATCCCAAGGACGACACCCCTGGCTGCACGGTCGAGGCGTGCGAGTTCACCGCCGCGCTGCCGGCGTTCCGCGGCCTCGATGCGGTCGTCTACGGCTGCAGCGCCGACGGCGCTTCGGCGCACCAGAAGTTCATCGCCAAGCACAAGCTCGGCATCGGGCTGCTGACGGACGCCGACAAGAAGGTGATGAAGGCGTACGGCGCGTACGGCAAGAAGCTCATGTACGGCAAGGAAGTCGAGGGCGTCATCCGCTCGACGGTGCTGATCGCGCCGGACGGCGTGATCGCGCAGCACTGGCCGAAGGTGAAGGCCGAGGGCCACGCCGAGGCCGTGCGCGACGCGCTCGCGGCGCTGCAGGGCGGCGCGGCTAAGGCGCCGGCGCCGGCAGCGGCGGCGAAGAAGCCGGCGGCGAAGAAGCCGGCCGTCGCCAAGAAGGTCGCTGCGAAGCCGGCGACCGCGAAGACGCAGCCGGCGACCAAGGTCGCTGCAAAGCCGGCGGCGAAGGCAGCTCCCAAGAAGGCAAAGTGACGCTCCGGCGGCACGGTACGATGCCGCAATGAAGCACGCCGGCGTTGTCCTTTCGTTCCTGTCCCTGCTGCCCCTGTCGAGCTGCATTGCCGCCATCGGCAACCGCGGCGGCCAGGCGCGCGAGATGTCGCCGGCTGCGCGCGCCATCGTGCACGAGAAGATCGCCGCCGCGGAACGCATCGTCGCGCTGCGCCAACAGCACCTCGATCGCCTGCGCGCCGAGGCCCAGGCCGGCGCGGCGGCTGCGAAGGACGTGATGGAGGCTGAACTCCAGCTCGAAGAGGCGCGGCTGCGTCTGCTCGACCTGCGCGCGGAACTGGCCGCGGCCAGCGATCACGTCGAGTCGTGAGCAAGGTTCTTGTGCGGCCTGGAGCCCACGGCAACAAGCAGGGCGTAACTGCGCCGCATGAGGTCGATGGCATGGCCGCTCTGTTCGAGCGGCTGCAGGTGTTCGCATTCGACGGACCTTCGGCGGCGACGCCATTCACGGTGCGCCTCGCGCGCGCCAACGGCTGGACGGTCGCGCGTGCGCGCCGCGTGGTCGGCCAGTGCCGGCGCTTCCTGTGGCTGGCGATGCGCGCCGGCCTCAAGGTGTCGCCGTCGCCGTCCGTCGAGGTGGCTTGGCGCGAGCATCTCTGCCACACGCGGTCGTACTGGGACGACCTGTGTGGTCGCGTGCTCGGTCGCCCGCTGCACCACGAGCCGTCGCGCGGCGGACCGGGGGAAGCGGCGAAGCATGCGGCCATGTACGCGCAGACCTTGGCCAGCTACCGACGCTGGTTCGGCGAGCCGCCGGCGGACGTCTGGCCGCCCGTCGTCGACGGCGCGCGCTTCGCCCCCTGGGCGCGTCGGCGGGAACGCGCGGGCCGCGCGGCGGTGCAGTCGGCTTCGATCCTGGGCTTGGTCGGTCTCGCGAGCTGCTCCGGCGCAGGCGGCGTGAGCCTGGGCCTCGCAGTCGCCGGGGTGGTGACGTTCGTCGCGATCGTCGTTGCCGTCGTCGTCGCCAACCGTCCAAACGAGGCGTCCCGCCGCCGCAAGGGCGAGGGCGCTGCGTGCGGCGGCGGTATTCCAGGCGGCGCCGACAATCGCAGTGATGCGGCGGATTCGGCGTCCGGCGACGGCGGCGACGGCGGCAACAGCGGCGACGGCGGTGGATGTGGCGGCGATGGCGGTGGCGGCGGCGACTGAATCGGTCGCGGCAGCGCGCGCGAACGCCACGCCTGCTTCGGCCTCACGACGGCCGAAGCATCGACCGGGCCCACGGTCACGATCGGCGCCGAGGCCCCCGCGTTCACCCTCCCCGACCACGACGGCAAGCTGGTCGCTCTCGAGGACCAGAGCCGCCGCTGGGTCCTCCTCTGCTTCTACCCCACGGACGACACGCCGGGCTGCACCGTCGAGGCGTGCGATTTCACCGCGGCGATGCCGGGGTTCCGCGGCATGGACACGGTGGTCTACGGCTGCGGCGCCGACGGCGCGTTCGGCAAGAAGATGATGTACGGCAAGGAAGTCGAGGGCGTCATCCGCTCGACGGCGCTGATCGCGCCGGACGGCGTGATCGCGCAGCACTGGCCGAAGGGGAAGGCCGAGGGCCACGCCGAGGCCGTGCGCGACGCGCTCGCGGCGCTGCAGGGCGGCGCCGCGTGCCGGCCGGCACGACCATCGCTACACTGCGAGCATGATCGGCCGCAGAGCGCTGGCGTCGCTTCTCCTCCTGCTGTCCCTGACCAGCTGCATCGCCGCGATCGGCAACAGCGGCGGCGAGGCGCGCGCGCGGACGCCGGCGGCGCGCGCGATCGCGCGCGAGAAGGTCGCCGCCGCCGAGAAGGTCGTCGCGCTCCGCCAGCAGCAGGTCGACAACCTGCGCATGCTGAACAACTCAGGGCGCGCCGACGCGGCCGCCTTGACGGAGGCGGAGATCCAGCTCGAGGAAGCGCGGCTGCGCCTGCTGGACCTGCGCGCCGAAGTCGCCGCCTTCGGCAACGAAGGATCGTCGTGAGCGTGCGCGGCGCGGCGTGATGCGCGCCCAGCGAGCGGCCGAAGGCTGCATCGGCGGCGCGTGCTGCTAGCCTGTCGCCGATGACCGCCGAGCCGCGCCAGATCACCTCGACGAAGAACCCGCTCGTGCAGCGCTTTCGCGCGGCGGCGACCGGCGAACTGGACGGCGTGATGCTCGCCGAGGGCGTGCGGCTCGTCGGCGAGGCCGTGGCCGCCAAGGCGCGCGTGTTGCAGGCGGCGCTGTCGCCGCGCTGCGCCGACGCCAACCTGCGGCATGCGCTGCAGGCCGCGACGCCGGAGTGCTACGAGTGCTCCGACGACGTGCTCGCCGCGCTCAGCGCGCTCGACACGCCGCAGGGCGTCGCGGCGCTGATCGAGCGGCCGCGCGCGGACGAAGCCGCGCTGCTGCGCCAGGGCCGCGTGCCGCTCGTCGTCTGCGCCGCCGGCGTGCGCGACCCCGGCAACCTCGGCAGCGTGCTGCGCACCGCCGAGGCCGCTGGCGCAACCGGTGTGATCTCGCTGAAGGGCGGCGCCGATCCGTTCCGCGACAAGGCGGTGCGCGGCTCGATGGGCTCGATCTTTCGCCTGCCGACGCTGCACGGCCTCGACGCCGCCGCGGTCGTCGCGTTCGCGCGCCGGCACCGGCTGCTGCTCGTCGTCGCCGACGGCGGCGGCGAACGCGCGCACACCGCCGTCGACCTGAAGAAGCCGCTGCTGCTCGTCATCGGGGCCGAGGCCGCCGGCGTGCCGAAGGAACTGCTCGCCGCCGCCGACGCGCGCGTGCGCATTCCGCTGACGGCGCCGGTCGAGAGCCTCAACGTCGCGGTCGCCGCCGGCGTGCTGCTGTACGAGGCGCAGCGGCAGCGGGGGGCGTGATGGAGCTGTTCGGCGATCCGGCGGACGACGCGCCGAGGGCCGGCAAGGGCAAGGCGGCGCTCGCGCCGCTCGCCGAGCGCATGCGGCCGCGCACGCTCGCCGAGTACCTCGGCCAGGAGGGCGTCGTCGGCGAAGGCCGCGCGCTGCGCGCCGCGATCGAGGCCGGCGCGGCCGGCTCGCTGCTGCTGTGGGGGCCGCCCGGCGTCGGGAAGACGACGCTCGCGCTGCTGATCGCGCAGCACGCGGGCCTGCACTTCCGACCGTTCTCGGCCGTGCTCGCCGGCGTCGCGCAGGTGCGCGAGGCGGTGGCGCAGGCGCAGCAGGACCGCGCCCGCGACGGCCGCGGCACGCTGCTGTTCGTCGACGAGATCCACCGCTTCAACAAGGCACAGCAGGACGCGTTCCTGCCGCACGTCGAACGCGGCGACCTCGTGCTCGTCGGCGCGACCACCGAGAACCCGTCGTTCGCGGTCACCGGCGCGCTGCTGTCGCGGTGCCGCGTCGTGCCGCTGCAGCCGCTGCCGCCCGACGCGGTGAAGCAACTCGTACGCGCCGCGCTCGCCGACCGCGAGCGCGGGCTCGGCGTGCGCGGCCTGCGCATCGACGACGCGGCGCTCGATCGGCTGGTCGCGCTCGCCGGCGGCGACGCGCGCCGTTCGCTTGGTTGCATCGAGGCCTGCGCCGCCGGGTGCGTCGACGGCGAGACGATGACGGCCGCGATGGTGGCCGAGGCCTTCCAGCACCGCGTGCTGGCGCACGACAAGGACGGCGACCTGCACCACGACCTGCTGTCGGCGCTGCACAAGAGCCTGCGCAACTCCGACGTGCAGGCGGCGGTGTACTGGCTGGCGCGCGCCATCGAGGCGGGCGCCGATCCGGTGCACGCCGCGCGCCGCCTCGTCGCCGTCGCCGCCGAGGACGTCGGCCTCGCCGACCCGATGGCGCTGCAGGTGGCGGTCGCCGCACTGCAGGCGAGCCAGTTCCTCGGCCTGCCCGAGGCGCGCCTGCCGCTCGCCGAGGCGGCCGTCTACCTCGCCGCCGCGCCGAAGAGCAACGCCATTTATCGCGCGATCGCCGCCGCCGGCGAGGCCGCGCGCCGCGGTCCGCAGCACCCGGTGCCGCCGCACCTGCGCAACGCCACGACGAAGCTCGCCGCCGACCTCGGCCACGGCCAGGGCTACGTCTACGCGCACGACAGCAAGGACGGCGTCGCGGCGATGGAGTGCCTGCCGCCGGAGCTGCGCGACGCGCGCTTCTACCAACCCGGCGCGCGCGGCTTCGAGGCCAAGGTCGCCGAGCGCATGGCCGACAACGACCGGCTGCGGCGGCCGGGGCGCGCGGCGGACTAGCCGATCTCCCGCAGCACGTCGTCGACCAGCGGCTGCAGCGCGGCGCTGCCCAGGTCGAAGCGCACGCCGGTCGCTGCGAACAGTTCGGGCAGCGGCCGGCTGCCGCCGAGTGCGAGGCCCTTCTCGTAGTCGGCGAGCGCCTGCGCCGGCTCGCGCCGGTAGCGGGCCCAGACCTGCAGCGCGGCGATCTGCGCGATCGCGTACTCGACGTAGTAGAAGGCGTGCTGGAACAGGTGGTCCTGGCCGATCCACTGCATCGCCAGCGCGTCGTCGAGTCCGCTCCAGTCGACGTCGCCGCCAAAGCGCCGGCGGATGTCGCGCCACGCCGTGCGCCGGTCCTCGGGACCGTGCTTGGGGTTGGCGTAGACCCAGTGCTGGAAGGCGTCGATCGACGCGATCCACGTCAGCGTGCGCAGGATGCCCTCGAGGTGCTTGCGCCGGACGCGGCGCGCGTCGGCGGGGCCGTAGACGGCGTCGAGGTGCTCGAGGCCGAGCAGTTCCATCGACATGCTCGCCGTCTCGGCGATCTCGATCGGGTAGTCGCGCAGCGCCAGCAGGTCGAGGTCGCGGCACAGCAGCGAGTGGAACGCGTGGCCGGACTCGTGCAGCAGCGTCTGCACGTCCTGGTGCAGGCCGGCAGCGTTGGCGAACACGAACGGCACGCGCTCGTCCTCGAGCTGGTACTGGTAGCCGCCGGGCGCCTTGCCCTTGCGGCTCATCAGGTCGAGCAGGCCGCGGCGGCCGAGCTCGTCGAGCCACTCGCCGTAGCGCGGGGCCACGCGCACGAGCAGGCGGCGGCAGCAGTCGATCAGGCCCGCCTCGTCGGTGAACGGCCGCAGCGGCGCCGCACCGTCAGGGTCGACTTCCAGGTCCCACGGGCGCAGCCGCGGCAGCCCGAGGCGCGCGGCGCGCCGGCGGTCGAGTTCGCGCACCACCGGCACGACGCAGTCGGCGATGGCGTCCTGCAGGCGCCGGCACGCCTCCGCGTCGTAGTCGTAGCGGCCGAGTTCCTGGAAACGGAACGGCGTGTACGTCGCATGGTCGGCGTTGCGCGCCATGGTCGTGCGCAGGGCGACGAGCTCGTCGAACAACGGCTCCAACTGCGGCCAGCGCTGGCGCCGGGCGGCGACCCCGGCGCGCCACGACGCCTCGCGGACGTCGCGTTCCTGGCGTTCGAGGTAGGGGGCCAGTTGCCGCAGCGTGCGCTCGGCGCCGTCGAAGGCCGCCGTGATGCCG
>JADCJE010000041.1 GCA_020247305.1 Phycisphaerales bacterium | reverse complement strand
TCGCCGCCGCAACGCGGGGAGCGACCACGGGCGCGGGAGTGCAGCCAGCCCGCTGCGCCGGCTCCGATGGACTCGTGGCGCGGGCAGCGCGCCACGATTCCGCCGTTTGCTGGGTCGCCGCCGCAACGCGGGGAGCGACCACGGGCGCGGGCACGCCGCCAGCCCGCTGGCGTCCGTGCCGCCACGCGCCGGGCGTGCGGCGGCTCACCTCGGCCAGCTGAGCGCGCGGAACGAGCGTGGGCGCAGCACGGCGCGGAAGCCGATGCCGCGCAGGCGCTCGTCGGTCTGGCGATCTTCGTGGCGGCCCATCGCCGCTTCTTCGGCCGCCGCGCGGCCGGGCTGGTTGTGGCGGCCGCCGGCTGCGTTGGCGACGACGGCCGACGGCTCGGCGTGCAGCCACTCGGCGACGTTGCCGCCGAGGTGGTGGAGCTTGCCACCGCCCGCCGACCGCCACGACAGGCCGCCGTCGGCGACCTTGGCCAGCAGTTCGCTGCTCGGGTTGCGCTGCTGCGGGTCGTTGCTCCACTCCTTGCCCCACGGGAACTGGTACCCGCCGCCGTCGCCGAACGCGGCGAGCGCCCACTCGGCGGCGGTCGGCAGGTCCTTGCCGTGCCAGCGGCACCACGCCATCGCCTCGCGCCACGTCACGCGGTCGATCGGTTGGTCGTCGTCGCCGGTTGGCTCGTCCTGCAGCAGTTCGGCGAGGCCGGCGGCGTCGAGGCCGGAGCCGGTCAGGCGTCCGGCGACGGCGGTGTGGCGTTCGGCGTCCGTGGTTCCCGTCGCGGCGGCCTTGAGCGCCGCCTGGAACTGCTTCCACTCGCGGCGGCTGCACTCGGTCGCGGCGAGGAAGAAGCCGGGCACGTGCACGGCCGGCGTGCGCGCCGTGCCGGCCGGGATCGCCACCATGCCGGCGGCGGTGCGCCGCAGGCCCTCGACGCCCGTCAGCCACTCGTCGATGCGCGCCGCGACGGCGCCGGGCAGCAGCGGCATGGCGCGCACGAGGTCGCGCGCCTGCGTCAGGTCCTGCGCCACGGCGGCGAGGTCGAGTTCGCCTTCGATGCGCGCGAACGCCTTGCGGCAGAGCTCGATCGCCTGCTGCAGCCGCGCGAAGTCCTGCTCGGCGGCGCCGCCTTCGGCGCGCAGCGCGGCGAGGCCGCCGGTCAGGTCGCCGTCGCCGAAGCGCGCGCCGACGTCGGCGAAGCGTTGGGCCGCAGCTTGCCACCGCGCGAGTTCGGCTTCGAAGTCGGTGAAGCGTTTCTTCGTCGTCGCGTCGGCGGCCAGCGCGCCGAGTTCGCCGCGCAGCGTCTCGGCGGCGGCGGCCAGTTCGCCGGCGCTGGTGCGCCAGTCGGCGAGCGCGTCGATGCCGCCGAGCCGCGCCTTCGCCGTCGCCAGCCGCGCGTCCCACTCGCGTTGCAGCCGGTCGGCGCGGGCCTTCGCGAGTTGCGCATCGAGCTCGGCGAGCGGCACGGCGCGCGCGAGGTCGGCCGCGAGGCCCGGGAAGATCGCGGCCGCGCGCGCGACCGCCGCCTTCAGCTCGCGCTGGCGCGCTTCCAGCTCGCTCGTCGCCGCGTCGGCGTCGCGCTGCGCGCGCCACTCCGACCACAGCGTTGCACAGGCCTTGGTCATGGCCTCGCCCTGGCGGGTCTCGTCGCGCAGCTGCGCGCGCAACGCCGCGGCCCACGGCGGCAGCGCGCCGCCGGCGGCGAGCGGCGCCAGCACGCGGTCGAGCTCGGTGAAGTAGCCGACGACGTCGTCGAACGGCGGCTTCGGCGCGGTCGGCCGCGGCAGCGCGCCGGCCTGCGCGGCGCAGTCGCGCGCGGCGCCGAGGTCGTCGAGCAGCTGCTTGTGGGCCTCGACCTGCGCGGCGTCGGTCGGCCGCAGGTCGCGCGTGCGCTCCAGCAGCGACTCGGCGGGGCCTTCCTGCGCGAACGCGGCGCGGATCTCGGCCAGCGGCGCGCGGATGTCGACCTCGGCCATCGCCATGGCCGGCGCCGGCGTCGTCAGGCGCAGGCGCGCGTCGGCCAGCGCGCGCTCGGGCAGGTCGCGTTCGATCGCGTCGGCCTGTGCCGGCACGAGCGCCAACAAGGCGGCGCGACCGGCTGCGAGCTGGTCGAGCTGCGTCGCCAGCGTCGCCAACTGCGGCTTGTCGCCGCCGGCCTTGCCGAGGTCCGCTTGCCAGCGCGTCAGCGCAGCGAGCAACTCGGCCCGCGCGAGCGCGCCGAGCCCCGCTTCGTCGGCGACGGCGGTGGCGCGGCGGTCGAGCCATGCGCGCACCTCCGGCCCGGCGTCCGCCGGCAGCGCGCGTGCCGCGGCGACGGCGGCGAGGTGGGCGCGCAGGTCCTCGAACGGCAGCGCCAGCGCCGTCGGCTTCGCCAGGGCGTCGAGGCGACCGGCGGCCGCGAGGCCGGCGTCGATGTCGGCGAGCAGGCGCGCCTTGTCGGCGGCCGTCGCCGGGGACGCGACGAGGCTGTGGACGTCGCCGCGCAGCAGCGGGCTCGGGCCGTCGTCGCGCAGGCGGTCGCGGCAGCGCGGCAGCGCCGTGGCCGCGTCCACCGTCATGCCGCCGTCGCCGGCGGCGGCGCGGGCCGCGTACCATGCGCCGCCGCCGCCGACGACCAGCGCCGCGAGCAGCAGCGCGACGAGCCGACCGCGCGACCGCGGCGGCGCGCTGGCGGGGTCGACCTGCGCGAGGTCGTCGAGCAACTCCGCGTAGCTGCGGTAGCGGTCGGTGCGGTCGTTCGCCGTCATCCGCGAGACGACCCGCGACATCGGATGGTCTTCGCCGAGCTCCGGACGCACCGTCCAGAGTTCGAGGTGATCGATCTTGGTCTTGGTCTGGATCAGCTCGTACACCGAGCTGGCGCGGAACGGCGGCACGCCCGACAGCAGGTAGAAGAACGTCGCGCCGAGCGAGTACATGTCGCTGCGGAAGTCGATGTCGGCGACGCCCTGGCACTGCTCGGGGCTCATGTACAGCGGCGTGCCGACCAGCTCCGACGTCATCGTCAGGCTGAGGTCGGCCTCCGCCGGTTTGGCGATGCCGAAGTCGGCGATCTTCAGCACGCCCTGCTCGGTGAGCATCAGGTTGTCCGGCTTGATGTCGCGGTGGACGACGCCGAGGCGCTTGGCTTCTTCGAGCCCCTGCACCGCCTGCCGCAGCAGCGGCAGGGCCGCCTCGGTCGGCAGACGGCCGCCGGGCAGGCTCTTCACGTGTGCGCGCAGGTTCTTGCCGCGCACCAGTTCCATGACGAGGAAGTGCACGCCGCGCTCGAAGCCGACGTCGTGCACGGCGACGACGTGCGCGCTGTTGAACTTGCCGACCGTGCGCGCCTCGACCTCGAAGCGCTTGAGCATGCGCGGGTCGGCGATCATCTCCGGGCGGATGATCTTGACCGCCACGTCGCGGTCGAGCTTGACCTGCCGCGCCTTGTAGACGGCGCCCATCGCGCCGCGGCCGAGCAGCGCGTCGATGCGGCAGCCGCCGAGCACCGTGCCGACGAGGTTGCCCGCGTCGCCGCCGGCCGGCGGGCTCGCCGGCGCGGCGGCGTCCGGCTCGACGCGCCGGGACGGGATCGTGGCGCCTTCTTCGCCGGTCGGCTGGCC
>JADCJE010000040.1 GCA_020247305.1 Phycisphaerales bacterium | reverse complement strand
TGGCGTGGCGCGACGGCGCCCTGCAGTCGGCGACCCTCGTGCACCACAACACGCGGCCGCGCACCCTGCGCCTGCGCTGCCGTGCGCCGGTGACGATCACGCGCGACGGGGTGGAGGTCGCGCAGCGTGCGGGCGGCGACGGCGTGATCCTGGTCGATGCCCCGGCGGGCGCGACGCTGGTGGTGGCGCGGCGGGGGTAGGGGGCGGCTTGGCGGTTGCGCCGGCCCGTGGCATGTTCACCACGGGCCATCGCCGCCGCTTCCTCGCCCGATGGCAGCCTCACGATGCAGCCGCCTCCCTTGGTGCCGTCCTGCCGGTTTGCGCGCATGCCGTTGCCGGGCCGCGCGCTGGCGCTTGCGCTCCTGACCTCGTCGGCGTGGCTCCCTGGCCAGTACACGCAGTGGGTCGCACAGGCTGCGACGGCGTCGCCGCCGTACCGCCTCGACCACGCCATGGTCTACGACGCGGCGCGCCAGGAGGTCGTCCTCTTCGGCGGCCGGCCGGCGTCGGGCGCGCCCCACGGCGACACCTGGGTCTGGAACGGCACGTCGTGGTCGTTGCGCGTGCCGTCGGTGTCGCCGTCGGCGCGCAGCCGGCACGGGCTCGCCTACGACGCGGTCCGCCAGCGCGTCGTGCTGTTCGGCGGCTTGACCAGCGCGGGCGTCGCCGCCGACACGCACGAGTGGGACGGCAACTCATGGCTGCCGCGCGCGCCGGCCACCTCGCCGCCGCAGCGCAGCAACCCGAGCATGGCCTACGACCCGGTGCGCCAGCGCACTGTCCTCTTCGGCGGCGCCGCGAGCAGCGCGGGCACGTCGCTGCTCGACGACACGTGGGAGTGGAACGGGACCACCTGGACGACGTTCGCGGTCGCGACGCGCCCGTTGGCGCGGCAGGAGGCTGCGATGGCGTTCGATCCGGCGAGCAGCCGGATCGTCGTCGCCGGCGGCCGCGGCGTGAACCTCGGTGACTGGCGCTTCGACCCCTGGGAGTGGGACGGCGCTGCGTGGACGATGACCGCGGCGTCGACCGGCTTGGTCGGTCCGGGCTTCTGCGGGCCGGTCCCCACCTGTCCGACGCCGCCGCCGCAGGCGCTGTTCTGGCTGCCGGGTACGCCGTTCGGACCGCGCGTCGCCGGATGGGGGCCGACGGGCGACATGCTCGCCTACGCCGGCTCGTCGTGGCAGCGCTGGCCGGCCACGTACGGCGCCGGCGTCAATCTCTACTTTCCGAAGTTCGCCTTCGACGTCGCCCGCAACCAGTTGGTCGCCCTGGCCGGCGACGGCATCACGCCGAGCACGGCGCTGCTCACCGCCACGCCGTCGTCGGCCGTGGTCGTCGGCGCCGGCTGCGGCAGCCCGCCACTGCAACTGACGGCACGACCCGCCGCGCCGCCGGTCGTCGGCGGCACCGCGCGCGCGACGATCGCCAACGCGCCGACGGCGATCTGTTTGGTGGCTGCGGGCTTCCACATCCTGCAGGTCGGGCCCTTCAACTTGCCGTTGGCGCTCGATCCCTTCGGCATGCCCGGGTGCGTGCTCCGGCACTCGGCGGACGTCGCCGCCCTGCCGACCACGGCGTTCGGCAGCGGCTTCGAATACGCGCTGCCGATCCCGAACCAGCTGACCTTGCTCGGGCTGACCATGCGCCTGCAGGCCTACGCCCATGCTCCCGGCTACAACGCCGCCCAGACGATCGTCAGCAATCGCCTCGATTGGCGCATCGGCGACGTCTGACGTCCGCCGCGCGGCCGCCGCTTCTGCCCGCCGCTCGCCCTTGGTACCGTCTGCGGCCCCTCTCCCGCTTCGCTCATGACCAAGAACCGCCACGAACTCCCGCGCAAGCGGCCGGCCCGCAACGCCAAGGACGAGATCGCCGAGGAACTGCCGACCTTGGATCCGGTTGCCGACGAGCTGCCGACGCTGGAGGCGGTGGCCGACGACCTGCCGATCCTGGAGGCTGCCGTCGAGGAGCCGGCCGCCGCGGGGCCGGTGCAGGTGGCGGCGTTGGCGGGGGAGGCCGGCTTCGACGTCGTGCTGCAGGTCGACGTCGCCGACATGGACAAGAAGGCCGTCGCCGACGCCGTGAAGGGCCCGTTCGCGGCGGCCTGCCAGCGCGCGGCGGCGACGCTGCGCCACCGCAAGGTGCTGGTGCGCTTTGGCGGCGAGGCGCTGATCGGCAGCGCCGTGAAGGAACTCGTCGCCGCGACGCTGGCGCCGCACAAGCCGCTGCTCGCGGTGGTGCAGCGCGGCATGGGCGACGAGACGGTCGCCCAGGGCAAGCTGCCGGAGGTCGCGTGCGCGACCAGCGAGCGCGACGGCGGCGTGCACGCCGAGGTCGCGACCGGTGAACTCGACGCCTCCGACCTCGCGCTGGCGCTGCAGCCGCACCACGCCGCCCTGCGCGCCGCGGCCAACGGCAAGCGCGTGCGCCTTGCCTTCACCGGCAAGGCCCGTCCGGACGCGGCGCTGCGCGGCGAACTCGCCGCCCTGTTGCAGGCAGCCGGCGCCCGCGCCGCCGCGATCGGCGAACGCGTGCTGTTCGACAAGGATCTGACCGACCGCGTGCGCGCGGCGGCGGAGGGCGAGCGCGCGCGGATCGCCGTGCAGTGCGCCGACGCCGACGAGACGACCCTCGACGCGCTGGAACTCGCGCTGCCCGAGCACGCCGCGCTGTGCCAGGGCAAGGTCGTACGCTTCGACCTGTCGACGCCGGCCGCGGCGCTGCGGGCGCGCTGCCTCGACTGGGCGCGTGAGCACGGCGCCGCGCGCGTCGACTTCGGCGACGAGATTGCGTGGCCGCCGCTCGTCGCACTGGTCGCCGGCGCCGAGCCGACGCTGCGCCTGCAGCCGAACGGCCGCACGACGGCGCAGACGCTCGCTGCGCTGGTCGCCGAGGCCCCGGCGCACGCCGCGGCCTGCAAGGGCAAGGC
>JADCJE010000004.1 GCA_020247305.1 Phycisphaerales bacterium | reverse complement strand
GGTGAGCGCGACGCCGCTCGTCGGCGGGTTCTTGTGGTCGGCGCCGTTTGCCGGCGCGTCGCCGGTCGCGGGCCTGCCCGCCAATGGCCTGCTGCGCGTCGACCCGTCGGGCTTCGCCGTGCTCGGCGTCGGCGTGTCGACGGGCGCGCCGCCGCTGACGATGGCCTTGGCGGTGCCCAGCCTGCCCGCGCTGCTCGGCGCCCAGCTAGAGTGCCAGTCGTTCGACCTCGACGCGACGGGCACGTTCCAGTTGGCGAGCAATGACGTGCTGCTGACGGTCGGGTCCGGGCCAAGCCCGCTGCTCAACATGGTCCCGATCGCGCCGGGGACGTTCACGATGGGGTCTACTGCGGGCAGCTCCAATGAACAGCCGGTGCGGCAAGTGACGCTGACGCGGCCGTTCTGGATGGGCCAGTACGAGGTGACGCAGGCGGAGTACGCGTCGGTGGTGGGCAGCAACCCGAGCTTCTTCCAGGGCGCGAGCCATCCGAACGCCGCCCAGCGGCCGGTGGAGCAGGTGTCGTGGATCAGCGCCGTCGCGTATTGTCAGTCGCTGACGGCGATCGAGCAGGCCGCCGGCCGCGTGCCGCAGGGTTACCAATACCGCCTGCCGACGGAGGCCGAGTGGGAGTACTGCTGCCGCGCCGGCACGACGACGGAGTGGCACACGGGCACGAGCCTGAGCACGAGCCAAGCGAGCTTCCAGGGCGTGCCCGACCAGACGACGGTGGTCGGCAGCTATGCACCGAACGCGTTCGGACTGCACGACATGCACGGCAACGTGGCGGAGTGGTGCCTCGACTCCTTCGCGTCGTACACGCCCGGCCCAGCCACCGATCCGTTCGCGACGGGCGGACTGGGCGGCTTTCTCCGAATGATGCGCGGCGGCGGTTGGAACGCGATCTCCACGGCTGGCGTCTGCCGGTCGGCGTACCGCGTGGGCCTCATGAACTTCAACGTGAGCCCCGTCGGCGGCTTTCGCGTCGTGCTCGCCCCCATGGTCGTCCCCTGAGCCGGCTGCCGCCGCGCGCGCGGATTGACGCCCCGACGCGGCGCGTCGAGACTGCTGACCCCCGGCGAACGTCTCCTACCCCCAACAAGGCCATGATCCGCCTGCCAACTGCCCTCGTGTTTGCGTCGTCGTTGCTCGCACAGGGCGGGACCACCTTCGTCGTGGACGCCGCCAACGGGCCGGGCACGAACTACGTCGATGTGCAGGCCGCGGTGCTCGCGGTGCCGGACGGCAGCGTGCTGTTGGTGCGTCCCGGCTCGTATGCGCCGGTCACCATCGATGGCAAGGGCGTCACGGTGTTGGCGGACTCGTCGTTCACGATCCAAGGCTCGCTGCAGATCCTCAACACGCAGCCGCAGCAACGGGTCCTGGTGCGCGGCTTCGTCATCTTCGGCCCCGGCAACAACGTCGTGCTTTCGAATGCCGCCGGCCCAGTGACGGTGGACGCAGTCGGCCAGACGCTCAACTACCATGCATGGGGCCAGTTCGGCCTCGGCGTCTACGACTCGCAGCAGGTTGTCATCCGCAACTGCGGCGTGCAGGGCAAGGCCTACGCGCCGGCATGCGTGGTGAGCAACAGCAGCGTGGTGTTCGAGAACTGCGTGTTGATGGGCGCGCCCAGCATGCTCACGAGCCAAGGTGGCGGTCCGTTGGCGACGCCAGGACTCTACGCCACCGGGAGCGCCGTGCAGTTCGTGCACAGTTCCGCGGCGGGCGGCGCCGGCTTCGTGTGGTCGTGGATGGGCATACCGATGTCCATGCCCGCCGCCGAGGCGATCACGCTGAACGGCGGTTCGCTGCGGGCGATGGGCCTGCCGACGCACGCGATCGCCGGCGGCACGCATCCGACGCAGCCGCAGTCTCCGAGCATCACCGGCACTGGCGTCGCGCGCGTCGCGCCAGCCATCTCCCTGTCCGGCCTGCCGACCGGCGTCAGCCTGACGCGTCCGCCGATGCCGTCGCTGCTGGCGGACAGCGCCGCGCCCGGTGGCGTGTTGACCGTGCAGCGCGCCGGCCCGCCGGGCGTGCTCTGCGTGGTGGTCGTCAGCCTGCGCGCTGTACCGTCGAGCGTGCCGTGGTTGCCCGATCCGATCTGGCTCGACATGCCCGGCATGCTCGTCGAGGCTGCGGGCATCGCGCCGGCGAGCGGAGTCTTCACGGTGACGAAGATCGTGCCGAACAACCTGTCGCTGAGCGGCTTCGAGTTCGTGTGGCAGAGCGCAGATCTCGATGCGACCGGCGTGCTCGCGGTCAGCAATCCGAGTCCGAGCGTCGTGCTCTGAGCGCGCGGACCTTGCCGCCTTGCGCGGTCAGGCTGTCCCGAGCCCATGCGCATGGCCCAGGCCGCGTGCGGGTTGCGGCAACTGGCGCATCTCGCGGCGCCAGCTCGTACACTGGCCCCGCCGTGACCCTCGCGCGCGATCCCAAGGACACCGAGGTGCTCGTCGGCCTCGTGGCGCGCGGCCTCGCGCAGATCGAGGCCGGCGAAGCGGTGGACCCGGCGGCGCTGTGCGCGGCGCATCCGCATCTCGCCGCGCCGGTCGCCGAGCTGCTCGGCATGCAGCGCCAGTTGCCGCTGCTGCAGCAGGCGGCGCTGCGCGAGGACCCGCTCGCCGGCGCGCTGCTCGCCGGCCGCTACCGCCTGGCGTCGTGCCTCGGCCGCGGCGCGATGGGCGTCGTCTACCGCGGCGAGGACCAGGAACTGCGGCGCAGCGTCGCGGTGAAGATCCTCGACGTGCGGCTGTTCCGCGACGCCGACGCCGAGCGCCGCTTCCAGCGCGAGGCCGAGGCGCTGGCGATGCTGCAGCACCCGAGCGTGGTGGGGGTGTTCGACCGCGGGCGCACGCCCGAGGGCATCCACTTCCTGGTGATGGAGCTGCTCGAAGGCGCGACGCTCGCGGCCCTGCTGCAGCGCATCGGCGACGGCGAGTCGGCGATGGCGGCCGTCGCCGCCGTCTGCGGCCCGCAGCCCGCCGACCTGACGTGGCCGCGCCTGTGCGCGCGCTGGGTGCGCGCGCTCGCCGACGGCCTCGCCGAAGCGCACGCGCGCGGGCTCGTGCACCGCGACGTCAAGCCGTCGAACGTCTTCGTCGACCGCAACGGCCGGCCGGTGATGCTCGACTTCGGCATCGCCGCGCACCACTCGGCCGAGAAGCTCACCGCGACGCAGACGACGCTCGGCACGCCGTGGTACATGGCGCCCGAGCAGCTGTTCGCCGGCGGCATCGGCGAGGCGAAGCCCTCGCTCGACGTCTACGGGCTCGGCGCCACGCTCTACCATCTGCTGTCCGGCCGCACGCCGTACGAAGGCGAGATCGCCGAAGTGCTCGCCGCGCTGCAGACGCTCGACCCGGCGCCGCTCGCGGTCGTGCGGCCCGGGCTGCCGCGCGACCTCGTCGCCATCGTCGAGCGCTGCCTCGAACGCCAACCCGAGCGCCGCTACCAGACGGCGCAGGCGCTCGCCGCCGACCTCGACGCCTTCCTGCAGCACCTGCCGGTGACGGCGCGGCCGATCAGCGCGTTCGGCCGGCGCTGGCGAACGTGGCGGCGGGCGCCGGCCAAGCCCATCGCCGTGCTCGCCGCGACGCTGCTGCTGGCCGGCGCCGCGCTCGTCGTGCCCGTGGTCGCGACCCAGCGCGCCGAGGCGCGCGCCGGCGAGCAGCGCAGCCTCTACGCCACGCTGCCGTCGCTGCTGGCGATCGAAGGCTGGCCCGATGAACGCATCCTCGGCGCGCTGCAAGGCGAGCACCGCGGCGGCATCGAACTGCTCGACCGCCTGCTCGCGCTCGATCCCGACGACCTGCCGGCGCGGCTGTTCCGCGCCTGCCTGCGCCAGGACCTCGGCGACCGCGACGGCGCCGCCGCCGACTTCGCCGCGCTGGCCGCGCGCGGCGACAGCCCGTACCTGCAGGCGCTCGCCGCCCGCTACGCCGCCGCCGATCCGGCGCGCGCCGGCGCCAAGGCGCTCGACACCGGCGGCCTGCCCGCGCCGCAGTCGCCGCCGGAGTGCTTCGTCGCCGGCTACCACGAACTGCGCCTGAGCGACGTCGCCGGCTTCGCCGAACGCGCCGACGCGCTGTTCGCGCGCGCCGCCGACGCCTACGCGCCGGCGCGCGACGGCCGGCTGTTCTCGCTGGCGGCGCTTTGCGAGCGGCGGACCGGCGACGCGCAGGCGGCAACGATCAAGCAGCTCTACGACGAGACGGTCGCGCTCGAAGCGCTCTACGGCGGCAAGACCGCCCGCACGTGCGCGATGCGCGGCGTCGCGCTGATGCTGCGGCGCGACTACCGCGCGGCGATCCCCGAGTTCGAGGCGTCGCTGGCGCTGCGCGCCGACCGCCACGGTCCGCACCAGAACCTCGGCGTCGCGCACCTGCGCCTTGGCGAACTCGCCGCCGCCGAGCGCCATCTGCGGCAGGCCCTGCGCGTGCGGCCGTTTGCGTGGAACACGCGCTTCACGCTGGCGCAGCTGCTGCGCACGCGCGGCGACTTCGCCGCGGCCTACGCGTTCGCCGACGGCCTGGAGAAGACCGGCCTGCGCGGCGAGGCGTGGAAGCAGCCCGACCTCGTCGCGTCGATCGCGCAGGCCGAGGCGCTGGCGCTGCGCGGCAGCGACGTCGCCGCTGCGCGCGCGGCGGCGGCGCACGCGGTCGCCGCCTACGACGAGGCGCTCGCCGTGCGCCCGACCGCGGAAGCCCGCCAGCGGCGCGAGATCGCGGTGGCGCTGCTGGAGGACCGGCCGCAGGCGGCGTTCGTGCCGTTCGCGCGCACGCTGCTGGCCGACCCCGACAACGCCTACCAGCTGGCCAACCTCGCCTTCCTGATGCCGCCGGGCGGCCTCGACGCCGAACAGGCGGCGTGGCTGGCGGCGATCGTGCGCCAGCTGGCGCGGCAGAAGGCCGATGGCGACGAGCGGTTCCGCCAGCGGCTGCAGGACGAGATCGACGCCGGCCTCAAGCCGTTCCGGTAGGCCGCAGCGCGCGGGCGGCCGTCGGCGCGGCCGCAGGATGGCCTGGATCGGCCCTTGGATCTGCCGGCGCGGGTACGCTGGGCGGATTGCCATGACCATGCGTCCGTCGCTCGGTGTCCTGTGTGCAGCGTTCGCCGCGGCCCCGGCCCCGGCCCAGGCCCAGCTGGTGATTCCCGCCGGCATGGCAACGGCCGAAGGCAGCACGGCCAACCTGTTCCCGTGGGGCCGCGGCGGGCTCGGCCTGCTGCACCAGTGCGTCTACGACAGCTCGCACTTCACGTCGCAGGGCGTCACCGGCCCGATCGTCATCACCGGCCTGAAGTGGCGCCCGAACGGCAACGTCGCGCTGGCGGCGTCGAGCTACACCGCCGGGTGCACGGTCAAGCTGTCGACGAGCCCGCTCGACCACGCTGCCGCGTCGACGACCTTCGCCAGCAACCGCGGCGCCGACCTGACGACGTGCTACAGCGGCGTCGTGTCGTGGGGGCCGCAGGCGGCGCAGCCCGGTCCGGCGCCGTTCGGCATCAGCGTGCCGTTCCAGACGAGCTTCCTCTACGACCCCGCGCTCGGCGACCTCAACATCGAGTGCGACCTGCCGGTGCAGACCTTCGCCGGGAGCGGGCCGTCGCTCGACGTGCACGCCGTCGCCGGCCAGGCGCTGGCCAGCCGCGTCTACCTCAGCACGGGGTATCCCGGCGGCGTCGGCGTCGTCAACGGCAACCACGCCGTCGTCGTCGAAGTGACCTACGTGCCGGCGGCCGCCAACGACGAGTCGCGCGGCCCGCTCGCCGGCGCGGCGACCGCATTGCTGGTCGACGGCGGCCTGCCGGGCAGCGCCGACGCCGAGACGCGCGTGCACCGCAACGGCTTCACGCTCGCCCCGACGGTCGCGCTGCCGCCCTCGTCGACGCAGGTGGACCTGCGCACGGTGCTGCAGCAGTGGAACGCGCCGCCCGGGCTCGACATCGACGACATCAGCCTGGGCCGCGACGAAGTCCTCGCCGACGCCAGCGGCGAACTGCTGGTGCCGTCCAACGCCTGGGGCCTGATCTCGTTCTCGCTCAAGCAGGGCGCAACCGGCGCGCCGGGCACGCGCATCGCCCGCGAGGCGGCGCTCGGCAACGTCGGCAGCGCGCTGTTCTCGTGGGTGCTGCCGGGCAGCAACTATCCGCCGCAGCTGCTCGGCCGCACCGAGCGCAGCCATTCGGCGAGCGAGCTCGGCCTGCCCGCCGGCGCCGAGGTCGACGCCGTCGACTTCCCGGTCGTGTTCGGCCGCGACCAGGGCACGCTGACGACGATCGAGCCGGGCTTCCTGACGCTCATCGGCGGCACGGCGCAGACGATCTACTTCACGGTTTCGTCCGCGACCGCCAACCTCGTCCCCGCGTTCTGGTGGGGCAACTCGACGGCCAACCCCGCGAGCGGCGCCAACATCCTGCGGGTCGCGCGCACGGCCTCGTCGGGCGCGTGGGGGCCGCCCACCGTCTTCCGCTACTGGTTCCAGCTGGGCCTGCAGCAGTCCGACGACATCGACGGCCTCGCGGTCGACATCGCCAACAACAAGCTGCTGTTCTCGTGCGTCGGCACGGCGCGCGACCAGTTCCTGTTCGTCGACATGTCGGCCGACGGCAGCGCGGCCGTGCCGCTGAAGAAGCAGGACGGCACGCCCGTGAGCCAGTCGATCGGCAAGGGCCAGAACGACGACGTCGACGCCATTTGCACGCTCGATCCCATCGGGCCGAGCCAGTCGACGGTGCCGCCGCCGGGGGTTCCGCCGGGCGGCGACGACTTCGGCAGTTCGTGCGGCGCGCCGTCGGCGGGGCTGCTCGGCGTGCCCTCGATCAACGCCACGGCCTTCCGCCGCCACGTCGGCGGCCAGACGTGGTTCGACTCGTGGATGATGGGCTGGCCGCCGCTGACCGGCGTCACGCCGGGAGTCGCCGTGCTGTACATGACCGTCGGCAACGACCTGACGCTGTTCCCGGTCGGTCCGATCCAGCTGCGCAACACGAACCCGGCCGTGCCGGGCGACCCGCTCCTGTTCAGCTTCCAGGTGCCCCCCAGCTACTGGCTGACGAGCCAGACCGTGACGTTCCGCTGGGCGGCGATCGACGCCGGCTTCACCGCGATCGCGGAGGCGTGGCCGGTGCGGGTGGCGCTGTGAGCCTCGCGTGGCCCGAACTGAGCGCGACGATCGTCGCCGCGGCGGGCGGCGACGCCGCGGCGCGAGGGCGGCTGGTCGAGCACTGCTACGAGCCGGTGCAGCGGCTCGTGCACCGCGACCTCGAACGCGACTTCCGGCAGAAGCACCGTTGGATGATGCCGTTGTTCAGCACGCACGACGTCGTGCACGAAGTGCTGGCGGCGGTGATCCGCGACCTCGCCGACACCAGCTTCGTCGGGCCCGAGCCGTTCTACGCCTACCTCGGCACGCTGGTCCGCCACCGGCTGCTCGACGCCGTGCGCTTCCACGAAGCCGCGCGCCGCGACGGCCGCAAGCAGGTCGCCGAGCCCTCGCAGGGGCTCGCCGCCGTGGCGGCCGACGGCCGCGAACCGACCCCGACGCTCGCCGCGTCGCTCGGCGAACGCGCGGGCCTCGTGCGCGAGGCGCTGGCCGAACTGCCCGAGCGCCAGCGCCGTCTGCTGGAACTGCGCCTGCTGGAGGACGCGACCTTTCCCGTGATCGCCGAGGCGCTCGGCTACGCGTCGGAGGAGACGGCGCGGCAGGCCTGCCACGCGGCGCAGGCGCGCATGCTGGTCAAGCTGCGCACGCGCGGCTTCGGCGGCACGGTGGCGGGCGGCAGCTGAAGGCGGCCTTCGCCGCGCGGTGCGCGGTGCGCGGTGCCGCGGCGTCACGAAACGGGCCGCCGGAGTCGTCGCCGCGGCGCCGACGCACGCGGGGCTTCGCCGCGGCGCGGGCCGTGCGCTTGGGGCCACTGGCGCAATCGTGGAATGCCGGCAGACTGCTGCGCGCCGCATCGGGACGCTGTTCCCGCGGCGCCTTCCACCGTCATGCCGCTCGCGCCGTCCTGCTTCCAACTGCGACCGCTCGGCTTGGCCGTTGCGGTCGCCCTCGCCGCCCTCGTCGCGGCGTGCGGCGGCAGCCGCGGTGGCGCGGCGGGTGGCGGCGGTGGTGGCGGCGGCGGTGGTGGCACGACGGTCGTGCCGGGCGACTGGGGGGCGCTGCCGGCGAACTACCGCGGGCCCGGCGAGCAGGCGTCGTTCGCCTATCGCCCGGCCGTCGAGGTCGAGAACCGCGGTCCGGCGCGCAATGCCACGCTCCTTGCGTCGGTGCCGTTCGTGTGGGGCCAGACGCAGGATCTCGCGCAGTGGTCGGTGCAGGGGCACGCGACGCACTGGCGCGTGCTGCAGCGCTGGCCGGACCAGAGCGTCCGCGTCGCCCAGGCGCAGTGGACGATGGACCTGCCCGCGGACAGCCGGCTCGTGTTCGACGTCGTCGACGGCGTCGCCGGCGCCGTGGGCGGCGCGTTCACGCCGAACGCCGCGTTCGCCGCGTCGCTGCCCTACTTTGGCGTGCAGGTGCAGGACCCCTTCGGCGTCGTGTACCAAGCGGGCTTCTACGGCCAGACCGAGACGCTGCACGAGACGGCGCTCGTGCGCACGCGGCGGCAGCGCGGCTATCCGTTCGCCATCGGGCCAGGCGGCATCGGCCGCAACTACCTGACCGCCACGTGGTACGTCACCGAGTTCCGCGACCAGCCGACGGCGATCGTGGACCTGATCGTCGGCAACGACTACCTCGGCAAGGACAGCCCCGCCGGCGCCACCGACCCGAACCTCTATCCGCTCGGCGGCGTCGACGTGGACAGCGTGCGCTTCTTCGTCGAAGGCGCCGACCTCGCGCTGCCCTACCGCCCGGCCGAGGAGGCGATCGGCGCCGCCGTCGTCACCGGCCCGCGCGCCACGTTCGAGCTGATGCGCAACACGTACATCAGCGACGGCCAGACGCGCCGCTACCGCTTCGTGTTGCTGCGCGACGAGCCGAGCGCGACGCCGGCACAGCAGGCCGCCGACCGCGACGCGGCGCAGGCGATGGTCGATCAGCCGCTGTTCCCGTCGGCCGCGCACGCGTCGTGGCGCGCCACCAACGCCCTGGGCACGCTCGGCGGTCCCGGCCCCGCGCCGGCCGACGCCGCGCAGCGCGCGTCGCTCGAATGGGCGAGCTGGTCGGGGAACGCCGCCAACTTCGGCACCTGGGGCGCTCACGGCGACTTCCAGCGCACCGAGGCGACGGGCACGCCGCGCAACGGCCCGCTGTCGCAGATCGCCGGCCATGCGGTGCAGTCGCGCGACAGCCGCATGCTGCGGATGCTGGAACAGATGGCCTGGGCGCAGGCCCTGCGCCCGTACCACCTCTACGGCCTGCGCGTCGGCAACGACGACCCGCTGCTGCTGTGGAACGGCGTGCCGCTGTATCCGGGCGCGACCGACTACGCGCCGGAGTCGCTCGGCCGCCGGCAGTTCCGCGTCGCCGACCCGTACGCGGCCTATCGCACGCGCGTGCCGGGCGGCTACGGCCATGCCCACGGCTTCTCGCCGTTCGACATCGAGCACTGGTCGATGGACCTGCTGTTCGACTACTGGACGCTCACCGGCGACGCGTGGGCCAGGGAAGAGCTGCGCCAGCTCGGCGAGAGCCTGCGCGGCCTGCTGCGCCTCAACGGCTACTACACGAGCAACATGATGCCCGCGCGCGCCGAGGGCTGGTGCCTCCAGGGCTTCGTGCAGGCGTGGCTCGCGACCGGCGACCTGCGGTTCCGCGACGCCGCGCTCGACCGCCTGCATGGCATCGTCGACCGCGACCGCAAGAAGGACGCGCCGGCGCGCGCCGTCGCGGTCGACGCCGACGGCAACCGTCCGGGCTGGCCGGGCCCGCTGGAATACGCGATGCCGTGGCAGCACGGCGCGCTGATCTACGGGCTGCTCGCGACGTGGAAGCACTTCGGCGACCCCTTCGCGCTGCAGCTCGCGAGCACGATCCCGCAGGTCGTGCAGAACGCGTGGGTGCGCAACGTGCAGACCACGCAGTTCGGCTTCGTCGCGGAAGGGCTGCGCTACTACGTGCCGATCACCGTCGGCGGCGCGCCCGTCGCCGCCGACCGCTTCGACGCGCAGTTCGGCCCGAGCCTCGGCGACTCGCCGCTGCGCGGGGCGCACAGCTTCCTGCTCGGCGGCCTGCTGATGCTCGCCGAGACGGCCCCGGCCGCGGCGGATCGCGAACTCGCGCGCCAGCACGGTGAACTGCTGCTGCAGGCGCCGCTCGACGACGAGGACCGCTGGGACAAGTGGTTCTTCTGCCTGCCGGCGACCTGGAACCCCTGACCGCCCGACGGCGCCGCCGCCCGCGCGACGCGGCGTCGTCGGCCGGCAGCAGCGCCGATGGCATCGACCGGTCGCGGACCGGCGCCAACGCGGGGGTCGGTCGCGGGCCGCATCGCCGCTACCGTGCGTGCGTCTCCGCCCATGCCGCCCGTCGCCAACTCCATCGTCGCTCCCTGGCCTTGGCCGGATGCGCCCGTCGCGACGGCTGCCGAGGTCGCGCGCGGGCGCCGGGCGCTGCTCGCCGTGTTGGCGCTGTGGGCCGTCGTCGTGCTGGCGGCCGTGCCGATGGGCATCGGCGGCGGCTGGCGCGAGTGCGACACGCAGGCGATCGCGCGCAACCTGGCGTTCGAGGACTTCGACCTGCTGCGACCGCGCGTCGACTGGCGCGGCGACGGCGATGGCGCCGTCGAGTGCGAGTTCCCGCTCTACCAGGCGGCGATCGCGCTCTCCCTGCGCGCGTTCGGCGAGTCGGAGGTTCCCGGCCGCCTGCTCGCACTCGCGTCGGTGCTCGTCGCCGCCTGGGCGCTGCACCGCCTGATCGAGGCGCGCGCCGGTCCGGCGGGCGCGTTCGTCGGCGCGTGCGCCTTCCTTTCCGGCGGGCACGCCTTCCTGCTCGGCGCGCGCGTCATGCCAGACGCGCTCAGCCTCGCGTTCGCATTGCTCGGGATGGTCGCGTTCGTGCGCCATCTGCGTGGCGGCGGGTCCGGCGCGCTGGCGGCGGCGACGCTGTGCACGGCGCTCGCGTGCCTGACGAAGCCGACGGCGCTGCAGGTCGGCATGCTGCAGTTCCTCTGGGTGGCGCTGCTGGCGCCGCGGCGGCTGCGCGACCTGCGCCTGTGGTCCGGCTGGGTCGCGGTGCTCGCGATCGTCGCTTCCTGGATCGCACACGCGGCCTCGCTGCACGCCGAGACCGGGTTGACCTTCGGCGTCGCGTCGGGCGGCGAGACGAAGTTCCCGACGCTGCGCAGCCTGCGCAATCCCGACCACTGGCTGTCGCTGGCCGTCACGACCCTGCGCTGCGGCCTCGCCTGGACCGGCGCGCTCGCGCTGCTGGCCCTCGCCGCCCGTCGGCGTCTCGACCGCGCCGACCTCGCGCTGCTCCTGACCGTCGGCTGCGGCCTCGTCGGCACGCTGCGCTACAGCATGCACTGGGGTGTGGGGCCGCAGTACCACGCCTTCGCGGCGGTCGCTGGCGGCTGGCTGGTCGGCCGCGCGTGGCCGGCGCCGGGGCGCGGCCGGGGGCGCGTGGCGCTCGCCATCGCGGCGGCGTTGGCGCTGCTGGCGACGGGCGCGTCCTGGTTGCGGCTGGAGCAGGACCACCGCGCAGCCTGCCTCGCGCCGGACCTCGCGGCGCTCGGCGCCGCGATCCGCGAGTGGACGCCGGACGGCGAGCGCATCGTCGTGCGCAGCTTCCGCGAGGGCTTCGACGCGTACTGGCGACGGCGCACCAACTTCGAGGACCCCGTCGTCGTCTACCACGCGCGCCGCCACGGCTTCGTGCTGCCGCAGGACGGCTTCACGCCGGACGCCATCGAGCCGCTGCGCGAACGCGGCGCGCGCGTCGTCGTCGACCAGACGCCGGCCAGCGCGCCGGGAGCGACCAGGCTCTGGCTCGAGGCCAACAGCGACGCCGTGCGCCACGTCGCCGGCAGCAAGCTCTACCGGCTCTTCGCCCACCGGCGGCGCTGACGCGCGCGCCGCGCGGCGTTCACATGCGCGGCGCGATGCGCTGGCCGCGCGGCAGGTGGTAGGCGGGCATCCACCCGTGGCTCGGCAGCGGGAACGCGATCGACTGGCCGTAGAACTCGATGCCGATCAGGGCCGAGGTCGATGGGATCGGCACGAGCGTCGTCGTCTGCAGCATCGCCAGCATCGGCAGGATCGCGATGTTGTTCGGGTCGCCGTAGAACCGCACCGGTTCCATCGTCGTCGTCGGCCGCGCGAACGAGAGTGCGATGTCCCACATGGCAAGGACGCCCGGCGGCAGGTCCGTCTGGAACGTCAGGACCGAGCCGAGCTGCGGCTCGGCCGGCGAGATCGTGCCGACGCCGAGGAAGCGGCCCGGCGCCGGGCTGGTCTCGGCGGCGAAGCCCGTCATGCCGCCGCCGCTGCGCCAGCTGCCCAGCAGCGTGAGCGGCGCCAGGAACGACGCGCCGTTGCACGTCGTGTTGACGAGCTCGCATTCGCGCACCGTCACCGGCGAACGGGCCGCCGTCGGCACCACGAGGGCGCAGTTCTCGTAGCGGTTCCAGCGCAGGTTCGGCAACGCGCCGTCGACGTCGTAGGTGACCGTGCCGTTGCGGAACGTGTTGTTCTGCTGCCAGACGCGCATCGACGCGAGGTTCGCCGACACCAGCACGTCGCCGACGAAGGTCATCTCGCTGCCGTGGATGTCGAACTCGGCGGTGCGCGGCCACACCCAGAACGCCTTGCGGCCGGCGCCGGCGACGAAGTCGCCGTGGTGGTGGTGGACCATCGTCAGGCCGTTCGGTCCGCCCTGGACGTCCAGCACGTCGCCCGTGCAGGTCAGGTCCGAGTGCACGATGCGGTACATGAACTGCTGCGTGCTCGCCGGCGATCGCCGCTTCTCGCTGAACGTCGCGCCGTTCACGAACGTGCTGCGGAACCAGTTCAGCATCGACATGCGCGCGCCGACGCCGCCCTCGAGCACGCGGCAGCCGAGCTGCACCCCGTCCATCATGCAGTGCTCGGCCTCGACCATCGACTCGCCGCCAACGACCTGATCGTCGATCAAGATGCCGAGCGGCATGTTCGAGAAGCTGACGTGCTCCAGCATCAGCATCGACTCGTCCATGCCGACGCCGTGCACCTTGACGCCCGCGACCGTCTGGCCGGCGAGCTCGCAGTCCATGACCTCGGCCATCGGCATGCCCATGGCGGTCGCCATCGCCATCTTGGCGTCGATGGCGACCTGTCCGCCGACGATGCGCAGGCCGTGGACGGCGCAGTCGTGCGTGCGCAGCGTGAACACGCGCGCGTGTGCGCCGCCCTGGATCACCGGCAGCATCGACATGCCCGGCATCGGCATCGGCATGGCCATCGGCATGCCCATGACCTCGACGTGGTGGCCCATGCCCATGCCGGTCAGGTCGCTGAGCGGCGCCTGCAGCGTGATCGTCGGCGTGACCATCTGGTCGACGGCGATCGTGTCGACCGCCATGCCGGGACCGGTGATGCGCGCCTGCTCGGCGGCCGACAGCATGTTGGTCATCAGCGTGCCGTTGGCGACGCGAATGGCCTCGTCGAGGGACAGCAGGTTGTCGCCGACGACGCCGTGCGATTGCGGGTCGTTGACGGCGGCGGTGAGGCCCGGTCCCGGGCCTTGGGCCAGGACGAGCGCGACGAGCAGTGGTTGCATGGTGGTGACTTGGGGTGGTGACGCGGGGTGGTGTCGCGGCAGTGTACCTTCCGCTGGACGGTCGGCGTCGCGTTACTTCGCCATGCCGCATGCGCTGCGCCGCCACCGTCGGGGTCGCGGGTTGTCGGCGTGCGCGCTGCGCCTACGATGCGTGCTTCGCCGTCTCTCCGTCTCCGTCCGGCGCGCGCTCCACATCCCTGCCGCCGGCTCGCACCGCCTCACACACCACCATGAGTCGCATCGCCCGTCTCCTTGCCGCCGCCGCGGCCGCCGCCGCCGCGCCGCTGGTCGCCCAGGGCTACCAGTGCCAGCTCCTCGCCAACGTCGACCAGCACGCGCCGTACAGCGGCATGTGGGGCTACGTCGCGCCCAACGGCAAGGAGTACGCGCTGCTCGGCACCACGACCGGCATCGCCGTCATCGACTGCACCAACGGCAGCGCGCCGGTCGAACGCGGTTACTTCCCGTGGGCCTCGTCGCAGTGGCGCGAGGTGCGCACGTACGGCACGTACGCCTACGTCACGACCGAGGCGGCCGCCGGCTTCCTGGTGCTCGACCTGACCAATCCCGACGCCCCGACGAGCCTCGGCATCGTCGGCGCCGCCAACCACGGCAACGCCCACAACATCGGCGTCGACATGGGCACGGGCCGCATCTACATCGTCGGCACCAACAACGGCGTCGCGGTCTACGACGGCGCGGCCAATCCCGCCAATCCGCCCTTCCTCGGCTTCGCCGCGCCGAGCGGCAACAACAACTACTTCCACGACCTGACGATCGAGAACGGCATCGGCTACGGCGCGATGATCTACACCGGGATCTTCCGGCTGTGGAACATGAACACGTGGCCGCCGACGACGATCAGCGACTCGCTGACCCCGTCGGCCTTCTGCCACAACGCGTGGCCGACCACCAACAGCAACATCACCGTCACCACCGACGAGCGCGACGGCTCCCTGCTGCGATTCTACGACACGACCAACAAGGCCGCGCCGGTGCCGATCAGCCAGATGACGATGGATCCGCGCACGATCCCGCACAACGCGTACATCATCGGCAACATCGCGCACGTCGCGTGGTACACGGAGGGGTATCAGGCCGTCGACTTCAGCGACCCGACGACGCCGATCGTGGTCGCCTCGTACGACACGTGGCCGGGCGCGTCCGGCGGCTTCAACGGCGCGTGGGGGTGCTTCCCGTTCCTGCCGTCGGGCAACGTCTACATCAGCGACCGCGCCACCGGCCTGTACGTGCTGAAGCCGAGCTTCACCGACCTCGCCATCGCGCACGCGCCGCTCGCCGACACCACGCAGGAGGACGCGCCGTACAGCGTCGTCGCCAACCTGACGAGCAGCCACCCGGTGCAGACGGTGACGCTGCGCTACAAGCTGAACGGCGGCGCCGAGCAGTCGGTCGCCATGCAGCCCACGCTGGTGCCCGGCCAGTGGTCGGGCCAGATCCCGGCCCAGGACGCCGTCACGCAGGTCGAGTACCACATCGACGCGGTCGACGCCAAGGCCGCGCGCCGCAGCCCGCGCATCGGCGAGAACCGCTTCCTCGTCGGCACGGCGGTCACGCGCTGGAGCGACGACTTCGAGACCTCGGTCGGTTGGACGTCGGGCGGCACGGCGAGCGACTGGCAGCTCGGCCAGCCGCGCGGCCGCGCCGGCTTCTCCAACAGCTTCGGCTGGCAGGATCCGCTGGTGGCGACGTCGGGCGCGACGGTGCGCGGCAACGACCTCGGCGGCACGACCTTCAACGGCGCGTACGCCAACAACCAGAACAGCTTCCTGCAGTCGCCGTCGATCCCGACCAACGGCCGCCAGGGCCTGCGGCTGCGCTTCCGCCGCTTCCTCTCCGTCGTCACCGGCGACGTCGGTCGCGTGCTCGTCAACGGCACGGCGGTCTGGTCGTCGACGGGCAGCGTCTACGACACCGAGTGGCAGTGGATCGACTACGACGTGTCGTCGATCCTGAACACGGCGAGCAACGCCGTGATCCGCTTCGAGCTGACGACCAACGCTTCGAACGCCGCGGGCGGCTGGCAGATCGACGACGTCGCGCTCGTCACGCTGCACGACGCGTCGCCGGCGACGGCGTACGGCGTCGGCACGCCGGGCACCGGCGCACTGGTGCCCACGGTCGGCGTCGCGGCTGCCGCCGTGCTCGGCACGACGGTGCAGATCCAGGGTCAGGGCCTGCTCGGCAACAGCCTCGCGGTGCTCGCTCTCAACGTGCAGGCGACGAACGCCCCGGCGCTCGGCCTGCAGCTGCTGGTCGAGCCGGTCGGCGCGGCGCTGCTGACGGCGGCGACCTCGGTTGGCGGCGCGGCGGCGTGGCCGTTCGCGGTGCCGAACACGCCGGCGCTCGACAACATCTACCTGTACGCGCAGGCCTTCGGTCTCGACGGCGGCGCGCCCGGCGGGCTGCTGTCGGCGAGCGCCGGCCTGCGCTTCCGCAGTTGCGTCTCCGCGCCGTGACGTGCCCATGACCGCCGCTTTCGCCTGCGTGTTGTTCGCCGCCGCAGCCGCCGGGTCGCCCGGCGGCGGCCCGTCGGGCGCGCCGTCGTTCCACGCCATCGCGTTCGTCAACGACCCGCTGTCGCACGGCACGCTCGGCGACGGCCTGTTGTCGCTCAACGAGGCGATCCTGCTGCACAACGGCACGCTGTTGCCGTCCCAGCTGTCGGCGGCCGAGGCGGCGCAGTTGAGCCTGATCCCGGGCACGGGCAACACGTCGGACGTCACCTGGATCGACATCGACGCGGCGAACACGCCGGTCATCACGATCCAGCAGGACCTCGCGCCGATCCTCGACACGCCGTTCGGGCTGCTGATCAAGGGTTTCGGCGACCAGGTGGTGTTCGACTTCACCGGGCCCGGCATCACGCACGGCCTGCGCGTGCCGGCCAACTCGTGCAGCCTGCAGGACATCGCGCTGGTCGGCGGGCCCTACGGCATCGATTGCACGCAGACCGACGTCAGCGGCCAGGCCGGACTGTCGCTGCAGAACGTGCGCTTCGAGGGCCAGGCGACGTTCGGCGTGAACATCACCGGCGCGATCCAGAACGCCCCCGGCCGCGCCGTCCTCGACCGCTGCCGCTTCGTCAACGTGCCGCTCGCCTTCCAGACGTTCGAGATGGCGGCGGGCCGCAGCGGCATCTACGAGCTCCACGACGTCGAGATCGCGGGCGCCGTGTGGGGCTTCGTGGCCACGCTGGGCGCCGGCGGCTTCTCGCGCTTCACGTTCGACCGCGTGGACATCGACGCGTCGACGCGCGGCATCCTGATCACGCGCCTCGCCGTGCCGTCGGGTCGGCAGGTCTACGTCGAAGGCGACCACGTACGCGTGCGCAGCGCCGACTGCGCCCAGATCGTCGGCCACCCGACCGGCGCGACGTGGGCGATCCTTCGCGGGTGGGACCTGCTTGCGACCGGCGGCGGCATCGCGCTCGCGTTGGGCGACCCCGGGCACGCGGTGTTCGGCGAGGTCGCCGAACTCACCGCGGTCGGCGTCGTGCAGATCGGCTGCGGCGCCGGCCCGCAGCCGCTCGCGCTGCGCAACGCGCGCTGCAAGAACGGACCCGTCACGCTGGCGGCGTCGGCGACGCAAGCGCTGACCGTGACCGAGTCGCGCTTCGATGGCTGCGCGGTGTCGACGCTCGGCAGCGGCCCGGTCGCCGTCGCGCAGTCGTGCTTCGTCGGCGGTTCGCTGCAGGGCAGCGCCGCCGCCCCGCTGCAGCTCGTCGACAGCTTCGCCGCCAACGCCGGCGCGCACGTGGCGCAGGCCAACCCGCTCGCCGCGCCGCAGCTCGGCAGCATGGCGATCGCGCCCGCGGACCCGCAGGTCGGCACGACCGTCGTCTTCCAGGCCGACCTGCCGCCCGGGCTCGCCGGCGTCTTCGCGCTTGGCTTCACCGCGCCGGCGCCGGCGGTGCTCGGGCCGACGCTGCGGCTGTACTTCGACCTCGCGTCCTACGTGCTGCTGCCCGGCCTCTACGTCGGCCAGCAGGCGTGCCCGTGGGCGATCCCGGCGGCGTCGGCGTTCGTCGGCACGGACCTCGTGGCGCACTTCGCCGTGTTGCCGGCGGGCATCCCCGCGCCGTGGCTGCAGTTGCCGCCGCCGCGCCGCTTCGTGCTGCGGTAGCAGGCCGCCGCTGGGGCGCCGCCAATGCGTGCGTGCGCCGGGCCGAAAGCACGCCGCTGGAGGCGCGGGGGACCTTGGCGCATTGCAGCGCTGCGCTACCGTGCTGCGCCGCCGCTGCGCCCGTGCCGCGGCGACCGTTCGACACCCACAGAGTCACTCCCCATGCTGCTCACCCTCGCCTCCCTGCTCGCGTTCGCCCCGCAAGGCCCCGGCGCCTCGACCGCGCCCGTCGTCATCAATGAATTCAGCAACGACGACGCCAGCACCGACAACCTCGAGTTCGTCGAGATCTACAACCGCAGCGGTGCGCCGGTCGACATCTCCGGTTGGACGCTCAACGGCGAGGAAGGCACGGCCGCGTCCGCCGCGAACGGCGTGACCACGATCCCCGCGGGCACGATCCTCGCGCCGGGCGCGTACTACGTCGTCGGCCAGTCCGCCGTGCCGAACGTGAACCTCGTCATCACGGGCGCGCTGCCCAATCTCGTCATGGAGAACGGTGCCGATGGCGTGACGCTGCGCGACAACCTCGGCAACGTCATCGACGGCGTCGCCTGGGGCGCGAAGGAATGGACGGCGCCGATCCCGGCGTGGTTCGAAGGCCACGGCCTGTGGGGCCAGTACATCCAGTACGACGTCGCGGGACAGCTGCCTCAGGGTCTCCTGACGCCGCAGCGCCTCGCCGACGGTTACGACACCAATGTCAACAGCGTCGACTTCGTCAACATGCAGCGCACTCCCGGCGCGCAGAATGGCAGCTTCCAGAACCTGCCGCTGAGCTACGCCGAGAACTTCGACGCGGCGGCGGGCACGGTCGTCTCGTCGCTGAACTTCACGTTCCTCGCGCCGTCGACGCAGGACCCGGCCGCGGTCACGATCGCGACCAACACGGTGCGCGCCTATCCGCCGTCGCCTCAGGGCGGCAACCTGTGCCGCGTCCAGGACACGACCGGCGGCGGCAACGTCCTCCAGCCCAACGTCGTCGTTGGCGAGAACTTCCTCGCCGAGGTCTACGTCTACGTCACCGGCGGCAATCCGGCGCTGACCGTCGCCGGCCAGGGCGAGTCGTGGGCGTTCGGCGTGCGCGGCTCGTCGAACTCCTATGGCACCGCGACCGACGTGCCGGGCACGTTCTACGCGCAGACCTCGCTGTGCGGCGGCGCCACCAACAACGCGCCCGGCGCCACCGGTCTCGCTTGGATGGGATTCGTGAACGCGGCGCAGACGGACATCTACCTCGTCGACCTGAACGGCGGCGGCGCGTCGCCGTTCACCGTCCTCGCGGGCCCGATCACGGCGACTGCCGGCGTCAACGACGGCTGGCAGCGCCTGCGCCTGCGCGTCAGCGGCACGAGCTTCGTCGCCAACTTCGGCGGCGCCTTCGGCGTCGACGACGGCCAGCGCTTCACGGGCTCGTGCAACCAGCGCAACGGCCTCGTGTACGTGCAGTACCGCGAGTGCGTGCAGACCAACGCCAACCTCGCCGGCCTGTACGTCGACCGCCTGGAGGTCTACGGCGCCGCGGCGTCGAGTGTGACCTACAGCGGCACGGGCTCGCCGACGAGCTTCGGCACGCCGGCCATCGCGGTCGTCGGCTCGCCGTCGGTCGGCAACGCGGCGCTGCAGATCAACGGCAGCAACCTGTTCCCGTTCGGCATCAGCATCGTCGCGCTGGACGTCGGCGCGCTGCTGCCGGGCCTGCCGCTGCCGGGCGCGCAGCCGTCGCTGCTGCTGTACGCCAACCCGACGTTCACGTCGGCGCAGTTCAACAGCCCGACTGGCACGGCGAGCTTCAACTTCGCCATCCCGCCGGTCAACGCGCTGATCGGCACGCAGTTGGCGACGCAGTACTTCGACCTCGACTTCACGCTGCCGTTCGCGCTGCCGCTGGGCAGCTCGGGCGGCGCGCAGATCACGATCGGCAACAGCTGATCGCAGGGTCGAACGCCTGACCCGCGACGGGGGCCGCGCCGGTGCGCGGCCCCTGTCGTTTCCGCGGACGGTGGCTGCGCGGCCGTTCCCGCTGGCGGCGTCGCACCGCCGCGGCTGCGCCGCAGCAGCGCGCGGGTCGCCGCGGGGCTAGCATGCGCCGCCGCTCCCGTGGCCATGCCGATGCCAATGCCCTCGTCGCCGCCCCGCCGCCGCTCCGCCGGCGTTCGCCTTGCCGCGGCGGCGGGAGCCCTGCTCGTGGCGCTTGGCCTCGCCGAGGCCGCGCTGGCCGTGTGGACCGGTCGCGTGACACCGGCGCTCTACCGCCTCGACGACCGGCTCGGCTGGGTGCACGCGCCCGGCGTCGATCGCACGGTCGCCGTCGAGGGCGGCGGCACGGCGCGTTTCCGCACCGACGCGCGCGGCCTGCGCGCGACGCCGCACGCCGACGAACGGACGGCGGATCGCCGGCGCGTGCTGTTCGTGGGCGACTCGTTCACCGAGGGCTCCCAGGTCGAGGAGGACGAGCTGTTCACGCGCCGGCTCGAACGCGCGCTGCCCGGCGTCGAGTGCTGGAACGCCGGTGTCGGCGGCTACTCCACGGTGCAGTCGCTGCTCGCGCTGCCCGAGCAGATAGAGACGTGGCAGCCGGATGTCGTCGTGCTGACGGTCTACGACAACGACCTGCAGGACAACCTGATGCCCTACTTCGCCGGACTCGGCCCGCGCCCGTGCGCGCGGCGCGTCGGCGAGGCGGTGCAGATCGAACCCGAGGCGCCGGTCGGGACGTTCGAGCGGTTCCTGATGCCAGCCCCCGGCGCGCTCTGGCTCTACGAGCACAGCGCACTGTACCGCACGCTGCACAAGCACCTGTTCCTGCCGGCGCGGGGCAGGGCATTGCACGAGCTGGAGACCAGCGAACGCGCGGCGTTGCCGGTCGCCGACCAGCGCATGGTGATGGCGTGCCTGTTGCAGCAGCTCGCCGGGACCGTGCGCGCGCAGCGCGCGAGGCTGATCGTCGCGGCCATCCCGACGCGCGAGCAGGCGGCGACGGGCGCGTGCGAACTGCACGAATGGCTGGCGGCGCAATGCCTCGACGTGCAGGCGCCGTTCCGGTCGGTGCTGCCAGAGTTGGCGCGGGCCGGCGCCGCGAACGCCTACTTCGCCGTCGACATCCACCTGACGGCGACGGGCCACGCCGCGGTCGCCGAAGGGCTGAAGTCGATCCTGCGCGAGGCGGTGAAGTGAGCGGCGCGCGCGCGCTGGCGCTGCTCGCGTGCGGCGCGCTGGCTGCGCAGACGGTGACGGCGAGCGCGCAGCGGCCCGGCACGTGGCGCTGCAAGCGCCTGCTCGCCGAGGACGGCCGCTCGTGGCGCGAGGACGTCGTCGTGGTGACGATGCTGAGCGACATCGTCGCCATCGAGCCGGCGAGCAAGCACGACGCCGTGGACCGCGACTTCGG
Source organism: Phycisphaerales bacterium (assembly GCA_020247305.1). Classification (GTDB taxonomy): domain Bacteria; phylum Planctomycetota; class UBA1135; order UBA1135; family UBA2386; genus UBA2386. Next base: position 810 of record JADCJE010000004.1, on the reverse strand, counting down.
CGACGCGTGGGTGATCCCCGGCCTGATCGACCTGCACACGCACTTGCTGCTCAAGCCCTACGACCAGATGGCGTGGGACGACCAGGTGCTGCGCGAGACGACGGAACTGCGGACGCTGCGCGCGCGCGTGCACGGCGTCGACACGCTGCACGCCGGCTTCGTCGCGGTCCGCGACCTCGGCACCGAGGGCGCGGGCTTCGCCGACGTCGCGCTGCAGCGCGCGATCACGGAGGGCATCGCCAGCGGGCCGCGCCTCTGGACGAGCACGCGCGCGATCGTGCGGCGCGGCTGGTACGGGCCGGCGCCCGACGATCCCGCCGTACCGAAGGGCGCGCAGACGGTCGACGGCGAGGCCGAGATCCGCGAAGCCGTGCGCGCACAGGCCGCCGGCGGCGCGCAGTGGATCAAGGTCTACGCCGACTACCGCAGGCAGAAGGGCGGCGCCGCCGAGCCGACGTTCGCCGAGGCGGACCTGATCGCGCTGTGCGACGAAGCGGCCAAGGCCGGGCTGCCGGTCGCCGCGCACGCGACCACCGACGAAGGCATCCGCCGCGCGGTCGCGGCCGGCGCGCGCACGATCGAGCACGGCGGCGGCGCGTCGGCGGCGACGCTGCGCGCGATGAAGGAGCGCGGCGTCGTGCTCGTGCCGTGCCTCGCGGCCAACGAGGCGATCGTCCGGCAGGCCGGCCACCAGGGCCCGATCGTCGAGCGGCTCAACGCCGCGAAGGCCGGCTTCCAGCGCGCGCTCGCGGCGGGCGTGACGATCGGCTGCGGCAGCGACGCCGGCGTGTTCCGTCACGGCGACAACGC
>JADCJE010000039.1 GCA_020247305.1 Phycisphaerales bacterium | reverse complement strand
CGGTGTGCTCGCACGGCGGGAACGCGGCCGAATGGGACCGGGGATCGGTGCGCGCGGGCGGTTGCGGCCGGGTTGACGGGGTCGCGCGCAGGGGGGGAGGATCGCAGTGGTGGGTCCCGGGTGGTCCGGGACCGGTGCTTGGACTTCCTACGCGCGCCAGCGCACGAAGTCGTCGGCGGGCGCGTCCGCAGCCGGCGTCTGCGGCACGAGCTCGTCGAAGCGCCGCCGCCGCTCGCGCTGCCGGCAGCCGAGCGCCACGTGCCCGCGGGTCGGCGGGCGGAACGACGGCTGCAGGGACCGGAGCGTCGCCTTGTGGACGTCGCCGTCGCGGCTAGCGATCCACCGCAGGCGGCCGAGCGCCGCGCCCCACAGTTCGAAGTCGGCGACGTGGCCGCGCAGCCAGCGCAGGCGATTGGCCAGCTCCATCCAGTTTGACGCCGGACCGAGCGCCTTGGCGTCGAACTCGGCCGCGTATTCGCTGGCGTGCAGCGCCTGCTGCGGCCGCTGCACCGGCGGCGACGTGCAGCGATCGAGCGCGGCGACGACCGCCTGCAGCATGACCGTGGGATCGGACGGACCGGGCTGCAGCAGGCCGCCATGACGCCAACCGAAGCGTCGGCGCGGCGCTGGCCGGCGCCGCGGCGTCTTCGGGCGCGGGGATCGCCGCGCTCGAAGTGCCTGTCGCGGCCGCCGTGGCGACGGGCGCGACCGCGCGGCGCGCAGCAGCGGACGGCAGGGCCTTGGCGACCGCATCGGCAAACTCCGCCTCGCGGTCGATGCCGTCGCCGAGCCAACGTTCGTCGTCGCGCTGCAGCAGGCACTCGAACCACGTGCTGCTGCGGCACTTGATCTGGTGCCCGATCTGCTCGAACCAACTGCTTGTCGTGCTCATGGCAGCCCGAGCATGGCCACCATGGGCGCGCAGGACCGGCGGCCGTCGTCAGTATCCAACGCGCAGTTCGAGGCCGTTGCTGAGTTCTGCGAGGCCGACGAACGGTCCGTTCGTCGCCAGCGGCACCGACTGCGCCGTCAGCCGGAAGTTGAGCAGGTTTACGCTGCTCGGAATCGCGAGCGGGAAGGCCAGCTGCCCCGCCGGCGACGCCACGCCGACGGCGTCGACGACCGCCGACGCCGCGTCGACGTACAACATGCAGGGGCCCACCGGCAGCGGCACCGCCGCGCCGAGCGCGTAGGCATGCAGGACCGGCGCATTGGGCTGGGCGCCGGCTAGCTGCATCGTCGAGATGCCGCCGAGCATCGGCGGCGTCGCCGCAAGCGTCGGCGGCGCGATGCCGCAACCGAACCCAACCGGCGTCACCCGCGCCGCGAGGCCGTTGTACGTCGTGCCCGAACACGACTGCAGCGCGACGCCCGGCGTCAGCGCCGTCAGGTCGAACGTCGCCGCGAAATCGCATTGGATCGACGACGTACCTAGACCGGCCGTATACGCCCGCTGGTCGACGTACAGCCGGCCGAGCACCGGCACCGTCTGGCCGACGGCGACCGTCACCGTGACACTGGCGACGCCGGTGGTGTTGTTCACCACCGCCTCTGCGCCCAGTGCGTTGGTGACCTGGAACCGCACGCGATAGTCCGAGAGGGTGGCGTTATTCCCGGTGATGGCGGAGAAGCTGGCCAGTTGCACCGTGCCACGGAGTTGCACCGGCGTGCCGGGCGCCAGCAGCGGCGCGACGACCAGCACCGAATCCTGGAACTGCAGGTTGGGCTCGGCGCCGATCCAGTTGCGCATGACGAGGGCGGTGCCGAGTCCGAGCGGGCTGGCCGCCTGGCCATTGCCCGTGTAGCGCAGGTAGCCGTAGTCGGCGACCATCGTCACGGACGCGGTCGAGTAGCAGGTGGGGAACGTGCCCCGCGTCTGGCTGGCCGGCGTCACCTGGGGCACGGCAGTCTGCCAGCCGGTGTCGATGCGCAGGTCGCCGTTCACGTTGCAGGCGTCGTTCAGCAACTGGAGGTGCGACTTCACGGAACACTGCGCGGCGAGGGGGATGGCAAGCAGTACGGACGCCGCGCACGCGAGGACCGGGATGGTGTGTTGCATGCCCCCAAGAGCGGCAGGCGCAGACCAAACCACACACGCGCCCGCGTCGACGCGGGCGCACGGCCTGCCGACCGCGGCAGCACTCCTGCGACAACCCACTCTGGCATCTCGGCTTGCGACGCCCGACGCATCGCCAGGACGCGGCCCGAGGAGCCCCGCTCAGTCGGCCGTCCAGCGGCCGCCGTCGAGGCGGCCGACGGCGGCGGCCAGTACGGTCCACCGCTCGCCGTCGCGCCGGCCGAAGCCGAGCACGTGCTTCTTCTTGAGGCCGAAGAAGGTGCTGGCGTCGGCGAAGAACGCGGCGACATCGCCCCCCGGGGCGCGCTGGCAGCGCAGCCCCCGCACCTTGTGGCCGGCGTCCGCGAGCGCTGCGGCAAGGCCGTCGGCGTCGGGGCCGGCGAGCGCGTCGGGCACGCCGGCCTGCGCCAGGGCGACGAGCGGCGCTGCCGCCCACGGGCCCGCGAACGTGCGGCTGACCTGCTGGCGCGTCAGCGGGCACTCCCACAGTTCGTCGCGCAGCAGCGTGCTGCGCGTCCACAAGCAGGCGGCGACGGCGTCGGGGTGGCCAAGCCGCCCGGAGTCGGAGCGCACGAGCCGGTCGCGGCGCACCATGCGGCCGGTCGCGGCGCACGGCGCGCACAGCCGCGCCAGCACGCGCTCGCCGGTCGCCGTGCAGGTCGTCAGCGCCGACGGCGCGACCAGCAGGTTGGTCTGGCTGCAGCGCTGCAGTTCGGCCTCGGTCCCGCGGGCGCCGGTCTCCGGGCAGCGGCGCAGCAGGCTCGCCGCGACCGCCGCACCGCTGACGTCGCTGCGCGCCAGCAGGCGCGCGTCGATGCGCTGGCCCGTCGCCGCGCAGACGCCGGTCTCGTCGGGCAGCACGAGCGCGCCGGTCGCTTCGCAGCGCGCCGTCTCCTCGGCCAGCGCACGCCGCCCCGAGACCGCCGACTGCAGCAGCCGCCGCGCATCGACGAGCCTGCCGCTGTGGTCGCTGCGCGCCGCCTCGTCGGGCAGCACGAGCGCGCCGGTCGCTTCACAGCGCACCATCTCCGCGGGCAGCGCCGCGCGCCCCGACACCGCCGACACCGCCAGCAGATCGCGGTCGACGAGCTGGCCGCTGACCGCCGACGGACTCGCCTCGTCGCGCAGCAGCCGCACGCCGGTCGCGGAGCAGACGACGAACTCGTCCGCCGTGCCGACGCGCGACGGATCGCGGCCCGACGGCTGCAGCAGGCGACGGTCGACGAGGCGATTGGTGACCTACCACGGCGCGCTGGCGCCGGCGGCCGGGTTGCGGCCGAAGGTGGTGCCGCGGCAGACGGCGGCGGGTGAGGACGAGGGGGCAGTCGCTGCCGCTGGCTGCCGTCACGGTGCAAGCGATGGTGGGGTCAGCGAGGCTGTGGGTGCGGACAACGCGGCGACGCCGG
>JADCJE010000038.1 GCA_020247305.1 Phycisphaerales bacterium | reverse complement strand
CTGTGGAAAACTCGCGCCCCCCTGCAGGGGGGCGCCATCCCCTGCGGGGATGGCCTCAGGCTGCGCCCAGACGATGCAATGCATCGTCTGGGACCCCGCAGCCTGATCGATCCAGGCGACAACTACGCTGACACAGGGGGCCATCCCGACGCGGTCAGCTCCCAGGTGTCGTTGAGCGCGTAGTTCTGTGGGGCGACATGCCCGACAAGTCCACCATGCAACAAGACGCTCTGCCGTGACTCGTCGTAGGTCATGGCGTGTTGCAAGCGCCCTGGCGGCAACACCGCCGTCGTGACGGGAGTCCAAGTCGTGCCGTTGAACGACCACGTGTCGTTGCGCACCGTGCTGTTGGGGTAGCCGGACGATGTGCCGCCGAACGCGACGACGTGGTTGCGGTTGCCGTCCCACGCGAGCGAGTGGCCCCAGCGCGATGGTGGCGAGGCGATGGGCGTCACTTGGTTCCATGTGACGCCGTTCCACTCCCAGGTGTCGCCAAGGATCGTGCCATTGTCCATGACTCCGCCGTAGAGGACGACGCGCTGTCTTGCTCGGTCGTACGCCATGCCATGGTGGCGGCGGGGTGACGGCCTTACGGCTGGCGTGCGCTGGGTCCAAGTGGCGCCGTTCCAGACCCAGGTGTCGTCAAGGTTGATCTGGCCGGGGCCCCAGCCTCCGAACAACACCGACTCGGCACGCGCCTCGTCGAACGCCATCGGCATGAGTACGCGCCCGACCGGCATCGTGCCAAGTCGCTGTGACCAAGCGATCCCGTTCCACTCCCAGACCTCCATCCCCGCACTGCCCAGGGATGTCCCAACAGCCACTTGCCGCACGCTGTCGTAGCACGCAGCCATGGTGTTCAGTTGCGGCAGCGTAGTTGGACCTTGTGTCCAAGAGGTGTTTCGCAAGCGCCAGGTGTCCTGCAGCCACGGCTGTGAGTTCCCGGGGGCGCCTCCAAAAGCAACGCTTTCGCCGCGCGCCGCATCGAACACCAAGCCATGAGAGAACCGTGCTGCCGGCGACTGCGCCGGAGCAGTGCTTGAACCGACGAGCGCAACTGCAACCAGCCACGCCGCACACCGCACGGCACCAGGGAGAACGAGACGCGAGGACGCAGGGTGCGGCATGGGGGATCAGGGGCTGGCGCCGACACATGCCGGCGACGCATCAATCCGTCACGCGTCGCAGCGTGACGAAAAGCCGCGCGCCGTCCGTTGATCCCCATCGCGCGATGCCACGCAGCGCATCGCGGATGCCTCGCACCGCACGCGCAGGCGGCGCCGTCGCCGCCCGCGCGCCCCGTCCCGCCGCTCAGTTCCCCTTCAGCTTGCCCTTCGCCAGCAGCGCCGCGAACGGGTTGGTCGCGACGGCGTCCTGCTTCGGCCCGAATTCGCGCGGCATCGCGGCCGCCGGGCGCTGCGCGCCGCCGCCGCCCTGGCCGCCGCCGTAGCCGCCGCCGGGGCGCTGCCCGGTGCGACCCATCGGCGCGCCGGGGCGCTGGCCGCCGGCCGGCAGCGGACCGCCGCGGCCGGCGCCGCCGCCACTGCCGCCGCCGCTCGCCCCGTTCTCCGCCCGCTCGTGCAGCTTCATCGTCAGCGCGACACGCTGGCGGGCGAGGTCGACGGCCATGACCTTCACCTTGACGACCTGCCCGGCCTTGACGACCTCGCGCGGGTCCTCGACGAAGCGGTCGCTGAGCTGGCTGATGTGCACGAGGCCGTCCTGGTGCACGCCGATGTCGACGAACGCGCCGAACGCGGTCACGTTCGACACGACGCCTTCGAGCACCATGCCTTCCTTCAGGTCGGCGAGCGTCTCGACGCCGTCCTGGAACGTCGCCGTCTTGAACTCCGGCCGCGGGTCGCGGCCCGGCTTCTCCAGCTCGGCGAGGATGTCGGTGACCGTCGGCACGCCGAAGCGCTCGTCGGTGAACTCCTTCGGGTTCAGCGCGCGCAGCGCGTCGCGGTTGCCGAGCAGCGCCTTCACCGACTTGCCGGTGCGCTGCAGGATGCGCGCGACGACCGGGTAGGCCTCGGGGTGCACCGCGCTCTGGTCGAGCGGGTCGTCGCCGCCGGGGATGCGCAGGAAACCCGCAGCCTGCTCGAACGCCTTCGGCCCGAGGCGGCTGACCTTGAGCAGCTCCTTGCGCGTGAGGAACGGGCCGTTGCTGTCGCGGTGCTGGACGATGTTCTTCGCCAGTGTCGTCGACAGGCCGGCGACGCGGCTCAGCAGCGCCTCGCTGGCGGTGTTGAGGTCGACGCCGACCGAGTTGACGCAGTCCTCGACGACGGCGTCGAGCGACTTCTGCAGGTGCGTCTGGTTGACGTCGTGCTGGTACTGGCCGACGCCGATCGCCTTGGGGTCGATCTTGACCAGCTCGGCCAGCGGATCCTGCAGACGGCGCGCGATCGACACGGCGCCGCGCAGCGACACGTCGAGCTCGGGGAACTCCTTCGCCGCGAGTTCACTCGCCGAGTAGACCGACGCGCCGGCTTCGCTGACGACGAGCTTCTGCAGCGCGAGTTCGGGGTGCTTCTTGATCAGGTCGTTCGCGAGCTTGTCGGTCTCGCGCGACGCCGTGCCGTTGCCGATCGACACGAGGTTGACGGCGTGCTGCTTGCACAAGAGCGCGAGCGTGCGCAGCGAGCCGTCCCAGTCGTCGCGCGGCACGTGCGGGAAGATCGTCGTCGTCGCCAGCAGCTTGCCGGTGCGGTCGACGACCGCGACCTTGCAGCCGGTGCGCAGGCCCGGGTCGAGGCCGAGGATGGTCTTGGGGCCGGCGGGTGCTGCGAGCAGCAGGTCGCGCAGGTTGTCGGCGAACACGGTGATCGCGCCGGCCTCGGCGCGCTCGCGCAGCGCCTGCATCAGGTCGCTCTCGACGTGCAGCGACAGCTTGGCGCGCCAGCACAGCCGCGCGGTGTCGCTGAGCCACTTGTCGGCGGGGCGGCCCTTGTCCTGGATGCCGAAGCGTTCCATGACGAACAGCTGGCCGCGCGGCGACTCGCCGATCGGCGGGCACTCCGGCGGCAGCTCGCTGCCGTCGGCGGCCTTCGTCGCGGCGGCGCCGGCCTCCGGCGCGAAGCCGAGGAAGCCGTCGAGGAAGCCCTCCTTCTTGGCGCGGAAGATCGCCAGCGCGCGGTGGCTCGGCACGCGCGCGAGCGGCTCGTCGTAGCGGAAGTAGTCGCGGTAGCGCTGGGCCTCGGGGTCCGTCTCCTTGTCCTTGGCGACCTTGGTGACGACGCGCGACTCGTCTTCGAGCCACTTGCGCACCTTGCCGATCAGCGGCGCGTCTTCGGCGAACTGCTCCAGCAAGATGAAGCGCGCGCCCTCGAGCGCTGCCTCGACGTCGGCGACGCCCTTGTCGGCGGCGACATAGGCCGCGGCGGCGCCGCGCGGGTCCACGCTCGGATCGGCGAGCAGATGCTCGGCGAGCGGCTGCAGGCCGGCTTCGCGCGCGATCATCGCCTTCGTGCGGCGCTTCTGCTTGTACGGCAGGTAGAGGTCTTCGAGCGCCTGCTTGGTGTCGGCGAGCAGGATCGCCTTCTTAAGCGCCTCGGTGAGCTTGCCCTGCTCCTCGATGCTGGCGAGCACCGCGGTGCGGCGCTCCTCCAGTTCGCGCAGGTAGGCGAGGCGCTCTTCGAGCGTACGCAGCTGCGTATCGTCGAGGCCGCCGGTCGCTTCCTTGCGATAGCGGGCGATGAACGGGACGGTCGAACCCTCGTCGAGCATCTGGACCGCGGCGAGGACCTGCTCGGCGCGGCATTGCAGCTCGGAGGCAATGCGGTTGGCGATGATGTCGGTCACGAAACGCTCCCGCGCCGTCTGACCACGGCGGGGGAGGCGCACGGTAGGCGGGCCGAGGCGGCGCGCAAGCGGCCGTGGCGGGGAACGCTGGGCCTGCCCGGGCCCCGACCAGAAAAAAACCTGCGGTCGCCACGGCGTTTCCTTGCTTAGCCATCGTTCGTCTCTCGCCACCTGAGGAAATCCATGCCAACCCACACGACTCGTCTGCCTGCCGTCCGCTTCGTCGCTGCCGCCGCGCGCCGCCCCTCGATCGCGGCCGGAGCGCTGCTGGTCGCCCTGGCCGCACCGCTGTCCGCGCAGTCCCGCCTGACCGCACTCGTCGGACCGCCCGCGCTCGGCACGACGTGCTTCGTCCAGCACCGGCTGCCGGTCGGCGCGACGTCGCTCGTCGGCGGCTTCCTGTGGTCGGCGCCGTTCGCGGGCGCCGTCGCGGTGCCGGGCCTTGCCGTGAGCGGCCTGCTGCGCGTCGATCCGGCGTCCTTCGTGGTGCTCGGCACCGGCGTGCCCACCGTCGCCCAGCCGCTGGCGATGCCGGTCGCGGTCCCGAACCAGACGGCGCTGCTCGGCGCCCAACTGGAGTGCCAGTCGTTCGACCTGCCGGCGAGCGGCACGTTCGAGCTCGCCGCCAACGACGTGCTGCTGACGGTGGTGTCGGGGCCTTCGGCCAGCCTCGACATGGCGCCGGTCCCGCCGGGGACGTTCCTCATGGGGTCGTCGGCGCCGATCGGCGCAGCACCGTACTTCAACGACCTGTCGTCGCAGCCCGTGCGTGCGGTCACGATCTCGCGGCCGTTCTGGATGGGCCGGCACGAAGTGACGCAGGCGCAGTACCAGGCGGTCATGGGCGCCAATCCCAGCCTCTTCCAGGGCGCTGGCTTGCCCAACGCGCCACAGCGTCCGGTCGAGTCCGTTTCGTGGAACAACGCCGTCACCTACTGTCAGGCGCTCACGGCGATCGAGCAGGCGGCGGGCCGGGTGCCGGCCGGCTACCAGTACCGGCTGCCGACCGAGGCCGAGTGGGAGTACTGCTGCCGCGCCGGCGCGACGACGGAGTTCCACACCGGGACGGCGCTGGTCTGCGGGCAGGCGAACTTCCTGTTCAGCGACCACAGCAACACCTCCTGCTCGATCGGGCAGACCGCCGTCGTCGGCAGCTACGCGCCGAACGCTTTCGGGCTGCACGACATGCACGGCAACGTGTCGGAGTGGTGCCTCGACGGCTCCGCTGCCTATTCGGCGGGGGCGGTCACGGATCCGTACGTCTCGGGCGATCCGGAAGAGCCCTTCATCTACCGCGGTGGCAACTGGAGCGCCTACTCGCGCTCCTGCCGGTCGGCCGCGCGCGGCGGGGACCTCGCCACGAACTCGTACTTCCTCGTCGGCTTCCGCGTCGTGCTCGCCCCGGTCCTCCTGTGACGTGAACCGGGCTGCCCGCCACGCTGCCGTCAGATCGGCGTCCAAGGCTGCGCGGGGCCGTCCCACACCGACTGCCCCGACCGCCCATCGCCACGCCGCCGCCTGCAACCTTCCATGACTGCCATCCTTCGGTTCTCTCTCCTCGCACCCGCGGCAGCCGCCGCACTCCTCTTCGCGGCCGGCGCGCCGCTTGCTGCGCAAGGACGTGCGACCGTGCAGGTCGGCCCTGCCGCGTTGGGCGCCACGACGTACGTCGAGCACCTGATGCCGACCCAGGCGACGCCTCACCTCGGCGGGTTCCTCTGGTCGGCGCCGCATCCAGCCGCGGTCGCCGTCGCCGGACTCGCGGTCCACGGCCTGCTGCGCGTCGACCCCGCCAACTTCACGCTGCTGGGGCTCGGTGTGGCCGGCGGCGCGGCGCCTCTGCGGATGGCGATCGCCGTGCCCAACCAACCGGCGCTGCTCGGCGCCCAACTCGATTGCCAGTCCTTCGACTGCGACGTCGCGAGCACGTTCTGGCTGGCGGACAACGACATCACGCTCACCGTCGTCGCAGGCCCGTCGGCGGCGCTCGACATGGCGGCGATCGCGCCGGGGTCGTTTCTGATGGGCTCGTCGGTGCCGCCGTGGCCGACGTACAGCCTGCCGATCTTCCACGCGCCGGTGCACCCGGTGACGATCACCCGGCCCTTCTGGATCGGCAGGTACGAGGTGACGCAGGCGCAGTACCAGGCGGTGATGGGCAGCAATCCGAGCCTGTTCCAGGGCGCCAACCATGCGAATGCGCCGCAGCGTCCGGTCGAATCCGTGTCGTGGGCGAATGCGATGGCCTACTGCAACGCACTCACGGCGATCGAATCGGCCGCCGGCCGCGTGCCCGCCGGCTACCAGTACCGGCTGCCGACGGAGGCGGAGTGGGAGTACTGCTGCCGTGCCGGCACCTCGACCCTGTACCACTGCGGCCCGACGCTGTCCTGCGCACAGGCGCGGATCGGGCAGGTGATCCCGAACATGTCATGCTCGGTGTCCGACACCGCCGTCGTCGGCAGCTACGCGCCCAATGCGTGGGGCCTGCACGACATGCACGGCAACGTCTCCGAGTGGTGCATGGACGCGTGGGACGGCACCATCAACTATCCGACGAATGCGGTCACCGACCCGTTCGTGACGACCGGTGAGTACCGCGTCTTCCGCAGCGGCGGCTACATCCACCAGGACTGGGGCAACAGTTCGGCGCACCGTTGGGGCGCTTCCCAGGCCTACCTTGGCGGCTCCCTGGCCTACTGGTCGTGGGCCGGCTTCCGCGTCGTGCTCGGGCCGGTCCTGCCCTGATCCGTCGCGCATGGGCGACGGCGCGCGTCGCGCCGTGGGGCTCGACGCGCGCTGGCGCGAGGATCGCCACGCAGCCGAAGGTCGCGTTCCCGCAGGTGCGCGGCCGGTGAAGTCTTGCCGGCGCTGCGGACCTGCCGAGCCGTTCGGCAGCGGCAGCACGATCACGGTGCGGCGCAACGCCGGCGACGGCCGGGGCTGCGTCGCCCTGCGGGTGGCGTCGCCGGCGCGCGGGCCTGACGCGGGCTTGCGGCCGGCGGCAAGGGGGGGGGCTGGCGGCGGCGACGGCGGCGCTACCATGCGCGACCTCGTCCTGGCCCGCCGTCGGCGGTAGGCCGCGATCCGTTCCAATCCCACGATCCGGAAGCACCCATGCGTTTTGCACTCGTCGCCGCCGCGTTCGCCGCGGCCCTCACCGCACAGAACCAGCTCGTCGTCCCCGCTGCCGCCGCCAGCGTCGACGGCAACTCGTCATCCACCTGGCCCTTCGACGTCGCCGCTGCGCGCCTGCTCTACATCTACGACAGCTCGCACTTCACGGCGAACGGCGTCAACGCCCCGGTGTTGATCAGCCAGATCCGCTGGCGCGCGAATGCGACGACGGCGACGTGGACGGGTTCGTCGGGCGTCGTCCAGCTCGACCTGTCGACCGCCCCGATCGACTTCCAGAACATCTCGGCGACCTGGAATGCCAACCATGGCCTCAACCGCGCGACCGTGTACAGCGGACCGCTGGCCATTCCGGCCGGCTCGTCGACCGCGGGCGTGCCGGGGCCGTTCCACGTCACGATCACGTTCAACACGCCGTTCCTCTACGATCCGGCGGTCGGCGACCTGGTGATCGACACGATCCACAGCGGCCTGACGCCCGCCAACACGCCGGCGATGGACATGGTGACGACCGCCGGCACCGCGCTGGCGCGTCGCATCTCGAGCATCGCCAACCCGCCGGCCGCGACCGGCGCGATCTGGACGGGCGAAGCTGCCAACGTCGTCGAGTTCACGTACACGCCGGCCGCTGGCCTCAGTGCCGCGTTCTCGGCCAGCGCCACCGGCGGCGCCACGCCGCTGGCGGTCACGTTCACTGACCAGTCCTTCTCCAGTGCGCCCGGCGGCATCACCGGCTGGGCCTGGGACTTCGACGGCGACAACGTCGTCGACAGCACGCTGCCGAACCCGACGCACGTCTACACCGCTTGCGGCAGCTACACGGTGAGCCTGACCGTCACCGACGGCGTCAACCCGCCGAACACGCGGACGCGGACGAACTTGATCACGACCGACCTGATCACGGCGAACTTCAGCACCCAGGTCATCGCCGCGCAGACGGTGCAGTTCACCGACACGTCGAGCATGCCGGCGACGAGCTGGGCCTGGGACCTCGACGGCGACAACGTCACCGACAGCACGGCGCAGAACCCCGTCTGGGCGTACGCGAACCTCAACCCGGTCAACGTCAGCCTGACGGTCACCCGTCTGTGCTCGCCGCCGTCGACGACCACGCGCGTGGTCGTGCCGGCGCAGAGCCTGACGACCAACCTCGCCGCCAACAACGGCGGTTCGTCGCTGTGGACGATCTACTTCGACGCCGACGTGCTCAATCCCTTCGGCATCGAGGTCAGCTCGTTCGACTCGATCACGACGACGCTGAGCACGGCGTTCACCGTCGACGTCTACCTCAAGCAGGGCAGCTACGTCGGCAGCGAGTTCGTGCCCGCGGCGTGGACGCAGGTCGGCGTCGCCAGCGGCACGTCGAACGCGGTCGCCAACCAGCCGTCGAACGCCGTGCTGGCGCAGCCGCTGTATCTCCCGCAGGGCCAGTACGGCGTCGCGCTGCGCTACACCGGCATCAGTCCGCGCTACATCACCGGCACCGGAACGTTCGGCAACGGCGACCTGTCGCTGACCCTCGGCGCGGTCGGCGTCACCACGGCCGGTCCGTTCGCGACCGGCACGCTGAACACGCCGCGCACGTGGAGCGGCACGCTCTACTACGACTCGCACAACATCAACGGCAGCGCCGGCTACGGCTTCTTCGGCGACGGCTGCGCCGGCACGCTGGGCAAAACCAGCATGCCGGCCAGCTCGCAGCCGACGCTCGGCGGCACGCTGACGGTCGGCCTCGACAACCTGCCGTTCGGCATCGCCGTGATGGTGCTAGGCACCAGCAACACGGCCGGCCCGCTCGGTCCGCTGCCGCTCGACCTCGGCATCCTCGGCGCGCCGGGCTGCCCGCTGCGCGTCTCGGTCGACGTCACCGACACGGTCGTCGGCGTCGGCAACGCGGCGACGTGGAGCTTCGCGGTGCCGAACAGCGGCGCGCTGTCGGGCTTCAAGCTCTACAACCAGGCCGCCGTGCTCGACACCAGCAACGCCTTCGGCTTCGTGACGTCGAAGGCGTACGCCTGGATCGTCGGTTCGTGACGCCCGCAGCGGCCGCGGTGGCCGCTGCTGCGACCCGCGGCGACCGCGCCGCGGCGGTCGATCGCATGCGGGGCGGGCCTGGGGCCCGCCCCGCGCCATTGGCGGTGGCAGCGTAGTTGGCGTGCCCGATGGCGGCAGGGGGGCGGCGGCGTAGACTGCCGCGCCCCGCTCAGGCACCGATCGACCCCACGATGACCCGGAACCTCCGTCGCGTCTCCCTGCTCGCCGGCCTCGCGCTGGCCCTGGCCGTCCGTCCCGCCCACGCGCAGGACGCCTTCGCCAAGGAGGAGCAGGACCTGATCAAGGCGTGCGTCAGCACGCTGTCGAACTTCGCCAACACCGCCAAGTCGCAGAAAGTCGGCCAGCGCGCCAAGCAGGCCTACGACCTCGTGCTGCAGTACGACCCGAACCAGTCGGGCGCGCGCAGCGAACTGGGCTTCAAGAAGGAGAAGGACCAGTGGGTTGCGCTGCCGCCCGAGAAGCGCAAGAAGTGGGTCGACAAGGCCAGCTACGAGGGCCGCTTCAAGGTCATGGACGAGTGGGCCAAGACCGCGGTCAAGCTCGGCGACCAGCACAAGAAGCTCGGCCTCAAGCTCAAGGAGGCCGGCAACGCCGCGCGCGCGACGTACCACCTGGACAAGGCGGTCTACTACAACCCGATGGACAAGGAGTCGAACCTTGCCCTCGGCTACAAGGAAGGCCCCGGCTTCTTCGGCACCGATCCGCAGATCGCGATGGCGCTGAAGATGAAGGAGATCGAGAAGCGCGCCGTCGAGCTGGCGCGCAAGGACTACCCGGTCAAGCAGTTGCCCGAGGCCGAGATGCCCGAGGAGCTGGTGGCGCTGCGCGACGCCGCGCCCGACTGGATGAAGAAGCCGAACTTCAACATCTTCGGCGCCAAGTCGGACAACTTCACCGTCTGGACGCGCGGCACGCAGGAGATGGCCGACAACGCCGTCAAGTGGGCCGAGCGCGCCGTCGAGTTCGGCGTCTACCTGATGGGCGACGAGATGGCCAAGCGCCTGCAGTTCCGCGAGCGCGCCATCCGCAGCTACTCGTGGCACGCCTTCCTCGCGACCGAGCGCGAGCGCGAGGTGTTCCTGCAGGCCAACCCGGCGGTGCACGGCGGCGGCGACCCGAAGGCGGCGATGCGCTTCGCCAACAACGCGTGGCGCAGCAAGAGCGGCCCGGCGGTGCTGAAGGTCGGCGGCTCGCCGCGCCAGATCCAGGACAGCCTCGTCGCCTACGTGACGTTCGACGGCCTGCTCGCCGGCCGCAACGACGGCGTCGGCCAGGGCATCGTGCACGCGGTGACGTGGTACATGAAGGCCACGTCGATCTCGCGCTGGGGCGCGCTGCCGGAGGGCACGCAGGGCGACGACGCGCTGGAGCTGCCGGAGGGCACCAACTGGTGGATGCGCACCGTGCGCGACCAGGCGATGTCCAACCAGGACTGGGCGCTGGGCCAGGTGCCGCGCGAGAAGCTGTCGCGCTTCCGCAACGACTGCCGCCTCAAGGCCTGGAGCATGATGACCTGGATGATGGCGGCCTACCCGGACAAGTGGCTGCCGTTCTTCCTCGCGCTGCCGGACGCCGACAAGCAGGTGCCGACGCTGGAGCAGGTCGAGGAGATCGTCGTCAAGGTGTTCGGCAAGTCGAGCGAGGCGATCGACGCCGAGTGGCGCGAGTGGGCGCGCGGCGACTCCGGCGTGGCGTTCGGCACCGGCTACGGCCCGCCGCTGCTGCCCGAGCGCCCGAGCAAGGAGGAGCTGGCGGCGCTCGATCGCGTCAACCAGGTGCGCGCCCAGCCGATCGGCTTCGTGTTCCCGACGTCGGGCAACATGACGGAGGGCAAGTTCCTGCCGCTGACCGAGTGCGAGATGGACGCCGAGACGTCGATCGGCACCGACCTGCACGCCAGGTACGTGATGAACCACCGCGAGCTGGCCGAGAAGGACGGCCCGGACATCCACGAGGAGGACCCGGCGCACGAGGACTTCACCCGCCGCGGCCAGCAGGCCGGCAGCGGCAACATCGTGACGGTCCGGGGCCAGCGCGGCGCCGAGTTCGCGCGCGACTCGGTCGACGGCTGGATCGGCACGCCGTACCACCGCTTCCCGATGCTGCGGCACAACATCAAGCGCCTGGGCTACGCCTACCTGACCGACACGGACTTCTCGGTCGGTGTGCTCGACATGGGCTCGATGGAGGAACCGTACGACCCGGCGACGAGCCCGAACTGGGTGGTCTGGCCGCCGCACAACCACGTCGGTGTGCCGACGGCGTTCCCGTCGTTCGAGAACCCGAACCCGCTGGAGGACCTGCCCGAGGGCCAAAACGACGTGCGCGACTGCGGCTACACGATCAGCGTGCAGTTCAGCAACGAGATGCAGAAGCGCCTGGGCGAGTGTTCGATCTCGCTGTGGGAGGCCAACAAGAGCGGCAAGCAGCCGGTGAAGAACTACTGCGCCAAGGGCCAGGAGGACCACACTGCGTGGATGGCGCGCGGCAAGAAGGAGGTGCCGTGCCACGTCCACACGCCGAACGTGCCGCTCAACAAGAAGCAGGACCGCCGCGATGTGATGTTCGCGCTGCCCAAGCAGCACCTGGAACCCAACAAGCACTACCAGGTCCGCTGCCTGCTGCAGGTCGGCACTGCCGACCCGCTGTGGTTCTTCTGGGAGTTCACCACCGGCTCGTCGGGCCGCGACCTGAAGCTGAAGTGACGTCGACGGCCTGATGCCATGGGCGGCGGCGCCGGCCGCCGGCCAGGCGCGCTTGCATCGAGCGGGGGAGGGCTCCACGATCGCCGCCTTCCCCCCTGCGGCCCGGACCGGGCTGCCCCAACCGATCCATGAGCAAGCGCGTCGACGAGATCCTGAGCTGGTACGAGTCCGACAACCCCGGCGTCCTGAAGAACCTGCGGTGGATGATGGACACCGGCGCCCTGGCGGGCACCGGCAAGTTCGTCATCCTGCCGGTGGACCAGGGCTTCGAGCACGGCCCGGCGCGGTCGTTCGCCAAGAACCCGGCCGGCTACGACCCGTACTACCACTTCGAGTTGGCGATCGAGTCGGGCTGCAACGCCTACGCCGCGCCGCTCGGCTTCCTGGAGGCCGGCGCGCGCAAGTTCGCAGGCCGCATCCCGCTGATCCTCAAGCTCAACAACAGCGACTCGCTGTACGGCCCGAAGGACCCGAAGCCGGCGATCACCGGTTCGGTCAAGGACGCCCTGCGGCTTGGTTGCGCCGCCATCGGCTTCACGATCTACCCGGGCAGCAGCCAGCGCGACGCCATGTACATGGAGCTGCGCAAGATCAGCGAAGAGGCGAAGGAAGCCGGTCTCGCGGTCGTCGTGTGGAGCTACCCGCGCGGCACGGCGCTGAGCAAGCAGGGCGAGACCGCGATCGACGTCGCCGCCTACGCGGCGCAGATCGCCGCCCAGCTCGGCGCGCACATCATCAAGGTCAAGCCGGCGACCGAGCACCTGGAGCAGGAAGCGGCCAAGAAGGTCTACGAGAGCGAGAAGATCGCCGTCGGCTCGCTGGCCGAGCGCACGCGCCACGTCGTGCAGGCGGCGTTCGGCGGCCGCCGCATCGTCATCTTCTCGGGCGGCGAGGCGAAGGGCACCGACGAGGTGCTGGCCGAGATCAAGGGCCTCGCCGACGGCGGCTCCTTCGGCTCGATCATGGGCCGCAACGCCTTCCAGCGCCCGAAGGCCGACGCGCTGAAGCTGCTGAAGGGCGTGCAGGACATCTACCGGGCCGCGAAGTGACGCCGGCGCGCCGGCGCCCGCGGCCGTGACGGACGCCCGCGCCGGCTGCCGCTGCGGCCCGGCCCGCAGCGGCGTTACGCTGGCCGCCATGGTGTCCGCGCGCGCATGGCCGTCGCTGCTGTTCCCGCTCTGGCTGTCCGTCGTCGTCGCCGCGCAGGCCGCCGCGCCGGCGGCTCCGGTGGCCGATCCCGCGTCCGCCCTGCGCGGCCGCGTCGAGACGCACGGCGGCCTGACCGTGCTGCGCACGTGGGGGACGCCGGACGAGCGCGGCTACGCCCACGGCCGGCTGCTCGCCGACCGCATCGCCGCCACCGCGCTGCCCGAGTTCAGCGCGCGCTTCGGCCGCAAGCCGGGGCTGCTGCAGCAGGCGCGCGCGATGCTGCCGCGCCTGATCGAACTGCCCGACGACGTGAAGGCCGAACTGGCGGCGCTGTGGCGCGGCGTCGTCGACAGCAAGGTCGCGCTGCGCCTCGACGACCTCGACCGCGACTTCGACTTCGTCGATCTGCAGATCGTCACGGCGCTCGACGTCTTCGGGCTCATGGGCTGCAGCAGCTTCACCGTCTGGGGCGAGCAGGCCGTCGGCGGCGGCGTGATGACGGCGCGCAACTTCGACTGGCCGTTCACCGGCGCGCACATGCTCGACCAGACCATCGTGCACGTGGCGCACCTGGAGAACGGCCGCGCCGTCGCCGCGGTGACGTGGCCCGGCTACCTCGGCGCGGTGACCGGCGTCAGCAGCGACGGCGTGATGGCGTCGCTCCACGTCGGCTCGGCGAAGCTCAGCCTGTCGCCGGAGCCGTCGTCGTGGCCGTCGGCGATCGCGGCGCGCGCGATCCTCGCGCACGGCGCCGGCGAGGCCGAGGCGACGTTCGCCAAGGCGGCCGAACTGCTCGGTCAAACGAGCCCGCCGGTCGGCTTCATGACGCACGTGACGCTGCCGGCGGCGCCGGCGAGCGGCGCGCCGACGCGCGTGTTCGAGGCCGACGTCAAGTCAGCCGTGCCGCACGCGCACGCCGGCGGGCCGCTGGTGCTGACCAACCACTTCCGCACGCGCGCGGACGGTCGCAAGGCCAGCGGCGACAGCGTCGGCCGCCAGAAGCAGCTCGACGCCGGCATCGCCGGCTGCATCGACGCCGGCGACCGCAAGGTCGACGTCGCCGAGGCGTGGACCATGCTGCAGTCGGTCGAGCGCGGCGGCAGCAACGCCTTCGGCACGCTGCACGCGCTGGTGTTCCGCCACGAGCCGTGGCTGTTCGAACTGCGCGTCGGCGCGCTGCAGGACGGCAAGGTCGTGGCCGCGCCGTCGAGCCCGCGCCAGCACGCGCTGACGCGCGCGCAGCTGTTCGCCGAGGGCGAGTCGCTGCCGCGCTGACGCGCGCGAGGCAAGGGGCGCGCCGACTCCCGGATCGGCCCGTGGCGCCACGGCTCGCGTTGATCGCCGCGCGCGTCCGATGCCATCGGAAGGTCGCGCAACGGGATTTCGGGCCGCCCGCGTCGCGGCCGCGGGCTACCCTTCTGCCCCGATCCGCTCGTCCGTGCCCGCATGAATCCATTGTCGGAACGCAAGGTGCCGTGGGGGATGTTCCTCGGCATCGCCGTGCTGTCGGCGTCACTGCTCGCCTTCCAGGTGCTGTTGACGCGCCTGTGCGCCCTGCGCCTCGCCTTCCACTTCAGCTTCCTCATCATCAGCAACAGCCTGCTCGGCATCGGCGCGTCGGGCTCGGCGCTGACCCTGCTGGAGGCGCGCTGGCGCCGGAACCCGGAGGCGTGGATCCTCGGCGCGACGGCGCTGTACGTGCTGAGCCTCGGCGCGACATGGCAGTTCGCGCGCACGATGCCGGTGCCGGAGGCGCTGACCTTCGGCCTGTCCGGCGCCGAGGGCGCGCAGTTCCTGCAATTCGCCGCCTTCAACCTCGGCATCACGGTGCCGTTCTTCTTCGGCGGCGCCGCCGTCGGCCTGATCCTGTCGGCGTACGCGCACCGCGTGCACGCGGTCTACGCCAGCGACCTGCTCGGCGCCGGCGCCGGGTGCCTGCTGTGCCCGCTGCTGCTGTGGCCGTACGGCGCCGGTGGCTGCCTGTGCGCGGTCGCCGCGCTGGGCGTCGTCGCCTGCGCGTCGGTCGCGCCGGCGCGGGTCCGTCGGCTCGCCGCCGCCGTCGCGGTCGCCGCGACGGTCGGCCTGCTCGCCTGGATGCCGTCGTTCGACGGCATGTTCCCGGTGCCGGGCAAGAAGTTCCTGCAGGTGACGCAGCAGCAGCGCCTGGACCTCGACAGCCCGCACCAGTTCTCGCGCTGGAGCGCCAACAGCCGCATCGACGTCATCCAGAGCCCGCTGCCCAACTGGTACGCCTACGGCGTCGGCAAGAACGATCTCGCCGCGGTGCTCGACCCGGCGAACCGCGAGAAGCTCGGCGCGCAGAAGTGGATCATGCAGGACGGCGACGCCGGCACGTTCGTGTCGGACTACACCCACGCCGAGATGGGCCGCCAGTACCTGCTGCGCACCGTCTACGCGCTGTCGGCCAAGGTGAAGGATGGCAGCAAGCCGCGGGTGTTCGTCATCGGCGTCGGCGGCGGCCCGGACATCTGGGCGCACAAGCTCGCCGGCGCGTCGTATGTGAAGGGCATCGAGCTCAACCGCGGCGTGCTCGAGGTGCACCAGACCGTCGCGGCGGAGTTCAGCAAGGGCCTGCGCGAGGACCCGAACGTCGAGCTGGTGTGCGACGAGGGCCGGTCGGCGCTGATGCGCGAGACCGGCCGCTACGACATCATCCAGATGACCGGCATCGACACGTGGACGTCGCTCGCTTCGGGCGCCTACGTGCTGGCCGAGAACTACCTCTACACCGTCGAGGCGGTCCGGCAGATGTACGGCCGCCTGCAGGAGGGCGGCATCCTGCAGATCACGCGCATGGGCGCGAACATGGAGAAGCTGCGCCTGCTCGCCAACGTGCACCAGGCGTTCGCCGACATGGGCGCGGGCGACATCGCGCCGTCGGTCGCCGTCGTCAACTCGCCGGTCGACGGGCTGACCTCCGTGCTGGTCAAGCGCGGCGCCTTCGCCGAGGCGGAGGTCGCGCGGCTGGAGGCGTTCCTGGCGACGACCGGCCACGAGAAGGAGTACCTGCCGCTGCGGCCGTCGTCGGGCAGCCTCGTCGAGCGCTTCGTCGGCGAGGCCGACAAGGCGCGCTTCATCCGCGACTTCCCGCGGCGCATCACGCCGACGACCGACGACCAGCCGTACTTCTTCAACTTCACGCGCTGGGACACGCCGACCGACGAGCAGAAGCAACTGCTCGCCGAGGCGACCGAGGTTTCGCAGGGCAACCCGCTGTTCCTGTGGGGGCAGCTCGCCTTCTCGACGGTCGTCGCCGTGCTGCTGATCGTCGTGCCGCTGGCGTTCCGCCGGGGCGAGGCCAAGGGCCGCCACGTCGGCCGCTTCCTCGTCTACTTCGCCGGCATCGGCGTCGGCTTCATCTTCGTCGAGATCGCGATGATCCAGAAGCTGACGCTGCTGCTCGGCCAGCCGCTGTACTCGATCGTCGTCACGTTGCTCGCGATCCTGGTGTTCACCGGCGTCGGCAGCTGGTTGTCGGCGGGCTGGCTGCGCCGCGGCGTCGCGCGTGCGCGCATGGTCCCCGTCGGCATCGCCGCGGTGACCGGCCTGATCGTGCTGTTCGGCACGGACGTCACCGACGCGGCGATCGGCGCCAGCCTGCCGGTGCGCGGCCTCGTCGCCGCCGGCATGGTCGCGCCGCTGGCGCTGCTGCTCGGCATGCCGTTCGCGCACGGCGTGACGCTGGTGCAGCGCAGCAGCCCGGCGTTCGTGCCGTGGGCGTGGGCGGTCAACGGCTCGGCCACGGTCGTCGGCTCGGTGGTCACGGTCATCGTGTCGATGAACTTCGGCTTCCGCGCCGTGCTGCTCGCCGCCGTGCTCATCTACGCCGTCGCCTTCCTCGCGGTCGACAAGTTGGCGCGCAAGGCCTCCTGATCGCCGCGGCGGCCGCTATGGTTCGCCGGCGATGCGCAACCTCGCCGTCGCCCTGATCGCCGCGCTGCCGGCCGTCGCCGCGGCCGCGCAGGCGCCGGCGGCCTATCGCGCGTTCGAGAACAAGCTCGCGCCGGTGACGTTCCAGTACCCGACGGCGTACGAGGAGCTGCCGCTGCCGCCGAGCGAGCAGGTGCTCGTCGCCCGCTACGTGCTGCTCGACCAGCCGGCGGAGCTCGGCCACCTCGAGCCGGCGCAGTTCACGCTCGCGCGGCCGCGCCTGTTCGTCTTCCACTTCGAACCCACGGGCGCCGGCAAGGACGGCGCGCCGGCCGGCGACCCGGAACCGGCGGCGGGGCGGGTGGGTTCGTTCGCGGACCTGCTCGCCCGCCTGCCGGGCATCGTCGCCTTCGAGGACCCGCGGCGGCCCGGCTTCTACACGCTGCGCCAGGAAGGCGCCGACGGCGGCCGCCTCGGCTTCCTCGTGCGGCGGCAACAGGGCGGCGCGGAGTTCGGCGTCTACGGCTTCGCGCCGGCCGACTACCACCGGCAGTTGCAGGCCCAGCTGCAGTTCGTCGGCCGCAGCCTCGGCCTGACCAGCGTCGTCGCCGTCGCGCGCGCGACCGACGAGATCGACCGGATCTACGACCGCAGCGACCTGCGCTTCATCGCGCAGCGCAAGCGCGCCCGCGGCGACCTCGCCCGCGGGTGGGCGGCGGTCGACACCGCCAACTACCTGATCGTGCACCACGGCGCGAGCGCCGAACTGCTGCGCCGACTCGCGCGCGACCTCGAGGCGATGCGCGCGCTGTACGAACGCGCGTTCCCGCCGGCTGCGCCGATCGACCGGCTCGCAGTCGTGCGCGTGTGCCGCAACCGCGACGAGTACCACCTCTACGGCGGCCCCAAGGACAGCAGCGGCTTCTGGCACCCTGGCAACGAGGAGCTGGTGCTGTTCGACCACGCCTCGCTGGCGCCGAAGCTCGACGAGGCCGCGCGCCGGCGCCTGGAGAAGGCGAACGTCCGGCTGCCGGACGACGACACGCTGGTCGTGCTCTACCACGAGGCCTTCCACCAGTTCATCCACTACGCCGTCGGCGAGTTCCCGCCGCACGACTGGTTCAACGAGGGCTACGGCGACCACTTCGCCGGCGCGCGGATCGCCGAGGCCACGGCGCAGGTCCAGCGCATCGAGGCCAATCCCTGGCGGTGGCAGCTGGCCAGGGAGATGTGCGCGACCGGCAAGGACTTCGTGCCGCTCGCGGACCTGATCGGCGCCGAGCACGCGACGTTCTACAACGCGGCGCGCAAGCGGTTCTTCTACGCCGCGGCGTGGTCGTTCGTGCACTTCCTGGAGACCGACGCGGCGGCGAAGGCGCACCCGCAGTGGTCGCGCATCCTGCCGACGTACTTCGGCGTCACCAAGGACAAGTACGCCGCCGCGCTGCGCCGCGCCGGGCCCGAGCCGACGATCGCGGCGCGCGTGGTCGCCGGCTTCAACGCGCGCAAGGCCGCGCTGCAGGCGGCGTTCGCCGGCGTCGACATGGCCGCCCTGGAACAGGCCTGGCGCCGGTTCGGGTCCGGGCTCAAGGACCCGGCGACCGCGCGCCGCGGGCGCTGACGCCGCCGCTCTCGACGCGCGCCGCGCCTGCTATCTTGGCCGGGCCATGGCTCGCCACGTCTTCGTCGCGCTTGCCGCCGTCCTCGCCGCCGCCGCCTTCGCGCCCGGGCAGGCGCCGCCGGGCTACAAGACGTTCGAGAACAAGTCGGCGCCGGTCACGTTCCACTACCCGGTCCTCTACGACGAGATGCCGTTGCCGCCGACCGAGCAGGTGACGGTCGCGAAGTTCCTGCTGCAGACGCAGCCCGAGGAGCTCAAGCGGCTCGACGAGCGCGCGTTCGCCGCCGCCAAGCCGCAGATGTTCGTCTTCCACTTCGCGGTCGGCGCCGCGACCACCGGCGGCGGCGAGGCGAAGGGCGACGGCAAGGGGCCGTCGAACCTGCGCGAACAGATGGAGGCGCAAAACAAGGTGACGTCGTGGGCGCAGTTCACCGCGCGCTTCCGCGGCGTCGACTTCGCCGAGGACGCCAAGAAGCCGGGCTTCTTCACGCTGTCGCGCCAGGGGCAGGGAGGCGGCCCGATCGGCTTCCTCAGCCGCAAGGAGCAGGCTGGCGAGGTCTTCGGCGTCTACGGCGTCGGCCCCGTCGAGTACCACAAGCCGCTGCAGACGCAGGTGCAGCGCGTCGGCCAGAGCCTCAAGCCCGCCAGCGACGCCGCCAACGAGTTCGCCGAGGAGTCGATCGAACGCCTGTACGGCAGCGGCCGTTACCGCGCCGTCGAGGCGCGCAAGAAGGCGCGCGCCGAGCTGGCCAAGGGCTGGAAGGCGCTCGACACCGAGAACTACCTGATCGTCCACCACAGCAAGAACGAGGCGCTGATCAAGCGCATCGCGCGCGACATCGAGGCGATGCGCGGGCTGTACATGGAGCTGTTCCCGCCGACCGGCCCGATGGACCGGCTGGCGATCGTGCGCGTCTGCCGGACCAAGGAGGAGTACCACCAGTACGGCGGCCCGCCGAACAGCGGCGGCTTCTGGCACCCGGGCAACGAGGAGCTCGTCTTCTTCGACTACTCGTACACGATGAAGACGCTCGACGACGACGAGAAGCGCAAGCTCGAGAAGGCCAACCGCAAGATGACCAACGACGACTCGTTGCTCGTCCTCTACCACGAAGCCTTCCACCAGTACATCCACTACGCCGTCGGCGAGTTCGCGCCGCACGACTGGTTCAACGAGGGCTACGGCGACTACTTCTCGGGCGCCGAGATCGGCGACGGCACCGGCAAGGTGCTGCGCGTCGATCCGAGCCCCTGGCGCATCCACCTCGCCAAGGACATGTGCGAGTTCGGCAAGGACTTCGTGCCGTTGGAGCAGATCCTCAAGGCCGAGCGCGCGCAGTTCTACAACCCGGCGCGCATCCGCTTCTTCTACGCCGGCGCGTGGTCGTTCGTGTACTTCCTCAAGCACGCCAAGGAGGTCCAGGCGCACCCGAAGTGGTCGCGCATCCTGGCGACGTACTTCGAGTCGATGAAGGCCGACTACCCCGCCGAACTCGGCAAGTTCGGCAGCGCGCCGACGATGGAGCACAAGGCGATCGCCGGCGCGGCGGTGCGCAAGCTCGCCCTGCGAAAGGCGCTCGACGGCGTCGACGTGCCCGAACTGGAGAAGGTCTGGCGGCAGTGGGTGGTCGACATGAAGGACCCGTGGCCGAACAAGCGCCAGAAGCCGCCGAAGAAGTGAGCCGGCGCCGGGCCCTTGAACCGGCGCGGACGCGCCCTATGGTCCGCGACGTGACGCCCTGCACGTTCCACCATCTGCACGCGCATCTGCACCATCCCCTGCGGGGCTTGGCGCGCGTGCCCATGTGCCGGTGACGTAGACCGGAACTCGACACGACGCCGACCCCAGCGGTCGGCGTCGTCGTTTCCAGGCGACGCGTGCTGCTGGGTCGGCCATTCCAACGCCGACCATGACCACGATCCCTGATTCCGCTCCCGCGCCCGAAGTCCGCCTCGGCCTGCCCAAGGGCCGCATGGAGGCGGGCGTGCGCAGCCTGCTCGCCGCCGCCGGCGTGCAGGTGGCCGCCGAGGCGCGCGCCTACCGTCCCGCCGTGTCCTTGTCCGGCTTCGGCGCCAAGCTGCTCAAGCCGCAGAACCTCGTCGGCATGCTCGCAGCGGGCTCGCGCGACGTCGGCTTCGCCGGCGCCGACTGGGTCGCCGAACTCGGCGCCGACGTCGTCGAGCTGCTCGACACCGGCCTCGACCCGGTGCGGCTCGTCGTCGCCGCGCCCACGCAACTGCTGCGCGCCGGCCGCCTGCCGGACCGCGCGAGCGGTCGGCCGCTGGTCGTCGTCAGCGAGTACGAGCGGCTGGCGCGGCGCTGGATCGTCGCAAACGCGCCGACGGCGGCTTTCGTGCGCGCTTACGGCGCGACCGAGGTGTTCCCGCCGGAGGACGCCGACGCGATCCTCGACAACACCGCCACCGGGGCGACCCTCGCCGCCAACGGCCTCCAGGTCGTCGACGAGGTCATGCGTTCGACCACGCGCCTCTACGCGCACCCGCGCGCGCTCGACGACGCCGGCAAGCGCGCGCGCATCGAAGGGCTCGTGCTGTGCCTGCGCGCCGCGCTGGCCGCGCGCGCCCGCGCCATGCTCGACCTCAACGTTGGCGAGGCCGATCTCGCGCGCGTCGTCGCGGTGCTGCCGTGCATGCGCGAACCGACGGTCGCTTCGCTGCACCGTGGATCGGGCTTCGCGGTGCGCGCCGCGGTGCCGCGCGCGGACCTGCCACAGCTGCTGCCGCTGCTGAAGGCCGCCGGCGCGACCGATCTCGTCGTCTCCTCCTGCGAGCAGATCGTGCCATGAACGCGCCCTCCGTCTACGCGCCGCCGCCGTTCCCGGCGCCGATCTCGCTCGACCTCTCGCGCAACGAAGGGCGGCCGCCGCGCGGCATGCCCGAAGCCTGGGCGATCGATGCGTGCGACCTGTCGCGCTATCCGAGCGGCGACGAACTGCGCGCGGCGCTCGCTGCCCGGCACGGCGTCGGCGTCGAGCGGGTGCTGGTCAGCAACGGCGGTGACGACGTGCTGCTGCGCTGCTGCCTGTGGACGCTGCGCGGCGGCGGTTCGGCGCTGCTACCGGTCCCGACGTTCGAGATGATCGAACGCTACGTCGCGATCGCCGGCGGTGTCGCCGTCGCCGTGCCGTGGCCGGAGGGGCCGTTCCCGACCGATGTGGCGCTGGCCAGCGCCGGCCCCGACCTGCGCGTCGTGTTCGTCGTCTCGCCCAACAATCCGACGGGCGCCTCGGCGACCGCCGCCGACCTCGAACGGCTCGTGCGCGCCCTGCCGTGCGTGACGATCGTGCTCGACGCGGCCTACGCCGAGTTCGCCGACGTCGACCTGACGGACTTCGCCTTGCGCCACGAGCAGATCGTGGTCGTGCGGACGCTGTCCAAGGCGTGGGGGCTCGCGGGGCTGCGCGTCGGCTACGCGCTCGGCGACCCGCGCACCATCGCGGCGCTGCGCGCGCACGGCAACCCGATGCCGGTCGCCGACGTCGCGGCGCGCCTCGCCGTGCTCCGGCTGCGCGGCGGCGCTGCGGACGTCGCCGACCACGTGGCGGCGGTGCGCGCGGAGCGGGCCACGCTGCTGACCGAGCTCCCGCTGCATGGGGCGCGCCCGTCCTTGCCGAGCGAAGGCAACTTCGTGCTCGTGCGCGGCGTCGACGCGGACTTCGTGGTCGCGGCGGCGGCGGCGGCTGGCGTCGGACTGCGCTGCTTCCCCGGTCGCGCCGGGCTCGCCGACGCCGTGCGCATCGGCCTGCCGGGCGATCCGTCGGGGTTCGCGCGCCTGCGGGCGGCGCTGCGCGCAGCGCTCGCTCCCGCCGCGCTGCTCTTCGACCTCGACGGCGTGCTCGTCGACGTGTCCTCGTCCTACCGGCACGCGATCGTCGCCACGGCGCGCGCGTTCGGCGCCGCGGTGACGCCCGCGGACGTCGCGGCGGCGAAGGCCCGCGGCAACGCCAACGACGACTGGGCGCTGACCCACCGGCTGATCACGGCGACGGGAGTCCGTTGCGCGCTCGGCGAGGTCGTCGAGCGCTTCGAGGCCTGCTACCGCGAGCGGCGCGACGGCGAGCAGGCGCTGGCGCCCGCCGCGCTGCTGCGCGCATGGGGTCGTCGGCGGCCGCTCGCCGTCGTGACCGGCCGGCCGGCGACGGACGCCGCCTACGTGCTCGAACGGCTGGGTCTCGCCGATTGCTTCCAGGCGGTCGTCTGCCGCGAGGACGCGCCGCTCAAGCCGGATCCGGCGCCGGTCCGGCTCGCGCTGCGGCGTCTGGGCGTCGACGCGGCCTGGATGCTCGGCGACACGGTCGACGACGTGGCGGCGGCGCGCTCGGCCGGCGTCGTGCCGATCGGCGTCGTCGCGCCCGGCGAGGACCCCGCGCGCGCCCGCGCGACGCTGGTCGGCGCCGGCGCCGCGCGCGTGCTGTCCGCGACCACGGAGCTTGGAGGCATGCTGCGATGAACGACGCAACTGGCCCCATCCCGGCGCGCGCGGCGCGCCTCTCCCGCCAGACCCGCGAGACGCAGGTCGAGGTGGCGTTGACGCTCGACGGCGCCGGCGTCGCGCAGGTGGCGACCGGGCTGCCCTTCCTCGACCACATGCTGGCGGCTTTGGCCCTGCACGCGCGCTTCGACCTGTCGCTGCGCGCCGCGGGCGACCTCGAGGTCTGCGACCACCACACGGTCGAGGACTGCGCGCTCGCGCTCGGCGACGCGCTGGCGCGCGCGCTGGGCGACCGCGCCGGGATCGCGCGCTTCGGCCACGCGTACGCGCCGCTCGACGAGGCGCTCGCGCGCGCCGTCGTCGACCTATCGGGGCGACCATGGCCGGCGATCGAGCTCGGGCTGGTGCGCGAACGGATCGGGGCCGTCGCCACCGAGAACCTCACGCACTTCCTGCAGTCGTTCGCGATCGCCGCGCGCTGCGCGCTGCACGTCGACGTGCTCGCCGGCGCCAACGACCATCACCGCGTCGAGGCGGCCTTCAAGGCCGTCGCGTTGGCGCTGCGGGCCGCCGTGCGGCCCGACGGCGTCGGCGTGCCGAGCACGAAGGGGGCGCTGTGAGCCCCTTCGTCCACATCGTGCCGACCGGCGTCGCCAACGTCGCTTCGGTGGTCGCGGCCCTGCGCCGGCTCGGCGCGACGGTCGACGTCGCCGCCGACGCGGCGACGGTGCGACGGGCGGAGCACGTCGTGCTGCCCGGCGTCGGCGCGTTCGGCGCGGCTGCTGCCGCGATCGACGCGAATGGGCTACGGCAG
This sequence comes from Phycisphaerales bacterium, assembly GCA_020247305.1. Taxonomy (GTDB): domain Bacteria; phylum Planctomycetota; class UBA1135; order UBA1135; family UBA2386; genus UBA2386. The sequence continues at coordinate 31,632 of JADCJE010000038.1, read as the reverse complement.
GCGCTGTGCGAGCGCGTCGAAGCCGGTCGCCCGACGCTCGCGATCTGTCTCGGCCTGCAACTGCTGGCCGCCGCGAGCGACGAGAGTCCGGGTGTCGCCGGCCTCGGCGTGGTCCCGGCGACCGCGCGCCGCTTTCCGGCCGGCGTGCGCGTGCCGCAGCTCGGCTGGAACACGGTCGTGCCAGCGCCAGGCAGTCCGCTGCCGGCCGGCGTCGCCTACTTCGCCAACAGCTACCGGCTCGAAGCCGTGCCCGCCGGCTGGCACGGCCTCGTCAGCGATCACGGCGGCCCGTTCGTCGCCGCGTTCGCGCGCGACGGCGTGCTCGCCTGCCAGTTCCACCCCGAGTTGTCCGGCGCGTACGGCGCCGGGTTGTTGCGCCGCTGGCTCGCCGGCGCGGAGGTCGTCTGATGCCGTTCCCAAGGCTCGTTCCCTGCCTCGACTGCCGCGATGGCCGCGTGGTCAAGGGTGTGCAGTTCCGCGGTCTCCGTGACGCCGGCGATCCGGCGCAGCTGGCGGCGCGCTACGCAGCGGCGGGCGCCGACGAGATCGTGCTGCTCGACGTCGCCGCGACGGTCGCAGGTCGCGGCCACGCGGCGGCGACCGTCGCGGCCGTGCGCGCCGTGCTGCCGATCCCGCTGACGGTGGGCGGCGGCGTGCGCACGGTCGACGACGCCGCGCGCCTGCTCGACGCCGGCGCGGACAAGGTCGCGGTGAACAGCGCCGCGCTCGCCCGACCGGAGTTGCTCGGCGAACTCGCCGCGCGCTTTGGCGCCCAATGCGTCGTGATCGCGATCGACGCGGCCCGGAGCGAAGGCGATGTCTACGAGGCGCTCTCGCACGCCGGCGGCGCCCGCACCGGACGCGACGCGATCGCGTGGGCGCGCGCCGCGGTCGAAGCGGGCGCCGGCGAGGTGTTGCTGACCAGCGTCGACCGCGACGGCACCGGCGCTGGCTACGACCTCGCGCTGCTGCGCGCCGTCGCGGCGTCGGTGACGGCGCCGGTGGTCGCATCGGGCGGCGCGCGCGGCGCTGCCGACCTCGCCGCGGCGTTCGCGGCGGGCGCCGACGCGGCGCTGCTCGCGTCGGCGCTGCACGACGGGGCGTGGACCGTCGACGGGCTGAAGGAAGCGTTGTCCGGCATGGGCGTGGAGGTGAGGCGATGATCATTCCATCCATCGATCTGCAAGGCGGCCGCACGGTGCAGCTCGTCGGCGGCGAGCGGCTGGCCGTCGACGCGGGCGATCCGGCGCCGTGGCTGCGCCGCTTCGCGCTCGCCGGCGAGGTCGCCATCGTCGACCTCGACGCGGCGCGCGGCGAGGGCTCCAACGCCGCGGCGATCCGAGCGCTGTGTCGAAGCGCACGGGTCCGGGTCGGCGGCGGCATCCGCGACCTCGCGACCGCGCGCCGGTGGCTCGACGCCGGCGCGCACCGCATCGTCCTCGGCACCGCGGCGACCCCGGAGCTGCTCGCGCAGTTGCCGCGCGAGCGCGTCGTCGTCGCCCTCGACGAGAAGGCCGGCGAAGTCGTCACGCACGGATGGCGGCGCGGCACCGGCGCGGCCCTGCTCGAACGCATCGCGGCGCTGCGGCCGTTGTGCGGCGGCTTCCTGGTCACCTTCGTCGATCGCGAGGGCCGGCTCGGCGGCACGGACCTCGAGCGCGCGGCCGCCGTCGTGCAGTGCGCCGCCGGCGCCCGCGTGACCATCGCGGGCGGCGTCACCGACGCGGCGGAGGTCGCCGCGCTCGACCGGCTCGGCGCCGACGCGCAGGTCGGCATGGCGTTGTACACCGGCCGACTCGACCTCGCCGACGCTCTCGCCGCGCCGCTGCGCAGCGAGCGCGCCGACGGCCTCTGGCCGACCGTGGTCGTCGACGAAGCGAGCGTCGCGCTCGGTCTCGCGTGGTCGGACGCCGACAGCCTGCGCGAGGCCGTGGCGACGCGACGCGGCGTCTACCGGAGCCGCAAGCGCGGCCGGTGGGTGAAGGGCGCCACCTCCGGCGATTGGCAGGAACTCCTCGCGGTCGATCTCGACTGCGACCGCGACGCGCTGCGCTTCACGGTGCGCCAGCACGGCGCCGGCTTCTGCCACCTTGGTTGCCGCTCGTGCTGGGGCGACGACCGCGGTCTGCCGCGCCTCGCCCGTCGCCTCGCCGTCATTCGCGCCGCGGATGGCGCCGCCGCCGTCGCGTCGAACAGCGCGCGATTGCTGCGCGACCCGGCGCTGCTCGCGGCGAAGCTGCGCGAGGAGGCTGCCGAACTGGCTGCGCCCGGCGCCGACGTCGTCGCCGAGGCTGCCGACGTCCTCTACTTCACGATGCTGCGCCTCGCCGCGGCCGGCGTCGACCTCGCCGACGTCGAGGCCGAACTCGACCGACGCGAATGGCGCGTGACGCGCCGTGCGTGCGCGGCGAAGGAGTCCGGGTCATGAGGGCGCCATGGCGCCGCGTCGCAGCGGCGGAACTGCAGCGCGCCACGCGCGCCGCGATCGATCCGACGACGCAGGCCGAGGCCGCGCGGATCGTCGAGGACGTGCGCGTCGGCGGCGAGCCGGCGCTGCGCGCGCACGCCGAACGGCTCGGCGACCTGCGCCCCGGCGAGCCGCTCGTCCGCGGGACGGCCGAGCTGATCGCGGCGCGCGATGGCCTGCCCGCGGCCGACCGCGCGCTGTTGGAACGGACGGCTGCGCGCATCGAAGCGTTCGCGCAAGCGCAGCGGCGTTGCCTCTTGCCGCTCGACGTGCCCGTGCCGGGTGGGCGCGCGGGCCACCGATGGATGCCGGTCGCAGCGGTCGGCGCGTACGCGCCGGGCGGGCGTTACCCGCTGCCGTCCTCGGCGCTGATGACGACGATCCCGGCGCGCGTCGCGGGCGTGCCGATGGCGCGCCTCGCGTCGCCGCGGCCGGCCGCGATCACGCTCGCCGCTGCCGCGGTCGCCGGCTGCGAACAGGTGCTCGCGGTCGGCGGCGCGCTGGCGGTCGCGGCGTTCGCCTTCGGCGTCGGCGGACCCGCCTGTGACATGGTCGTCGGCCCCGGCAACCGCTGGTTCACCGCCGCCAAGCGCCACCTGTTCGGGGAGATCGGCCTCGACGGTCTGGCCGGGCCGAGCGAGTTGCTGATCGTCGCCGATTCATCGGCCGACCCGGCGTGGGTGGCCGCGGACCTGCTCGCGCAGGCCGAGCACGACGTCGACGCCCGCGCCGTCCTGGTCGCGACCAGCGCGGACCTGGTGGCCGCGGTCGACGAGGAGCTGGCGCGACAACTCGCGGCCCTGCCGACGGCGGCGACGGCGGCGGCGGCGCTGGCGAACGCGGGCCGTGTGGCGTTGGCGACGGACGTCGAGGCGGCGATCGCCGTCGCCGATCGCCTCGCGCCGGAGCACCTGCAGTTGATGGTGCGCGACGCGCGCGCGTGGTCGGAGCGGCCCCGCGCCTACGGGGCCTTGTTCGTCGGCAGTCGCAGCGCCGAGGTCTTCGGCGACTATGGCATCGGCCCGAACCACGTGCTGCCGACCGGCGGCACGGCGCGGTTCCAGGCTGGCCTTTCCGTGGCGACGTTCCTCCGCCCGGCGACGTGGCTCGACGTCCACGATCCAGCCGGCGTCGGCGCCGACGCGGCCGACCTCGCGGCGCTCGAAGGCCTGCCTGGCCATGCCGCCGCCGCGCGCCTTCGCGACGGAATGCCGACGGCGGCTGCAACGCGATCGGGCGGCCGCTAACCTCTGCGCCCTGCCATGGTGATGCGCAGCAATCCCGATCCGTCCCGCGGCCTCGGCTGGGGCGCCTTCCTGGGCGGCTTCGTGCCGGGGTTGCTGCAGTTCCAGCTCGGCCAGCGGCGACGCGCGGCGCTGGCGTTCGCCAGCTGCATGGCGCTGTTCTTCGCCGGCTGGACCGTGGTCGGTGAGCGCCTGTTCTACTGGGCGCTGATCACGCCGGACGAGTCGGGCTCGCCGATGCTGCGGCTCGCGGCCCGCTTCGGCCTGCCGCTGTCGCTGCCCGAGTTGCTCAACCTGCCGGCGAACGCGTTCGGCGCGCTGCTGGCGTGGGACGGCTCGCCGTCCGGCGAGCGCCTGTGGCGGTTGCCGCGGGCGATGGAGCACCTCGGCGGCTTCCTGACCGCGGCGTCCGGCATGCTGGCGGCGTTCTGGTCGGCGGCGGCGCACTGGGAGCTGCGTCGGCGGCGCGACGGTGGCATCGACGCGCCGGCGCCGGTCGCCGATCCGGCGCTGTGCGCGGGCCTGTCGTGGCTCGTGCCAGGCCTCGGCCACGTCCGCGCCGGCCAGAAGGACAAGGGCCTGCTGCTCGGCGCCGCCGTGCTGGTCGTGTTCGGGCTCGGCCTGCTGGTCTCGCACGGCCACGCGGTCGACCGCGCCACCGCGTCGGTGTGGTGGATCGGCCAGAACCTCTGCGGCGGCGGCTCGCTGTTCGCCGCGCTCGTCACCGGGCCGCTGCGCATGGAGACCGCGCCCGAGCACCTCGCGCTCGGCACGGTGCTGTGCACCGTGGCGGGTCTGATGAACCTCGTCGTCATGGTCGACGCCTACACCGTCGCCGAGCGGTCGGTGTTCCCGGTCAAGCTGTCGGAGGCGACGTCGTGAGCCTGCTGTTCCGCTGCGCGGTCTACGCGCTCGTGCTGTTCCTCGTCGCCATCGTCGTCGTCGGCCAGCGGCACGCGACCGCCGCCGACACGCTGCGGGCGGCCGTGCCGCGCACCGGCCGCTGGCTGCTGCTGTCGGCGGCGCTGGTCGGCGCGATGTTCGCCCTCGAAGCCCTGTTCATCGGTTGGTGAGGCCGTCGGCCCGGCGCCACAGGTCGCCGGGCAGCCGCTCCAGCGCGCCGCGCTGCTCCAGCGCGAACAGCGCCCGCAGGAATGCCGGCCGCGGCAGCGCGCACTCGCGCGCCAGCAGGTCGGTCGGCCGCGGGCCGTTGCCGACCGCCTGCAGCAGGCGCTCCTCCTCGGCGCAGGCGACGAAACGCAGCGCCTCGGCGGGGGCGGCGCTGGCGCGCAGCCCCAGGCCCTGCAGCAGCGCCTCGGGGCTCTCCAGCACTTGCGCGCCCTCGGCCAGCAGCCGGTGGCAGCCCTGGCTGCGTTCGCTGCGCCACGGGCCCGGCAGCGCGTAGACCTCGGCGCCGAGCGTCGCGCCGAAGCGGGCCGTGTGCAGCGCGCCCGAGGCGAGGCTTGCCTCGACGACGACCACGGCGTGCGCTCCCATCGCCAGGACGCGGTTGCGGCGCACGAAGTGGCCGCGGCGGGCGCGGCGGCCGGGCGGCAGTTCGCCGAGCAGGCAGCCGCCGCCGGCGACGATGCGGTCGGCGAGGTCGGCGTGCTCGGGCGGGTAGATCGCGTCGAGGCCGCCGGCGAGCACGGCGACGGTCGGCACGCCGGCGGCGAGGCAGGCCTCGTGCGCGATGGCGTCGACGCCGCGGGCGAGCCCGCTCCACAGCACGGCGCCGGCGCGCGCCAGGGCGGCGGCGAGCGCGCGCGCCGCGTCGATGCCGTACGGCGTCGGCGTGCGGCTGCCGACGAAGGCCACCGCGGGAGCCCGGTGCAGCGCCGTGGCGTCGCCGCGCGCGAACAGCGCCAGCGGCCGCAGCGGCGCGCACTGCAGGTTGCCCGGGCAGTCGTCGGGCGTCAGCACCTGCAGGCCGGCGGCGGCGGCCGCGGCGGCGACCGCGGCGGCCTGTGCCCGCAGCCCCGGATCGGCGAGCCGGCGGGCGACCCGCGGCGGCACCTCGGGCGGACCCGGCGGGACGGCGAGCACGGCCGCGGGATCGAGGTCCGGCTGCAGCAGGGCGGCGACGGGGGCTTCGTCGTGGCCTTCGGCCAGGGCAAGCATCAGGTAGTGGTCGCGCACGAGCGCATACGTGCCGCGGCGGGGGCCGCGGGCGCATCGTTGCATCCTTGGGATGCTCGCGACCGGGGCGGTGGCACGCGGAGCGCCCGGCAGGACGCCGCCCGGAAACGAAGGCGGGCGGCCCCGGGCCGCCCGTCGCCTCCGTCAGCGCACGCGCGCCGCCGTCACTTCTTCTTGTCGCCGCCGGCCGGCGCGCCCTTCGCGGCCTCCGGCTTCGGCTCGACCGGGCGCTCGACCATGTCGAAGCGCACCTCGCCGTCGACCACCGTCGCCTTGATCGTGTACGGCTTGTCGAGCTCGCCGCGCAGGATCTGCTCGGACAGCGGGTCCTCGAGGTGCTTCTCGATGCCGCGCTTGAGCGGCCGCGCGCCGAAGTCCTCGTGGAAGGACTTCTGGATCAACCAGTCGATCACCGACTGGTCGACCTCGAGCAGGTGGCCCTTCTGCTTGACGCGCTTGTTCACCTTGGCGAGCTCGTTCTCGACGATGCGCTGCATGTCGTCGCGGCCGAGCTGGTTGAAGATGACGATCTCGTCGAGGCGGTTGATGAACTCGGGCCGGAAGTGGCGCTCCACCTCGCCCAAGATCATCTCCTTCATCTTGTCGGCGCCGCCTTCCTTGCCCGTCTTGGTGAAGCCGAGCCCGGTGCTGTTCTTGATCAGGTTGGCGCCGATGTTCGACGTCATGATCAGGACCACGTTGCGGAAGTCGATGTGCCGCCCGAACGAGTCGGTCAGCCGGCCTTCCTCCATGATCTGCAGCAGCATGTTGAAGATGTCCGGGTGCGCCTTCTCGATCTCGTCGAGCAGGACGACCGAGTACGGCCGACGGCGGACCTTCTCGGTCAGCTGGCCGCCCTCCTCGTAGCCGACGAAGCCCGGCGGCGCGCCGACGAGGCGGGAGGCGTTGTGCTTCTCCATGTACTCGGACATGTCGATCTGGATGATCGCGTCCGCGCTGCCGAACATGAACTTGGCGAGGCACTTGGACAGCCAGGTCTTGCCGACGCCGGACGGGCCGAGGAACACGAAGCTGCCCATCGGGCGGTTCGGGTCCTTGAGGCCGGCGCGCGAGCGGCGGACGGCCTTGGCGATCGCGGTGATCGCGCGCTCCTGGTTGATGACGTCCTTGCCCAGCTCCTTCTCCATGTTGATCAGGCGCTGCGCCTCCGCCTGATCGAGGCGGTTGAGCGGGATGCCGGTCATCTTGGACACGGTCTCGGCGATCACTTCCTCGTCGACGACGCCGCCGGACTCGCGCGAGTTCTCGCGGTCGCGCCACTCGCGCTGGATCTCCTCCTTCTTCTTGCCGAGCTTGAAGGCCTGGTCGCGCAGGTCGGCCGCGCGCTCGAAGTCCTGGCCGGCGACCGCCTCTTCCTTCTCCTTGTTGAGGCGGGCGATCTCGACGTCCATTTCGCGCAGGTCGGGCGGGGTCGTCATCGACTTGATGCGGATGCGCGCCCCGGCCTCGTCGATCACGTCGATGGCCTTGTCCGGCAGGAAGCGGCCGGAGATGTAGCGCGTGCTCAGTTCGACGGCCGCCTTGAAGGCGTCCTCGGTGTAGGTCACGCGGTGGTGGGCCTCGTACTTGTCGCGCAGGCCCTTGAGGATCTCGATCGTCTGCTCGGGCGACGGCGGCTCGACGTTGACGGTCTGGAAGCGGCGCTCCAGCGCGCCGTCCTTCTCGATGTACTTGCGGTACTCGTCGAGCGTGGTCGCGCCGATGCACTGCACCTCGCCGCGCGACAGCGCCGGCTTGAGCACGTTGCTGGCGTCGATCGCGCCCTCGGCGCCGCCGGCGCCGACCAGCGTGTGCAGCTCGTCGATGAACAGGATGACGTCCTTGGCGCGGCGCACCTCGGTCATCACCGCCTTGATGCGCTCCTCGAACTGGCCGCGGTACTTGGTGCCGGCGACCATCATCGCGAGGTCGAGCACGACGAGCCGCTTGCGGCGCAGGATCTCGGGCACGGTGCCCTTGACGATGCGCTGGGCCAGGCCCTCGACGATCGCCGTCTTGCCGACGCCGGCCTCGCCGAGCAGCACGGGGTTGTTCTTGGTGCGGCGCGACAGGATCTGCACGACGCGCTCGATCTCCTGGTCGCGGCCGATCACCGGGTCGAGCTTGCTGCCGTCGCGGGCCAATTCGGTCAGGTCGCGGCCGAACGAGTCGAGCGCCGGGGTCTTGCTCTTGCCGCCCGAAGCCGGCGCGCTGCCGGTCGACGGCGAGCCGCCCGACGACTCGCCGCGGCCGCCGCCACCGCCGCCGCCGCCGCCCGGCGACTCGCCGCCGGCCTCGCCCTCGTCCTCGTTGTTGCCGCTGCCGCTCTCCGACGCGCCGAGGAATTCCAGCACCTCCTCGCGCACCTCGTCGAGCTTGACGCCGAGGTTGGTCAGCACCTGGGCGGCGATACCCTCGTTCTCGCGGATCAGGCCGAGCAGCAGGTGCTCGGTGCCGATGTAGTTGTGGCTCAACTGGCTCGCCTCCTCCAGCGACAGTTCCAGCACCTTCTTGGCGCGCGGCGTGAAGGGCAACTGGCCCATGGGCACCATCGACGGCCCGGTCTTGACGATCTTCTCGACCTCGTGGCGGATCTTCTCCAGGTCCACGGTCATGTTCTTGAGCACGTTGGCAGCGACCCCGCTGCCCTCCTGCACGAGGCCGAGGAGGATGTGCTCGGTTCCGATGTACTCGTGGTTGAACTTCATCGCCTCCTGGCGGGCGAAGCTCATGACCTTCTTGGCGCGATCGGTGAAGCGGTCGAACATGCGCTTGGATCCTGTGTGGCGGGCGTACGGCGGTAGATCGGACGTGGCGGATATAGGATTAACCGGCCCTGGAGTTCCAGGACGACCGCCGTGGGCGGGCGGATTTTCGCCGGCTCATCGCGCCGATGGAACCGGCGTTTGGCCACCGCGGCGACGGGCGCCGCCGGTTCGGCTCAAGCCGCGGGGCGACGGCGAAACCGGAGGCGGCGAGTCCGCAAACTGTCTCCAGCGCGGGAGATCAAGGCTTGCAGCCGAGGACCTCGCGCAGCAGCTGCGCGCGCCGCTGGTCGCGTTCCTCGGGGCGCAGCAGCTCGCGCGTGTGGCGCTGCAGGTGGCCGGGCTGCGACAGCAGCAGCGCGCGGTTGACGGCGGCGACGTCGAAGCCGTCCAGCAGGTCCTCGGTGATGCCAAAGCGCAGCGCCGACAGGCAGCCGAGCGCCTCCTCGCTGCTGAGGATTTGTGCCCGCTCCAGCGTGCCGAGCGCCCGCTGCACGCGGTCGAGGGTGCGCACGCGCGCCGTGCCGCGCAGCAGCGCGGTGCGCACCTCGCGTTCCCACTGCACGATGCGGCCGACGGCGAGCAGCACGTCGTTCTGGATCTGCTCCTCGTCGCGGCCGAGCGTGACCTGGTTGCTGACCTGGTAGAAGTCGCCGAGCGCCCGGCTGCCCTCGCCGTACAGGCCGCGCACGGCGAGGTGGATCTTCTGCGCCGTGTTGGTGACCTTGTCGATGTCGTCCGACCACACGAGGCCGGGCAGGTGCAGCATGACCGACAGGCGCAGGCCGGTGCCGGTGTTGGTCGGGCAGCTGGTCAGGAAGCCGAACTCCTCCGACCACGCGATCGGCAGCCGCTGCAGCAGCGCGTCGTCGAGCCGCTCGGCCCGGCGCCATGCCGCCTCGGTCTGCAGGCCGCCGGCGAACACCTGGATGCGCAGGTGGTCCTCCTCGTTGACCATCAGCGCGACGCTCTCCTCGGCGTCGACGGCGACGCCGGCGGGGCGTTTGCTGGCGGCGAGGTCGCGGCTGATCAGGTGGCGCTCGACCAGCACGGTCCGCTCCAGTTCGTCGACCGACTCCAGGTCGACCAGCGCGACGTTCTCGGGCAGGCCACCCTGGCGCAGGCGCTGGGCGATGAAGTCGTACAACTGGCGCGACGGCTCGTCGTCGAGGCACGGCGCGAACGGGAAGCCCTGCAGGTTGCGCGCCAGCCGCACGCGCGTGCAGATGGCGATCTCGGCCTCGGGACCCTTGCCGCACAGCCACGTGCCGGGCCGGAACTCGGGGTTCTTGTCGCCTTTGCGCGGCTTGCTCACGGTGCGGGTCGGTTGGAGTGTGGGGGGCTGGCGGAGGTCGGGACGGCGATGCTCAGGACGGCGCGACTCAGGACGGCGAAGCTCAGGACGGGGACGATCAGGACGCAGCACCGCGTTCGAGCTTGCGCAACTCGTCGCGCAGGCGGGCGGCCTCCTCGTAGCGCTCGCCGCGGACGGCGTCTTCGAGGCGGCGGCGGACGTCGGTCAGCGACCGCTCGTCGGCCGCCGGCGGCGCGCTGCCGACTACGGCGGGCAGCCGACCGGTGTGCGCCTGCGCTTCGTGGATGCGCTGCAGCAGCGGCAGCAGTTCGGCGCGGAAGGCGTCGTAGCAGCGCGGGCAGCCGAGCCGCCCCTTGGTGCGGAAGTCGGCGGCCGCCATGCCGCAGCCCGGGCAGCCGTCGCCGGTGCGCGGGCCCTTGCGCGCCGGCTGCATGCTGCCCAGCAGGTCTTCGAGGATCTCCGGCGACAGCTTCGGCGCCTTCGGCGCGCCGACGCCCATCTGCTCGGCGCAGGCTTGGCACAGATGCTGGGAGCCGGTCACGGCGCCCTCGGTCAGGTCCATCACGACGATCGTCGCGATCGCCTTCTGGCATGCGGTGCAGTACTGCATCGAAGGCGGCACTCTACCCGCCGGCGGCGGCGGCCGCACGGCCTTGGACCAGCGCGTGGAACTCCTGGGCGCGCGCCCGGAAGTTCGGATACTGGTCGAAGGAGGCGAACGCAGGGCTCCACAGCACCGCCTCGCCCGGAGCCGCGGCCGCGAGCGCGCTGCGGTACGCCGCGGGCAGCCGGTCGGCGACGGTGACCGGCACGCGGCCCGCCAGCGCCGCCGCCAGCGGCTGCGCCGCCGCGCCGAACAGGTGCGCCGAGGCGATGTGCGGCGCCACGGCGTCGGCGACGGCGCGGTAGTCGCCGTCCTTGCTCTTGCCGCCGCCGAGCCAGTGCACGCGGCCGCGCAGCGCCTGCAGCGCCGAGCGCGTCGACTCGACCTCGGTCGAGACGCCGTTGTCGTAGATGCGCACGCCGCCGTGCGTCGTCAGCAGCTGCAGGCGGAACGGCAGCGGCGCTGCGGTCGCCATGGCGAGGCCGATGCCGGCGGGCGTGCCGCCGAGCAGGCGCGCGGCGAGGCTCGCGGCCATCACGTTCTCGACCTGGAAGGCGCCGAGCAGGCGCAGCGCGTCCTCGTGCACGATGCGCTCCGCCGGGCCGTCGCCGGTGCGCAGCGCGACCCAGCCCGCCAGCAGGCCGGCGGCGCATGCGCCCGGCGCGGCGAGGCCGTAGCGCAGACGCAGCGGCGCGGTCGCGGCATACGACGACGCGACGGCGTCGTCGGCGGCGTGCACCACGAACGCCGTCGCCGCCGGCCCGAGCCTGCCCTTGGCCGCGTGGTACGCGGCGAGCGTGCCGTGGCGGTCGACGTGGTCCTTGCCGACGCGCGTGAACACGGCCCCGTGCACGCGCACGGTCGGCGCCATGCGTTCGAGCTGGAAGCTGCTGATCTCCAGCACGGCGACCTGACCGTCTCGCCACTGCGCCTCGTCGGCGAGCAGGCTGTGGCCGATGTTGCCGCCGAGCAGCGCGTCGACGCCGCTGCGCAGCAGCGCCTTGTGCAGCAGCGTCGAGGTCGTCGACTTGCCGTTGGTGCCGGTCACGGCGACGACGCGGCCGGGGTAGCCGGCGAGGAAGAGGTCGGCCTCCTGGGTGATCGCCACGCCGCGGGCGCGCGCCGCCGCCAGCAGGGGGTGATGGTCGGGCACCGCCGGGTTGGCGACGAACAGGTCGACGTCGGCGAGCAGTCCGTCGTCTTCGCGGCCCAACTGCCAGTCGAGGCCGGGCAGGTCGGCGAGCGCGTCGCGCACCGCCTGCAGGTCGTCGCCCGCACTCTTGTCGGCGATGCGGACGGCGAGGCCCTGGCGGGCGAGATAGCGGACGGCCTCGCGGCCGCCGCCAAAGCGTCCGAGGCCGTGCACGAGGGCGCGGCGGCGGCCGGTCAGCAGGGGGTTCATCGGCTCGACCTCGCGGCCCGGGCGCGCGTCGCCAGTTGGGCCAGTTCGATGTTGACGATCTCGGTCTCGCCGCGCGGGTCGGGCGTGGCGGCGTCGACGCGCACGGCGGTCGCGGCGTCCTGACGGCCGTGCAGCGCGCGGTCGGCGACCTCAACGAAGAAGTCGAGCGGAAACAGCCAGCCGGGCGCGGGCGGCGCGACCGCGATCCCGCCGCGCGTCGGCACGCGCGTCCAGTCGGCGCGGTCGCCGGCGTCCTTGGGCAGCGCGTCCCACTGCACCGTGCCGTAGTAGCGGAACGGCAGGGTCGCCGCGGTGGTCGCGACGCCGTCGACGAAGACGGCGTGGCCGTCCGGGTTGGCCACGTGCAGCGCCGGCCCGGTGCAGGCGGCGGCGAGCAGGCAGACCGGAAGCGGGGTGCGGAGCGCCATGGTGCATGGAGCCGCGGCACCCTGACCGGTGCGTGCCCAGCCTCGCCTCGGTCCGAGGGAAAGCTGGCGGAGAGGGGGGGATTCGAACCCCCGGTACCGTTTCCGGTACATCACCTTAGCAAGGTGACGCGATCGGCCACTCTGCCACCTCTCCGGCGGCGGGCGGCGAGTTAACCGTCCGCCCCGCTGTCGCGCAACTGTTCTTCGACCGTCGCCGCGCCACGACACGAGCGCGCTGCACGCGGTGCGGCCGTGCGCCGCGGTTGCGGCTGTGCGCACAGGTGCGCAGGCGCGGCGCCGCGGTACTGCGCAGGGCGGCCGCACAGATGCCACGAACGTGGGACGCCGCGGCCCGGACGTCGCCACTACCATGGCGTCTCGCCCGTCCGACGCCGCCGCGCCATGACCCACGCTACCCGCCGCCGTTTCTTGTCCGATGGCTTCGCCGCCGGCCTCGGCCTCGGTTTCGTTCGCCCGGCCGACCTGCTCGCCGCGGCGGCGACGCGGCGCGCTGCCAGGGCCGAGGCGGTGATCCACATCCACCTCGAAGGCGGCCTCAGCCACCTCGACACGTTCGACCCCAAGCCCGAAGCGCCCCTCGAGATCCGCGGCCCGTTCGGCTCGCTCAAGTCCAAGCTCGACGGCGAGCCGTTCGGCGAGCTCGTGCCGAAGCTCGCGGCGGTCGCCGACCAGCTGACGGTCGTGCGCTCGTTCACGCACACCGAGGCCGACCACGACCGCGGGCAGCACAGCGTGCTGACCGGCTACCAGCCGAGCCCCGCCATCGAGTACCCGAGCCTCGGCGCCGTCGTCGCCCACGAACTCGGCGGCCGCAACGACCTGCCGGCCTACGTCTGCGTGCCGAGCGTCGGCCGTTCGTTCGGCGCGGGCTACCTGAGCAGCGCCTACGCGCCGTTCGCCGTCGGCGGCAATCCGGCGGCGCGCGACTTCGCCGTGCGCGACCTCGCCCCGCCGAAGGACGTCGACGCGGCGCGCACCGCGCGGCGCCGGTCGCTGCAGCAGCGGCTGGACGCGCACTTCGAGACGCTCGGCGACGCCGACGCCGTGCGCGCGATCGAGTCGTACTACCAGCAGGCCTACGCGCTGATCGACTCGCCCAAGGCGCGCGCCGCGTTCGACCTCGCCGCCGAGCCCGAGGCGCAGAAGGAGCGCTACGGCCGCCGGCCGCTGGGCATGGGCTGCCTCTTGGCGCGCCGGCTCGTCGCCGCCGGCGTGCGCTACGTCGCGGTGCCGCGCGGCGGCTTCGACCACCACAGCCAGCTGGTCAACAGCCTGCCGACGGCGATGGCCGACGTCGACCAGGCGGTCGCAGCGCTCGTCGCCGACCTCGCCGCGTCGGGGCTGCTCGCGAGCACGGCGGTGCTGGTGACGACCGAGTTCGGCCGCACGCCGCGGCTCAACGCCGACGCCGGCCGCGACCACTGGTGCAAGGTGTTCTCGGTCGTGCTCGCGGGCGGCGGCTTCAAGGCAGGCTGCGTGTACGGCGCCAGCAACGCCGGCGGTGCTGAGCCCGAGCGCGATCCGGTGCGCCCGGCCGACCTCGCCGCGAGCCTGTTCACGCTGCTTGGCATCGATCCCGGCAAGCGCCTGCTCGCGCCGGGCAACCGCCCGATCGACCTCGTCCGCGACGGTCGCGTGGAGCCGGGGCTGCTGGCGTGAGCGCGCTGCTCGGCATCGCGCTGCTCGCCGTGTTCGCACCGCAGGCGCCGACCCCGCGCCTTGCCGCGCTGCAGCCTGCCGGCGGCTGCCGCGGCGCCGAGGTCGAGGTCGCGCTGCGCGGCGAACGGCTCGGCGACGTCGTGGCGCTGCAGTTCGACGCGCCGGGCATCGAGGTCGTGGCGCTGCAGCCGGCGGCGGACCGCTGCACGGCGCGGCTGCGTCTTGCCGCCGACTGCGCGCTCGGCCGCCACCGCGTGCGCGCGCGCTCGGGCGTCGGCCTGTCCAACGTGGTGACGTTCCACGTCGGCGCGCTGCCGACGCTGCGCGAAGAACGGCAGGGCGAGGCGCCGATGTCGCTGCCGCTCGGCGTCACCGTCGACGGCGCGCTGCGCGACGGCGACGTCGATCGCTTCACTGTCGACGTGCCGCAGGGCGCGCGCGTGGTCGTCGAGGTCGAGGCGATGCGGCTCGGCCAGGCGCCGATCGACCTGCGCCTGTGCGTGCGCGGACCTGACGGCCAGATCGTCGCGCAGGCCGACGACACGCCGCTCGGCGGCCGCGATCCGTGGCTCGCGTTCGACGCCGTGGCGGCCGGGCCGTACGCGCTCGAACTCGCCGGCGCCGTGCCGGGTGACGGGCGCGATGGCGTCTACCGGCTGCACCTCGGCCGCATGCCGCGGCCGCTCGGCGCTTCGCCGGCCGGCGGCCAGCCCGGCGAGACGATCGACGTCGCGCTGCGCGATGGCCGCGCCGACCTCGCCGCGGCGCCGCGCGCGCGCGTGCAGCTGCCGAACGACGGCAGCGAGTGGCTGTGGTGGACGCCCGAACTCGCCGACGGTGCTGCGCCGAGCGCCATCCCGCTGCGCGTCGGCGGCCCGCCGAACCGCGCGCTCGCCGTCGACGACAAGGGCCGCGCCTTCTTCGACCTGCCGGGCAGCGTCGACGGCTGCATCGGCGACGACGGCGCGCCAGTGCGCTTCCGCGTGCGCGCGAAGAAGGGCGAAGAGATCGAGTTCCGCGTCGTCGCGCGCGCGCTGCGTTCGGCGCTCGATCCGGTGCTGCTCGTGCGCGGCGCCGACGAGCGCGTGCTCGCGAGCAACGACGACGCCGCCGGCATGGACAGCGTCGCGCGCTACGCGCCGGCCGCCGACATGGAACTGATCGTCGAGGTCCGCGACCTGCTGCGCCGCGGTTCGCCGGCGCACTTCTTCCGCCTCGAAGCCGGGCCGCGCGAACGCCCGGCCAAGCTGTCGCTGCAGGTCGCGCGCCTCGTCGATCCGGTCGTCGCCGTGCCGCAGGGCGGCGTCGCGACGGCGGTCGTGCTGCGCGCGAACCTCGACGACAAGCAGGAACTCGCGCTCGCCGGCCTGCCTGCTGGCGTCGTCGCGACGATCGGCCCGCGGCTGCCC
Organism: Phycisphaerales bacterium; assembly: GCA_020247305.1. Lineage (GTDB taxonomy): Bacteria > Planctomycetota > UBA1135 > UBA1135 > UBA2386 > UBA2386. Next base: position 16,179 of record JADCJE010000038.1, on the reverse strand, counting down.
GGCCAGCCGGTCGCGGTGCGCTTCGACGCGGCGCCCGATGCGCCGCTCGCCGGCGCGCAGGCGCAGGTCGGCGTGCGCGCCGAAGGCGGCGCGTTCGACGCGCGGCCGTGGCAGCAGACGCAGCCGCTGCTGCTCGGCCGCAACGACACGCCGCTCGTGCAGACGACGCAGCGCACGCTGCCGGTTGCGGTCGCGTTGCCTGCACCCTTCGCGCTCGACGTCGTTGCGCCAGCGGTCCCGCTCGTGCGCGGCGCCGGCCTCGCGCTGCCGATCCGCCTCGGCCTGCCGCAGCGCAGCGACCTGCGCGTGCGCGTGCGCGCCGTCTGGCTGCCGCCGGGCGTGACCGCCGGGCAGGCGCAGTTCGACGTCGGCCAGCACGAAGTCCTGCTGCCGATCGAAGCATCGACGGGGGCGACGCTCGGCACGTTCCCGATCGCGCTCGTCGCCAGCGCGCGCGTCGGCAACGTCGTCGTCGAACAGGCGCTGCCGTGGATCGACGTGCAGGTCGTCGAGCCGTGGCTCGCGCTCGCGCGCGCCGAAGCGCGCGGCGCCGTCGGCGGCGAGGTCGCGGCGACGCTGCCGGTGACGCGCGCGCGACCGCAGCACGGTCCAGCGCCGGTCGCCGTGACCAACCTGCCGCGCGGCGTCGCCTGCCGGCCGGCGACGCTCGCCGCCGACGCCGAGGCGCTGCAGCTGGTGTTCGACATCGCGCCCGACGCCGCCGTCGGCCGGCACGGCGCGCTGACCGTCGAGGTGCGCCTGCCCGACGGAGCCGGACGGCCGGTGCTGCACCGCGCGTCGTTCGGCGAGCTGAAGGTCGAAGCGAAGAAGAAGCCCAAGGGCGGCATCGCCGCCGGAGGCCCGCCATGACGGCGACCAGGACGACGGCGACGACGACGACGACGACGACGACGATCTGGGCCGCGGCCTGTGCGCTGGCATTCGCCGCCGGCGCGCGTGCGCAGCAGCCGGTGAGCTTCCGCAACGACGTGCTGCCCGTGCTGACGCACGCCGGCTGCAACGCCGGCGGGTGCCATGGCGCGGCGTCGGGCAAGAACGGCTTCGGCCTGTCGCTGTTCGCGTACGACCCGGCCGCCGACCATCGCGTGCTGACGCGCGAACTGCGCGGCCGCCGCATCGATCCCGCCGAGCCCGAGCAGAGCCTGCTGCTGCTGAAGGGCGCCGGCCTCGTGCCGCACCAGGGCGGCAAGCGCCTCGCGCCCGACAGCGACGGCTGGCGGCGCGTGCGCGACTGGATTGCGGCCGGCGCGCCGAACGACGGCGACGATGCGCCGCGGCTCGTGCGCGTCGTGACCGAGCCGCCGCAGGCGCAGCTGGTCGTCGGCAACGCTGTGTCGTTGCGCGTCGTCGCGCACTACGACCGCGGCGAGCCGCGCGACGTCACCAGCCTCGTCATCTGGAGCAACAGCGACGACGGCGCGGTCGCCGTCGGCCAGGACCGCGCCGAGGCGAAGGCCGCCGGCGAGGCGACGCTGCTCGCGCGCTACGGCGGCTTCGCGGCGCCGGTGCGCATCGCCGTGCTCGCCGACGACCGACCGTGGACGTTCCCCGGCGTCGCCGCGGCGAACTTCGTCGACGAGCGCATCCACGGAAAGCTGCGCGCGATGCGCACAGCGCCAGCCGCGGTCTGCAGCGACGAGGTGTTCGTGCGCCGCGTGCACTTCGACCTCGCCGGCGCGCCGCCGACGCCCGACGAAGCGCGCGCGTTCGTCGCCGACGCCGCGCCCGACAAGCGCGCACGGCTCGTCGACGCGCTGCTGCAGCGGCCGGAGTTCGCGGACGTGCAGGCGATGCAGTGGGCCGAGGTGCTCGGCGTCTCGGCCGAACGCATGGAGCCAAAGGGCGCGTCCGAGCTGACGGCGTGGCTGCGGCGCGCGTTCGCCGACGGCCGGCCGTTCGACGAGGTCGTGCGCGATCTGCTGGTCGCCGAGGGCTCGACGTACGACGTGGCGCCGGCCGGCTTCTGGCTCGCCGCCGACCAGCCGCACCTGCACGGCGAGCACGTGGCGCAGAACTTCCTCGGCATCCGCCTGCAGTGCGCGCAGTGCCACAACCATCCGTTCGAGAACTGGACGATGGACGACTACTACGGCTTCGCCGCGTTCTTCGCCCAGGTGGGCCGGAAGCGCGCCGAGGACGGCGCCGAGTGGGTCGTGTGGGACCGGCGCGCGGGCGACATCCGCAACAAACGCACCGACGCGGTCGCGACGCCGCGCGTGCTCGGCGGCGCCGCGTCGACGCCCGCCGCCGGTGTCGACCGCCGGCGCGCGCTCGCCGACTGGCTCGTGGCGAAGGAGAACCGCTGGTTTGCCGCCAACGTCGCCAACCGCGCGTTCGCGCGGCTGTTCGGCCGCGGCCTCGTCGAGCCGGTCGACGACGTGCGCATCGGCAATCCGCCGTCGCACCCCGAACTGCTCGACGACCTCGCGGCACTGCTCGTGCAGCAGCGCTTCGACGTGCGCGCGATCTACCGCGCGCTGTGCAACAGCCGCAGCTACCAGCTTGCGCGCCATCCCGGCAACCCGCCCGAGGCGTTGTTCGCCGGCAACGTCGTGCGCCGGCTGTCGGCCGAGCAGCTGCTCGACGCGATCGGCGCTGCGACCGGGGCGCCGACGAAGTACCCGGGCCTGCCGCTCGGCGCGCCGGCGGCGGCGATCGCCGGCGGCCGCGTCAACGTGCGCTTCCTCGACGTGTTCGGCCGGCCGGCGCGCGAGAGCGCGTGCACGTGCGACCGCCGCGACGAGCCGACGCTCGGGCAGGCGCTGCACCTCGTCAACGGCGACACGGTGGCGGCGAAGATCGCCGCGCGCGACGGCCGGCTGCAGCGGCTGCTGCAGCAGAAGACGCCGCCCGAGGCCATCCTCGACGAACTGTTCCTCGCTGCCTACAGCCGCCTGCCGCGCGACGCCGAACGCGCGCACCTGCTCGCCGAGGTCGCGTCGGCGAAGGACGACAAGGCGCTCGCCGCCGCGTGGCACGACGTCTTCTGGGCGATGCTCAATTCCCGCGAGTTCCTCTTCCAGCACTGATCCGCACCATGTTCCGCCTCATCGCTTGGTTGCCGCTCGCCGCGTTGTGCGCCGCGCCGCTCGCCGCGCAGGACCCCGCCGCCGATGCCGCGCGCCTGCAGCAACTGCTGCGCGATCTCGGCGCGCTCGACGGCAAGGCCTGGACGGCGCGCGTCGACGGCCTCGAACAGGCGGCGAAGGCCGCCGCCGCGCGCGCGCAGGCGCTGCGCGCCGACGCGAAGAAGCTCGAAGAGCAGGCCGCGGCCGCCGACGCCGAGGGCCAGCGCGTGCGCGACGAGATCGCGCGCCTGCAGCAGGTCGAAGCGCTGCTGCGCGGCAAGCCGATGACGGCGGTGCCCGCGCCGGCGACGCCGGCCGCCGCGCCGCAACCGGCGGCGGCGAAGGCCGCGGACGCCAGGCCTGCGCCCGCGGTGGATTCGAAGCCGGCGGCGGTCGCGGCGGCCCAAGCGCCCGCGCCTGCCGCGCCGGCGAAGGCCGCGGACGCTGCGGCGGCGCCGCCAGCCGACGCGAAGCCGGTGCCCGCGGCGGCGCCCGCGACGAAGCCCACCGACGCCAAGTCGGCGCCGGCGGCGGCGAAGGCCGTCGACGCCGCGGTCGCCGCGGCTTCGCCAGCGCCTGCGGACGCCGCCGCCAACGTCGCGCTGGTCGATTGGGCCGCGGTCGAGCCGCTGCTGCAGGACCGCTGCTCGTCGTGCCATGAACCGAGCGACAAGAAGGGCGGCCTCGACGTCACGTCGTTCGGCGCGCTGCGCGAGGGCGGCGGCTCGGGCCGTTCGATCGTGCCCGGCGAGCCCGACCAGAGCCGGCTCTACCGCATGGTCACGCAGCAGGAGCGGCCGTTCATGCCGCGCGGCGAGGAGTCGCTGACCAAGGAGCAGACCGACCTGCTGAAGGCGTGGATCGAACAGGGGGCCAGCGAGACCAAGGCGCAGGCCAAGGCGTTCCTCGCCGAGCGGGCGCAGAAGGCGAAGGCGACGGCGGCAGCACCCACGCTGCCGGCGGGGCCGGTGCCGCAGGGCCTGCCGGCGCTGGCGCTCGCATCTCCACAGCGGCCGGGGCCGGTGAAGGCGATCGCGCAGAGTCCCAACGCGCCGGTGCTGGCGTTCCCGGGCCTCGGGCAGGCGGTGCTGTGCGACCTTTCGCTGCAGCCGCTTGGCGTGCTCGCCATCGGCGACGGCCTGCACGTCGACGGCCTCGCGTTCGCCGCCGATGGCCTGCAGCTCGTCGTCGCCGCCGGCACGCCGGGCAAGCTCGGCCGCGCCGTCGTGTTCGACGTCGCCACCGGCGCGCGCGTCGGGAGCTTTGGCAAGGAGCGCGACGTGCCGCTCGCGGTCGCCGCCCACGGCAAGGCCGGCCTCGTGGCGCTCGGCGGCGCTGGCAAGCGCGCGGTCGTGCTGGCGCAGGGCGACGGCGCCGAGCGCTGCGTCGGCGCGCACGAGGACTTCGTGCTGGCGCTGCAGTTCGCGCCGAATGGCGAACAGCTCGCGGCCGGCGACCGTTCCGGCGCGGTCAAGCTGTGGGACGTCGACAGCGGCGTCGCCGAGGCGCTGCCAGGGCACAAGGGCGCCGTGCACGCGCTCGCGTTCACGCCTGACGGCCGGCTGCTCGTGACCGCCGGCGCCGACGGCGTCGTGCGCGGCATCGACGTGAAGTCCGGCAAGGAAGCGTGGAAGCTGCAGGCGCACGACGGCCAGGCGTTCGGCGTCGCGGTCGGGCCGCAGGGCCGCGTCGCCAGCTGCGGCAGCGACGGCCGCATTGTCGTAATCGCCGCCGGCAAGCAGGTGGCGAAGTCGCCGGCGGCGGGCGAGTGGCTGTACGGCGTCGCGTTCGGGGCGAATGGCGACACGGCGTGGGCCGGCGACTGGCAGGGCCGGGTGCACCGCTTCGCCGTCGGCGGCAAGGACAAGGCGATGCCGACGGTGACGCCGCTGCTCGCGCGGCCGTGAGCGGGGCGAGCGGCGGGCGGCAAGCAACGCCGTGCGTTGCACCGCCCCCTCAGCCGACGACCGCCTTGGCGATCAGCTCGCGCAGACGCGCCGGATCGGTCGCCGTCGTCTTGCACACGAAGCCGCTCTTGTGGGCGAAGTGCACGTCGGGCTCGTGTTCGAGGCGCGAGAAGTCGAGCCGCGGGTCGTCCTCGTAGCGCTGGATGCCGTAGCCGGGGCCGCGGCGGTCGGGATAGACCATCGCGCCGACCACGCCGTCGAGGCCGTGCTTCTGGATGTAGCGGGCGAGCCCGGCAGACGGTTCGTCGAGCGACGGTTCGCTGCGCCGCAAAAACACCGTCTCGATCGTCGTCGCGCCGGCGGGCACCGACCAGCGTTCGCCGCAGCGGCCGACCAACGCGAGTTCCTCGCGCACGAGCCGCAGGAAGTCGAGCAGGTCCTGGCCGACGAGCCGCATGTACTCGTAGACCGTCTCGCCCGGGCGATGGACGGACGCGGCGGCGAAGCGCCGCAGCAGCGTCGCGTCGATCGGCGAGCCCATGCGCGCGATCGCGCGCCGCGGCGCGCCGAGCCACTCTGCGGTGCGCTTGGGGCCGCGCGAGTCGAACCACTCGGCCGCTTCGAGCCAGTCGCAGAAGGTCTTGGCGTCGTCGTAGAGCCCCAGCGCCTGCAGCACGAGGCTGAGCGCGCAGGTCGGCGGGTGCTCGCGCGGGAAGTGGTGGTGGTCGAAGTTGTGCAGCGCGGCGTCGTGCGCGCCGCCGACGTCGACGGTCGCGACGCCGGCGTCGGCGAGTTCGTCGGGACGCGGATCCCGGCGCTCGATCACGCAGCCGTGCAGCGCCGCCAGCACGCAGCACGCGAGCAGGTCGTCCTTGTGGGCGCCGCCGGGGTGGGTGACGATCCGATGCAGGGTGGCCATGCGCGCGCGGACGTTACCGGTGCGGCGTCGGCCGCGGGCCAGCCAAGCGAGGTTCGTGGCGGCAGCGGCGGCAGTGTCGCGGCGAGCAATCAGGTTGCCCGCAACCACGGAGACGCGCCGATGCGCGCGTGTAGCCAGCGGCCCGGCGAGGTATCACAACGACGTCGTCCCGCCGCGCCTTCCTTCGCCAGCCCTGGTCCGCTTGATGCCCGCCGCCCTGCACCGCCCTGAGCCCGTCCTGCGCCACAGCGCGCAACCCGTCGACCAGAACGTCCCGCCGATGCAGGCCGCGGCGTGGCTGTGCGAGGGGCGGTCGCTGTTTGTGACCGACCACTTCGGGACCGGGCTCGGCATCCTCGCGGCGCTGCGCAGCAGGCTCGACGACCCGGGCGAAGACGGCGGCTACGTCAAGAAGCGCGCCTTCCGCGACGCGTTCCAGGCCGCGTCGCAGCGCCTGCTGGCGCCCGTCGTCGGCCGCAAGGTCGCCCTGCCCGGCGCGCCGCCCGCGGGCTTCCTCGCCGAGCTCTACCCGGACCACGCCGACTTCGCGTTGCCCGTCGAGGACGCGCGGGTCCTGAGCAGCGCATGGGACTGGTACGACAAGGGAGTGCACTTCCCCGTGCTGGGCTATCGCGTGCACCCGTTCTTCGGCACGTACATCCCGGCCCGCATGGAGCACCTGGAGCTGTTCGGCACGTGGCTCGCCAAGCACCAGGGCGCGCGCAACCGGGCGATCGACGTGGGCACCGGCAGCGGCGTGCTCGCGCTGCAGATGGCCAAGGCGGGCTTTCGGCACGTCCTCGCGACGGACATCAACCCGAACGCGATCGAGAGCGTGACGCGGCAGCTGCGACGGCGGCCGGTCGCGGCCGCGGTCGAACTCCAGCACGCCGACCTGCTGGGCGCGGATCGCGGTCCCATCGACCTCATCGTGTCCAACCCGCCGTGGATGAAGGGCGAGGTGGGCCGGACGCTGGACCTCGCGATGTACTTCCAGGACGGCTTCTTCGAGCGTTTCTTCGCGCAGGCCCTGCAGCGCCTCGCGCCCGGCGGCCGCATCGTCTTCGTGTGGTCGAACATCATCGTGCTGTCGCAGCCCGACGTGCCGCATCCCATCCAGACCGAGCTCGACCGCGGGCGGTTCCGGTTGGTCGAGAAGCTCACGCGCCGGGTGAAGCCGCTGCGGCGACGGACGCGGGAGAAGGTCGAGATCTGGGAGCTGGCGGCGGTGTGACGGCGGGCGTTGGCGCTCCCGGCGCCTCATGCGCCATGCGCCGGCGGCCGCAGGCGCCGCCGCAGCGCCTGGGCCGCCTCAGAGCCTGAGAGAGAATCTCTCGAAGGCACTGCGCGGCTGCGAAGGCAGCCGCCAAGCGTGACACGGAGAGGCCGTATGCTGGCTTCCGTCTCGGCCTCTCAGCCGCCGAGCACGCGCCAGAAGAACTCGAAGCTGAGCGCGCTCATGAACGCGGCCTGCTTGTTGTCCGCCGCGCCGCCGTGGCCGCCCTCGATGTTCTCGTAGTAGAGGACGTCGTGCCCCTGCTCCTGCATGCGCGCGAACATCTTGCGGGCGTGGCCGGGGTGCACGCGGTCGTCGCGCGTCGACGTGGTGAACAGCACGCGCGGGTACTTCACGCCCGGCTTGACGTTCTGGTACGGCGACCAGCGCTGCAGCCACGCCCACTCCTCGGGCACGTCCGGATTGCCGTACTCGCCCATCCACGACGCGCCGGCGAGCAGCTTGTGGTAGCGCTTCATGTCGAGCAGCGGCACCTGGCAGACGACGGCGGCGAACAGCTCCGGGTGGAGAGTCGTCATGTTGCCCATCAGCAGGCCGCCGTTGCTGCCGCCCTGGATGCCGAGATTCTGCGGCGAGGTGACCTTCTGCGCGATCAGGTCGCGCGCGACCGCGGCGAAGTCCTCGTAGCACTTCATGCGGTTCTGCTTGAGCGCCGCCTGGTGCCAGCGCGGGCCGTACTCGCCGCCGCCGCGGATGTTGGCGACCGCGTAGACGCCGCCCTTCTGCAGCCACGACGCGCCGACCGAGGCGCTGTAACCCGGCGTCAGCGACACCTCGAAGCCGCCGTAGCCGTACAGCAGCGTCGGGTTCGCGCCGTTGCGCGCGAGGTCCTGGCGCGCGACGAGGAAGTACGGGATGCGCGTGCCGTCGGCCGAGGTGGCGAAGCGCTGCTCGACGCGCAGGCCGCTGGCGTCGAAGAACTTCGGCAGGCTCTTCCACTGCGTCGCCGCGCCCGCGCCGATCGTGCCCTGCCACAGGCTCGTCGGCGTCAGGTAGTCGGTCACCGTCAGCCAGTAGTCGTCGCCTTCCTCGTCGTCGACCGGCGACGCCGCGACCGCGCCGAACTCCGGCAGGCCGGGCAGCGGCGCGCTCGTCCACTTGCCGCCGGCGAACGTCCACGCGGTCACGCGCGACTTGACGTCCTCCAGCGTGCTGACGAGCAGGTGGTTCTTCGTGCCCGACCAGCCGCTCAGCGACGTCGTCGGGCTCGGCGCGAACAGCACGTCGAAGGCGCGCTTGCCGGCGACGAAGTCGTCGAACCGGCAGGCGAGCAGCGAGCCGCCCTTGTGGGTGGCGCCGCCGACCGTCCAGTCGTCGCGCAGCTCGATCAGCAGCCACTCGCGGTGCACGCCCGCGTTGGCGCTGTCGGGCTTGTCGAGCTTCGTCGCCACGCCGTCGCGCAGCCAGTGCAGCTCGTTGGTGTAGAACGTCAGCCCGCGGAAGACGAAGTCGCGCTCGAAGCCGACGGTCTGGTCGCGGAAGGCGTAGCAGTAGATCTCGTCGGGCTTGCCCTCGCCGACGACGGTCGCCGCCGTCAGCGGCGTGCCGCGCTGCCAGCGCTTGACGATGCGCGGGTACCCGGAGGTGGTCAGCGAACCCGGGCCGAAGTCGGTGGCGACGAAGATCGCGTCGCGCCCGTGCCAGGCGATCGTGCTCTTCGCTTCGGGCAGGGTGAAGCCGCCTTCGACGAACTGCTTCCTGGTGACGTCGAACTCGCGCACCACGCTGGCGTCGGCGCCGCCGCGCGACAGCGACAGCAGCACGCGGTCGCGGTCGGGCAGCAGCCAGCTGGCGCCCTTCCACACCCAGTTCTCGCCCTCCTGCTTGCCGAGCGCGTCGAGGTCGAGCACGACCTCCCAGGCCGGCTGCTCCGTGCGGTACGAGTCGGCGGTGGTGCGCCGCCACAGGCCGCGCGGGTTCTGCGCATCCTGCCACAGGTTGTAGAGGTGCGGGCCCTGCTTGCCGACGTAGGGGATGCGTTCCTTGCTGTCGAGGATCGCCAGGATGCGCGCCTGCGTCTCGGCGAACGACGCCGACTCGGTCAGCTGCTTCTTGCTGACCTCGTTCTGCGCGCGCACCCACGCCAGCGCCTTGTCGCCGCCGACGTCCTCGAGCCACAGGTAGGGGTCGTCGGTGGCGGCGGGCGCGGCAGGGTTCGGGTCGGTCATCGGCGTGCAGGCGAAGGGAAGGACGGCGAGCAGGCCGGCGAACGCGCGGGCGGCGCGGCGGCGGCCGGAGGAGTGCGGCGGACGATCGGTCATGGGGCCGTTGGGGTTGAGGAGTTGCTTGCGGTCGTGGGGGAGCATCGCGGGCGCGCATGTGGCCGTCCACGCCGGCGCGGCTGTCGCCGGGCGCAAACCGGCGCCCGCGTCGCTACACTGCGCCGCGCGGTCAGGGCATGCTGCGGATCCCCATCGAAGCAGCGCCGGCGTTGGCGACGCCGGCGTGGGTCGACGTCGACCTCGACGCCGTCGCGCACAACGTGCGCGCGTTCCGTGGACTGTTGCCCGCGGACTGCCGCCTCGTCGCCGTGGTCAAGGCCAACGCCTACGGCCACGGCATGGTCGCCTGCGCGCGCGCGGCGCTGCAGCACGGCGCCAGCGAACTCGCGGTCGCCAACGTGCACGAAGGCGGCCAACTGCGCGCCGCCGGCGTCACGGCGCCGATCCTCGTCGCCGGTCCGACGGCGCCCGCGGAAGCCGGGCTCGTCGTGCAGCACGGGCTCGTCGCCACCGTCGCGACCGTCGAACTGGCGCAGGCGCTGGCGGCGGCGACGCGGCGGTACCTGCCGGTGCACGTCGAGGTCGACACCGGGATGGGTCGGCACGGCGTCGCCGCGCGCGATCTCGGCGCGCTCGTCGACCGCATCGCCCAGCGCGGCCGGCTGACGGTCGCCGGCGTCTACACGCACTTCGCCGCCACGTCGGTGGCCGAAGGTGCGGCACTGCGGGCGCAGTTGGCGGCGTTCCACGCCGCCGTCGACGGCTGCCGGGCGCTGCGCGGCGTGCGACGGCACGCCTGCAACACGCTCGGCGCGCTGGCCCTGGCCGAGGCGCGGCTCGACGCCGTGCGCATCGGCGGCGGCTTGTACGGCTTCGATCCGTTCCACGGCGCCGGCGTGCGTGGCCCCGTCGAACTGCGGCCGGCGCTGGCGCTCAAGGCGCGCCTCGTCGGGCTGCGCGACCTGCCGGCCGGCGCGCCGGTCGGCTACGGCGGCACGTTCGTCTGCGCGCGGCAAAGCCGCATCGGCCTGCTGCCGCTCGGCTACGCCGACGGTCTGCCGCGCGCACGCTGGGGTGGCGCGCCGGTGCTCGTGCGCGGCGTGCGCGCGCCGGTCGTCGGCGCCGTCAGCATGAACCAGACGCTCGTCGACGTGACCGACGTGCCGGGCGCTGCGCTCGGCGACGAGGTCGTGCTGCTCGGCGCGCAGGGAGGCGCGTGCATCGCCGCCGAAGAGCGCGCCGAGCCCGGCGGTTCGGCGTACGAAGTGACGACGCTGCTGCGCGCGTCGCTGCCGCGGCGGTTCCTCGCAGGGGCGGGGGGCGAACGGCAGCAGATACCTGGCGGGCAGGTCGCCGCAGAAACGGGCGCTTGAGCAGGCGGCCTCGCGCCCGCTTCAGGTCGAAGGCGTCGCGGAACCGCCGCTGACGGCACACTCGCGGCATAGGACTCGGCAGCGCCACCGATGCCGCAGTGTTCGAGTTCGCGCGCTCGCGCGAGTTCGCCAGCGTCAGCAAGGACGCGGACTTCGTCGATGTGGCGATCACCCGCGGCGCGCCGCCGAAGATCGTCTGGCTCCGCATCGGCAATGCGTCGATGCCATCCGTCGCCGCCTTGATGCGGCAGGAGGCGGATGCCATCGCGGCGTTCCTGGCTGATCCTGCCGTCGCGATCCTGGCCCTGACGCGCTGAACCGCTGGCCGGGCGGGAAAACGTCCCGCCCGGCTCGCGAAGGTGGAACCCGCCAGGCACCCCGGGCACAAGAAGCCGCACGCTTATGGCTGCTTCCTTCCGGATCTGACCAGGTTCACGCCGCTCCCTTGCTCGGGACCCGGCGGACCCCACCTTCGCGAACCGTGCGAGAACTGGCGGAGAGGGGGGGATTCGAACCCCCGGCAACCTTGTGGGCTGCACTCGCATTCCAGGCGAGCTCCTTAAGCCGCTCGGTCACCTCTCCACGCAGCCGCTTGCTCGCTCCGGACCGGGGTCCGAGGCTTCTGGGCGGAGAATGGGGGCGGCAAGCGTAGCGGCCGTGGTGCGTCCGCACAATCCACCAGCCGATCGCCGGGCGTCGGTACGAACTCCGGCGGCGGCACGGACCGCGGAAGCCCCCGTTGGCGTCGGCGCGCCGGCAGGGCTACTTGGCCGGTCATGCACTCGCCAACCGACGGCAGCGTCTTCTTGGATCAGGTTGCCCTCGTCACCGGCGCCGCGGCCGGCATCGGCCGCGCGACTGCGCTGGCCTTCGCGCGCGCCGGCGCCCGTGTCGTCGTGTCCGACGTTGCGGCGGGCCCTGGCGAGGAGACAGCCGAACTCATCCGCCGGCACGGCGGCACGGCGAGCTTCGTGCGCTGCGACGTGGCCAGGCCCGACGAGGTGCACGGCCTCGTGGCCCGCACGGTCGCCGAGTTCGGCCGGCTCGACCACGCCTTCAACAACGCCGGTATCGAAGGCGCGCCCGCGCCGCTCGCGGAGTCGAGCGAGGAGAACTGGAACCGCACGCTGGCCGTCAACCTCTCGGGCGTCTACTGGTGCATGCGGGAGGAGCTCGCCGTCATGCTGCGGCAGGGCGGGGGCAACATCGTCAACTGCTCGTCGATCGCTGGCATCAGCGGCTTCGCGGCGATGGGCGCCTACGTCGCCAGCAAGCACGGCGTGGTCGGCCTCACGCGCTCGGCGGCGATGGACTACGCGGCGAAGAACATCCGGATCAACGCGGTCTGCCCGGGCGTGATCCAGACGGCCATGATCGACCGCTTCACCGGCGGCGACGCCAAGGCCGCGCAGGACCTCGCCGCAGGTGCGCCGATCCGGCGCCTGGGCCGGCCCGAGGAGATCGCCGACGCCGTGCTCTGGCTGTGCAATCCGCGCGCCGGCTTCGTGGTCGGCGCCGAGATCGTCGTCGACGGCGGCTGGTCGGCGGGCTGAGCGGTGCGGCGGCGCCGTGGCCGACTTCGCCCCGCGCCGGGCATGACAGGCCGGCGCGCGCCGGCCGACAGCATCGACCCCTGGCCAGCCGTCGCTTCCCCTCGCCGTCCCGATGCCGCACACTGCGGCCATGGACGCGAGTGCTTCGCCGAACGACGCCCCATACCAGGTGGTCGCACGCCGGTTCCGGCCGACGTCGTTCCAGCAGATGGTCGGGCAGGAGGAGGTCCTGCAGTCGCTGCGCGTCGCGCTGCAGCAGGGCCGCGTGCCGCACGCGTTCCTGTTCTCCGGCAGCCGCGGCGTCGGCAAGACGACCTCGGCGCGCATCCTGGCGCGGTGCCTGAACTGCGACAAGGGCCCGACGCCCGAGCCGTGCGGCACGTGCGCGCAGTGCACGTCGATCCTGGACGGCAGCAACCCGGACGTGCTGGAGATCGACGCCGCCAGCAACAACAGCGTCGACGACATCCGCCGCCTGCGCGAGACGACGGCGTTCGCGACCATGCAGTCGCGCTACCGCGTCGTCATCCTCGACGAGGCGCACATGATGTCGAAGGGCGCGTTCAACGCGTTCCTGAAGACGCTGGAGGAGCCGCCGCCCGGCGTGGTGTTCGTGCTGGCGACGACCGAACTGCACAAGGTGCCCGAGACGATCCGCTCGCGCTGCCAGGTGCTGCTGTTCAAGCGCGTCGGCGAGGACGACCTCAAGCGGCGGCTCGGCGCGATCGCCGCCGCTGAGAAGGTGGCGGTGCCCGACGACGTGCTCGCCGAGATCGCCATGTCGGTGCGCGGCGGCGTGCGCGACGCCGAGACGGCGCTCGAACGCGTGCTGCCGTTGGCGCGCGAACTCGGCGCGAAGTTCGACCTCGCCGCCTACCGCGCGCTGGTCGCGCGCGTCGGCCTCGACGCGGTCGTCGAAGTGGTCGAACGTCTGCTCGCCGGCGACGCCAAGGCCGGCGTGCACTTCGCCCGCACGCTGCAGGAGCAGGGCGCCGACGAGCGCGAGGCGCTCGGCGAGATCGTCGAGGTGCTGCGCTGGCTGCTGCTGATGCGCATCGACGGCGCCGACTCCGGCCTCGTGCCGCTGGCCGGCGCGCTGCGCGCGCGCCTGCAGGCGCTCGCCGCCGCCACCGACGACAAACGGCTCGATGCGATGGTGCACGCCGGCCTGCTCGGCCGCGAACGCCTGCGCCGGCTGGAGGACCGCGGCGTGGTGTTCGAGGTCGCGATGGTGCGCATGGCTGAGGCCGGCACGCTGCCAGCGCTCGGCGACCTGATCGCCGAACTGCGCGCCGGCGGCGGCGCGCCGCCCGCTGGTCCGGCGAAGCCGCAGTTCGGCGCCGGCGCGCGGCCGGCGGCGGGTGCGGCGCCGGTCGGCCGCGCCGGTGCGCCGGCCGCTCCGCCGGCCGCGCCGCTGCCGCCGGCCGCGACGGGCGACCTGAAGGCGAGCGTGTTGGCGTTCCTTAAGGACAAGCCGCTGCTGGCGGGCACGCTGGAGCAGTGCGCGTTCCAGGGACCCGACGCCGACGGCCGCCTCGTCGTCACGCTGCAGACCGAGCGCCGCATGTACCACGACCGGCTGGCGTCGAGCGCCGTGCAGCAGGACCTTGCGCGCGCCATCCAGGACGCGGCCGGCCGGCCGCTCAAGGTCGACTGGAAGCTGCCGGCGCCTTCGCAGCAGGGCGTCGCCGCACCGCCGCCGAAGGTCGATCCGGGGGATGCGACCAAGCGGGTGATGGGCGCCTTCAAAGGCCGCGTCGTGCAGGTCAACCCCGAGGACCGCGCGCCGAAGCCGAAGGACCCCGAGCCGACGGGCGAGGGTGGCGGTGGCGACGCGCCGCCGTGGGACGACGGCGCGGGCAGCGCGCCGGAGTAGTCCGCCGGCGCAGCGGGCTGGTTGGTGCGATGCGCCGGGCGTGGTTCGCCGCGTTGCGGCGGCGACCCAGCAACCCGCCTCGGAGCCGGCGCAGCGGGCTGGTTGGTGCGATGCGCCGGGCGTGGTTCGCCGCGTTGCGGCGGCGACCCAGCAATCAGTTCAGGCCGATGACCTGCTTGATCGCGTTGCTCGACGACGTCACCAGATCGGCGGCGCCGAACAAGCCGCCGAGCGTGACGAACTGCGAGTAGATCGTCGTGCCCGACAGGCCCGGCGGGATCACCAGCGGCAGCGTGCCGACGGCCGTCGGGCCCGGCAGCACGAAGACCTCCCACAGTGTCGCGCCGGTCGACGTGCTCAGCATGCAGCCCGGCGCGGTGATCGTCGGGATCTGCAGGCCCGGGCGGCTGGCCGTCACGTCGAGCAGCTGGGCCGCCAGGATCGTGCCGGCGGGCACGTTCACGGCGTTCCACGTCGCCGTCTGGCCCGGGTACAGGCGGCCGCCGTACTGGCCGCCGCCGGCGTTCGGCGTGGTCAGTGCGCGCTGGCCCAGGTTGCCCGCGCCGCCTTCGGGGCGCGTCGAGAACGGCGCTTCCAGCGAGAGGTCGCGGTTCTGCGGGTCGGCCGAGTTGACGCCGCTGAGGCCGCCGATGCGGCCCGCCGAGAAGCCGACCATCGCGGCGAAGCAGTCGGGGGTGACGGTCGAGGCGCCGGCGAAGTTCGGCATGCTGCCGTAGCGGAACTGCACGATGCCGCTCTCGAACAGCACCATCTGGAAGGTCCAGCGCGCGTGGCCGTTCACGCCGGTGCCGCCGACGACGTTGAAGGTCGCGACGTCCCACCACGTCACGTAGCAGACGTTGTTGCCGGGGCCGCCCGACGAGTCGACCTGGATGTGCATGCCGGCCTGGCCGTTGAGGCCGACGTTGCGCTGCATGTTGAGGTCGGTCCAGTAGATCGCCAAGCGCCCGCCGCTGTAGAGCGGCGCCGTGGTGCCGACGACGGGGTCGCCGAGCAGGCGGCTGGCGACGGCGGCGAAGGCGTTGTCGGTCATCAGCGCGTCGAGCCAGACGAAGCCATTCGTGCTCGGCACGATGGTCTGCGTCGAGCCGCCCGGGAACGGGAAGGTGAAGCCGAGCGGGAAGCTGACGACAGCGTCGTCCGCGATCGCATTCGGCGAGGCGTTGACCTTGGTGAGGTCGGGCGCCGGCGCGCCGGGCGCGACGGTGTAGAAGGTCGGCGTCGCCGAGCTGTCCGGCAGCAGCGTCAGGCCGGCGCCGAGGTCGAACTGCTGGCCGTTGACGAAGCCCTGGTAGAAGCTCGCGGCGCTGCCGCCGCAGGCGCCGCCGAAGGCTTCGTTGGTCGCCGGGATCACGGTCGTGTAGCCGCCGGGGCCGGCGAACTCGACGCCGACGACCAGCGGGATCGAGCTGAGCGTGCCGGTCGTTGCCGTCGTCGTCGTCGCGGTGAGGCCCTGGCCGCGGATCGACGCCAGCGTGCCGGTCGTGTTCTGGAAGAGGATGAGGCCGAGCGGCGGCAGGTTGCTCGGCGCCGCCGGGATCGTCACGTCGAGCAGCAGGTTGGGCTCGGCGCCGAGCGGGTTGAACGTCGTCGCGATGCCCATCGCGACGAGGTCGAGTTCGATGTTCCAGTTGTTCGGCATCGAGCCGACGGACGGGGCGACGGTCACGGTCGTCGTGCCGACCGCGCTCATCGTCGTCGTGTTGGGCGCGGCTGGCGCGAGGTTGGTCGCGAACGTCGTGCTGAGCGCACCGGCTGCCAGCGACGTCGAGCCGACCTGGACGTTGACGCCCGTGTAGATCTGCCCGCCGAGGTTGGCCTCCGCGTCCTCGCCGCGGAACTTGATCTTGGTCAGCGTGATCGGACCGGTGACGCCCGAGTTGCCGGTGAAGTGGCTGCCGTCGTAGACGATTTGGAAGCGG
>JADCJE010000037.1 GCA_020247305.1 Phycisphaerales bacterium | reverse complement strand
GAATTTTATGTCGGCTTCTGCCGAGGGCGCATTCTATCACAGCCGCTGCGGGGCTTCACGCGCAGACACAGGCTTCATCAGCGGCGGAGCGAGCATCACGGCAGATCGCCAACTTCGTGTGTCAAGTTAATGGCATTGGCCGGCGGGGGCGGTGACGATGACCGCGACCTTGACTACAACACCACGCCAATGAAGCCGCCGCGTCGTGCTCCGCTGATGCCGCTGGTCGCGGCTTGCGTCCTCGCCGGGACGCTGCCGGCGCACGGCGGCCAGTACCGTGGCCCAAGCGTGCCGTGGCCCGGCGGGCCGGCCAAGCCGTTCGTGCCGGCGCCGAAGGGGCCGGGCATCCCGAGCCCGACGACGCCGGCGCGGCCGATGCCGATGCCGCCCGCCGCGCCCGCGCCGACGACGCCGGGGCCGGGCGGGGCGGTTCCGGCCACACCGCTCACCGGCGGTCCGGCGGCGACGCCCGACGAAGTCAGCTGGCAGATCTGGTGGGAGTTCAACAAGGATCCCTTCGTGCAGCCGCAGACGGCAGCGGCGGGTCCGACGACCGGGTCCGACGACTTCTACATCGGACGCCGCCGCGCCGTGCGCGCCGAGACGCTGGCGCCAAACGCCATCGACGTGCTGGAAGTGGTCGTGCCGGCGCTCGTCGAGTTGCTGGAAAAGGAACGCAACCGCGACGTGCAGACCGCGTGCATGATGGCGCTCGCCAAGATCGGCCGGGCGCCGCGAAGCGTCGACCTGGAGGCGCTGTTCGTCGCGCGGCTTGCGCGCGACAACCAGGAAGTGCGCGAGACCGCCGCGCTGGCGCTCGGCGTCGGCGGCCAGGCGACGGCGCTGCCGCTGCTGCTGGCGTTGCTGCGCGACGACCCTGCCGGCCGCAAGTTGTGCGAGCGCGAGAAGGTCGAGGACCGCACGCGCGCGTTTGCGGCCTATGGCCTCGGCCTGCTGGCGCGCCAGTCCGACGACGCCGCGACCAAGCTCGCCGCCCACGACGCGCTCTTCGCCGTGCTGGACGGCAAGCAGACCGACCGCGACCTGCGCGTCGCGGCGACCAACGCCATCGGTCTGCTGGTCGATCCCGAGCAGGTGCGGCATCGCCGCCTGGCGTGGCAATGCGTCGACGAACTGCTCGCGCTGCAAGACCGCGGCAGCGGCGATTTCCACGTGCCGGTCGCCATCGGCCGACTGCTCGGCCGCGGCGACTCTGCGAGCCACCGGCGCTGCAAGGAGATCTTCGTCGCCGTCCTGCTCGACGGCCGCAGCACCGGCCCCCAGTCGCGGGCCATTGCGCGCGACCTCGACCGCAGCAATGCCGCCCAGCAATCGGCGGCCATTGCGCTCGGCATGCTGGCGCTGCCGACCGAACAGTGTCCCGCCGACGCCGACGTCGCCCGCGCGCTGCAGGAGTACGCGCAGAAGGGCGTCGATCGGCTGGCGCGGCGGTTTGCGACGATGGCCCTGGGCCGCATCGGCGGCGCCGCCAACCGCCAGTGGCTGATGACGACGTGGCAGCGCGCCCACAAGAACCTCGAACGGCCGTGGCTGGGGCTGGCGCTGGGATTGATCGCAGCGCGCGACGCGGCGGCGGGAAAGCCCGACGAAGCGCTCGCGCGCATGCTCGTCGACGGTCTGCAGGAGGCGAGCTACGTGGAGGTGCGCAGCGCGTTTGCGGTCGCCATCGGCCTCACCGGCTGGCAGCCCGCCTTGGCGACGTTGCGTGATTTCCTGCGCGAGCACGAGGGCACGGAGGCGATCGGCGGCTATGCGTGCGTGGCGCTGGGCCTGCTCGGCGAACCGGCGGCGGCGCCGATGCTGGGCGAGGTCGTCGACCGTTCGGCGCGGCGGCCGTTCGTGCTGCAGCAGGCGGCTGTCGGCCTCGGCCGCCTCGGCGATCCCGCCGCCACGCCGCGGCTCGTCGCGATGATGGCAAAGAGCGAGAGCGTCGCCGTGCTCGCCGCGCTGGCCAACGCGATCGGCCAGATCGGCGACCGCCGGGCCATCCCGCTGCTCGTCGGGCTGACCAAGGACGACCAACAGACCAAACTCGGCCGTGCGTTCGCGGCGGCGGCGCTCGGCGGCGTCTGCGAGCGTTTTGCGTTGCCGTGGAATCTGCCGCTGTCGCGCGACGCCAACTACGGCGCGCCGGTCGACACGCTCAGCAACGGCGCGACGGGCGTGCTCGACATCCTGTGAGGGTGGTGGCGGGCCGGCTGGCCTTGCACGTGCCGCGGCTGCCGATGGCGATGTGACGTTCCGCTGGGCAGCAGTTCCTCTCGCGCAGACGGTCAGCCGTGGCGGGCAAGCCGACGACGGCCGTCGGCAACGGTCCGGGGTCGGCGCTCGGTCTGGACGGCGCGCTGATGACACTGCATCGCGACTGCGGATGACTACCGGGAGAGGCGGGCCGCCCGCCATGTACCAAATCGGCGAACCTGCCGAATCCTGCTAAGGCGACAAAAACCTCCGATCGCGGCACATCGCAGTGCGCGCGCCTTGTGTTCACCTTGCGCGTCGTCCTGCTCCTGAGAGGCAGGCGGACCCCGCCCGCGCAGGGTTTCTGCGGATTTTCTGCGGGCGCCACGCCGACTTGCTGCTTGTGGGTAGCGAGACCGACCCCCGAGCAGGAGCAGGGACATGGATGCGCAGGAATGGACGCAGGTGCTTCAAGTCGTCGCGGCGGCCGCCGGCCAAGGCGCGCGCAGCGTCACGAGAGGGCGGCAGATCGTCGCGGACGCGACGGTGAACACGGTGCAGCGGTGGGAGTCGGTCGTGCTCCGCGGCCGAGCCATCGCGGATCTGGAGTCGTGGGCGAGGCATGTCGGCGCCAACGAAGCCAAGCGACTCCTGGCCCGGTCGCGTACGTGCAGCCGT
>JADCJE010000036.1 GCA_020247305.1 Phycisphaerales bacterium | reverse complement strand
TAGAACATCGCGTCGCGGCCGTGGACGAGCAGCAGCGCGAGCGGCGCCAGCAGCAGCGGCGCTGCCGCCAGCAGCCAGCCGGTGGCGCGGTCGCGCGGCCAGCGGCGCACCGCTGCGACCATCGCGGCGAGCCGCCCGTTCGCCGCGCGCTCGCGCGCCGCGAAGCGCGCGCCGACGACGGCGAGCAGCACCAGCAGCACCGGCAGCGATTCGTAGCGCGCCTGCGCGCCGAGCAGCACGGTCGCCAGCAGCGCGTTGCTGCGCGCGGCAGACGGCGCCTGCGCGCAGTCGATCGCGGCGGCGACGGCGGCGGCGAGCAGCGCCAGCGCCAGCGTCTCGAAGCCCGCGCTCGTCGCGCACGACGCCAGCAGCGGCAGGCCGGCGAGCAGGGCGATCCCGAGCGCACCGGCCAAAGGCCCCGCCGCCGCCCGCAGCCGCCAGCCCACGAGCGCCAGCAGCGCCCACAGCACGACGGCGTTGGCGACGAAGGCGTTGGCCACGCGCAGGCCCGCGACGTCGTGCGCGACGCTGACCAGGAACGGCCACAGCGGCGGCCGCTTGTCGAGGTTCCAGTCGGTGACGGCGACGCCGCCGTCCCATGCCGGCAGCGCGCCGAGGGGCATCAGCGCCGCGCGTTCGGCGTGCATGCCGAACGCCGTGCCGAGCAGGCTCGTCTCGTCGAACTGCATGCGCATCGCCGGCGGCGACATGACGACCACCGCGGCGACCGCGAGCGCGGCCGCCACCGCCGTGCCGGCGCGCGCGCGCAGCCATGCGAGTGCACTCTCCCCGCCGACGGCACGCGCCCGCGCCAGCGCGGCGAGCCACAGCGTGAGCGCCAGCGGCATCAGCCAGTACAGCGCGCGCGCCAACAGCACCTGCCGGCCATCGCCGTCCAACCACCACCACGCAGCGACGAACGCAGCGGCCACCATGGCGCCCGCGCCGAGCGGCAGCAGGACGCGCGCAGGCGCAGGTTCGCTGGCGACGGCGTCGGCGGACATCGTGCCACACGCTACGCGGCGCGCGCGGCCGGTGCGACGGGTCGCCGGCGGTGGACGCGTTGCCGCAGGCGACGCGCGACCTCGCCCTTGCACGCGCGGCGGCGCGGCGGGTCGCCGGCGGTGGAAGCGCTTCCGCCTGCGGCGTGCGACCTCGCCCGCACGCGCGCCGGCGCGTACGTTCGCCGGCCGCGCATGTTCCACGGTCCCGCGCAGTCCTTCGCCCAACAGGCCCGCCTCGCCGTCTGGCTGTCGCTGATCGCCGGCTACACCAACGCGCTGACCGTGCTGCTGTGCGGTCAGGTCACCTCGCACCTGACCGGGGCCGTCGCCAGGTTCGGCGTCGAGGCCGCGAGCGGCAACCTCGCCGTCGCCGGCTACTTCTTCTTGCTGGTCGCCGTCTTCGGCGGCGGCGCCTTCGCTGCCGGCGTGCTGCTGGAACTCGGTCGCGTGCGCGGCGCGAACTCGATCTACATGCTGCCGATGGCGGTCGAAGCGGCGCTGTTGCTCGGCTTCACCGTGCTGGTCGATTGGCACGCGGTCGGCAAACTGCCGCCCGAGCGCGCGCAAGCGTGGCTGACGCTGCTGCCGGCGTTCGCCATGGGCCTGCAGAACGCGGCGATCACGCGCATCAGCGGCGGCGTCGTTCGCACGACGCACGTCACCGGCGTGGTCACCGACCTCGGCCTCGACCTCGCGCGCCTGTCGTTTGGCTGGCTCGGCCTCGGCCGCCGCCTCGCGCCGGTGCGCGCGCGGCAGGCGAAGTGGCGCACGGTGCTGCTGGCGACGATCCCGCTGACGTTCGCGGTCGGCGCCGCGCTCGGCGCGCTCGCGTTCGCGTGGTGGACGGAATGGGCGATGGCGCCGGCGTGCGCGGCGCTGGTCGCCGTCGTCGTCGCCGCCGCGCTGTCGCCGGTCGCGACCGTGGCCTTGCGAACCGCGGCGAACGACGTCGGCGCGGCCGTCGCGCTGTTCCGCGCCGAACCGCCGACGGGCTGCAGGCAGTTCCACCTGCCCGACGTCAGCACGTGGACGTCGCAGCTGCCGGCCGGCGTGCACGTCGTCGTGCTGGACGTCGCCGCGATGGCCGACATGGTGCCGCGCACGGCCAGCGAACTGCGCATGCTGCAACAGCACCTGCGCGACGAAGGCCGCCACCTCGTGCTCGCCAACGTCGTCACGCCGCAGTTGGAGACCATGGAGGATGCCGGCGTACTGCTCGACTTCGACGCCGACGACCTGTGCGGCGAGGCATCGACCGCGATGCAGCGCGCGCAGTGGCTGCTCGCGCACCGCGAAGCGTGGGGCCGCCCGCAGGGCTGACGGCGGCGGGTGGCCGACGCGTCGCAGGCGGGTTGGGCGATCGGCCACGCCGCGTCGCAGGCCCGGGGTGCCAGTGGGTGGCGCGGAAGACGGCGGCGCATGGCGGCGGCGAACGTCCGCACAGGTTCTTTTCCTCGGCGGCAAGACCCGCGCGCAGTCCGCTTCCCCTGCCCGTCCTGCCGGCGCGAAGGTGCGCTGCAGTACCCTGCGTCGGTGCGGCGCGCGCCGCCCGGACGATGGGACCGGCCGTTGGCGCGCAGCAGCGACGCCGCCGCGCACCCCGTACCGCGCAACGTCCTTGCCGGCCGCAACTGCGGCACGTGTCCGTCGCCATCGCGCGGCACTGCGCCGCGCCGCATCGACCGACACGTTCGGCATCCGGCAGGTACCATCGCACGCCTTCCATGCACACCACCCTGGCAATCAGCTGCGCCGCGTTGGCCGCCGCCGCGCTCGCGGCGCAGAACGGCGCCTTGACCGCGCACCCGCAGGAAACGCTGCGGAACAGTTCGGGCAACATCGCGCCCCTCGGCGTGCTGCCCGGCGGCATCGGCGCGGAAGGGCGCGCCATGCTGCTCGTGCCGCGCGAAGAAGTGCCGACGGTGCCAGCGGTGCTGACTGCGATCGAGGTCTACTGCCCGAGCGGCGCGACCGTGCAGTACGCGTCGCTGCAGATGAACGCGGCGGCGACGTCGGCGACGGGCCTCAACCTCGCGTTCCTGCCGAACTACCAGCAGGGGCCGTGGCCGATCCTGTCGGCGACCAACCTGACCGTCGCGTTCGGCGCCGGCTGGACGCGCATCCCGTTCAACAACCCGTATCCGTTCCCGGGCAACAGCAACCTGCTGATCGAGTTCCTCAAG
>JADCJE010000035.1 GCA_020247305.1 Phycisphaerales bacterium | reverse complement strand
GGGTCATCGCGCGCGTCAACTCGCGCACGCCCGCCCGCCGCACCATCGACGTCAAGGTCGAGCGCGAGCGCGAGCTGGTGAAGGAGGACTACGTCACCTGCCGCTTCTTCGAATGGGCCGCCGGCATCGTCGGCAAGGCCAAGTTCGACTGAGCGAGGCGCGTCGCGCGGCGGCCATGCCGCCATGCCGCCATCGCCGTTGGGACGATGCGACGCCGGCAGTAGCATCCCGCGGGTGACCGAGCCCGCCGTCCCGGAGAGCGCCTTCCGCGCGCTGTTGCGTCGCCTGTGGAGCGGCATCGTCCGCTACAAGGGCATGGTCGCGGCGATGCTCGCCTTCGGCTTCCTGGAGGCCGCCTTCACCAAGCTGCCGTTCGTGCTGGTGAAGCCGCTGATGGCGGAGATGGCCGGGGCGACGCCGCCCGCCGGCCGGCCGGCCGACGCGCCCGGCGGCCAACCGGTCGAACCGTCGCTGTCCGACCGCCTGACCGACGAGTTCAACGGCTGGTTCCGCGGCTTCGCCGACGACCTGATGCGCGCCCTGGGCATCGCCTTCGAGCACCCCGGGATGAACGTCGTGCTCGCGTGCGGCATCGTCGCCGTGATCTGCGGCGCGTTCGGCGCCGTCACCATCTACTTCGTGCAGACGGTCTCGCGCCTGTTCGCGGTGCGCATCGTCGCCGACCTGCGCGGCGAGCTGGCGCGCTGCTTCCTCGGCCTGCCGGTGCGCTTCTTCGGCCGCCAGCGCATGGGCGAGCTGATCAGCAAGGTCACCAACGACACGCAGGTGATGCAGCGCAGCTTCGAGCTGGCCAGCGACAACGTCGTCGTCGACCCGCTGATGATCCTCGGCAACGTCGCCGTGCTGGCGTGGTTCGTGCCGCAGGCGCTGATCGTGCTGGCGCTGATGGTGCCGGCGATGGCGATCCCGATGCTGCGGCAGGGCCGGCAGGTCAGCAAGCGCAGCACCAGGAGCCTGCAGGCGATGGGCGAGACCACCGAGTCGCTCAACCAGATCCTGACCGGCATCCGCACGGTGAAGGCCTTCCAGCTCGAAGGCGCGATGCTGCGCGACTTCGAGGCCTCGACCGGCACGTTCCTCGACCGCACGCGCAAGATGCTGCGGGCGAAGGGCCGCTCGATGGCGCAGACCTTCGTCAGCTACCAGATCGGCTTCGGCGTGCTGCTGGTGCTGCTCGGCTGGGTCGTGCTCGTCGACGGCGCCATCCGCTTCGACGACGTTGCGCTGGTCATCATGCCGCTCGCGACGACCTACCAGCACGTCAAGCGCCTGACGCGCAGCTACCACGTGCTGATGGAGTCTTCCGGCGCGCTCGCCGGCCTCGAGGCCATCCTGCGCGAGCCGGCGGACCGCGCCGCCGACGTCGGCGAGCCGCTGCCGCAGCTGCGCGGCGAACTGGAACTGCGCGACGTGTGGTTCGGCTACGGCGGCGAGCCGGTGCTGCGCGGCCTGTCGCTGCGCGTTCCCGCCGGCTCGACGGTCGCGCTGGTCGGCGAGTCGGGCAGCGGCAAGACGACGACCGTCGACCTGCTGCAGCGGTTCCACGATCCGGAGCAGGGCGCGATCCTCGTCGACGGCCGCGACCTGCGCGGCGTGCGCCTCGCCGACTACCGCGCGCGCACCGCCGTCGTCAGCCAGCAGTCGTTCCTGTTCAACACGACGATCCGCGCCAACATCGAGTGCGGGCGGCCGGGCGCGACGGCGGCCCAGGTCGAGGCGGCGGCGCGCGCCGCCAACATCCACGACTTCGTCGTCTCGCTGCCGCAGGGCTACGACACCGTCGTCGGCGACCGCGGCGGCAACCTCTCCGGCGGCCAGCAGCAGCGCATCGCCATCGCCCGCGCCATCGTGCGCGATCCGGCGGTGCTGTTCCTCGACGAGGCGACCAGCGCGCTCGACTCCGAGAACGAGCGGCTGGTGCAGGCCGCGCTCGACGCGCTGCGCAAGGGCCGCACGTCGGTCGTCATCGCGCACCGACTGTCGACGATCGTCGGCGCCGACCTCATCGTCGTGCTGGAGCACGGCCGCGTCGCCGAGAGCGGCACGCACGCCGAGCTGTTCGCGCGCAGCGGCGCCTACCGCCGCATGTACGACGCCTACGCCGCCGGCGGCGCGCTGCCCAGCGAGTCGTAGCGCGCGCCGAGCAGCGCCACGACCGTCGCGCGCATCGCCTCGCCGCGGCCGATCGCGTCGACCTTCTCGCCGGTCTTGCCCTTGACGTTGACGCGGTCGACGTCGACCTCGAACAGCTCGGCGAGGCGCGCGCGCACCGCCGCGCGCAGCGGCTTGAGCTTGGGCGCCTCGGTCTCGACGACGCAGTCGAGGCCGAGCACGCGCAAGCCGCGGGCGCGCACGCGGACCATCGTCTCGCGGCAGAACTCCGCCGAGGCGCGGCCGGCGTTCTGCGGGTCGCGGTCGGAGAACAGCGTGCCGAGGTCGTCGAGGCCGGCGGCGCCGAGCACCGCGTCGCACGCGGCGTGCAGCAGCGCGTCGCCGTCGCTGTGGCCGACCGGCCCGACGTCGCACGGGAACGGCACGCCGCCGAGCGTGCAGGACCGGCCCGGCGCGAGCCGGTGCACGTCGATGCCGAGGCCGATGCGGGGCAGGTCGTTCATGCGAGGTTGGCGGCGACGATCGCCTCCGCCAGCGGCAGGTCGGCCGGCGTGGTGATCTTGAGGTTGGTGGGGGCGCTGCGCACGACGGCGACCGGCGCGCCGAGGTGCTCGACGAGCGACACGTCGTCGGTGCCGACGAAGCCGGTGCGTTCGGCGTGCGCCATCGCGCGCAGCAGCAGTTCGCGCTGCACCACCTGCGGCGTCTGCGCCAGCCACACGCCGTCGCGGTCGACGGTGCGCACGACGAGGCCCTCGGGCGAGACCTGCTTCAGCGTGTCGGCCGCCGGCAGCGCCAGCAGCGAAGCGCCGTGCGCTGCGGCGGCGGCGAGGCAGGCGCGCGTCGGGCCGATCGGGAGCAGCGCGCGGGCGGCGTCGTGCACCAGCACGAGGTCGACGTCGGCGCCGCACGCGGCCAGTCCGTTGCGCATCGACTCCTGGCGCGAGGCGCCGCCGACCACGAAGCGCAGCGGGCAGCGGCCGGCGAGCGCGCGTTCGACCTCGGCGCGGTGCGCCGCGACATAGGTGGGCAGGTCGTCGGCGTGCACCAGCGCGATCGCCTCGGCGGCCATGCCGTCGGGCAGCGCCTGCGCCAGCCGTTCGGCGCTGCGCGCCAGCAGCGTGCGGCCAGCGAGCGGCAGCCAGGCCTTGGGCACCGGCCCGCCGAAGCGCGTGCCGCGGCCGGCGGCGAGCAGCAACATGGCGACCTTCACGCGCGCAGACCGTACACTCCGCCGCGTGGCGGTCGTACGGATTCTGGGCATCGACCCGGGCACCATGGTCGTGGGCTATGGCTGCCTGGAGGTCGCCGCGGCGGCGACTGCCGCGGGCGGCGGCCCCGCGCCCTTGGCGATGCGCGCCAGCAACGTCGTGCGCGCCGGCGCGGGCGGCGGCCAGGACGCTCGCCTCGTGACCGCCGGCGTGCTGCGCCTGGGCGGCCGCGACGCCGCCATCGGGGTGCGCTTGCACGCGCTCGCCGTCGGCTTCCGCGCCCTCGTGCGCGACCTGCAGCCGACCGAGGTCGCCATCGAGGAGGCATTCCACGGCAAGAGCGTGCAGGCGGCCCTGCGCATCGGCGAGGCGCGCGGCGTCGTGCTGGCCGAGGCGACGGCGCTGGGGCTTGGCGTGCATCAGTTCGCCCCGGCGCGGGTCAAACGCTGCGTCACCGGCAACGGCGCGGCGGACAAGACGGCGGTGGCGGCGATGGTGCGGCAGTTCGTGCGCCCGGCGCCTGGTGCGGCGATCGGGGCCCTGCCGTTGGACGCGACCGACGCGGTCGCGGTCGCCTGGACGCGGCTCGAAGAGCGCCGGTCGCCGATCCTGGCCATCGAGACCTGAGCAAAGCGCCCCGTCCGGCGTCGCGCGCCGGGGCGCTCGCGCCCGTGCGCGTCCAGCTGGCGGCGCACCGCCGGCCACCGGGCCTTGGCGTATTGCATTCCCGCCGGCGCGCCGGTGTCATTGGGCGCATTCGGCGGCGTACGGCGGTGCGCAGCCGGTCCGGTCCATCGGCGACGCCGTCGCCGGAGCCGGGCAGTCCGGTCACTGTGTTGGGGGCGGTTCGATGATTCGCGGTCCAGTCATGCCGCAGTCGCGCGATGCGCTGTGGTCGTTCGTGTCGGGTCGCCTGCACGCGATCCAGCCGGGCTTGACGCTCGTGTTCGACGGCTTCGACTGCGCGGACGGCGAATTGGGCGCGATCGAAGGCCTCGCGCGCGATGCCGACGGCGCGCCGGTGCTCGTGCTGCTGGCGCGCGACGGCGATCCGCTGCTCGCGCAGCGCGCGCTCGCCGCGGCGGCGTTCCTGGAGCGCGTCGGCGACGGCCTCGCGCTCGCCATTCCCGAGGGCGGCTTCCGCGGCGGCCTGACCGGTCGCGCGCTCGTCGTCGCGGTCGCCGGCGCGGCCGCCGCCGTGCGCCCGCTCGTCCGCCAGACCTCGGCGAGCCTGCAGGTCTGCGCGCTGGAGCCGTTCCGCGTGGCCGGCAAGGAGCGCTTCGCCGTGCGCTGGTTGCACGACGGGGCGCGGGCCACGGCGACCGCGCCGAACGCCGCCGAGCCGATCACCACTGAGTTGGGCGCCGCCGCGCCGATCGCCGCCGCATCGACCGCCGCCGCATCGACCGTCGCCGAATTGGGGGCCGCGGCGCCTGCCGCAGGCCCGACGCCGGCGCACGTGCAGGCGCTGTGGTCGCGCCTTGAAGAACTCTGCTTGCGCATCGACCAAGGCATCCGCATCGACGCCGCGGACGATCGCCGGCGCATCACGTGGAACGGCCAGACGCTGGCCGAGGTCCGCGCCGATGCCGACGCCCTGCGCGGCACCCTGCCCGACGGTTCGGAGTGCGCGCTCAGCGCGCCCGCCGACGTCGGCGCCTTCTCGAACCGCCTGCTGCGCGGCTACTCGCGCCTCGCCGGGCTGGTGTTCGCGAAGCGGTCGGCGGCCGGCGGCGACGAGGACGCCGCCGCGCTGCGGGCGCCGGCGACCCGCACCGGCCTCGATGGCCTGCGCGCCGCTGCTGCGGCTGCGCGGCTGACCCCCGAAGAGCATTCCGCGCTCGGCGCGCCGACCTCAGCGGTCGGCGACGCCGCCGAGCGCGCCGCGATGGCGAGCGACCTCGCCCGGATCGCCGCAGCCCAAGGCAAGGGCTCCGGCGCCAACGGCGGCGTCGACTGATCGGCCGCGGCGCTCCGCCGCCGCGTCCACCGCACGACCAGTGGAACCTGCACACGACGCCGACCCGGTCGGGCTCGGCGGCGGCGCGCCGTGGCGCGCCCCGGCGACGCCGCGCGCGAGTTCGCGCGAGGCCGCTGTCGTCGCCGTCGCCAGCGGCAAGGGCGGCACCGGCAAGACGTTCCTCACGGCCAACCTCGCCGTCGCCCTGCATCGCCGCGGCCTGCGCGTCGTCGTCGTCGACTGCGACTTCGGCCTCGCCAATGCGCACCTGCTGCTCGGCGTCACGCCGCATCGCACGCTGACCCACGTGCTCGCCGGCGGCCTCGCCGTCGACGAGGCGCTGGAGCCGACGCCGTTCGGGCCAGCGCTCGTGCCCGGCGGTTCGGGCGTGGTCAGCCTGACCGAGCTCGGTCCGCACCACATGGACGCGCTGGCCCGCGCGCTCGGGCAGCTTGCCGGCCGCTTCGACGTGGTGCTGATCGACTGCGGCGCCGGCCTCATGCCGCAGACGCTGGTGCCGGTGCTCGCTGCCCAGCACGTGCTCGTCGTCGCCAATCCGGAGATCGCGTCGATGACCGACGCGTACGCGCTGGTGAAGTGCGTCGCGCGCCAGGGCGCGCGCGGCACGCTGCACCTCGCCGTCAACCGCGCGCCGGCCGACGGCCACGGCCTTGGCCACGCCACGTACGAACGACTCGCCGATGTTTCGCGGCGTTTTGCGGGCCGCGAGATCCACTACCTCGGCGAGGTGCCGGAGGACCCCGCGGCGGCGCATCGCCGCCTCGGCCAACCCCCTCTGGTCGTCGGCCACGCGGCATGCACGGCAGCGACAGCGGTGAACCGGATCGGCGAGCGCCTGCACCCGCACCTCGAACGGTGCCGGAGCACGGCCCAGCCGGGGATCGAGGCGCGCATGCGCGAGCAGGCGCTGCGCTGGTGACGCGGCGCGCGCCGTCGATCGTCTGGCGGGCGTGGTGGTTCCTGACGCTCGCGCTGCTCGTGCGCGCCGCCGCCGACGGCGCGTTGGCTGCGCGCTGCGCACCGGCTTGGCGCTGCGCGCCGGTGCGCCTCGACGTCAACCGTGCGACGGTCGCCGAGCTGACCGCGCTGCCCGGCTTCGGTCGCGCGCGCGCCGAGGCGCTCGTCGTCGAACGCATCCGCCGCGGGCCGTTCCGCAGCCTCGCCGACCTCGAGCGCGTCGATGGCATCGGGCCGACGAACGCCGCCGCCGTGGCGCCTTGGCTCGACTTCGGCGCGCCCGCGCCGGGTCGCTGACGGTGCGCCGTCGGCGCGTGCTCGCCGCTGCCGTTTCGGGTACTGTCGCCCTCCCGCATGCATCCAGGCCCCGACGAAGTGCGCGCCGTCGTGCGCCGGGCGTTGGCCGAGGACCTCGGCGACGACGGCCTCGACGTGGCGCGCGACGTGACTTCGCGCCTGTCGGTGCCGGCCCTGCGCCGCGGGCGCGCGCGCGTGGTCGCCAAGTCGGACGGCGTGCTCGCCGGCGTAGCCTGCGCGGCGGCAGCCTTCACCCTGCTCGATCCGGCGGCGCGCTGCGACGTCCGTCGCGCCGACGGCAGCGCCTTCCGCCGCGGCGACCTTGTCCTCGAAGTCGAGTCGGAGATGCGCTGCCTGCTTGCCGCCGAGCGCACGGCGCTCAACTTCCTGCAGCGGCTGTCCGGCGTCGCGACGGTGACCCGCGCCTACGTCGACGCCGTCGCCGGCACCGGCGCGCGCATCCTCGACACGCGCAAGACCACGCCCGGCCTGCGCCTGCTGGAGAAGGCGGCTGTCGCCGCCGGCGGCGGCCAGAACCACCGCATCGGCCTCTACGACCAGGTCCTGCTCAAGGAGAACCACTTCGGCTTCGCCAAGCCGGCGAGCTACGAGGAAGTCGTGCGCCGCTGCGTGCGCGAACAGGATCGGCCGGTCGTCGCCGAGGCCCGCGACGTCGCCGAGGCGCGCGCGGCCGTGCGCGGCGGCGCCGCCGTCGTGCTGCTCGACAACTTCGCCCCGGGCGCGCCGCTGCGCGCGGCGGTCGCGGCGGTGCAGGCCGAGGCCTTGGCCGCCGGCCGCGCCGTGCTGACCGAGGCCTCGGGCGGCGTCACGCTCGCCACGGTGCGCGTGTTCGCCGAGTCCGGCGTCGACCGCATCTCGATCGGCGCCCTGACGCACTCCGCGCCGGCCGCCGACCTGTCGCTGCTCGTCGAGGGCGTCGCATGAACGGCAAGCGCCTGCAGTTCGCCGCCAGCCCCGGCGTCGTCGGCAAGGTCCGCGACGCCGTGCGCCGCCTCGCCGCCGACCTCGGCGCCGCCGAGTCGGTCGGCGACCAGCTGGCGCTCGTCGCCGACGAACTGATCAACAACGCCATCGAGCACGGCTCCGTGTACCGCCGGCGCGGCGAGTCGCTGGCGCTGGAAGTCGCCGCCGCCGCCGCGGGCCGCCTGCGCATCGAGTTCGTCGATCCGGAGATGCCGGGCGAACTCGTCGCCCGCCTCGCGGCGCACGTCGCCGAGGCCACTGGCGGCCTGCCGGCGCTCGACAGCGAGCGCGGCCGCGGCCTGTTCCTGCTGACGGTCTTCCTGCAGGACCTGCGCGTCGAAGCCGCCGGCGCCGCCGGCGGCCTGCGCATCGTCGGCCACGTGGCGACGTCGTGACCGCGGCGGCGCCGGGCGCGTGCGGTCGGTTCGTCGACGCGGCGCTGCGCCTCTGGCGCGGCCTGCCGGCGGCGGTGCGCTGGGCCGGCGTCGCGGCGGCGATGGCGTTCCTGTGGTGGTCGTCGTCGCGCTCGCCGACGCCGTCGCCGTACGACCCGCTGCGGGCCTACCTCGGCAACTTCGCGCACTTCGTCGCCTACTTCGGCCTCGGCCTCGCGGCGTGGCTGGCCCTGCCGCCGTCCACGCCGGCGCGCCGCCTGGGCGCGGTCGCGTGGGGGCTCGCAGTCGCCTACGGCGTCGTCGACGAATGGCATCAGGCGACCGTTCCCGGCCGCACGCCGTCGGCGGTCG
This sequence comes from Phycisphaerales bacterium, assembly GCA_020247305.1. Lineage (GTDB taxonomy): Bacteria > Planctomycetota > UBA1135 > UBA1135 > UBA2386 > UBA2386. The sequence continues at coordinate 6,824 of JADCJE010000035.1, read as the reverse complement.
ACCTCGTCACCGACGCGCTCGGCGCGGCGTTCGCCGTCTGGTTCGCGCGCGCCCGCCTCGCCGGCGGTCCGCCTGACTGGCGGACGGGCGCGACGCTGGCTCTGGCCGGCGCGGCGAGCGCGGCGCTGGCGACGTTCGGCCCCGGCTGACCTGCCGCCAGGACAGCCGTCGCAGCGGCAGGACGGACGCCGAGCGACGGCCGCCGCAGCGCGGTGCGTCTTGCCCGGCTGCACGGCCGCGAACGCCGGCACGGCGGTTGCGCTTGGCCCCGCGCCATGAGGCACCTCCCGCACGCCGTGGCGGCCCTGCTGCTCGCCGCCGTCTCCCTCCCCGCGCAATGGTCGATCGAGGCCCGCATCGGCCGCAGCCTCGGAACCGCCATCCGCGTCGCCGACTGCGCGCCGCGCCACCGCGCCCCCTGCCCGCCCGTTCGCCGCGTGTTCGACGACTGCCGCGATCGCCACGATCGCCACCGCGGCCACTGGCAGACGGTCAGCGAGCAGTTCCTCGTGCCGGGCTACTGGCGCGAGGAACACGTGCCGCCGACCTACGGCTGGGTGGTCGACCACTGCGGCTGCCGGCGTTGGGCGATGGTCGATCCGGGCGGCTGCCGCCGGGTGTGGGTGCCGGACCGCTGGGAGACGCGCACGCGGCAGGTCTGGGTGAACTGCTGAGCGTGGCGCGCCCGCGGGGGGCGGGATAGACAGGCGGCATGGAACGCGGCGACCGCTTCGACCACCCGCTCATCGAACGCTACGCGAGCCAGGAGATGGCCCGCCTGTTCTCGCCGCGCGCGCGCCACGGGGCGTGGCGCGACCTGTGGATCGCGCTGGCGCAGGCCGAACACGAACTCGGCTTTCCGGTCGCGGCGGAGCAGATCGCCGAGCTGAAGGCCAACCGCGACCGCTTCGACTGGGACGCGGTCGCGAAGTACGAGAAGGAACTGCGCCACGACGTCATGGCGCACGTGCACCACTGGGGCGACCTGTGCCCCAAGGCGCGGCCGATCATCCACCTCGGCGCCACCAGCTGCTTCGTCACCGACAACGGCGACCTGCTGCTGTACCGGCAGGCGCTGCGGCTCCTCGAGCAGCGGCTGGCGGCGGTCACGGCGGCGCTGGCGGCGTTCGCGCAGCGCTGGCGGGCCGAGCCGTGCCTGGGCTACACGCACTTCCAGGTGGCGCAGCCCGTCACCGTCGGCAAGCGCGCCTGCCTGTGGGCGCAGGACTTCGCGCTCGACCTCGACGAAGTGCGCCGCGTCGCCGGCTGGCTGCCGTTCCGCGGCGTGAAGGGGACCACGGGCACGCAGGCGACGTTCCTCACGCTCGCCGGCGGCGACCACGGCAAGGTCGAGGAACTCGACCGCCGCGTCACCAAGGCGATGGGCTTCGGCAAGTCGATCGCGGTCAGCGGCCAGACCTACACGCGCAAGCTCGACTGGACGATCCATCAGGCCCTGTCGGCGATCGCGCAGTCGGCGAGCAAGTTCGCCACCGACGTGCGGCTGCTGTCGCACGAGGGCGAGATCGAGGAGCCGAGCGAGTCGAAGCAGATCGGCAGCTCGGCGATGGCCTACAAGAAGAACCCGATGCGCTGCGAGCGCGTCTGCTCGCTGGCCCGCTACGTCATCGAGACGGCCAACACCAGCGCGCACACGGCGGCGACGCAGTGGCTTGAGCGCACGCTCGACGACTCGGCCGTCCGCCGCATCGCCATCCCCGAGTCGTTCCTGGCGATCGACGGCATCCTGATGCTGGTCGAGAACGTCGCCAAGGGCCTCGTCGTCTACCCCAAGGTCATCCAGAAGAAGCTGCGCGAGCAGCTGCCGTTCCTGGCGACCGAGGAGATCCTGATGGCCGGCGTCGCCGCCGGCGGCGACCGCCAGGACCTGCACGAGCGCGTGCGCGTGCACAGCCGCGCCTCGGCGCACGCGGTGAAGGCCGAGGGCCGCGACAATCCGCTGCTGCAGCTGATCGCCGCCGACCCGGCGTTCGCGGCGATCAAGGACGCGCTGCCCGACCTGATGGACCCGGCGCGCTTCGTCGGCCGCTCGGCCGAGCAGGTCGACGCGTTCGTCCGCGACGAGGTCGAGCCGCGGCTGCGCGGCGCCACGGTGGGCGCGCTCGGCAGCGAGATCCGCGTCTAGTCGCATCCGCCAATTTGGCGCACCAGGCAACGAGGCTGCCACGATGGCGGCTTCGCGGCCTGTGTCGGGTGCCCCGCATGGGCCCATAACCCCATGCCGGACAACCCCCTCGGCCCATTCCTGCCATTGGCACAGTCCGTGCACAGTGGGGCCCGGACGCAACGCCAAGGAGCCCCCAGGATGAACGCCGAGAAGCTCACCCAGAAGTCGCAGGAAGCCCTCCAACTCGCCCAGACCAAGGCCGTCACGTTCGGCCACCAGCAGGTCGACGTCGCGCACCTGCTCGTCGCGCTGGTCGAGCCCAAGGACGGGCTGGTCGCGCGCCTGCTCGGCCGCATGAACGTGCCGGCCGACGCCTTCCAGGGCGCGCTCGAAGCCGAGCTGCGCAAGGTGCCGAAGGTGACCGGCCCCGGCTTCGCCGCCGACACGATCTACCTGACGCAGGAACTCGCCGCCGTGCTCGCGGCCGCCGAGCAGCAGGCCGGCAAGATGCGCGACGAGTACGTCTCGGTCGAGCACCTGTTCCTGGCCGCGATCGCCGCCGCCAAGTCCGGCGTGAAGGAGGTCTTCAAGGCCTTCGCCGTCGACGAGGCGCGCTTCCTCAACGCGCTCAAGGAGGTGCGCGGCAACCAGCGCGTGCAGAGCGCGTCGCCGGAGTCGACCTACGAGGCGCTGGCCAAGTACGGCCGCGACCTCGTGCAGATGTGCCGCGAGAACAAGCTCGACCCGGTCATCGGCCGCGACGACGAGATCCGCCGCGTCATCCGCATCCTGTCGCGCAAGACCAAGAACAACCCGGTGCTGATCGGCGAGCCCGGCGTCGGCAAGACGGCGATCGCCGAGGGCCTGGCGCAGCGCATCGTCCGCGGCGACGTGCCGGAAGGCCTGCGCGACAAGACGGTGTTCGCGCTCGACATGGGCAGCCTCGTCGCCGGCGCCAAGTACCGCGGCGAGTTCGAGGAGCGCCTCAAGGCGGTGCTGACCGAGATCAAGAACAGCGAGGGCCGCATCCTGCTGTTCATCGACGAGCTGCACACCATCGTCGGCGCCGGCAAGGCCGAGGGCGCGATGGACGCCGGCAACATGCTCAAGCCCATGCTCGCACGCGGCGAGCTGCACTGCATCGGCGCGACGACGCTCGACGAGTACCGCAAGCACATCGAGAAGGACGCCGCGCTGGAGCGCCGCTTCCAGCCGGTGTTGGTCGAGCAGCCGAGCGTCGAGGACACGGTGTCGATCCTGCGCGGCCTCAAGGAGCGCTTCGAGGTGCACCACGGCGTCCGCATCCACGACGGCGCGCTGGTCGACGCGGCGACGCTCTCGCACCGCTACATCAGCGACCGCTTCCTGCCGGACAAGGCGATCGACCTCGTCGACGAGGCGTGCGCGATGATCCGCACCGAGATCGACTCGCTGCCGACCGAGCTCGACACGGTCAGCCGCCGCGTCATGCAGCTGGAGATCGAGGAGACGGCGCTCGCCAAGGAGAAGGACGACGCCAGCCGCACGCGCCTGTCCGAGCTGCGCAAGGAGCTGCAGGAACAGCGCGGCAAGGCCGACGCCATGAGGGCGCAGTACGAGACCGAGAAGAAGGGCCTGCTCGGCGTCCGCGCGCTGCGCGAGAAGCTCGAGACCCTGCGCCGCGACCAGGAGGCCGCCGAACGCCGCTACGACATGAACAAGGCCGCCGAGCTGAAGTACGGCGCCATCCCCGAGGCCGAGAAGGCGCTGCTCGCCGAGGAGGCGCGCATGCAGAAGGGGGCGGGCGGCGAGCGGCTGCTGCGCGAGGAGGTGACCTCGGACGAGATCGCCCAGATCGTCGCGCGCTGGACCGGCATCCCGGTGCAGCGCCTCGTCGAGGGCGAGCGCGAGAAGCTGCTCAAGCTCGACGAGATCCTGCACGAGCGCGTCATCGGCCAGGAGGAGGCCGTGCAGGTGGTCGCCGACGCGGTGATCCGCGCGCGCTCGGGCATCAAGGACCCCAAGCGCCCGATCGGCAGCTTCCTGTTCCTCGGCCCGACCGGCGTCGGCAAGACCGAGCTGGGCAAGACGCTGGCGGCGGCGCTGTTCGACAGCGAGGACAACCTCGTGCGCATCGACATGTCGGAGTACATGGAGAAGCACGCGGTCAGCCGCCTGATCGGCGCGCCGCCCGGCTACGTCGGCTACGAGGAGGGCGGCCAGCTGACCGAGGCCGTGCGGCGCAAGCCGTACTCGGTGGTGCTGTTCGACGAGATCGAGAAGGCGCACCCGGACGTGTTCCACGTGCTGCTGCAGATCCTCGACGACGGCCGCGCCACCGACAGCCAGGGCCGCACCGTGGACTTCAAGAACACGGTGATCATCCTGACGTCCAACATCGGCGCGCCGATCCTGCTGGAGGGCATCACCAAGGACGGCGTGATCCGCGAGTCGGCGCGCGACCAGGTCATGGCCGAACTGCGCCGGCACTTCCGGCCGGAGCTGCTCAACCGCATCGACGACATCGTGCTGTTCAAGCCGCTGCAGACCGGCGAGATCCGCCGCATCGTCGACCTGCTGCTGGGCGGCCTGCGCGCCCGCCTCGCCGACCGCCGCATCGCGGTCGAGGTCAGCGACGCGGCCAAGACCTTCCTCGCCGAGCGCGGCTACGACCCGGTCTACGGCGCGCGGCCGCTCAAGCGCTTCCTCCAGCGCGAGCTGGAGACGCGCATCGGCCGCCAGCTGATCGCCGGCGGCGTGCCGGACGGCAGCACGGTGCGGGTCGACCTGAAGGACGGCGAGCTGACCGTGGCCACGGCGGCGCCGGCGGCGGACGCCAAGCCGCAGCCCGCCGGTCGCTGAGTTGCGGGGTCGGCGGGGGTTGGTACGGTTGCGGCGGCGGCGCGGCGAGTCGTTCGTCCGCCGCCGGAGACCCCAACCATGTCCATTCGCACGCTGACCGTCGCCTTCGCGGCGGCCGCTTTCGTCGCCCACGCGACGGCGGTCGCGCAGTCCCCGACCAAGCCGTCCACCAACCCCGCCGCGGCCAAGCCGCCCGCTGCCGCGTCGTCGGCCGCGAGCCCCGCTGCCGCGACCCCGGCCGCCCCTGCCGCCGAGGCCGAGTCGCAGGCCGAGAAGGAACTCAAGCGCCTGCAGCTCCAGGCCGCCCTGCGCGAGCAGGAGCTCGGCCTGCAGCTCGCCGAACTGCGCGCCGAGAAGGCCCGCCTGGAAGCGCAGCTGGCGCTCAACGCCACCAAGGCCGCCGCCGGCGCCGAGCCGGACAAGGCCAAGGTCGAGGCGATGGCGCGCGCCGCCGAGGTCGCCGCCGCGGCGCTCAAGACCGAACTCGCCCCCGGCACGGCCGAGATGGAGCGGCTCAAGCACGCGCAGGCACTCGCCGGCGCGCGGCTCGAGGCCGAGCTGTCGGCGAACAGCGTCGAGATGGCGCGCATGAAGTCGGCGCAGGACCTCGTCGACTTCCAGCACAAGGCCAAGCTCGCCGCCATGCGCCGCGAGGCCGAGGAGCTCGCGGTCCAGAACCTGCTCGCCGTCGAGAAGCGCAAGGCCGAGCAGACGCGCGCGATGGACGAGCAGTCGCTCGTCGAGACCGAGGCGCGCAAGCAGGCCGCCCAGCTGCAGAAGCGCGACGGCGCCGACAAGCTGCGCGAGCTGGTCGATGCGCCGATGGTCTACGCCGACGAGCCGCTGCAGGACGGCGTGCTGACGATCACCGACCGCCGCATCGACCTCAACGGCCCGATCGTCACCGGCACCGCTGACTACGTCTGCGATCGCATCGACTGGTACAACAACCTCGACGCGAAGAAGCCGATCTTCCTCGTCATCGACAACTCGCCGGGCGGCAGCGTGCAGCAGGGGTACCGCATCGTGAAGTCGATCGAGACCAGCGACGCGCCGGTGCACGTCGTGGTGAAGAGCTTCGCCGCGAGCATGGCGGCGACGATCGCCACGCTGGCCAAGCACAGCTACGCGCTGCCCAACGCCGTCATCCTGCACCACCAGATGTCGAGCGGCGCCTCGGGCAACATGACCGACATCGAGCAGGAGGTGCAGACGCTGCGCGAGTGGGAGCGGCGACTCGCCGAGCCGATCGCGCGCAAGATGGGCGTCACGCTCGACGAGTTCAAGGCGCGCATGTACCAGGCCAAGAAGACCGGCGACTGGGACGAGTTCGCCGACAAGGCCGTGCAGCTGAAGTGGATCGACCGCGTCGTCGACGACATCCGCGAGCTCGGCATCCGCAAGAAGCCGGCTGACCAGCCGGCGTCGCCGTTCTGGATGTTCATGATGGCGCGCGACGAGAGCGGCAAGCCGTACTGCAAGCTGCCGCCGCTGCTGCCGTACGACTGCTACTTCATGGTCAATCCGCGGGGCTTCTACCGCGTCGACGGCCGCTGACATGGCGTCGCTGCGCGCGCTGCGCCGGGCCGTTTGCGCCGTCGCCGCGGCCCTCGCGGCGTGCGCGGCGCCGGCGCCCGCCGCGCCGCCGCTGGCGATGCACGCGCTGCGGCTGAAGCCCGGCGACGACCTGCTGCTCGCGCTCCAGCGCTTCGTCGACGAGCGAGGCATCGAGGCCGGCTGGGTCGCCGCCTGCGCGGGCAGCCTGACCGACTGGACGCTGCGCTTCGCCGACCGGCCGGACGGCGCGTCGGCGACGGGCCGCTTCGAGATCGTCGCGCTCAGCGGCACGGTCTCG
>JADCJE010000034.1 GCA_020247305.1 Phycisphaerales bacterium | reverse complement strand
TGCACCTGCGCCTGTGGCACGAGCCGACGCGCAAGCTGGTCAGCTTCCGGCAGGCCAAGCGCCTGCAGCGCGCGCGCGCGGCGGGGTAGGGAACGGGCAGGCGGGGCACGCACCCCGCCCCGCTCACCAGCGGTAGAAGCCCTGGCCCGTCTTCTTGCCGAGCTTGCCGTCCTTGACCATCTGCCGCATGAGCGCGGGGGCCTCGAAGCCCGGATGGTCGAGCTCCTTGCGCAGGTAGTCGGCGATCGCGAGGCGCACGTCGAGGCCGACGAGGTCGGTCAGCTTGAGCGGGCCCATCGGGTGGCCGTAGCCGAGCGCCATCGCCTTGTCGATGTCCTCCGCCGACGCGACGCCGGACTCGAACATGCGGATCGCCTCGAGGCCGAGGCACACGCCCAGGCGCGAACTGGCGAAGCCGGGGCTGTCCTTCACCAGGATCGGCTCCTTGCCGAGCTGCTTGCTGTACGCGGTGACCGCGTCGATCGTCGCCGTCGACGTGTGCTCGGTGCGCACCAGTTCCAGCAGCGCCATCAGCGGCACCGGGTTGAAGAAGTGCATGCCGATGCAGCGCTCCTGGCCGGGCACGCCGGAAAACACCTTGGCGAGCGACAGCGACGAGGTGTTGCTGGCGAGCACGCAGTCCGGCGACGTGACCGCCGCGACCTCGCGGAACAGGCCGTTCTTGAGCTCCAGCTTCTCGGGCACGGCCTCGACGACGAGGTCGGCGCCGCGGCACGCGGCCGCGCGGTCGGTCGTCACGGCGATGCGCGCGAGCACGGCGTCGCGCTGCTCGGCCGTGGTCTTGCCCTTGTCGACGCCCTTCTGCAGGAAGTCGCGGATGCGGCCCAGGCCCTTGTGCACGAAGTCATCGGTCAGGTCCTGCAGCAGCACCCTGCTGCCGGCCTGCGCGCACACCTGCGCGATGCCGGCGCCCATCGTGCCCGCGCCGAGGACGGCGACCGTGGAGTACGTCGGAGTCGTCATGGTTCAGCCCTTCTTCTGCTTGTTGAGGAACGCGTCCATGCGCGCCTTCTTGTCGTCGCTGTCGAACAGCGTCGCCTGCACCGAGCTCTCGAACGCGAGCGCGTTCTCCTGGCCCGGGCGGGAGAGCGCGTTGAGCGCGCGCTTGGCGCCGCGCACGGCGAGCCGGCCGTTCTGCGCGATCTCGCCGGCGAGCGCGAGCGCCTTCTGCACCACCTCGGCGTCCGGCACGACGGCGTTGGCGAGGCCGATGCGCAGCGCTTCCTGCGCGTCGACCATGCGGCCGGTGTAGACCAGCTCGCGCGCGCGGCCCAGCCCGATCAGGCGCGGCAGCCGGTAGGTGCCGCCCGCCGCCGGGATGATGCCGAGCTTGACCTCGGGCTGGCCCATCTTGGCCGACTCGCCGAGCACGCGCAGGTCGCACGCGATCGCCAGCTCGCAGCCGCCGCCGAGCGCAAAGCCCTTGATCGCCGCGACCACCGGCGCCGGGAACTCCTCGATGCGCTGGAAGATGCCGCTGTTGATCGCCTTCAGCGCGTCGCGGGCTGTGCGCTCGCGCAGCTGCGCGATGTCGGCGCCGGCCGCGAAGGCCTTGTCGCCAGCGCCGGTGAGCACCAGCGCAGCGACCGACTCGTCGTGCCAGTGCGCGTCGAGCACGCGGTGCAGGCCGTCGACCATCTCCTGGTCGATGGCGTTGCGGCGTTCGGGGGCGTTCAGCGTCACGAGCACGACGTCGCCGTGGCGCTCGGTCAGGACCTTGGGTGCATCGCTCATCGAGGGGCGAGGATCTTGCCGAAGCCCCGCGCGCCCGCCAACAGCGGAGCCCGCGAACCGGCGGTACGGCGCGCGGCGGACGCGCCGGGCGCCCCATGCGCGCCGCGTGCGCCGTTCAACGCGCCCGACGGAACGTCAGGTTGACCCGGTACGGCCCGAGCACGGGATGCGCGCCGTCCTTCACCGGCAGCACGCCGTGGAAGCACAGCCGCGACGGCCCGCCGAACACCACGACGTCGCCGTGGACCAGCGGCACGCGCACGGTCGGGCCTTTGCGCGCCGCGCCGCCGAACTGGAACGTAGCCGGCAGGCCGAGCGAGACCGAGACGATCGGTTGCGCAAAGTCCGCCTCGTCGCGGTCCTGGTGCAGCGCCATCTTGGCGCCGACGGCGTAGCGGTTGACGAGGCACGCGTCCGGCGCGAACGCCGGCTGCCCGACGGCCGCCGCCGCGTCGCGCGCCAGCGCGTCGAGCGCTTCGGGGATCGCGGGCCACGGCAGGCCGGTCGCCGGGTCGTTCGCCTCGTAGCGATAGCCGCGCCGGTCGCTGACCCAGCCGCAGTCGCCGCAGCTCGTCGTCGTCACCGACATGCGCTTGCCGCCCGGCGTCGTCATCGTGCGCAGCGGCGCCTGTTCGACGACCGCGGTCACCGCGGCGAGCACGTCCGCTTCGCGCGCGCCGACGAAGCCGCGCAGCAGCCACGCGCCGGGCGCGAACTCCTCGCGCGGCGGCGGCGCGGCGAACGCGAGCGCGCGCTGGCGACCGCTCACAGCAGCATCACACCTTCGCGCGCCAGCAGCAGATGCTTGCGGTCGAGGCCCCAGCGGTAACCGTGCAGGCGGCCGGTGCTGGCGATCACGCGGTGGCACGGCACCAGCACGGCTACCGGATTGCGCGCGCACGCGCCGGCGACCGCGCGCACCGCGTCGGGATCGCCGACCTTGGCCGCCAGCGCGCCGTACGTGGTCACGCGGCCGTGCGGGATGCGCCGCAGCGCGTCCCAGACCTTGAGCTGGAACGGCGTGCCGCGCAGATCGAGCGGCACCAGCGGCAGGACGCCGCCGCGGTCGACGAAGCGCACGACGCCCGCCATCGCCTTGCGCACGGCGTCGTCGCCGGCGCGCAGCCGCATGCGCGGAAAACGCCGCGCGAAGTCGCTGCGCAGCGCGCGTTCGGAGTCGCCGAGCAGCAGCGCGAACACGCCGGCCTGGCTGGCGGCGACGAGCAACAGCCCCAGCGACGTCGGCGCGAACACGGCGGCGACGGTCTCGCGCATGCGCGGCGTGCGGCGGCGGGTTGCCCGGGCGGCGGCCATGGGCATGGAGGGTACCCGGTCGACGGAACCGCCGCCGCAGATGGGTGGCAGCCGAGCCGTTCCGTCCGTCGCTCGCCGCGTCGCGGCCGCGGCGGAGCGACGGAGCAGCGTCACGGCATCCGCGATCGCCATCCCCCGCGGTCGGCGGCTTGCGGGCGCGTTGGCCGTGCGAGAGCGGCCCGTTCGCGGCGGGATGCAACCGCCGCACGAAACCTGCGACGGGCTCAGCCGGCCAGAGCGCGCGGCCGGAACCGCCGCAGCCACAGCGAACTCGCCAGCACCGACACGCTCGACAGCGACATCGCCGCACT
>JADCJE010000033.1 GCA_020247305.1 Phycisphaerales bacterium | reverse complement strand
CGAGGACGCGGTCGTGCCGGCGCTGCAGTCGTGCAGCGAGTGAGCGCGCGGCGGCAGACCACGTCGCTAGACTGCGGCGATGGAGCCGAAGTCCGCCCCGTCGTCGTCGTTGTCCGCTGTGCTCGCCGCCGCATTGGCTGTTGTGCTCGCCGCCTGCGCCACCGGTCCGTCCGGCGGCCCGACGCCGGGCGCACAGGGCTTCGACGGCGAGATCGGCGGTTGGCGTGCGGCGAGCACCGGCGGCAGCGGACCGGACGCGAAGTGGATGGCGGTGTTCGACGCGCGCGCGATCTCCGCGCCGAGGGTGATGGCGATGGTCGCCGCCAGCGCGGGCGGCGAGGACCGCTTCAACCTGTTCTGGACGCCCGAGCCGTCGCTCGCCGACGGGCGTGTGTCGGTCGCCGTGCGCGCCGACGGCGGCGAGGTCGACCAGGGCGGCGGCCCGATGTGGCGCGTGCAGGACGCCGACAACTACTACGTGTGCCGCTTCAACCCGCTGGAGTCCAACTTTCGCGTCTACGTCGTGCAGGACGGCGTGCGCCGGCAGCTCGGCACCACGCTGGTGATCACCAAGCCCGGCGAGTTCCACCGCGTCGAGGTGGCGTTCGTCGGCGATCGCATCACGTGCTCGTTGAACGGTGCTCTGCTGCTCGACGTGCGCGACGCGACGATCGGCAAGGCGGGCGGCGTCGGCCTGTGGACGAAGGCGGACGCGCGGACGTCGTTCGACGACCTGGCGACGGTGGCGCAGTAGCAGCCGGGCGCGACGTGCGCGATGCCGGCGGCGCGGCGGTCCGCCGCTGCGAGCCGCCGGGCCGACGCGTCATCGCCGCACGGCGCGCACGGCGCGCACGCCGAGGTCGTAGTACCGGTCGGAGCCTTCGAAGCCGATGCGGAAGTCGGAGCGCGCGCGCTGCGGGTCGTCGCTGCAGCTGCTGCCGCACACCGAGCGGCCGGTCGTCTTGTCGCCGCCTTCGGGCCGGCGGCCGTCGCCCGGCCGTTCGCCGCCGGCGTTGCCGTAGTCGTCCTGGCACCACTCGCTGACGTTGCCGCCCATGTCGAACAGGCCGAACGGGTTCGGCGAGCGGCTGCCGACGGGCAGCAATCCGGTGCGTGCGCTGAGGTTCTCCGCCGCCAGCACGGCGCGTTCGTCGTCGCCGGTCCACCATGCCGTCGTCGTGCCGCCGCGGATGGCGTACTCCCACTGCAGTTGGCTCGGCAGCGCGAGGCCGACGCGCTCCAGCGCGTCGCGGCACGCGAACCACGTGACGTTCTCGACCGGCAGCGCGAGGTCGTTGGCCGCGGCGGACACCGACGGATTGGCGCCCGTCGCGCGCCGCCACTGTCCTTGCGTCACCTCGTGCTTGGCGAGGAAGAATGGATCGAGCCGCACCGTGCGCCGGTCCGCCGCGCCGGACGGGCGGACCGCGGCAGGCGTGCCCGCCGGCAGGGCGCCGCCCGGCAGCAGCGCCCAGACGATGCCGCTGTCGCCGGTCACGGCGACGCGGCCGTCGGGGCCGTGCGTCGGGATCGGCGACTGCGCGAGCGCCGCCGGGTCGGTGGCGCCGTCCCACGCGCTGCGCAGGTCGTAGAACTCCCACAGCCCGCTCTGCGGGTTCTCGCCGATCGGCACGAGGCCCCACACGTCGCGGTCGCGCAGCGACAGTTCCTGGTCGCGGTAGCGCGGGCTCGCGGCGATCGCGGCGCGCGCCGTCGCCCAAGTCACCGCCGCGTTCGGGTGCGCGAGCGTCAGCCGCCCGATCGTCTGCGCCCAGCGCTGGCGCTGCGTCATCACGGGCAGCAGAGCGGCGAGCTTCGGCAGCTTGCCGACGAGGTCGGCCATCGACCGCGCGAGGAACTGCGTCGCCGCCGCCGAGGCGTCGTCCAGAGAGTCGTCGCGGCGCGTCGCCGCCTGCTGGACCGCGTCGACCATCGCCCGCAGCCGGCCTTCGTGCCGGATCAGGCCCTCCGCGCGGCGCAGCCATCCGTCGATCGCAACGAGCTGGTCGGGGTAGGCGGTGCGCAGCGCCTGCTCCTCCTGCGTCAGGCGCTCGTAGTCGACGACCATCGCCAGTTGGTCGAACTCGGCGACCTTCGCGGCCAGCGCCTTGGCCTTGGCGTCGGCTTGCTGTTGCGCGGTCTTGGCCGCGGTTTCCGCGGCGGCCGCGACCCGCGCGTTGCCCTCGGCGAGCAACTGCTGCGCGACCGCGTCTTCGCGCGCCGCCGCCTCGGCGGCGCGCAGCAGCAGCGCGACCACCACGCCGCCGACCAGCAGCAGTGCCGCCGCCGCGAGGCTCGCCGCCAGCGGTTTGTTGCGCCGCACCCACAGCTTCGTCTCCTGCCACGCGCCGGTCCGGTAGGCCGTGACCACGCGCTGGGCCAGGAGCGCGCGCAGGTCGGCCGCCAAGGCTTGCACGGACGCGTAGCGCTGGTCGCGCTCGCGGGCCATCGCTTTGTCGACGACGGCCGCGAGCTCGGCGGGCGCGTCCTTCGCCACGTCCTCGATGCGGCGGGGCGGGCCCTCGGCCAAGGCGGCCAGGATGCGATAGGCGGGTTGCCGCACGCCCGGCAGCGCGTACGGCGGCCGGCCGGCGACCAGTTCGTACAGCATCGCGCCGATCGAGTAGACGTCGGCGCGCGCGTCCAGTTCCTCGCTGCGCGCCTGCTCGGGGCTCATGTAGCTGGGCGTGCCGAGCTGCTGGCCGTCCATCGAAACGACGCTGTCGTCGGGGTCGCTGTCGGCGTCGCGCGTGCGCGCCGTCTCCAGCCGCGAAGCGCCCGAGTCCGTGGCCGCGCGGATGCGCAGGTCGTGGCGGTCCTGCTGGCCCAGCAGCTTCGCCAGCCCCCAGTCCATCACGTAGACCTCGCCGAAGCGCCCGACCATGACGTTGGCCGGCTTCAGGTCGCGGTGCACCACGCCCTTGTCGTGCGCGTAGGCCATCGTGTCGCAGACCTTCAGGATCACTTCCAGCGCCCGCGTCAGGTCCCACTCGCCGCGGCGGTGGAACGCGTCGTCGAACGCTTCGCTGGCCGTGCGCCCCTTCACCATGCGCATGGTGAAGTAGACCTTGCCCGTCTGGTCGAGGCCGAGCTCGTGCACGGGCACGACGCCGGGGTGGTCGAGTTGCGACGTCACCTGCGCCTCCTCGAGGAAGCGGCCGAGCAGCTGGTGCGCCATCCGCTGCTCGTCCGCGCTGCGCGGCGCGCTGCGTTCCAGCAGCACCTTCATGGCCAGCCGCCGGTTGAGGAAGCGGTCGTGCACGCGCAGCACGAGGCCCATGCCGCCCTTGCCGAGCTCGCCCTCCAGAAGGAATCGCTCCGCGTCGAGCTTCGGCGCGGTGGCGAGCTTCTTCAGCAGTTCGCCGGTCGCCGTCGACTGCACCCGTTCGCCGACGTGCGGCCGCGGCGTCGGGTCGTGTGGGGATGGTGTCGGGGTCGATGGGTCCTGCATGCGCGCGCGGCTCGCTGCGACAGCGTCGGCGGCGACGGCGCGGGCGGCAAGGGGGCAGCGCGCGTCGGTTGGCGGCCGTTCGGGCCTGCGCTCACGCCGGCGCGCCGCGCTCCAGGCACTTGCCGAACGTCGCGTGGTCGACGTTCGACCCGCACACGAGCACGCCGATGCGTTTCCCGGCGAGCTGTTCGCGCAGTTGCAGCATGCCGGCGAGCGCGGCCGCGCCGCCCGGTTCGACCGCCAGCTTGGCGTCGGCGAACAAGAGCCACATGGCGCGGCAGATCGCCTCGTCGTCGACGCGCACGAGGCCGTCGAGCAGCCGGCGGCACAGGCCGTAGGTGTACGGCATCGCGGTGGGGGCGCCGAGGCTGTCGGCGATGGTGCGCACGGCGTCGATGCGCTGCGGTTCGCCGGCGGCGAAGCTGCGGTGCATGGTGTCGGCGCCCTCGGGCTCGACGCCGTAGACCTTGCAGCGCGGCTGGAAGTGCTTGACCGCGCTGGCGACGCCGGCGGCGAGGCCGCCGCCGCCGATGGCGACGAACAGCGCGTCGAGTTGGCCGGTCTGGATCAGGAACTCCATGCCGAGCGTCGCCGCGCCGAGCGCCATCGCCTCGCTCTCGAACGGCGGCAGGTAGGCGCGGCCGTCGCGCGCTTCGATCGCCTTGGCTTCGTCGAACGCGGCGGCGACGTGCTCGACCAGCACGACCTCGGCGCCCATCGTGCGGCAGGCGGCGACGCGCGCCGGGTTGGCGGTCTGCGGCATCACGACCGTGGCATTGACGCCGGCGCTGCGCGCCGCCCACGACACCGCCATCGCGTGGTTGCCGCCGCTGACGGCGACGACTCCGGCCTGCCGCTGCGCGTCGGTGAGCCGCTGCATCGCCAGCAGCACCCCGCGCGACTTGAACGAGCCGGCGTGCTGCAGCAGTTCGAGCTTGAGGTGCACGACGGCGCCGTCGGGCTTGGCGGCGTCGATGCGCAGGCCCTGCCACTCCCACGACGGCGTGTGGCGCACGCGGCCGGCGAGCTGGCGGCGCGCTTCCTGGATCGCCTCGACCGACGGCGGCTGCGGACCCGACGGCGGCGGCGCGTACCGTTCCTGCAAACTCTGGCTCATGCGCGGACGTTAGGCGCAAGCCGCGCGGTGCGACACTGGCGAGCCGCGCGGCGGCGGCGAATGATGCGGCGATGACCTCGTCCCGCCGCCAGTTCGTCGCCGCCGGTCTCGCCGCCGCCGGCGCGTTGTGGTTCCCCGGTTGCTCGTCCGCCCCGCGCCGGCGCGCGCCGCGTGATCCGCAGCAGAAGGCGCGGCTGATGGTGATCGGCGTCGGCGGCCGCGGCGGCGACAACCTCAACGGCGTCGCCAAGGAGGACATCGTCGTGCTGTGCGACGTCGACCAGAACATCCTGGCCGGCGCGGCGAAGCGGTTCCCCGGCGCGCAGCTGGTCGCCGACTACCGCACGATCCTGCGCGACGCGGCGCGCGTGCGCGAACTCGCGCTCGACGGCGTCGTCGTCAGCACGCCCGATCACACGCACTTCCTGCCGTCGATGCTCGCGCTGCAGCAGGGCCTCGACGTCTATTGCGAGAAGCCGCTGACGCACACGATCGCGCAGGCGCGTGCGCTGGCGCGCGAGGCGGAAGCGCGCGGCGCGGTGACGCAGATGGGCATCCAGATCCACGCCAACGCCAACTACCATCGTGTCGTCGAGGCGGTGCGCAGCGGCGCGGTCGGGACCGTGCGCGAGGTGTACGTCTTCGTCAACGGCACCAACTGGTCGGCCGAGAGCGTGCCGACCGGCGGCGCGTGCCCGGCGCACCTCGACTGGGACTGCTGGCTCGGCCCGGTCGACCGGCCGTATGCCGACGGCCTGCATCCCGCGGGCTGGCGTCGCTACTGGGCATTCGGCGGCGGCACGACCGCCGACATGGCCTGCCACTTCATGGACCTCGCGTTCTGGGCGCTCGAACTCGATGCGCCGCTCGCCGTGCAGGCTGACGGCCCCGAGCCGCACCCGCACTGCGCGCCGCGCGGCATGCGCTGCGAGTACGCGTTCCCGGCCCGCGGCAGCCGGCCGGCGGTCACGCTGCACTGGCACGCCGGCAACGACCGGCCGACCGCGGCGCTCGCGAGCCGCGGACTGGAGAAGTGGACCAACGCCGTGCTCTTCGTCGGCGACGACGGGTGGCTCGTCAGCGACTACACGCGGCACGCGATCGGGCCCGCAGCGCGCGCGGCGTCGTGGAAGGCGCCAGCGCCGTTCCTCGCGCCGTCGCCGGGCCATCACCGCGAGTGGTTGGACGCGTGCGCACGAAGGACGCAGCCGTCGACGGCGTTCGCCTATGCCGGGCCGCTCACCGAAGCCGTGTTGCTGGCGAACGTCGCCTACCGCGCCGCGCGCGGCAAGCCGCTGCAGTGGGACGCGGCCGGGCTGCGCACCGGGGATGCCGCGGCGGATGCGCTGGTGCAGAGCTGGATGCCGGGCGAGATGGTGCGCGGCGCGGCGTGGGGGGCGTGATTGGCGGCGGCATCGCGGCGATGGGCGGGCCAAGATGGAGCGGTTTGGACGCGCGGCCAGAAGCGTTGTGGGCGCAACGGCGACGCCAACCGCAGCGGGGCCGCTGCGAAGGCCTGGGACGGGATGAGGAGCGGGGACGCGGCGATGGGCGGGCCAAGATGGAGAGGTTTGGACGCGCCCGCGCCCGGTGTGCGACCCTCTTCCCAGGCCGTCTCAGCGACGGCGCGGCGGTTGGTCGTGTTGGTTCGCCCGCAACGTCTCTGGCCGGCTTGGCCGGCTCAGCCGCGCACCGCCCGCGTCAACCGACTTTCGGCTGCTCCTCCAGTCCGATCTTGCCGAGCCTCCGCCAGCCGTCGTTCGCCAGCCACGTCCGCGCCCGCGCCACCGGCAGCGGGATGCCGTCGATGCCGCGCACCTCGATCGTTGCCACGAAGCCGTCGAACCACGGCGCCGACGTGAACATGTCGGGCCCGTCGAACGCCGCGATCATGCGCCCCTGCGCCGCGTGCTTGCGGCCGTTGCCGAGCACGTAGACCAGCGCGTTGCGCACCTCGCGCGGGCTCTTGAGCGCGCGGTCGTGGTAGCGGTCGGCGAAGACCTTGCCCTTCCTGCCCCAGAGCTTGTTGAGCCCGCGCGCCAGCCGGATGAGCAGCCCCTGCAACCCGCGACTCAGCGCGGTGCGGTCCTTGGCCTCGACGACGAAGTGCAGGTGGTCGTTGAGGATGGCGAAGTGCAGCAGCCGGAAGCCGAACCGGTCCTTGCCGCGCGCGAAGTGGGAGAGCAGCGCCGCGCGTTCCTTGCGGTTGCGCAGGCGCGGCAGGTGCTGCCGCAGCTTCACGGTGACGAGCGCGGGGTGGTAGGCGGCGTGCGCAGGCCGCGTCGTCCGCGCCATCAACGGCGCAGCGCCGTTGGGCTTGCGCCCAGCGCCCACGCGCGCGCCGCCGCGCTGGCGAAACGGCAGGACGGCCTGCACCGGCCGCGCCTTCTTCGCCTTTTGCACCTTCTGCACCATCCGCACCCTCTGCCTCGCCGCCATGCCAGCCTCCACGCACCGCATCGCCCGCACACTCACTCCACGACCAGCGATCGCGACCCGTCGCGCCGTCGACCAACTTGAATGCGCACTAATACGTCCAAAGCGCCTCCAACGCAAGTCCAGAGTTCGGAATCCGTCAGGGTGGGCGGGGGGGGGGATTGGGGGGATTGGGCCGTCGCGACGATGCGCGTGGCAACGGCAACAGCCGTGCGTCGCTGGTCTGCCAGGCGATGGTGCAGCCGAAGTCCAACGACGTGCGGCGCCAGCTGGAAGATGCCTTCGGTGCCTTCGGGCTGCCGAAGTGCATGCTGAGCGACGGCGGGCCGCCGTTCAGCTCCAGCGGCCTTGGCCGGCTGTCGCGGCTCGGGGTCTGGCTCGTGCGGCTTGGCGTGACGCCGGTGCTCATCGAGCCGGGACGGCCCGACCAGAATGGTCGGCACGAGCGCTTCCACGAGACGTTGAAGGTCGAGACGGCGATGCCGCTGCGGTCGTCGATTCGGGCGCAGCAGCAGGCGTTCGATCGCTTCCAGGAGACCTACAACCACGAGCGGCCGCACGAGGCGCTTGGCAAGAAGCCCCCCGGCGAGGTCTACGAGCTGTCGACGCGGTCGCTGCCGAGCAGCTTGCCGGAGCATCAGTACGCCGACGGTCTCGAGCAGCGCAGCGTGCGCACCGACGGCAGCATCAAGTGGGACGGCGGGTTGGTGTTCGTCGGCGAGGCATTCGCGGGCGAGACGGTCAGGCTGCAGGCATGCGACGATGGGCTGTGGCACGTGCAGCTCGGACCGCTGCGCCTGGGCATCCTGCACGAGCGCTCGCGCACGATCGTGCCGACGGCAGGCGGTGTTACCCATGTGCCCGGACAGAAGTGTCACCCATGTTCCCGGTTGCACAGCTTCTGCAGCGGTTGGCGCCGCATGAGGCGGACATCGTCCTCGTGCACCGCTGGGATGGCGAGTCGTTCCGCGCTGCGTGTGCGTTGCACGGCGTACGCGCTGCCCGCCCCGTCGCGTCGCTACGGCGGAACAATTCGCGATTCCTGTCCGACGAAGCCGTCCAGCGCGCATATCTCTTGTGGTTGCACGGCGAGGACGTTCCTTGGGCGTAGCGACCGAGTGAAACCCAACCACGCAAGTCGAGGTCCCATGTTGCCGATGTCACGATCCGTTTCCCTCCTGCACGCCGTGCGCTTGCTGCTGCTCGCAGCGCTGGTGTTCGCGTTCGCGGCCTGCAAGGCGCATGCGGAACTCGATACCCCCACCTTCAGGTTCCGGGGGGCGGTCGAGATCGATCCAGCCGTGTTGGAGGGCGCTCCTCCAGGCAGGCTGATGGGACGGGGCACAGTCACCCTGGAGAATGGGGAGACCTTCAAAGGCGAGTTCTACGACTCGAACGGCGACAACAAGCCGGACGCATTCCGACCGGACGCCGACCAGTCCGCCGGTGGGGTGTCAGGTGTGAGCACGGGCAGCCAGTACTTCCGCTGCAGCTAGCGAATGGGATGCGTCCGTGCATTGACTCGTTCTATGCCCCCGGTTCGTCTGGTCTTCAAATGAGCAAGCGCTTGCGCTCGATGTTGATGGCGGCGTTGGCTGCTGCCTGTAGCGGCCCGGTTGCAAGAGCACGGCCGCAATGTCTCCAGGAAGTTCCGATCGCAGTCATCTGTTTCGAGGAAGCCACCGGGACCGCCACCGGGACTGCCTTTCGGGCCGGTCCTGGTGTGTGGGTCACAGCTCGCCACGGAGTGCCTGCGAATCCACGGTCTTGCCTGGTCAATGGCACGCGTCGCGAGGTGCATGCCTTGGCGGTCGGCGTGGGCAAAGGAGGCGATTGGTGCGTCCTCAAGCTGCAACGTCCGGAGCTTGACCCTTTCACGGCTTCCGCGAGCTTCGACACACCCGTTGGAGACGACCTGGAGGTGTGGGCAGTGGGATACATCGAAGAGAATCGGCGCGACGTCGTCCGTTCTGTATGCGGCCGCATATCGGACTCCGTTGATGGGCCGGAAGACATGCGGAAGCGCATGTTCATCGGTCTGGAGGCGGATCAAGACGTCAGTACTCCAGGCATGTCAGGCGCACCCGTCATCGCACTCGATGACTCCGGTGGCCCATCCGTTGTTGGCATCTGGATGGGCTGGAGGGAGAGGCGCACGACCTGGGCCGGACTGATACGAACAACCTCTGTCGCCGGGCTGGTCGTCGTCGACCCGGAGTTGCCCATTGCCGTCGATCGCATGCTGAGGCAGCAACCGTGAAGCGCATCGTTGCGATCCTGTTCCTGGGCGCCCTGCTCGTGGCGACGTGGCTCGCCTGGCCGTCCTCGGTCGAGCCCGCCCACGCGCCGCACGGTTCGGCCGATGGGCCTGCGACCGGGGTGGCACCTGCGAGCGGCAACGCCGAGAACGCGCCCAAGTCGCTGGCGCGGGCAGCCGCGAGCCCGGCGTTGCCTGCGGTTGCCACGCCGCGCACCGCCCGTTGGACCGTCCGTGGCACATGCGTCGGTGCCGACGGTACCGCTTTGGCCGACGTGCGCTTGGCGTTGGCGCCGTCGTCGCCGGAAGGTGGCTTCGTGAGCAGCCAGTCCGTCGTCGGACAATCCGCTGCCGACGGTCGGTTCGAGCTGTCGATCCCGGACGCGACAGGCGAATGGGCCGTCGAGTTCGGTCGCGGCAGTCATGCCATCGTGCGCCGCGTCGGTCTCGCTGCGGCAAGCGGCCAAGTCGTCGAGCTCGGCAAGGTCGTCTTGGTCAGCGGTCGGTCGCTTGTAGTTGTCGCTTCCGACGCGGAGGGGCGACCGCTCGGGGCCCGCACCGTCAGGCTGGGAAGGCAATCGCGCCCGCCGCATATAGGGCGTGCCGCATGGGAAGTCGCGGACGTCTCGGCCGTGACCGCCTCGGACGGCTCGTGCCGTTTCGATCGTCTGTTGCCGGGCGACTACGAGGCCGACGTCATTGGCGAGCTGCTGGGCAGCCCACGCCTCGTCCTCGCGCCGGCGGGTCAGGAGCCGCAAGTCGTCCCCCTCGTGGTCCTCGCAGCGTCCGCGACGTGGCGCGTGCGCGGCGTGGTCGAGCGGGCGGATGGAATCGCCGCCGCCGGCGCGGAGGTGGTCGGCCGGCAGGGCGACTTGGTGGTTGCGCGAACGGTCGCTGGCGACGACGGCAGCTTCGCGCTGGTCGGCGCGCCAGCCATCGCCGCGATCGATGTCGCGGCATGGGCTCCCGGACACAGCGAGAGCCTGGCGCCGGCGGTGCCGGCAGGCGCCGTGAACGTGGCGCTGCGATTGCCACCGGGCGCCGCATTCGACCTCGCGGTGCGGGAACTCGATGGCGCCGCGGCGAAGGACTTCCAGGTGACTGCGCGCCGGCGCGGGTCCTTCGGCAGCGAGCCTGTGCTGCGCAGTGATTCCGCGGGCGCGACGGCGGCGGCAGGCGGCGCCCAACTGCTCCGCTTCGGTGCCGTGCCGCAGGGGCGGTACGACGTCTGGCTGCGCGCGCAGCGTTTGGGTCGCCGTCTGCCGGAGGCGCGAACCATCGACGTCGTGCCCGGTTCCGGTGCCATCCCGATCGAGTTGCCGCAATACGCCCTGCGCCGCGTCCGGGCAGTCGACAGCTCGGGGGCGCCGGTCGCCGGGTGCAGCGTCGAAGCGTGCGCTGCCTTGGATGCGCCCGTGACGCTCGATTCCCAGGCCATCGACCTCGCCGGCGTGCCCCTGATGATGGGCAACCCCTGCATGCTGCTCGATCGGGCGACCACCGACGAGCAAGGCGCTGCGGAATTGGCTGGTCCGATCGGGCGGCAGGTGACGCTGCGCATCGTCGGTTCGGCGTGCGAGCCGGCGGTCGAGCACGTCGTCTGGGCGTCCGGCGAGTTGCTTCTGGTCGTCCAGCCGCGGGCGCATCGTTTCCAGGTGGTCGTGGAGCCGCAGGCGACGGTTGCGGCGCTCCTCGCGGCCTGGCCGACGACGGCGCTGGCGCTGGTGCCGGCTTCGCGCGCCGAGCGCGCCGGACTGATCACGCCGGCGTTGGCTCAGCGGCTGCAGTCGCCGTTCCGCCCGCAGCTTGGTTGCGCGGAGGCGGTGGCTGAGCCGGTTCTGGTCACGCCGGTCGGTCGGATCCGTCTCCCGCGCGTCGACAACGCCGGTGGTGGGCCCGTACGGGTGGACGTGGCCGCGGTCCATCCTGCCGAACTGCGCGGCAGCGTCACGGTCGACGGTGCGGTGGCAGCGTACGGAACCCTGCGCGTGGAGCGCCTTCCGGAAGAAGTCGCCCCGATTCGGATCCAGGCGCCGCAGGACGCCATCCCGCTCGACGGCGAAGGGCTATTCCGTGCGACGCTCCTGCCCGGTCGCTACCGGCTCTTCCTGCTCGAAACGACGACCACACCGGGGTCGCTGCTGGGGCGAAGCGCCTTCGACATCGGACCGGGCGAGTCGCTTCGCATGGAGTTCAAGGTCGATCATGGCAATTTGCGTCTGACGCTGCGTGCTCCCGGGGGCGGTCCGGCAGTCGGCGTAGATTCGATCCAACTGCTGCGCAGCATGGACCGCAGCCTTGTCACCGTACTGCCCGCCACGGACGCTGCCGGGGTGTCGTTGCTGCCGCGCTGCGAGGCGGGCGACTTCCTCGTGCGGGTGTTGCCCAAGCGCCTTGGTTCGCCGACGGAGCGCAACGCCTATTGGCGCGCCACCAACAACCCCGGCGCCATCGAGGCGGCCTATCTGGGGGTCGCGAACCTGACGGTCGCGGCCGGTGTGCCGACGGCGTTCGTCATCGATTTGCCTGCCGAGTGGGCGCAATGACGCCGCCGCCGGCGACCGCGTTTCTCCACGCACGCGTCGCGCATCCTTGACGGCGGCGTGGCCCATCGGCTCGAACGACTCGAGGCGTGTGCCGCGGTGGACCCTCGGTGCGTCGCGGATCTACCGGCCGTCGCCCCGCACCGCCCGCACCACCTGCGCGACCACATCGCCGTCCGTCGCCCGCACCACATTCTCGCCGCCGCCACCCGCACCCGCCGCCGCGCCCATCGGCACGCCCGCGCGGCGGAACGCCATCCCGCTCGGCCGCCATCGCGTCGCCGACAGGTGCACCTCTCGCACGCCGGTCGTCGTCACCAGTTCCGCCACATTCCCGCCGCGCACGCCCGCACCCGCCATCACGATCACCCGCTCCCGCGCCTGTCGCACCAGCTCGCAGATCGCCGCAGCGCCCGCCGGCGCGCTCGCCGCCTGTCCCGACGTCAGCACGCGCGGCACGCCGAGGTCGACGAGGACCTCCAGCGCCGCCGCCGCGTCGGCGCACAGATCGAACGCTCGATGGCAGGTGAACGCCGCGGCGCCGGTGGCGAGCTTCAACTCGCGCATGCGCTCGCGATCCAGGCTGCCGTCCGCGCGCAGGACGCCGCTGACGATGCCCGCCGCGCCGGCTGCCCGCAGCGCGGCGACATCGCGCAGCATCGCCGCGAACTCGCCGGCGTCGTACAGGAAGTCGCCTGCGCGCGGCCGCACCATCGCGAACACCGGCAGCGCCACGGCCGCGCGCACCTGCTCCAGCAGTCCGATGCTCGGCGTCAGACCACCGAGTTCCAGCGCGGCGCACAGTTCGACGCGCTGCGCGCCGCCGGCGGCGGCGGCGCGGGCGCCGGCCACCGAGTCGACGGCGACTTCGACGAGGACTTGCGCGTTGGCGGCGGCGGGCACGGCGCACTATGGTGCGCGGA
The DNA here is from genome assembly GCA_020247305.1 of Phycisphaerales bacterium. Classification (GTDB taxonomy): domain Bacteria; phylum Planctomycetota; class UBA1135; order UBA1135; family UBA2386; genus UBA2386. The sequence continues at coordinate 36,999 of JADCJE010000033.1, read as the reverse complement.
TGCGGGCGCAATTGCTGCACCTTTCCGGCCCCATGCGCGGCCGGACGCTGACCTACGAGGGCTCCGTCGTTGTCCTGGGCAGCGCGGCCGATTGCACCGCGGTCCTCGACGCGCCCGGCGTCGCCGCACGCCACGCGTGCATCGAGTGGAAGCCCGACGAGTGCCACTTCTACCTCAAGCGCGCCGACGGCCAGGCCTTCGTCAACGGCATCGAGGTCGACGAGGTCATCCTGGAGGACGACGACCAGGTCGAGCTCGGCGTCGGCGGGCCGGTGGTGCGGTTCCGCGCCTACTGGCCGACCGGTTCGGTCTGCAAGCCGGTGCGCAAGATGCTGACCGACGCGCGCGACGTCGCCCGCGTGAGCGGCGGCGCTGCCGCCACGCAGACGCTGACGCGCGACCTGCTGACCCAGGCGACGCTGCACCTCAAGATCGGCTTCCCGATCGCGGTGATCGCCGGCGCGTTCCTCGCCGGCTGGTTCGGCGGCTGGATCGGGCGTCCCGACCCGCAGGTGACCCGCGACGAACTCGACGCGATCCGGCAGCAGCAGGCGCGGCTGCAGCAGGACGCCGAGAACGTGCGCCGCGAGGACATCGAGGCGCTCCGCCAGCAGCAGCAGCGCCACCAGGACGACCTCGCCAAGCTGGCGCGCGCCAACGCCACCGTCCGCCTCATCCAGAAGGACTGGAGCCGCGGCGTCTGCCTCGTGCACGGCATCTACAAGCTGCGCATGCCCGATGGCTCGTGGTTCCAGCCGGAGGCCGAGGACTTCGAGGTCGAGTACACCGGCTCGGGCTTCCTGGCGACGCCAGCCGGGCATGTGGTCACCAACCGCCACGTGTTGGCGCCGTGGCGCGAGTCGTCGGCCGTGCAGCGCATCATCGAGCGCGGCGCGACGCCGGAGTTCACCCACTTGTCGGCGACCTTCCCCGGCCGGCCGCCGGTCGACGTGCCGCCGGCGTCGATCCGCACCCGGGAGGACGACATCGACGTCGCCGTGATGCAGTTGCCGGCCGCCGCCATCGAGGGCGTGCCGGTGCTGCCGATGCGCCAGGGGCCGATCGAGGCCGAGGACATGAGCGCCTTCGTGGTTGGCTATCCGACCGGCCTGACCGCGCTGCTGGCGCGCGCCGACAGCGCCGTCGTCGACAGCATCCGCGAGGGCGGCGTCAGCATGACCCAGGCGATCGAACGCCTGGCCGCCGCCGGCCAGGTGACCCCGCTGATCACCCAGGGCGTCGTCAGCAACGTCCAGGCCCGCATGGTCGTCTACGACGCCGAGACCACGCACGGCGGTTCCGGCGGTCCGGTCTTCGGCAGCGACGGCGAGGTCATCGCGGTGAACTTCGCGATCCTGCCCGGCTTCGGCGGCGCCAACTTCGGCGTGCCGATCCACTTCGTGCGCGACCTGCTGCCGAAGTGACCGCGGCGGCGCGCCGGCGCGCCGTTCCATTTTGCCGGCCGCGCCGGCATCATCCCCGCCCCGCGCGGTCGGTCACCGCGCGTCTGGAGCGGTCAGCAACGCGATGGTCACGAGGTCGACGGCGGCGGCGGCGGAACGGCAGGCCAACACGGCGCGCAGCGGGCTCGGTCCGCGCGGTCGCGGCCTCCTCGGCAAGTTGTTCGACGGCCTGCGCGGCAAGCCCGCGACGCAGAAGGAGGCGGCGACCGTCGCCATCGCCAGCGGCAAGGGCGGCACCGGCAAGTCGTTCTTGGCGACGTCGCTGGCGGTCTTGCTGCATCGCCAGGGGCTGCGCACCACGCTCGTCGACTGCGACTTCGGCATGGCGTGCGACCACCTGCTGCTCGGGGTCAAGCCCAACCTGACGCTGCAGCACCTGCTCGCCGGGCAGGCGACGCTCGACCAGGTGGTCGTGCCGACCTCGGTCGGCCCGCGGCTGCTGCCCGGCGCGTCCGGCGTGCGGCGGCTGGCCAACCCCAGCGACAAGGAACTGCTGGTGTTCGCGCGCGAACTCGGCGCCCTGGCGGCGCGCGAGGACCTGCTGCTGCTCGACTGCGGCGCCGGCATCGGCGCTGCGACCGTGCTGACGATGCTGGCCGCCGACCACGTCGTGCTGGTGACGCAGCCCGAGATCGCCGCGCTCGTCGACGCCTACGCGATGGTCAAGGCGCTGGCGCAGCTGCGCAAGGACGCGCAGTGCCACGTGGTCGTCAACCGCGCGCTGCAGCCCGGCCGCGGCGACCTCGCCTTCGAGCGGCTGACCGAGGTCGCCCGGCAGCACGTCGGCGTGCGCCTACACTACCTCGGCGAACTCGCCGACGATCCGGCGGTGATGCAGCACCGGCTCGGCCAGCTGCCGCTCGTCGCCACCGAGCCGCAGGCCGCGACCTCACGCGCGCTCGCCGGCATCGCCGAACGGCTGCGCCAGCAGTGCGGCCTGCAGGGCCGCGAGGTCGCCGCCGACCAGGGCGTCGAGGCGCGCTTCCGCCAGCACCGGCTGTTCCTCTGACGGCGACGGCGGCGCGCCGCGCGCGGCCCGCGCCCGCTGCCGCCTACTCGCGCACGCAGTTGCGGCCGGCGGCCTTGGCGCGGTAGAGCGCGTCGTCGGCGTTGCGCGTCACCTGTTCGGCGACCTCGCCGTCGTGCGGGAACACGGCCAGTCCGATCGACATCGTCGGGTTCACGGTCGCGGTGGCGTTGGCGATCGGCTCGTCGGCGACGGCCGCGCGCATGCGTTCGCCGAGCGCCAGCGCGCCCTTCTTGTCGAGGCCTGGCACGAACGCCGAGAACTCGTCGCCGCCGAAGCGGCTGACCACGCCGCCGTGCTGTTCGACGATGCGGCCGACGCGCTTGCCGACCGTCGCGATGGCGTTGGCGCCGACGAGGTGGCCGTGCGTGTCGTTCATCTTCTTCAGGCCGTCCATGTCCATCATGTAGACGGCCATCGGCCGCTGCTTGGCGCGGCACTGTGCCAGCGCCTCCTGCAGCCGGGTCTGGTAGACGCGCTGCACCGGCAGGCCGGTGAGGTCGTCGACGTTCATCATCTGGTCGACCTGCTGGTGGAACTCCTCCTCCAGCTCGTCGTGGAAGGTGAACTTCAGCACCGTCTCTCCGACCAGCACGCGGTCGCCGTCGCGCAGCCGGCGCGTCGCCACGCGCGCGTCGCCGACGATCGTGCCGTTGGTCGACTGCAGGTCGACGACCTGCCACTCGCCCGAGCCCGGGTGCCGTTCGAAGCGGCAGTGCACGCTGGAGACCTGCGCGTCGCCGGGCACGACCAGCTGCGCCTTGTCGGCGCGGCGGCCCATCACCAGCTGGGCCTCGTTGAGCAGATAGCGGCGGCCGACTTGCGTGCCGCGCAGCACGACCAGCACCGGCAGACGGCTGCCCGGCGCGCCGAGCCGCTGCGGCGCGACGTTGAACACGGTGCGGCTGTAGTCGGTCTCGTCGGGCTCGGCCATCGGGGCGCGGGGGCAGTCTAGCGGCGCGTCTGCAGCCGGGAAGCGCGCCCCGGCGCCAGGGCGAACATCGCCGCCGCGCTGGCCAAGGCGCCGCCGAGGCACAGCGCCGCCCTGGTCCACTGGCCGAAGATCACCGCGCCGATGCCCGGCAGCGTCAGCCAGATCACCGCGGTGCCGAGCACGGCGCACAGGAGGCCGCGGCCGAGGTCGCCGTCGGGCCGGGCGTCGGGCGCTGCGGCGGCGACCGGGCCCCAGCCCGGGCCGTCGGGGCGGATCTTGCGGAAGAACGACACGAGCCGGTGCTGCGGCTCGGCCGGCGTCAGCACGGTCGCCAGCAACCAGACCACCAGCGTGCCGCCGGCGACGATCAGCGCGGTGTACTGGCCGGGCAGGCGCTCCGCCGGCGGCAGGTTCTTCTCGTGGGCCTCCAGCCAGCCGGTGAAGCCGAAGTACAGCGCCGCCGAGCCGACCATCGCGGCGATCTCGCTCCACGCGTTGATGCGCCACCAGAACCAGCGCAGGATCAGCACCGCGCCGACGCCGGCGCCGAGCGCGGCGAGCAGCGCCCAAGCCGCCTGCACCGACACGCCGCGCACGATCATCAGCCACGCGGCCGCGCCGCCGAGCGCGAGCACCAGCACGGACGCGCCGCGCGAGGCGGCGACCAGTTGCGCGTCGTCCGCGCCGGGCTTGAGGAAGCGCTTGTAGACGTCGTTGACGAGGTAGCTGGCGCCCCAGTTCATCTGCGTGCTGATCGTCGACATGAACGCGGCGAAGAACGTCACCAGCAGGAGCCCGCGCAGGCCGCTCGGGGCGAGTTCGCGGATCAGCAGCGGGAAGCCGACGCCGGGGTCGGTCTTCGGGTCGCCGTCGGTCGCCCACGTGCGCAGCTCCGGATGCAGCGCCAGCGCCGCGAAGGCGACGAGGATCCACGGCCACGGGCGCACGCAGTAGTGGGCGAGCTGGAAGAACAGCGTCGCCTTCACCGCGTCGCGCTCGCTGCGGCACGAGGCCATGCGCTGCACGATGTAGCCGCCGCCGCCGGGCTCGGCGCCCGGGTACCACGTCGCCCACCACTGGCCGAGCACGAGCGCCAGGAACACGCCGAACGGCATCCACGCCGCCGTGTCGAAGTCGGGCACGAAGTCGAACAGCTGCGTGCCGCCGAAGTTCGCCTGCGCCTTCTGCTGCAGCGCCTCGACGCCGCCGACGTGGTCGACGGCGACGACGGCGAACAGCACGCAACCGACCATCGCCAGCACGAACTGCACGGCGTCGGTGACGGCGACGCCCCACATGCCGGAGATGGCGCTGTAGACGCCGGTGACGCCGAGCATGGCGACGACGACCCAGAAATCCTGCGCGCTGCCGGGCTCCAGGTCGGTGAACACCGTCTGCCGCAGCACCGACACCATCGCCTGCGTGACCCAGCCGATGACGATCGAGTTGACCAGCACCGCCATGTAGACGGCGCGCAGGCCGCGCAGGAACGCCGCCGGCCGGCCGGCGTAGCGCAGTTCGATCAGCTCGACGTCGGTCAGCACCTCGGCGCGCCGCCACAGCTTGGCGAACACGAACACGGTCAGCATCCCGCCGAACGCGAACGCCCACCAGAACCAGTTGCCGGCGAGGCCGTTCTCGGCGATCAGGCCGGTGACGGCGAGCGGCGTGTCGGCGGCAAACGTCGTCGCCACCATCGACGTGCCGGCGATCCACCACGGCAGGTTGCGGCCGGAGACGAAGAACTCGACGAAGCTCGCGCTGGCCTTGCCCTTGAACCACAGGCCGATGCCGAGGCTCAGCGCGAAGTAGCCGACGAGGATGGTCCAGTCGAGGCCGCTGAGTTCCATGGCGGGGGATGTTGGCCCGGGCCGTCGCGCCATGCCACGGCGGCGCGGGCTTTCGCCGCCGCGCCGCCGCGCGCTTGATCGCCGCCGCCGGCGCGGTAAGCGAACGGCATGGACCTCGTCGAGGTGCGCTTCGTCGGCCCGGACAAGACCGTCTTCGTGCAACCGGGCACCACGCTGTTGGCGGCCGCCGCGCTCGCCGGCGTCGACGCGCTGACGGGCTGCACACGCGGCATGTGCGGCACCGACGCCGTCGCTGTCGTCGCCGACCGGCCCGATGCGCTGCACGACGCCGCCGAACCCGAGCGCTCGACCCTCGACCGCATGGGGCTCGGCGCCGGCTGTCGCCTGCTGTGCTCGGCCAAGGTGCGCTGCGGCCGCGTCGAAGTGCGCGGCGACGCCGTGCTGGCGTGAATCGCGGGCTCGCGGCGGCGCCGCCGCTCGCGGGGCCATCTGCGCCTTGTGCCGCCGGGCTGCGGCGGGCACGCTTCCGCCCGTGTCGCTCCCAACCGCCGACGCGTCCGTCGACCGGCCCTCGCAGCCATTCCGCGATGGCCTCGGCTTCTTCGGCCGCTTTCTGCGCAACCCGCTCCAGGTCGGCGCGGTGCTGCCGAGCAGCCGCTACCTGTCGCGCGCGCTGGTCGGGCGGCTCGACCTGCAGCCCGGCGAACTGGTCGTCGAGTTCGGTCCCGGCACCGGGCCGGCGACGGCCATCGTGCGCGAGTCGCTGCCCGCAGGCGCGCGCTACCTCGGCATCGAGCTCGACAAGGGCTTCCACGGCCTGCTGACGCAGCGGTTCCCGTCGCTGGAGTTCGTCAATGGCTCGGCGGCCGACCTGCGGCAGGTCCTCGCCGACCGGGGCCTGCCGCGGCCGGTGCGCATCCTGTCCGGCCTGCCGTTTGCCAGCCTGCCGGCGAAGATCCAGGACGACATCGTCGACGCGGTGGTGTGGGCGCTGCAGGGCACCGAGGGCGATTTCCGCACCTTCCAGTACGTGCACGCCTATGGCCTGCGGGCCGCGCGCCGCTTCCGTGCGATGATGCAGGAGCGCTTCCACGGCTTCGAGCGCATCGGCCCGACCATGCGCAACGTGCCGCCGGCGTTCGTGCTGCGCTATTGGCACGCGAAGTAGCGCGCGGGCCGTCGTTCTCCGGCCGGCGCCGCTCGGGCATACTCCCCGCCCCGCGGATCCGCCCATGACCGAGCCGAAGAAGCAGACGTACGACCCTGCGACGATCGAACCCAAGTGGCAGCAGTTCTGGCTGGCCAACAAGGTGTTCAAGACGCCGAACCCGGGCGACCCCTGCTTCGATCCCAAGCGCCCGAAGTTCTACGCGCTCGACATGTTCCCCTACCCGTCGGCGGCCGGACTGCATGTCGGCCACCCCGAGGGCTACACGGCGACCGACATTGTCTCGCGCTGGAAGCGGGCCAAGGGCTGCAACGTGCTGCACCCGATGGGCTGGGACGCCTTCGGCCTGCCGGCCGAGCAGTACGCGATCCAGACCAACACGCACCCGGCGAAGACGACCGAGCAGAACGTCGCGACCTTCCGCCGCCAGCTGCAGCGGCTGGGCTTCTCGTACGACTGGGACCGCGAGATCAGCACCGCGGACCCCAAGTACTTCAAGTGGACGCAGTGGATCTGGAAGCAGCTGCACCAGCGCGGCCTCGCCTACGAGAGCAACGCGCCGGTGTGGTGGTGCGAGGAGCTCGGCACCGTGCTCGCCAACGACGAGGTCATCAACGGCCGCAGCGAGCGCGGCGACCATCCGTGCGAGCGCCGGCCGCTGCGGCAGTGGGTGCTGAAGATCACCGACTACGCCGAGCGGCTCATCGCCGACCTCGAGCGCCTGGACTGGAGCGAGTCGCTCAAGACGATGCAGCGCGAGTGGATCGGCCGCAGCGAAGGCGCCGAGATCGACTTCGACGTCGAGGGCACGGCCGGCGCGCGCATCCGCGTCTTCACCACGCGCCCGGACACGCTGTTCGGCGCGTCGTTCATGGTGCTGTCGCCCGAGCACCCGCTGGTCGCGCAGATCACGACGCCGGCCCAGCGCGCCGCGGTCGAGGCCTACCAGAAGACGGCCGCCGCCAAGAGCGAGCTGGAGCGCACCGACCTCGCCAAGGACAAGAGCGGCGTCTTCACCGGCGCGTACGCGCGCAACCCGCTGTTCGCCGCCGACGACCCGCGCGGCCGCCTGCCGGTTTGGATCGCCGACTACGTCATCGTGACCTACGGCACCGGCGCGATCATGGCGGTGCCGGCTGGCGACGAGCGCGACTTCGCGTTCGCGCGCGCCTACGGGCTGCCGATCCCCGGCATCTTCGCGCCGCAGACCGGCGACGCCGCGCGCGACGCGGCCATCGCCGCGGGCGAGGCGTGCTGCAGCGACGACGCGCCCTTCGGCCCGCAGAACCAGAACGCCACGCTCTCGCTCGCCGGCCTCGGCATGGCGGCGGCCAAGCGCAAGGTCATCGACTGGCTGGTGGTGCAGGGCCGCGGCCAGGCGAAGGTCACCTACAAGCTGCGCGACTGGCTGTTCTCGCGGCAGCGCTACTGGGGCGAGCCGTTCCCGGTGCTGCACACGCAGGACGGCGTCGAACTGGTGCCCGACGCGCAGCTGCCGGTCGAGCTGCCGTACATGGACGACTTCCAGCCGGGCGGCGTGCCGGAGTCGCCGCTGATCCGTGCGACGGAGTGGGTCGCGGCGAAGGACGGCAAGGGCCGGCCGGCGCAGCGCGAGATCAACACGATGCCGGGCGCAGCCGGCTCCAGCTGGTACTTCCTGCGCTTCTGCGATCCGCACAACGACAAGGAGTTCTGCGGCAAGGCGGCGAGCGACTACTGGCTGCCGGTCGACCTCTACGTCGGCGGCGCCGAGCACGCGGTCGGCCACCTGCTGTACTCGCGATTCTGGACCAAGGCGCTGCACGACCAGGGCTGTGTCGGCGTCGTCGAGCCGTTCCAGAAGCTCTACAACCAGGGCATGATCCAGGCGTTCGCGTACGAGGACGCGCGCGGCGCCATCGTGCCGAAGAAGGACACGCGCGAGGACGGCGACAAGGTCGTCCACGCCGCGACCGGCGAGACGCTCAAGCCGATCGTCACCAAGATGAGCAAGCGCTACGGCAACGTCGTCAATCCCGACGACGTCGTCGGCGAGTACGGCGCCGACACGCTGCGCCTGTACGAGATGTACATGGGCCCGCTCGCGGACAGCAAGCCGTGGAACCCCAAGGACGTGCCCGGCGTGCACCGGTTCCTGCAGCGCAGCTGGCGCCTCGCGGTGCCCGAGTTCCCCGAGCACGGCCCGCTGCACGCGCACCTGCGCCAGGATCGGCCCGACGATCCCGAACTGGAGAAGGCGCTGCATCGCACGATCCACAAGGTCGACGGCGACATCGAGCGCATGGCGTTCAACACCGCGATCGCGGCGATGATGATCTTCGTCAACGATGCGACCAAGGCGATGGACAGGCTGAGCCGCAGCCAGCTGCTGCGCTTCGCGCAGCTGCTGCAGCCGTTCGCGCCGCACGTCGCCGAGGAGCTGTGGCAGCGCCTCGGCGGCCAGGGATGGCTCGCCTACGCGCCCTGGCCCCAGGTCGACAAGCGCCTGCTCGTCGACGACGAGATCGAGATCGCCGTGCAGGTGCTCGGCAAGGTGCGCGGCCACGCCAAGGTGCAAAACGGCGCCGCCAACGACGTCGTGCTGGCGGCGGCGCGCGCGGCGGTCGCGGCGCACCTGGAGGGCAAGACGGTCGTCAAGGAGATCGTCGTGCCCGGCAAGCTCGTCAACTTCGTGGTGAAGTGACGGCTAGCCGCGGCCGGCGTGGGGCTCGCCGCGCGCCGGCGCGGCGGGCTCAGGGCGCCAGCGGCAGCCGCAGTTCCGCCGTGCCCAGCTGAACGACGCCCGTCAGCGGCGCCGTGCGCGACACGTAGCCCGGCACTGAGGTCCCGACCACGAGCAGGCCAGGAGCGCTGCCGACGTCGAACTCGTAGGCCAAGCCCGAGAAGTCCACGGTGACGGCGCCTGCGCCGGCCAAGGCCACGGGCTGCTCACGCAGCAGGCGCACTTCGCCGTCCCCGCGCCGATCGACGAGCTTGACCACGACGTCGCCGACGCCCGCTGCGAGCACCTGCAGCGTGGCGCTCGCCGAGCCGGTGATCCGCGTCGTGGCCGCCATGGCGGTGCCGGCGAGTTCGACCACGTCGCTGCGGCCGATCAGCGGCCGCTGGTCGATCATGCCGGAGCTGGCCGTCAGGTGGTTGCCGCCCAGCGTCGGGGCGGGTGCGGCGGGTTGGATCGTCAGCGCGCCCGTCGGCGCCGCCAGCGGGCGCGCCTGCATGACGACGCCGGCTGGCGGCCAGGTCGGCGAGGTCTGCAGCCCGGCCGCGGGGCGACCGGCGACCGTGTACTGCACGTTGGGCCAGGCCGGCACGCCGTTGGCGGCGTCCTTCAGCCAGTGGTCGAACCACGGGAACATCGGCTGCGTCGGCCACAGCTCGGGGTCGTCGATGTCGTAGTGGGTGCCGTCGAGCACGATCAGCTTCTGGTTGCCGCGCGCCGCCTGCAGACGCGCGAACGTGCGGAAGGCGCTGGCCTGGAAGAAGTCGTGCCAGAGCGAGACGTGCAGCGTCGGCGCAGTGATGCCGTCGGTGACGTCGAGCGCCGCCCGCTGTGTGGCGCTGGCGCCGGCGTTGATCAGCTCGCTCCATCGCGGCTGGAGCTGGCTGGCGAGCGGGAACTCCGGGGTGATGGGGTTGGTCCACCACGTCGACGCTTCGGGGGTTCCCGCCTCCAGGGCGTCGAACATCTCGCCGAGGGCTTGGCCGGCCTGTTGCTTGAGCTGGCCCACCTGCTCCGGCGTCAGGCCGAGTTGTGCATCGTGGTCCTCGCCGTTGTCGAACGACTGGCTCAGCACGAACGGCAGCAGCGCGTCCCACTTGACCCGGCCCTCGGGGAAGATGACGCCGCCGAGGAAGTCCGCCGACGTCGCCTGCGCGAACACGGCCCGCACCGACGGCCGACCGGACGCGGCGGCCTGCAGCGACGCCACGCCGCTCGCCGAGTCGCCGAAGATGCCGATACGGCCGTTGCACCACGGTTGCTTCTCGATCCACCGGAGCAGCGCGTCGCCGTCCTCGCGCTCGTCGAGGAAGAGGCTGAAGACTCCGTCGGACGCATAGCGCCCGCGCAGGTGCTGGACGACGAGCGCATAGCCGCGGTCGGTGGCTTCGCTCCAGCCGACGTCTTCCGGCCGTGCCTCGATGCCGGCGTTGGGGTGCTCCTCGGGGAAGCCGCCGACCGGCGTGATGGGCAGGTCGTACGGGGTCCGCATGACCAGCACGGGGAACGGCCCGCTGCCTGTCGGCGGCAGGTAGACATAGGTCGCGAGGTCGACGCCGCCGAGGCCGTCGACCTTGCGCTCCGCGATGCGGTGTCCGGCTGCGGCGGTGCGGAACTGCGCGATGGCGACGACGTCGGGATCGGCGGCGGGCGCCGGCCGGGAGTTGCCGCCGTCGCAGGCGGAGAACGCGATTGCTAGACACGACGAAAGCCAGTGCTGGAGTCTCATTGCCGTCTTGCTCACAAGGTGGGTTCGAGGTCGTCCGCGCCGCGTCCAGGACCATCCGGGCGCGCGGCGGGAATTGCTCGTCATCTTCGCGACCTGTGCAATGGACGACGCGCATCGATTGCGTCGACGAGGCGTCAATTCGCCGTCGGAGCCGGCCGCCTTGCCGGATCGCGCGCCGAGATCGCGAGGCGGCTGCGCCGCCGTCGGCAGGACTCTGTGCGCGAAATCGAAGACGCTGGCCGCCCCGCCGCTCGACGAGCAATCGGCCGCAACGCGCCGTGATATGGCAGAAGCCGACGCTGGCCGAAAGCGCCGACCGGCGCCGCGAGCGGTTACGGCCGCGCCGGCGCCCGGCCGCCCAGCTCCGGCTCCGGCGTCGTCTCGCCGACGAAGCCCTTGCCGACCAGCCGGTCGAAGATCGGGCTCGCCATCAGCGTGGTGACGATCGCCATGATCACCAGCGTGGCGAACAGGCTCGGGCTGATGATGCCCTTGCTGAGGCCAATGTTGATGATGATGAGCTCCATCAGGCCGCGCGCGTTCATCAGCACGCCGATGCCGAGCGCCTCGCGCTGCGGCACGCCGGTGAGCCGCGCCGCCGCCCAGCAGGCGAGGCCCTTGCCGGCGATCGCCGCGACCAGCACGGCGCCGGTCATCAGCCACAGGAACGCCGAGTCGATCAGCGTGATCCTGGTGTTGAGCCCGGAGTAGGTGAAGAACAGCGGCAGCAGCAGCGACACCGTGAGCGGCTGGATGCGCGTGATGACGTCGCGCGCGACGCTGCGCGGGATCACGCTGCCGGCGACGAACGCGCCGAACACGGCGTGCAGGCCGATCGCATCGGTGACGAAGGCGCCGAGCGCCATCGTCGCCAGCGCGACGACGAGGCCGGTCTCGGTCAGCGAGCCCCGGTCGAACAGCCACTGCGACAGCCAGCCCAGCAGCGGCCGCACGCCGAGCAGCATGACTGCGACGAACAGCGCGCCGCCGCCGACGTTGGTCGCCGCGCCGGCGACGTTGCCTTCGAAGCTCGCCAGCACGATCGCGAGCAGGCACCACGCCGCGGCGTCGTCGAGCGCGCCGGCGCCGATCGCCACCGTGCCCATGCGCGTGCCGGCGAGGCCCTTGAAGTGGATGATGCGCGCCAGCATCGGGAAGGCGGTGATCGACATCGACGCGCCGAGGAACAGCACCGCCTCGAACAGCGACGTCTTGGCCGGGAACAGGTCGGTCCACGACTTCATCGCCCAGCCGAGCAGGCCGCCGAGCACGAATGGCGTGACGATGCCCGCCGCCGACACCGCCACCGAGCTCTTGAAGTGCTTCTTGACGATGTCGACGCGGAACTCCATGCCGACGACGAACATGTAGAGCGCGAGGCCCAGCTGCGACGCCGGGAACAGGTAGCTCTGGGTGTCGCGCGTCTTCTGGCTCGGGTCCCACGGGAAGATCCACGCCTGCGCCTCGGGCGCCAGCAGGCCGAACAGCGACGGCCCGAGCATGACGCCGGCGATCATCTCGGCGACGACCTGCGGCTGGCCGAAGCGCTTGGCGATCAGGCCGACCAGCCGGCAGACCAGCAGGATGACGGCGATCTGCGCGAAGAAGTGGACGGCGAGCGAGAGGTTGGTCATGGCCGCGCGGCGGCTGTCGGGGCGGTGTGTTGGGGAGAAGGTACTCGGCTGGCGGCGTCGCGGCACCGTTCGGTGGTCCGCAGGGGCGCGGATGCGACGGAAGCGCGACAGGCCGCCGGTTGTCGGGTCGCCCCGGCGCAGTATCTCTAGGGTGTGCTGCCGATCCTGCGTCCTGCGTCCGCCCTCCGCGCCGCCGCCACTGCGGTCGCGTTGCTCGCCGCCGCCGCGGCCCAGCACGGCGCGCCGGCCGCTGCGGACGGGTGGTGGGCCTACCGTCCGCTGCAGCGGCCCGCCGTGCCGGCGGTGCACGCCGCGGGCTGGGTGCGCAACCCGGTGGACGCCTTCGTGCTGGCTGGGCTCGAGCGCCGCGGCCTGATGCCGGCCGGCGAATCCGATCGCCACACGTTGTTGCGCCGCGTCACCTACGACCTCACCGGCCTGCCGCCGACGGCCGACGAGATCGCCGCCTTCGTCGCCGACGCCTCGCCCGACGCCTACGAGAAGGTCGTCGACCGCCTGCTCGCCTCGCCGCAGCACGGCGTCAAGTGGGCCCAGCACTGGCTCGACTGCGTGCGCTACGCCGAGACCGACGGTTACGAGCGCGACCGCAAGAAGCCGTTCATCTGGCGCTACCGCGACTGGGTCGTCGACGCGCTCAACGCCGACATGCCGTACGGCGAGTTCCTGCGCAAGCAACTCGCCGGCGACGAATTGCCCGACGGCAAGGTCGCCGACCTGATCGCCACCGGCGTCCATCGCCTGGGCATCTGGGACGACGAGCCGACCGACCGCGAGCAGCACCGCTACGACGACCTCGATGGCGTCGCCGACACCGCCGCGCGCACGATGCTGGCGCTCTCGCTCGGCTGCGCCCGCTGCCACGACCACAAGAGGGACCCGCTGTCGCAGGCGGAGTACCACTCGTTCCTCGGCTTCTTCGAGAACCTGCGGCCACAGGAGGCGAACGCCCGCGCCGTGCCGGTCGACGGCGCGCGCGAGCGCTTCGCCCGCGAACTCGCCGACTACGAGGCGGCGCGCGACGACGCGACCAAGGCGCTGCGCGCGGCGGCGACGGCGGCGTGGGACGCGATGGACGATGCCGGGCGCATGGCGGCGGCGGGCAAGGCGATCGCCGACGTCGTCGCCAGCTACACGGGCGAACGCGGCAGCGCGGAGCGCCTGATCGACGAGGTCGCCGGCCAGGACGGCCGCAACAGCGGGCAGGTGGTGCAGGTCCCGGGCGTGCGCGGGCAGGCGCTGCGCTTCGACGGCGACGACCACGTCACCGTGCCGCGCGTCGTCGGCGGCTCGTTCTCGATCACGTTCTTCGTGCGCAGCGAGCGGCGGGGCGCCGGCAGCGGCAACGACACGCGCTGGTTCACCGGCACCGGCCTCGTCGACGGCGAGGTGCCCGGCATCGTGCGCGACTTCGGCATCGCGTGGCACAGCGACGGCCGCGTCGTCGCCGGCGTCGGCGACCCCGAGACCTTCGTCGCCTCGGGTCCCGGCCACCACGACGGCCAGTGGCGCCACGTCGCCTTCACGCGCGACCAGCAGTCGGGCCGCATCGCGCTGTACGTCGACGGCACGCTGTGCGGCGAGGCGACGGGCAGCAGGGAGATCCTGGACGCGCCGAAGGACCTGACGATCGCGCGCATGCACCCGGGTGGTCGCGGCTTCGTCGGCGACCTCGACGAGATCGAGTTCCACGGCCGCGCGCTCGCCGCCGCCGAGGTCGCCGCGCTCGCGTTCCAGCTGCCCGGCGGCGTCGCGGCGGCGGCGGCGATCGCCGACCTGCCGGCGTTCGCGCAGCTGCGCGCGCTGCGGCGGCCGGACTTCGAGACCGTCGAGGTGCTCGCGGTGCAGGAGCACGGCGGTGACGGGCCGGAGGCATTCGTGCGGCTGCGCGGCAACGTCCACAGCAAGGGCCCCAAGGTGCCGCTGGCGTTCCCGGCGCTCGCCGGCGGCGGCGCGCCTGCGCAGGTCGTGCCGACGCCGCACAGCTCCGGCCGGCGCACCGCGCTGGCGCAGTGGATCACGCGGCCCGACCACGTGCTGACGTGGCGCGTCGCCGCCAACCGCGTCTTCCAGCACCACTTCGGCCGCGGCATCGTGCGTTCGAGCAGCGACTTCGGCCGGCTCGGCGATCAGCCGACGCATCCCGAACTGCTCGACTGGCTGGCGACCGAGCTGCTGGCGCGCGGCCAGAGCTGGAAGGCGCTGCACAAGCTGCTGGTGACGTCGGCGACGTACCGCATGGCGTCGACGTTCGACGACAAGGCCGCCGCGGCGGACCCGCAGAACGACGCGCTCTGGCGCTTCGACCGCCGGCGCCTGACCGCCGAGGAGATCCGCGACTCGATCCTGGCGATGACCGGCGAACTCAACCTCGAGCGCGGCGGCCCGAGCGTGTACCCGCCGATGCCGGCGGCCGTGCTCGCCACCGCCTCGCGCCCCGACGACGCCTGGGGCGACTCGCCGCCCGAGCAGGCCGCGCGCCGCAGCCTGTACGTGCACGTCAAACGCTCGCTGGCCGAGCCGCTGCTCGCCGGCTTCGACCGCGCCGACACCGATGCCAGCTGCCCGGTGCGCTTCGCCACCGTGCAGCCGACGCAGGCGCTGACCATGCTCAACGGCGACTTCGCGCAGCGGCAGGCGCAGCGGTTCGCCGCGCGGCTCGCGCAGCAGGCACAGGGGCTCGACGCGCAGGTGCGTCTGGGCCTGCAGCTCGTGACGCAGCGCCCGGCGCGCGCCGACGACGAGCGGCGGTTGCTGGCGCTGGCGAGCGACCTGCGCCGCGACCACGGCCGCGACGAGGCGCAGGCGCTGCAGCGCGTCTGTCTCGTGCTGCTCAACGCCAACGAGTTCGTCTACCTCGACTGAAGGCGCTGCCGCCACCGACCCCCGCAACGACCATGGCTTCGATTCGCAACGGCTTCTGTGGGCGCACGCGCCGCGAGTTCCTCTGGCAGGCGGGCGGCGGCTTCGCCTCGCTCGGCCTGACCGACCTGCTGACGCGCGACGGCTTCTTCGCGCGGCGCGGCGGCGTGGCCGGCGGCAGCAGCAGCGGCGGCAGCGGCGAGCCATCCGGTCCGCTCGCGCCGAAGGCCCCGCACCACCCGGCCAAGGCCAAGGCCTGCATCTTCCTGTTCATGTACGGCGGCCCGAGCCAGATCGACACGTTCGACTACAAGCCCAAGCTCTACGGCCTCGACGGCAAGACCATCGACATCGACACCAAGGGCCGCGGCGGCAGCAAGAACCAGGGCCGCGTCGTCGGTCCCAAGTGGCGCTTCCGGCCGTACGGCGAGTGCGGCCACCACGTCAGCGACCTGTTCCCGCACGTCGCGCGCTGCGTCGACGACATCGCCTTCGTGCACAGCATGTACGCCGACTCGCCGCTGCACGGCTCGGCGATGCTGATGATGAACAGCGGCAAGATCCTGTCGGGCGCGCCGTGCCTGGGCAGCTGGGTCAACTACGGGCTCGGCACCGAGAACCAGGACCTGCCGGGCTTCGTCGTGATGCTCGACCAGTCCGGCGGCCCGATCTCGGGCGCGAAGAACTGGAACAGCGGCTACATGCCCGCGGTCTACCAGGGCACCGTGCTGCGCCCGTCGGGCGAGCCGATCCTCGACCTCGCGCTGCCCGACGGCATGACGCCGCGCGAGCAGCGGCGCCTGCTCGACGCGCTGCGCGCGCAGAACGAAGCGCACCTCGCCGCGCGGCCCGGCGACACCGACCTCGCGGCGCGCATCCAGAGCTACGAACTGGCCTACCGCATGCAGGCCAACGCGCCCGAGGCGATCGACCTCGCCGACGAGCCCGCGCACATCCGGCGGCTCTACGGCCTCGACAACCCGCGCACCGAGGACTTCGCCCGCAAGTGCATCCTCGCGCGCCGGCTGGTCGAGCGCGGCGTGCGTTTCATCCAGGTCTACTCGGGCGGCAACCACAACGACCACAACTGGGACGCGCACGGCGACCTCGTGCACAACCACGAGAAGCACGCCGGCGACACTGACCAGCCGGTCGCAGCGCTGCTCACCGACCTCAAGCAGCGCGGCCTGCTGGACTCGACGATCGTCGTGTGGGGCGGCGAGTTCGGCCGCCAGCCGACCGCCGAGTACGCGGAGGGCACCGGCCGCGACCACGACTCGGCGGGCTTCACCATGTGGCTCGCCGGCGGCGGCATCAAGGGCGGCATCAAGGTCGGCGCGACCGACGAACTCGGCTACAAGGCCGTCGAGAAGCCGTTCCACGTCAAGCATCTGCACGCGACGATCCTGCAGCAGATGGGCCTCGACCCGAACCGCCTCGCGTTCTTCCACGCGGGCTTGGATCAGCGGCTCGTCGGCACCGAAGGCGCGCAGCCGATCCGCGAGCTGATCGCGTAGGGAGCGCGCCGGACCTACTCGCCCTCGAACAGGCCCGGCGTCTGCTCGCGCAGGCTCGCGAGCAGCAACTGCAACTCGTCGGCGAGTTCGGGCGCGCGCGCTTCGCCGGCCTCGGCGAGGCAGTAAAGGCCGCGCAACGCGACGGCCGCGGCGGGCAGTTCGCGCGCGAGCGAGCGGTGAACTGATGATGCTGGCGCGCCTGCGCACCGGCGTGCCGCGCATGGGGCGCTCGACCTCGTGTCGCTCGGTCCCAATCCGGTCACCGGCCTGCTGGAATTCCATCATCTCGCCAGCGCTTGGGACGGCGAGGTCGACCCGCGCCAGCTGCCGATCCCGCGCCATGCGGCGGACGGCGCGATCGCGGTTGCCAGCGCCACCGGCATCGTCTTCGCGCTGGCGCCCGGCGGCATGGCGCGCCTGGGTTCGCAGGCCGACGACCCGTCGGCGCCGTTCTACGATCCGGCGCGCGAGCCGGCGGAAGCGCTGCACGACGTCGAACTCGCGCCGTTCCTGCTGGCGCGGCACGAACTCACGCAGGGCCAGTGGCGCCGGCTGACGGCGTGGGCGCCCGACCTGCGGCAGCCGGCGACGTACTTCCGTCCCGGCAGCGTCGCCGGCGTCAACATCACCGACGCGAATCCGGTCGAACGCGTCTCGGTCGTGCAGGCCGAACTCGTGCTGCAGCGGGCGGGCCTGCAATTGCCGACCGAGGCGCAGTGGGAGCACGCCTGTCGCGCCGGCTCGACGACGCCTTGGCACGCGCCGGAGGAAGAACTGCGACACCACGCCAACTTCGCCGACGCCGCGACCAAGACGGTCGCGCCGAAGTGGACCTGCCTGCCATGGAACGACGGCCACGGCGTGCACGCGCCGGTCGGAGCGTTCCGGCCGAACGCCTGGGGCTTCTTCGACATGCACGGCAACGTGGCGGAACTTACGCGCGATCCCGACGGCCCCTACGGCAGCGAACGGCCCGGCGACGGCCTGCGCGCCTGCCGATCGCTCGCGCCGTGAGGCGCCGCGTTCAGTTCGCGCTCGGCGGCGGCGGCCGGTGGCCGATCGCCGACTCGTCGTCGGGTCGACCGATGTCGAGCGCGACCAGCGTCGCGAGGTAGACGGCGCTCGCCTCGGGCTGTTCGGCGACGAACGCGCGCGCAACGGCGACGAACTCGCGGAAGCTGATGACGCCGTCGCGGCCCTTGCGCAGCAGGCGCGTGCCGAAGTCGATCGCGTGCGGGGTCGCGAGCCGGCGCAGCGACGCGCGGGCGAGGTCGGGGGGCGTGGGTGGGATCATGGCTCGTCCCTCGGCGTCGATGCTGCCGCCGCGGACCAGAAGGTGCGCGACCGGGGGCAGTTGGCCGGCGGGATTCCGCGGCGATGCCGGCGCCGGCGCTGCCTTCAGCGCGGCAGTTCGCGCAGCAGCGCCGCCCACGCGGCGCGTTCGCGCGCGGGATCGACGAGCGGGCGCAGCGCTGCGGCGCGTGCGCGCAGTGCGGCGCGGAACTGCGCGTCGGCGGCCGCGCGCGCCAGCAGGCGGCCGAGCCCGGCCGCGTCGCCGACGGCGAACAGCCCCGGCCAGTCGGCGCCGAGCAGCGCCGTGTTGCCCGGCACGTCGCTCGCCAGCAGCGGCACGCCGGCGGCGAGCGCTTCGGAGACGACGTTGGCGCCGCCCTCGGCGGCGGACGGCACGATGCAGGCATCGCTGCCGGCGAGCAGGGCAAGGGCCCGCCGGCGCGGCAGTTCGCCGAGCCACCGCGCGCGCGGTTCGGCGGCGCACGCGGCGGTCATCGCCGCCGCCAGCGCGTCGCTGAGCGCGCGGCCGGCGACGATGACTTCGACCGGCGGCGACGGCGGCACGTGCGCGAGCGCCTGCACGGGCAACAACGGGTCCTTCACCGGCCGCAGGTGCGCGAGCACGCAGGCGCGGAACGGCCGGGGTGGCGCGGCGTTGGCTGGAGCAGGGTCGTGTGCGGCGGCCGGGTTGCCGGCGGCGCGGTTCACTGCGGCGCCGTGCGACATCGCCGGCGCCGCCGCCGACTGCACGATGGTGCGCCCCTTGCCGCGCAGCGCCATCGGCAGCGCGTCCAGCGCCAGCGGCTGCAGCGCGACGATCGCATCGGCGGCCGCGAGCGTCGCCGCGCTGTCCGGCGTCGGCTCGTAGCGCGGGTAGACGTCGGTGCCGGCGAGCACGACGACGAGCCGGGCGCGCGGCTGCGCGGCCACGGCGGCGCGTGCGGCGGCCGCCGACTTCACGGCGTGCACGGCGACGACGAGGTCGCACGGTTCGTCCTGCCACGCCGTGCGCACGCGCGCCGTCCAGCCGAGCTGGCGCAGGATGGCGCACAGGCGCAGCGCGGTGGTGCGGTTGCCGGCGCGGCTGCCGCGCGCGGCGGGCGTGAGCACGACGGCGCGCATGCTGTCCGCTAGCCTGTCAGCCATGACGCCGCGCCTCCCCATCGCCCTCGCCGCTGCGCTCGCCGCCTGCGCCAGCGAACCGCCGCCGCCCGCGCCGTTCGACCCGCAGCGGGAGCAGAGCGTGCGCCCCGGCATCAACGACGACTTCACCAACCCTCGCCTCGACGTCGACGCGATGGTCGCGCGCTTCGAGGCCGAGAGCCGCGAGGTGTTCGCCAAGCGCAGCGCCATCGCGCGCGCCGTCGGCGCGCAGCCGGGCATGACCGTCGCCGACGTCGGCGCAGGCACGGGCGTGTTCGTCGACTTCCTCGCCCGCGACGTGGGCGCCGGCGGCGTCTGCTACGCGGTCGAGATCGCGCCGAAGTTCGTCGCCGCGCTCGCCGCACGCGCCGCGGCGCGCAACCAGCCGCAGGTGCGCGCCGTGCTCGGCGCCGAGCGCGACGTGGCGCTGCCCGCGGGCAGTTGCGACGTCGTGTTCGCCTGCGACACCTACCACCACTTCCAGTACCCGCGCGCGACGCTGGGCTCGATCCATCGCGCGCTGAAGCCGGGTGGCACGCTCTGCATCGTCGACTTCGAGCGCATCGAAGGCACGAGCAGGCAGTGGATCCTCGACCACGTGCGCTGCGGTCGCGAGACGGTGGTCGCAGAGGTCACGGCCGCCGGCTTCGACCTCGTCGCGGTCGTGCCGCTGGGGCTGGAGGAGAACTACTTCCTCCGCTTCAAGAAGCGCGGCTGAGCGCGCGAGCAGCTCCTGGCGCGGGTTCCCGGGCTCCGGGCCGGCGGGCGGCAGCGGCCGCACGTCAGCCCTTGCCGAGTTGGCGCAGGATCTCGTCGTGCTGCGGGAAACGGTCGCCGTCGCGGCGCTTCTTGTCCCACAGCAAGGTGCCGTCGGCCGTCACGACGAAGTCGCCGCGGCCGCCCGGCTTGGTCTCGACCGTCGCGCCCGGGTGCGCCTTCTGGATCGCGGCGGCCAGACTGGTCGCCTTCGGCAGGTAGCTTCAAACCACGCAGTATTCGATCGTGACGCGCATGGCCGCAGTGTAGGCCGCAGGTCCGCGCGGGCGAAGCGTCGATCGCGCGCCGGTTGTCCGGTCCGCGAGTCGGGTCAGCGTGCGCCTTCGGCCGTGGCCGGCGCGCCCCTGCCGCCGAGCGCCAGCAGCGCCCAGCCGAGCGCCAGCAGCACGCCGCCGAGCGGCGTGACGGCGCCGAGCCACGTCGCGCCCGTCAGCACGAGCACGTACAGCGAACCGCTGAACACGAGCACGCCCGCCGCGAACGCGCGCGCCGCGCCGGCAGTGCGCCAACCGCGCTCGGCGAGCAGGCCGCAGAGCACGAGCGCGAGCGCGTGGTAGGTCTGGTAGCGGACGGCGACCTCATAGGTCGCGAGCGCCTTGTCGGCAAGGCGTCCCTGCAGCGCATGCGCGCCGAAGGCGCCGGCGAGGACGGCGAGCGCGCCGAGCGCGGCGCCGACGCGGATCGATCTGGCGGACTGCATCCGCGCATCCTAGCCATCGGCGTCGACGCGGCGCTGGCGGCGCAGCGCGAGGGATGACCCGTAGGCGGCGCGCAATCGTCCGTCGCAGGCGACCTTCGCGGCGCGCCGGGCAGCGCTCGTCCCGACTTGGAACGCAGGCGCGGCCGCCGCTGCGGCGGGCCGCGCGACGACCTCGATAGCTGCCGCATGAAGAGCCTTCGCACCATCCTTCCCATCCTGGCCATGGCGGCCAGCCTCGCCGCGCAAGGCGCCGAGCTGCCCGAGCTCGGGGCCTTCGTGCGCGAGACGACGAGTTCGCTGCGCGACGAAGGCACGGGCCTCGTCGTCGTGCGCGGCGACGACGTGCTGCACCGCGACCTCGACGGCGGCCTGCGCGGCGACGCGCAGTTCGCGATCGGCGCCGCCGGCCGCTGGCTCGCCGTGGCGACGATCATGACGCTCGTCGACGACGGCAAGCTGGACCTCGATCTGCCGGTCGGCCGTTACCTCGCCGAGTTCGATCGGCCCGACAAGCGCGCGCTGACGCTGCGGCACTGCCTCGCCAACACCGGCGGCCTGCCGGCCAAGCTCGCCGACCGCATGCGCGGCTGGGACATGGACCGCCTGATGGCAGCGATCGCCGACGTCGGCCTGCGCCAGCAGCCGGACATGTCGTTCCGCGACGGCGAACTCGGCCTGCAGATCGCCGCGGCGGCGGCGATGCGCGTCACCGGCGCCAGCTGGCACGACCTGTTCGCCAACCGCATCGTCGCGCCGCTCAACCTGAGCGGCAGCGCGTTCGGCGCGCAGTTCCCGCAGGGCGCGGACGCCGGCAAGGCCGTGCTGCCGTGGCTCGCCACCGGCGCCGTGTCGACGATCGACGACTACACCGCGTTCCTGCGCATGCTCGCCAGCCAGGGCCGCAGCATGAACGCCCAGGTGCTGAGCAAGGCGGCGGTCGCCGAGATGCTGCGCGACCAGGTGCCGCCGCTCGTCGCCGTGCACGACGAGGACGCGCCGCAGCGCGCGCTGCGCTACGGCCTCGGCGTCTGGATCGAGAAGCTCGCCGACGGCGGTCTGCGCGTCGGCGAACCGGCGAGCCAGGGCTTCGCGCCGTGGTTCGACGTCGACCTCGGCGTCGGCGGCCTGTTCGTCGCCAACGTGCGCACGACGAAGCCGCTGCCGCAGGTGCCGCGCATCCAGGCGAAGGTCGCCGAGGTGATCCGCTCGCCCGCGGTCGACGGCACCCGCACGACCGTCGCGCTCGAGCACGACGGCCGTGGCCGGCGCTACCTGTTGAGCCTGCCGCCGGCCTCGGCGATCGCCGGCCGGTCCGTGCCGCTGATCGTCGTGCTGCACGACGACAAGGACACCAGCGAGCAGGCGCGCGCCGAGACCGGTCTCGGCACGGCCGGCGTGCGCGCAGGCTACGCCGTCGTGTTCGCCGACGGCACCGGCGCGTCGACCGAGCGGCTGCTGACCTGGAACAGCGGCGCGGCCACGAACTACGCCTCGGAGCACCGCATCGACGACGTCGGATTCCTGCGCGCGGTCGTCGCCGACGTCGCCCGCCGGCTGCCGGTCGATCCCGACCGCGTGTTCGCCGTCGGCCACGGCCAGGGCGGCGCGATGTGCCACCGGCTGGCGCGCGAGGCCTCGGACGTCTTCCGCGGCATCGCCGTCTACGGCGGTTCGGCCCGCTTCGAACTCGACCACGGCGGCGCGCCAGTGGCGGTGCTGATGATCGAAGGCACCGCCGACCGCGCCGTGCGGGCCGGCTTCGGCCTCGGCCGCAGCCGCCAGGACGCCGAGGCCGCGCAGAAGGCGCTGCTCGGCTACTACGTCAAGCGCAACGAGCTCGTCGGCTACCCGCAGCTCGGCGAGGACGGCAAGGTCAGCACCCAGACGTTCGCCAAGGGCCGCAACAGCCAGCGCACGCAGCCGGTGCGCGTCGTGACGCTGCAGGGCAGCGGCCACGCCTGGCCGGGTTCGACGCAGAAGCCGGCGACGCCGTCGGAGACGCCGTTCCCGTTCGACTGCAACGGCGAGATCCTGACGTTCTTCGGCGGCATCGCGCCGACGCCGCCGGCCGCCGCGCCCGCGCCGTCCGGCGGTTGAGCCGCCCGCCGCCGCGCGCGGCCATCGCATCGTCACGTTTCGTTCCCCGGCTCGACGCCGCCGTTATCGAAGGCCACGGCGGCGTCGGGCCGGGTTTTTTTCGTCGCTCACCAGTACAGGCGGAAGCGCCACGTGCCGTCGGCGAAGCCGGTGGCCGTGCGCACCGTCGCGAGGTCGTGCGCGCGCAGGCGCTCGAGCCACGCGTCCTTCGCCTCGTCGTGCGCTTCGCGCGCGGCGATGGCGTCCTCGTCGTTGCGGCGGACGCCGAGCCACAGGCTGAAGATCGACTCGGTGAGGGTGTCGTAGATCGCGTCGTAGACGATGCTGCCGTGCTGCAGGTCGTACCGCGCCGCGCCCGAGTGGCCGGCTGGCAGCGCGCGCTGCAGGCCGGTCAGAGCGGCTGCGACCGCGGGCGTCGCGTCGTCCGTGGGCGCTGCCTCGACCGCCGCGATCAGATGCGCCAGTTCGCCCGCCGCGTCGCTGCCGCCGGCGAGGTAGAAGGCGCGCGCGCTGGACCCGAGCCACAGCGGGTAGGCCAGCACGTTGCCGTAGCGGTTGCACGTCACGCCGGCGATCGTCGCCGTCTCCTGGCGCGTGAGGTGCGGCTTCACGCCGTCGACCAGCGCCTTCAGGCCGCGCTGGAAGGCGGGGCCGTCCTGCACGGCGATCGCCATCGCCCAGGTCGCCTTCGCCGGCCGCTCGGAGTCCTCGACCGGTTGCGTCGTCATCAGCACTTCGTCGCCGAGCAAGCGGAAGAAGTCGGCGCCGAGGTCGACGCCGAGTTGCGCCTTCGCCTCGTCCGTGAACGCCGCGGGGGACTTGCGCGTCTCGGCGGCGGCGAAGGCGACGATCGCGTCCCACAGCGCGCCGAAGCCGAAGTGGCCGAGCCGGAATGTCGGCGCCGCGGCCGGCAGTGCGCGAGCGAGCCGTGGCAGCGCCGCCCGCGCCGGCATCAGCGCCGCCATCAGGCCCGCGGGCGCGCCGGTGAAGCGCACCGCCGCCTCGCACTGCACACGCGGACCGGCGGACGACAGGGTCAGCGTCACGCCCTGCACCCCGTCGAGGCCGAACGGCCGCAGCCGGCTGTCGTCCGCGCCGAAGCCCAGCATGCGCGCGAAGGCGAGCGGCGGCGCGACGTCGACGACGAGCGGCGGGCGTTTGGCCGCCGTCGTCCGGTCGCCCTTCGCCGCGCCGGCTTGCGCCGCGGCCGCCGCGTAGAGCGCGTCGAGCGGTTCGGTCGCCGAGCGCGTCACGGCGACGACGAGGCAGCCGTTGACGATGCGCGCCTCGCACATCGAGGCGGCGTTCACCGCGCGCACGCGCATGCGCTCCCCGGCGACGACCGCCTCGTCCCACACGGCCGGCGTCACTTCCTGCAAGAGGTGCAGGTCCGCGGCCAGCCGCGCCATGTCGGTGCGGCCATCGCCCTCGGCGACGATCGACATGGCGCGCAGGCCGTCGTCGATGTCGGCGTCGTCGAACCACAGATCGACGTGGATGGCGCCTTCGTAGCCGAGGAAGCGCAGTTGTGCGGCCTCGGCCTCGTCGCCGAGGAGGCTCGCGACGTCGTCGCCAAATCCGGCGAGCAGCGGACGCCACAGCGCGCGCGCCGGCTCGCCGTCGAGCAGCACGCCGAGGTTGGTCGGCCCCAGGCGCAGGCGCCAGCCCTGCGGGCCGAGCGCGGTCGCGCGCACGTGCGGCGTGGGCATCGGCGTTGCGGCGGCGGCCGGCGGCACTGTCTGTGCCGTGAGGCCGGCGGCGATCAGGGCAGGGGCGAGGAATGCAGGCAGCGATCGGGCCATGGTGGTTCGTGAGCGTCGCGTCGCGGCCGCAGCGAGCCGGCGTCGCGTGCGCCCTGGGACGGTGCCTTGCCGGCTTTGTTCCCGCAATGGGTAGCTGGCGACCGCATCACGCCACATGCCGGCGCCGCAGCACACTGACGGCGTTGGCGAGCGCGAGCGCGGCGAGGATGGCGCTGACGAAGTAGACGGTGCCGGCGGGCACCTCGCCCTTCGCCGCGCCGATCGACCACGCGAAGACGTAACCGCCGAGCGGATAGCCGACGATGTTGGCGAGGCTCTGCGCGCTCGTCAGCGCGCCCTGCACGAGGCCCTGCTGGTCGGGCGCGACGCTGCGGCTGATCAGCGACTGCGCCGCCGGCATGGCGATGCCGCCGAGCGCGGCGATGGCGATGGCGATGTAGATCATCCAGCCTTCGGACGCCGAGGCGTAGCCGATGTACGCCAGGACGGCGAGCAGCAGGCCGAGTTGCAGCGCGCGCGGTTCGCCCATGCGCGGCACCAGCCGCCGCGCGAGGCCGCCCTGCACCAGCGCGCCGCCGAGGCCGACGGCGAACATCGACCAGCCGATGTCCGTCGGCTGCCAGCCATAGCGGTGCTCGGTGTACAGCGCCCATGTCGCGTGCAGCGCGAACTGCGCCATGTTGAGCAGGAACAGCGCGCCGGCGAGGCTGCGCGCCAGCGGGAAGCGCGCCAGCACGGTCAACGCCGCGAACGGGCTGCCGATCGGATGCGTGTTGCGGCGCTCGGGCGGCAGCGACTCGGGCAGCACGAAGAGCCCGTAGGCGGCGTTGGCCAGCGACAGGCCGCCGGCGATCCAGAACGGCAGGCGGATGTCGATGCCGCCGAGGATGCCGCCGAGCAGCGGGCCGAGCACGAAGCCGAGGCTGGCGGCGGCGCCGAACACGGCGAAGCCGGCGGCGCGCTTCTCCGGCGGCGTGACGTCGGCGATGTACGCCGACGCGGTGGTGACGCTGGCGCCGGTGATGCCGTTGATCGCGCGCGTGATCCACAGCACGGTCAGCGACGGCGCCAGCGCCATCGCGAAGTAGTCGAGGCCGGAACCGAGCATCGAGAACAGCAGCACCGGGCGGCGACCGACGCGGTCCGACAGCGCGCCGAGCAGCGGCGCGCACAGGAACGCCATGATCGAGAACGTCGCGCCGAGCCAGCCGACCAGCGGCGCGGCGTCGGCTTCGCTGCCGCCGCTCAGCTGCGTCACCAGCTTGGGGCCGACCGGGATCAACAGGCCGATGCCCAGCAGGTCGAGCAGGACGACGAAGAACACGAAGCGCAGCGCGGGTTTGCGGTCGGTCACGCGCGCCATCGTCGCGCCGCGTCGGCGGCGCGTCCATCGCGCAGCGGGATCACTGGCGGTGGGGCGGCGTTCGCGGCGGCGGGTGGGCGGCGGCGCGTCGCCAACGCCGTCGCGGGCGCCGGCGTGCGCGCCTGCTGGCCGCTGCGGGCGGCGGTGCGCGCTCGCAGCGCCGCCAGCTGCCCGCCGAATGCGCAGGCCGCGGTGGTCGGCGCGTCGTCGTCGTCGCACACTCCGTGGCCTTCCGCATGGCCGAACCGTTCAAGCACCGCATCGACGTGGCGATGGCGCGTCTGCTGGCGAGCCGACTTGGCGCCGTGCTGCCCGGCTTCCCGGCGCGGCGCTTCGAACGCGCGTGCGTCGATGGCCTCGGGCCGCTGGCGCTGAAGCAGCGCGTTGCGCGCTTCGCCGAGGCGCTCGCGGCGACGCTGCCGGCCGACTTCGCGGCGGCGTGCGCGGCGCTCGAAGCGACGCTCGCGCCGGCGCGGCTCGACGAAGACCTCGCGGCGCTCGCGCCCGGGCCCGACGGCCTCGCCGGGTGGGTGTGCTGGCCGATGGCCGACTTCGTCGCGCAGCGCGGCCTCGCGCAGCCCGACCGCGCGCTCGCCGCGCTGCACGCGCTGACGCAGCGCTTCACCGCCGAGTTCGCGCTGCGGCCCTTCCTCGTCGCGCACGAGACGCTGACGCTGCGCACGCTCGCGCGCTGGGTGACCGACCCGAGCCCGCACGTGCGGCGGCTGGTCAGCGAAGGCTCGCGGCCGCGGTTGCCGTGGGGCATGGCGCTGCCGCGCTTCTGCGCCGATCCGTCGCCGACGCTGCCGCTGCTGCGCGCGCTGCAGGACGACGCCAGCGAGTACGTGCGCCGCAGCGTCGCCAACCACCTCAACGACATCGCCAAGGACCACCCCGACGTGGTCGTCGACTGGCTCGCCGCGCACCTGCCGGACGCGCCGCCGGCGCGCCGTGCGCTGCTGCACCGCGCCAGCCGAACCCTGGTCAAACGCGGCCACCGCGGCGCGCTGGCGGCGTGGGGCGTCGACGCGCCGTTCTGCGGCGCGGTCGCGTTCGCGGTGACGCCGCAGCGCGTCGCGATCGGCGGCGCGATGGACCTGCAGGTCGAACTGCGCGCCGCCGCCGGCGGTGGCCCGCAGCGCCTCGTCGTGGACTACGTCGTGCGGCGCGATGGGAGCGCGTCGAAGCAGCCCAAGGTGTGGAAGGGCTGGACCGTCGAACTCGCGCCCGGCGCTGTGCGCCCGCTGCGCAAGCGGCACTCGTGGCGGCCGACGACCGTGCGCGTCGACCGGCCGGGCCGGCACGTCGTCGAACTGCGCATCAACGGCGCCGCCGTCGCGCACGCGGCATTCACGCTGCGCGCCCGCTGACGGCCTCCGGGCGGCCGCCGGGCGGCGCCCCTGCCTGATCGCTCGATTGTTGTCGGCGTGGATGGCGCGCGGCGACGGGCGGCGCGGGGCGCGCCGATGCCCATAGGGCAACGGCGCGCGCTGTTCCGGGCCGGATTTCTCCGGTGGGCGCGGTGCGGTCTCCCCCCGTGCACGGCCGCGCGCGGGCGTCAGCGCGGCTGCGGCGCGGTCCACCGCAGCGGTTGCGCGCCGTTGCCGGCCGGCGCGCACGCGACGTGGCCGGAACCCTGCGCCGTCGCTTCCGCCCACAGCCGCCACGTCGCGCCGGCGGCGATCGGCGGCAGTACGGCGCCGTAGAGGCCGTCGTTCGCCGCGCCGTCGCCGTGCTGGCCGTCGTCGCGCATCGCCATGGTTGCATAGGCGCCGAACGGCCCCTGGTCGTAGGACAGGGTCACGCTGGCCAGCGGCGCACCGCCGGCTTCGCACGCCACCGTGACGACGTGCCCGTCGCCGCGCGCTGCCGACGTGGTCTGCAGTTCGCCGAGCGTCGGCGTCGGTCCCTGCATCGCCGGGTCGTCGAGGATCGCCTTGCGTTTGCTCGCGATCAGCGCGCGCAGCGAACGCGCCGCCGGTCGGCCTTGTTCGTCGGTCGCGAACTGCTGGCGGAACGCGTCGTGGCCGGCCTGCGAATGCGCGTCCGCGCGCACCAGTGGATCGAGCAGCCGCTGCCAGCGGTCCAACTGTTCGGCGACGACGTCGTCGCGCAGCGCCGTGTCGGCGATGGCGCGCAGGTTGGCGAGGTACCGCGCACGCCACTGCGGCACGGCCAGCAGCTTGTGCAGCAGCGGCCGGTCGGTGCGCGCCGCGCCCTGCAGCGGCGTCGTCGCCGTGCCGCCGCCCGGTCCGCCACCCGGTCCGCCGCCGCGCCCGCCGCGGCCGCCCGGGCCGCCGGGGCCCTGGCCACCGGGACCCTGGCCACCGAGGCCTTGGCCACCGGGGCCTTGGCCGCCCGGACCGCCGGGGCGCGCGCCATCGGGGCGCTCGCCCTCGGGCGGCAGTCCGCCGGGGCCGCCGTCCGGCGGCGGCTCGCCCGGTCCGAAACCGCCGGGGCCGCCGAAGCCACCCGGCCCGCTCGGCCCGCCCGGCCCGCGGCCACCGCCGCGCGCGCCGAGCAGGATCTCGTTGTTGTCGCGCGGGATCGGGTGGAAGCGGCCCTTGGTGTCGCGGAGCAGCAGGTAGTCGCTGGCGCGCGAGAAGTAGCCGTCGTCGTCGCCGAGCGCGAAGTCCATGGCGAGGAACCACAGCGCCGCGTCGACGTCGAGGTGCTGCGGCAGGATCTCCGGCAGCCGTTCCGTCGGCGCGTCGGCGAGCGCGCCGCACAGGTCGACGAGCCCGCGCCACGCGCGCTCGTTGTCGTCGGACTTGAGGTCGTAGCTGCGCTTGTACGCCGCCGGCTCCTCGCCGAGGTACCGCAGGCCGCCGTTGCCGCTGAAGTCGGGCGGCACCTTGAACCGGTCGCCGCCCTTGCCGCCGTAGTGGTCGACGACGAAGTCCTTGTCGAACTGCTGCATCGCCGTGTACGTGCCGAAGTCCTCGCCATTGACGACGACGCGGACGAGCGCGGTGCGCGGGGCGGGGAAGAAGCGGTTGGCGACGACGCCGTGCAGCATCTCGCGCAGCTGCGACGGGTCTGTGTTGTTGTTGAGCAGGTCGAGGTTGCGCAGGCCGCGGAATCTCTGCTTGCCGTCGACGAGGTCGAACGTCAGGTCGAACGACTTCTTCTTGCCGCGCGCCATCTGGAACGACGTGTTGCCGCGGAACTGCACGCCGACGTTGGCATAGGTCACGCCATCGACCTGCACCGTCGCCGGCACTTCGACGTCGGTGCGATGGAACTCGGTCAGTTCCTGGAACCAGTCGTCGCCGGGGATCGTCAGGAAGAACGTGCGCGCGATGTCCGGGTCCCAAACGCCGGCGTTCGCATGGTTGGGCGCCTGCTTCGGGTCGACCGCGCCGCCGACCTTCGGCTCGCCGCTGTCGGGGCCACCGGATCCACCGGGGCCACCGGGGCCGCCCGGGCCCTCGGGTCCACCGGGTGGCCCGCCGAAGCCGCCGCGGCCACCGCGCCCGCCCGGTCCGCCGCGCTGCGGGCGGTTGTCCTTGAGCCAAGCGCGCGCCGCCTTGCGTTCGGCGGCGTCGAGCACGCCGTCCTTGTTGGCGTCGAAGCGCGCCTTCACCTCGACGCTGGCGCCCATCGGGCCACCAGGACCGCCGGGTCCACCGGGAGCGCCTGGGCCAAAGCCGCCCGGCGGACCAAAGTCCGGACCGCCCGGCGGCGGTCCCTGCGGTTCCTGCGCGGCGAGCGCGGTGGCGAGCGTGAGCAGCAGCGGCAGCGTGCGGGCGCAGGGCAGGGCCATGTGGGCGCCGATTACGGGGCGGTCGCCGGCGCGCCAACGAGTGGGGGTGAAAAGTCGGCCGCGTCGATGCGCCGCGTCGCCACGCCGGGTCGCCACGCGTGCCCCGGATCGCGCGCCGAGATGCCCGCCCCGCCCGGTCTCCCTGCGCGCACTGCGTCGAGCCCAGCGTCCCGCTCGATGCCGCGGTTCGGTGACGCCGCCGCCCTGCCGTTCCGCCACCGCCCCTGCCCGCGTCGCGCCGCGACACTGCGCGGCCACCGCTCCGCGCTTCGTCTCCCGCCGCCGCGCGCACAGCGCCCGCGCGCTCGCTATGGTCCGCCGCCTCATGGAACGCCGCCCGCCCGATCGCCGCCCGGCCGTGATCTTCGACATGGACGGCGTGCTCGTGCTGAGCATCGCCGCGCACGCGACGGCGTGGCGCGCGACCGCCGAGCGCTACGGCCGGCCGATGACGCACGCCGACTTCCTGCGCGTCAACGGCATGACCAACCACGACATCTGCACGACGCTGTGGGGGGGCGAGAAGGCGACGCCGGAGTTCATCGCCCGCATCGGCGACGAGAAAGAACGCGCCTACCGCGACGCCGTGCGCGCCGACCTGCCGCTGGCCCCCGGCCTGCGGCCGCTGCTGCAGCAACTGCGCGACGCCGGGGTGGCTCTGGCGGTCGGCACCTCGGGCCCGCAGGAGAACGTCGACCTCATCCTCGATCAGGGCGGCATCCGGGCGTTTTTCGGCGGCGTCGTACACGCCGGGCTGGTGCGGCGCGGCAAGCCGGCGCCGGACATCTTCCTGGCGGCCGCCGACCTGCTCGGCGTGGCGCCCACCGGGTGCACGGTCGTCGAGGACGCGCCGACCGGCGTGCGCGCAGCGCTGGCGGCGGGCATGCGCTGCGTCGGCGTGGCGACGACCCACGCCGCCGACGAACTGCTGGCCGTCGGCGCGCACCTCGTGCGGCCCGACCTCGCGGCGCTGACGGTCGCCGACCTGCTGGCCGGCTGAAGGCCCGGATCCGGGCGGGGCTGGGCGCGTCGCCCTGCCCGCCTGCCCGGCCCCCGCCCCGCCCCCGGCCGAGCCCGCGTGGACGATTGTCCACACGGCGGTGGCCGCCGGCGTCCCTTTTGGGTACCGTTCCGACTCGGACGGTGGCCAGTCGACACCGTCCGGTTCGTACTTCGACTGGATGGAACCGCGTCCCGCGCGGCCCCTGCCGGCGCATTCGCAATAGCGGCCCTCTCGTCGAGGGCGCACTGTGCGTGTGCAAACGTTCGATCGCAGCGCAGTGCTGTAGGTCTGCCCGGCGAGGCCAAGTGGTCGCAGTTCCGGAGACTCCCCATGGGTAAGCGTTTGTTCGTCGGCAACCTGTCCTTCAACACCACCGAGGACACCCTGTCCGACCTGTTCCAGCAGAGTGGCATCGCCACGGCCAGCGTGCAGGTGATGCTCGACCGTGACACCGGCCGCTCGCGCGGCTTCGCGTTCGTCGACCTCGCCAACGACGCCGATCTGGCGAACGCCGTGAAGGCGCTCGACGGCAAGGCGCTCGACGGCCGTCCGCTGCGCGTCAACGAGGCCGAGGAGCGCAAGCCGCGCTCGGGCGGCGGTGGCTTCGGCGGCGGTGGCGGCGGCGGCGGCGGTGGCCGCGGCGGCTACGGCGGTCGTGGCGGCGGCGGCGGCGGTGGTGGCGGCGGTGGCCGCGACCGCTGGTGACCGCAGCGACGCGCCGACTCGCGCGCGTCAGTGACGGCCCGCGGGGTCCGCTTCGGCGGTCCCGCGGGCTGTTTCGTTGGTGGGCCGGTCGTTGATCGACCGGTCGTCGGTGGTTCGAGGCGCCGACGGGATCGCGACGGCGTCGGCCGCGAGCGACGACTTGACGCCGCGCAGCACCCACGCCGGCGGCACGTTGCTCAGCACGAGCGCGCTGCAGCCGCGCTGCGCGAAGCGCTCGCGGAACAACCGCCGCAGCCGGAACGCGGCCGGCAGCGGCCACGACTGGATGTAGCTGAACGTGCGGAACTCGCCGCCCGGCGCCAACGCCGCGGCAGTCGTTGCGACGATGTGCTCCATCGTCGGCAGCAGGATCAGCGGCAGGCCGGACAGGATCGCGCGCGGCGGCGGCAGTCGCCGCGCCTCGAGCAGCGCACGCACGTTGCCGACGTCGTCACAGGCGAACTCCAGGTCGGGGAAACGCTCGCGCAGCACGGCGACGAAGCCGGGTTCGCGCTCGATGCCGAGGAAGCGCGCGCCCGGCGTCGCCCGCACGAGCGCGGCAATCGACTCGGTGAGCGAGCCGGTGCCGCAGCCGTACTCGACGACGACGTCGCCCGGCCGCAGCGCGATGCCGCGCACCATCTCGCGGCCGAGCTGGCGGCCGCTCGGCAGCACGGCGCCGACGGTGCGCGGATTGGCGAGGAACCGCCGGAAGAACAGGAAGCCCGACCGCAGCGCGCGCGTGGCCATGGCCGCAGCAAAGCGCGCCAACACGCCGTGAAGAAGCGATGCGCCGCGTCGAACGCAATCTTGCTGCGGCGATCGCGGGATCTGCACATTGTGCGGCTTCCATGTCTCTCCATCGTGGCGGAGTCCGTGTCCGCGACCGCGATGGCAACGCGACGCCGAGGGGGCGTGGCGGCCACGCGGCGCGCGCGCGGCGACGCCGCGCCCAGGTCCCATGACCGGCAATCGCACGACGAAGGTCGACTTCCACCTCCATTCGTACGCGTCGAACGTCACCGACTACTACGCGGCGAACACGTTCGCGATCCCGGAGTCGTACAGCGATCCGATCGCGACGTACCACGAGCTGCGTCGGCAGGGCATGGGACTCGTGACGCTCACGGACCACAACTCGATCGACGGCGTCAAGGAGATGCTCGACGCGCGCTTGCCCGGCGTGTTCGTCAGCGCCGAGATGACGGCGACCTTCCCGGAGGACGGCTGCAACATCCACGTGACCGTCGCCAACATGACGGAGGCGCAGTTCGAGGAGATCGACCGGCTGCGCGGCAACCTCTACGAGATGCTCGCGTACGTCGAGGCCGAGATCGCCGCCGAAGCGACGGCGGCGGCGGGCAACCGCGTGGCGTACTTCATGACGCACCCGCTCATGAGCACGCAGAACCGCCCGTACGGCCGCGAGGGGGCGCTGACCGCCGAGCACATCGAGAAGGCGCTGCTGCTGTTCCAATGCCTGGAGGTCCGCAACGGCACGCGCACGCGCTCGCTCAACGACCTGACGCAGCGGCTGGTGACCTCGCTGGACCGCGAGACGATCGAGCGGTTGGCCAACAAGCACGGCATCGTGCCGCGCGGCAAGACGCCGTGGCTGAAGGCCATCGTCGCCGGCTCGGACGACCATTCCGGCATCAACCAGGGCCGCACGTGGACCGAGTTCCCGACGCCGGCCGGTCGGCCGGCCACGGCCAACGACGTGGTCGACGCGATCCGGGCGCGTCGCACGACGATCGGCGGCGCCCACGGCGGGCCGGTCACGCTGGCGCACGCGATGGTCAAGCTGCTCTACGACGGCAACAAGCAGGGGCCCGCGGTAGGCGCGCCGGCGGCGAAGTCGTCGCCCAAGCCGGTCAGCATGGGCGGTCCGATCAACGACCTGCTGAACTTCGTGTTCGACGCGCAGGGCGGCGGCGTGCTGCGCAAGCTGTCGTTCCAGCTGCGCATGTGGCTGCACAAGGTCGTCTCCGCGAGCCGTCGGGACCGCGCCGCCAACCGGCCGTTCGAGGCGATCCTCGCCGACGAGGCCCGCAGCCTGCTGGGCGACGCCGGCTTCCGCCGGCAACTCGCCGCGGCCGCGCGCACCGACGACCGCATCTTCCTGGTCGTGAGCTCGCTCATCAACCGCATCTTCCGCCGCTACGTCGCCCGCATCGCGTCGGCCCGGTCGCTCGACCTGATGCGCGTCGTCAAGGAAGTCGTCGCGCTCGCCGCGTCGAACGTGTTCGTGTCGCTGCCGTACCTGCTCAGCTACCTGCACCAGAGCTCCGACCGGCAGATCGTCGGCGAGATCCGCAAGCGCTTCGAGTTTGGCGAGAAGCCGAAGCTGGTGCTGGTCACCGACACCTTCTTCGAGATCAACGGCGTCGCCCGCACCATCCGCAAGATGATCGACGAGGCCCGCCGCCGCGGCATCGACTTCACGGTGGTGACCTGCCTGCACGAACACGAGCGCGCGGAACTGATCGCCGCGGCCGACGTGCAGCGCTACGTCGACTCGGGCCAGCTGCACATCCTGCCCGCGGTGGTCAACCTCGACTTCCCGGAGTACCAGGGCCTGCAGCTGCGCGTGCCGCCGTTCCTCAACCTGCTCAAGTTCCTGCAGGAGTGCGGGTTCACCAAGATGCAGATCAGCACGCCGGGCGCGCTCGGCGTCGCCGGCCTGCTGGCCGCCAAGCTGCTGCAGATCGAGACCTCGTCGACCTACCACACCAGCTTCCCCGAGTACGTCGAGAACTACACGCGCGACATCAGCCTCGAGGCGCTGGCGTGGAAGTACATGTGCCTCTTCTACCACTCGGTCGACGAGGTCGTCGTGCCGAGCAAGTTCATCGCGCGGCTGCTGCACGCCCGCGGCATGCGCAACCGCAAGCTGCTGATCCTCGACCGCTGGGTCGACGAGGAGCGCTTCCATCCCAAGCACCGCGTCGACGGCTGGTGGCAGCGCCACGGCGTGCCCGAGGGCGCGCTGACGTTCCTGTACGTCGGCCGCGTCGGCCTGGAGAAGAACCTCGACACGCTGGCCGACGCGTTCGTCGCCGTGCGCCGGACCTGTCCGGCCGCGCACCTCGTGGTCGTCGGCGACGGTCCGTACCGCAAGGCGCTGCAGGAGCGGCTCGCCGGCGAGCCCGCCACGTTCACCGGCTTCCTCGAAGGCGCCGAACTGTCGATCGCGTACGCGTCGTCCGACGTCAAGCTCTTCCCCAGCACGACGGACACCTGGGGCAACGCGCCGCTCGAGGCGCAGGCATCCGGCCTGCCGGTCGTCGTCTCCGACCAGGGCGGCCCGCAGGAACTGATGGTCGACGGCGTGACCGGCTTCCGCGTGCGCGGCCGCGACGTCGGCGCGCTCGCCGACGCGATGCGCGCGCTGCTCGACGAGCCGACGCGCGCGCGCATGGGCGCTGCGGCCCGGTCGTTCGTGGTCGAGAACCGGCTCGACGAGCCGTTCTCCGCCATCCTCGACTCCGACGGGTATCGCGCGCGCGTCAAGCAGCGCAAGAAGCAGCTGGCGCTGCACGACGAGGACGACGTGGTGGCGGCGCCGGATCACGTCGAGCGCTACCTGCTCGACCATCGCATCGTGCGCGCGACGTCGATCGCGGCGGAGTCGGCATGAGCCAGGCCCTGCTGTTCGTCGGCGGCGGCCTCGCCGCGTTGTACGGCGCCCGCTGGCTGCGGGCCCGGCTGCTGTTGTCGCGCGCCAAGCACCCGTCGCTGCGCGGGCACGCCCGCATCGCGCGGCGCGTGGCGAAGCTGCTGCCGTACTACGCCTACGGCGCCGGCGAGTTCTTCGCCGCCGACGACGCGCCGGCGGACGTCGCCGCGCGCCGACGCGCCGCCTTCGAGCGCCTGGGCGAGCAGTTCCGCCGCAAGGCGCCGCGGACGCTCGCGGCCGGCGCGGCGCTCGAAGCCGGCCTCGCCGACGTCGACTTCGTCAACCACTACCGCGTGCCGTTCCAGTTCCGGGAGCGCGTCCGCGCGGCGTTCCCCCTCGGCGTCGTCGCCAAGGCCACGCGCGGGCGGCACATCCAGGACCTCGACGGCAACTGGAGCCTCGACGTCACGGGCGCGTACGGCGTCAACGTCTTCGGCTACGACTTCTACAAGGGCTGCATCGACCGCGCCGGCGACCGCGCGCGCGCCCTCGGGCCCGTGCTCGGCCCGTACCACGACGTCGTCGCCGACAACGTCGCGCGCATCCGCCGGATCGCGCGCAAGGACCAGGTCTCGTTCCACATGTCGGGGACCGAGGCGGTCATGCAGGCGGTGCGGCTCGCCCGGTACCACACCGGCCGGTCGCACATCGTACGCTTCTGCGGCGCGTACCACGGCTGGTGGGACGGCGTGCAGGCCGGCGTCGGCAACCCGCGGCCGCCGCACGAGGTCTACACGCTCGCCGACATGGCCGAGGCCTCGCTCGCCGTGCTGCGCACCCGCAGTGACATCGCCTGCGTGCTGATCAACCCGCTGCAGGCGATGCACCCCAACGGCAACGCGCC
The DNA here is from genome assembly GCA_020247305.1 of Phycisphaerales bacterium. Lineage (GTDB taxonomy): Bacteria > Planctomycetota > UBA1135 > UBA1135 > UBA2386 > UBA2386. The sequence continues at coordinate 984 of JADCJE010000033.1, read as the reverse complement.
GAGCGACTCGATGCTGGTGACCGGCGCGCGCAGCGTCGCCTACGACAAGCACGCCTACGTGCGCTGGCTGCGGCGGCTGCGGGACGTGTGCACCGACCGCGGCATCGTGCTGATCTTCGACGAGGTGTTCCTCGGCTTCCGGCTCGCGATCGGCGGCGCGCAGGAGTACTTCGGCGTCGACGCCGACCTCGTCACCTACGGCAAGACCATCGGCGGCGGCCTGCCGATCGGCGTCGTCGCCGGTCGCGCCGACCTGATGAAGCGCTTCCGCGACGACAAGCCGACCGACTTCTGCTTCGCCCGCGGCACGTTCAACTCGCATCCGTACGTGATGACGGCGATGAACGAGTTCCTGCAGCACCTCGACTGGCCTGAGGTGCAGGCGACCTACCGCGGCATCGACGAGCAATGGGACTCGCGCGCTGCCGAACTGAACCGCCGGCTCGCGGAGCGCCGGCTGCCGGTGCGCGTCGCCAACATGGTGTCGGTGTGGGCGACGGTGTTCACGCAGCCGAGCCGCTACGCCTGGATGTTCCAGTACTACCTGCGCGCCGCCGGCATCACGATGAGCTGGGTCGGCAGCGGCCGATTCCTGTTCAGCCACGACTTCACGGAAGCCGACTTCGCCGAGTTCATGGAGCGCTTCGTCGCCGCCGCCGAGATGATGGCCGCGGACGGTTGGTGGTGGACCTCGGCCCAGCTGACCGCGAAGGCGATCAAGCGCCGCGTGCTGCGCGAGACCGTCGCCGTGCTGTTCGGCCGGCGGCCGGCGACGCCGCCGGTCCGCGAGGACGCAGTGCCAGCGCCGGTCGTCGCCCCGCCCGCCGCGGCGCGCGTCGAGATCCCGCGCCCGCAGGTCGTGCCAGCGCCCGGGCCGGCTGCGGCGCGCTGACGCGCGGCTTCGGCCGCTCAGCCGAGGCGGCGCAGCGGCTCGGGCCAGTCCGTCATCGGGTCGAGCAGCTCGCCGCGCAGCAGGGCCAGCGG